>NZ_VCHX02000015.1 GCF_005768555.2 Streptomyces sporangiiformans
CCCTGACCCAGCGGGCCGGTCGTCGTCTCCACACCCACCGTGTGCCCGTACTCGGGATGCCCCGGCGTCTTCGACCCCCACGTGCGAAAGGCCTTCAGATCGTCCAGCTCCAGGCCGAAGCCGGCCAGGTACAGCTGGATGTACAGAGTCAGGGACGAATGGCCCGCGGACAGTACGAACCGGTCACGGCCCGTCCAGTCGGCGTCCGCCGGGTCATGCCGCATCACCTTCTGGAAGAGGGTGTACGCGGCGGGAGCCAGGCTCATCGCCGTACCCGGATGGCCGTTGCCGACCTTCTGTACGGCATCGGCGGCCAGGACGCGGGCCGTGTCCACGGCCCTCTGGTCCAACTCGGTCCACTCGAGGTCTGTCATGGTCGGCTTGGTGCTCACCCTGGGTCAGGGCTCCTCTCCGCATGTGCCACATGTCGAATGCCGGTGCGCAATCGCGCCCACCGGCCTTTGTCGAGCCTACCCTTGTAGGAACGCGCATTTTTTCGAGTCATTCCAGACTGCCGGGACTGTCAAAGCCTCGCCTCCCTACCGGCACGTTCCGCCTCCTGACCGGCACGTTCCGCATTCGGCCGGTGAATGCCGGTGAATACGCAGCCGCGCAACCTGCTGCTCAATCGAGTACTTGATCAAGTACTGGATTGAGTAGTTGATCAAGCGGCGAAAAGCGCCTAGTGGGGGCCGTCCAACACGACCCGACCCCCGCGAAGAGCGTGCTCTGGGCAACGTCTACAGTGGCGTGGTACGCGCGGGCCTTTACCGAGAGTTCACAGTCGGGGCTCGCTGGGATGTCTCTGTAGGGGTGTACGTGACGGCCGTTGAATCCCGTCCAGCGGGTGTGCTCGAGACGAGTCAGAGCACGAAGCACCGGCCGTTCGGGGCCCGGGTCAAGGCATTCGTCGCTCTGACCAAGCCACGGATCATCGAACTGCTGCTGATCACCACTGTTCCGGTGATGTTCCTGGCGCAGCAGGGCGTGCCCGACCTGAAGCTGGTGCTCCTCACCTGCGTCGGCGGCTACCTCTCCGCGGGCGGCGCCAACGCGCTGAACATGTACATCGACCGTGACATCGACGCGCTCATGTCGCGCACCGCGCAGCGTCCACTGGTCACCGGCATGGTCACCCCACGTGAGTGCCTCACCTTCGGCATCACGCTGGCCGTGGTCTCGACACTGCTGTTCGGCCTGACCGTCAACTGGCTGTCCGCCTGGCTGTCGCTGGGAGCGCTGCTTTTCTACGTCGTCGTCTACACGATGATCCTCAAGCGGCGTACGTCGCAGAACATCGTCTGGGGCGGCATCGCCGGCTGCCTGCCCGTCCTCATCGGCTGGTCCTCCGTCACGAACTCCCTGTCGTGGGCCCCGGTCATCCTCTTCCTCGTCATGTTCTTCTGGACGCCGCCGCACTACTGGCCGCTGTCGATGAAGGTGAAGGACGACTACGCGCGCGTGGGCGTGCCCATGCTGCCGGTCATCGCCTCCAACAAGGTCGTCGCACGGCAGATCGTCCTCTACAGCTGGGCGATGGTCGCCGTCTCCCTGCTGCTGACGCCGCTCGGCTACACCGGCTGGTTCTACACGGCCGTCGCCCTGGTGACCGGCGGATTCTGGCTCTGGGAGGCGCACGCGCTGCAGGCCCGCGCGAAGGACGGGGCCGTGGGCGCGAAGCTCAAGGAGATGCGGCTGTTCCACTGGTCCATCACGTACGTCTCGCTGCTGTTCGTGGCGGTGGCGGTGGATCCCTTCCTCCGATAGCCGGCAGTACCCACGACGGGTGGGGTGCGTGGTCGATGCCACGCACCCCACCCGTCGCCGTTCGTTCTACCCGCCGGTAGCATCTTGACCATGGCAGACACCCAGCAGGTCGACGAGGCGGCGGACCGCAAGCAGGCCGCCAAGGCGGAGCGTCAGGTGGCGCGGCTCGCCAAGCAGATCTCCTCCTTCGCCCAGGCACACGGCGGCGCCGAGGGCCAGATCGCGTACCTGGGGCAGAAGGGCGCCCGGATCGTCCTCGTCGGTGAGGACGGCGGATGGGGCGACCTCGTGGCCCCGACCTACGCCGTCGCCGAGCAGGCGGTCCAGAAGTCGGGGATCACCGAGCACGAGTCCTTCGACGGCGACTTCGCGGCCAAGGTGAAGACCGGTCCGTACGAGTGGTCCCGCATGGCGGGGATCCAGCTCGGCGGCCCGAGCAACGGCTGACGGTGTTACCGCGGTCTGGCTTCGCCCCCGCCGCCCCTACCCGTTCCCATCCTTCCGGGGCTCCACCCCAGACCCGCTTCTCGAACGCCGGACGGCTGATTTTCAGCCCGTCCGGCGTTTGAGGACGAGGCCGTTCAGGCCGATACGGGGGTCTGGGGGCGGAGCCCCCAGGTACGGGATGGGACGGGTAGGGGCGGCGGGGGCGAAAAAC
>NZ_VCHX02000020.1 GCF_005768555.2 Streptomyces sporangiiformans
CCCTGACCCAGCGGGCCGGTCGTCGTCTCCACACCCACCGTGTGCCCGTACTCGGGATGCCCCGGCGTCTTCGACCCCCACGTCCTGAAGGCCTTCAGATCGTCCAGCTCCAGACCGAAGCCGGCCAGGTACAGCTGGATGTACAGAGTCAGGGACGAATGGCCCGCGGACAGTACGAACCGGTCACGGCCCGTCCAGTCCGCGTCCGCCGGGTCATGCCGCATCACCTTCTGGAAGAGGGTGTACGCGGCGGGAGCCAGGCTCATCGCCGTACCCGGATGGCCGTTGCCGACCTTCTGTACGGCATCGGCGGCCAGGACACGGGCCGTGTCCACGGCCCTCTGGTCCAACTCGGTCCACTCGAAAGGTCCGGCAGCAACGAGGATGTCTGCGGTCGGAGATGGGTGCACGGTGAAGCTCCAGATATGGTGCGGAAGTTGAGGAAGCAGTGGGCGGGGTGGGATGGGGGCGGCTACTTCCCCCAGAGCTTCCGGTATGCCTCCCGATAGCCCTTGGGGTCCCAGGTCGAGGCACCGGCGCTGTTCTTGGTCGTGGCGATGTGCGGGGGCGAGACATAGCCGCTCGCCGACTGCCCCGAGAAGGCACGGTTGAACTCGTCCACGATCTGCCAGCCCTGCTCGTTGAGCGGCTCGGGCACGGTGGCGGCCTGGTACTGCTCCCTGTTGATGCGCTGGAAAGCGGAGGAATCGCCGTCACCCGCGCCGATGTTGAACGGTGTTCCCCCGCCCTGCTTGCCTCCGGAACGCAGCGCGGGCGCCGCGTCGCCGAAGTAGAGGTCATTGATGGCGACGGAGTACGTCCACTTCGTGCCGTAGCGCGACAGCAGGGAGGTGACTTCGGTCGGAGTGCGGCTGCTGGAGTCCGGGATCGGAATGTTCTCGGTCGCCAGGAGCTCCACGTCGGAGCACGTGGCGAGCTCTTTCTTGATCAGTTCCGCCTTCATGTCGGCGAAGGGGATCGAGGCGTCCGTGAAGACGATGACACCGGCGGTGCCGTTCGACTGGGCGATGACCCAGTCCGCGCTGATCTTCGCGACGTCCGTGACGTTCGTGGTGACGTTGGTGAACAGCTTCGGGCTCTTGCTGGGGCCGGGGTTGTTGACCGCGTGCCAGCCGATGAGCGGAATGTTCCTGGCGTTGGCCTGGCGTACCTGTTCCGAGGTCGTCTTCGGGTCGAAGCCACCTATGACGATTCCCGAGGGGTTGAGCGCGATGGCCTGACTGAACGCCTTCTGAACGCCCGCCGGCGACCCCTGCCCGTCGATCACCCTGACCTTCCAGCCGATGGTCCGCGCGGCTTCCCGCACCCCCTTGGCGGCGCCGGCGATGCCGGGGTTGGTCATCGTGTTGGCCACATAGACGATGGTCTTCTTGCCGGCGACCGCTCGGGGACCACTGGCCGGCCCACCCCAGGGGTTGTCGGTGGCTTCGGCATCGGCGACGGCCTGTTTCGCGCGGGCGAGGACGGAGGGGCAGCCCGCCTTCGAGGAGCCGGCGGTGTGAGAGACGCCCATCTGCGAGCCACGTACGCAGCCGGTGAGAGAGGCGGTGAGGACGGCCAGAGCTACCACGGCTCTGACGGTCTGCTTGCGGGTGGGGTGATACGGCATGGTCGGCACAGTCGGCTCCTTGATGATGTACGGCATCAGCCAGAGGGCGGGCGGGAGGAAGCCCGGGTCACCTGGGGTCAGGGGATGCGGTGGTGCTCGGGGCCCTCGGTCGATCCGCCGGCCGACGGCTCGCCCGCCGCCGGGACCGCCGCGCGAGTTGTTCCCCTCGAGGAGTTCCCGCCTCCGGACGTACCACCGGAGGCGTCGCCGGACAGCGATCGCCGTGTCGCGGCGGCACCGGCTCGCAGCCGACGACGTGCCGACAGGCCCGCGAGGCCGACGGCGATCAGCAAGGTGCCACCGTTGAACAAGGGAGTGACCCAGAAGTCGGCGCCGGCCAGGGTGATGCCGGACAGGCCGACAGCGAGGACGGTGACGGCGACGATGGTGCCCAGCGCGTTGGGTCGCCCGGGCTTGATGGCGGTCGAGCCCAGCAAGGCACCCACGAAGGCGGGCAGCAGATAGTCCTGGCCACCGCTCGGATTGCCGATCTGCTGCTGGGCGGCGAGCAGCACACCGGCCACGCCCACGACGAATCCGGAGCCGGCGAAGGCGTAAATGCTGTAGCGGCGAGTCGGGATGCCGACGAGGTCGGCGGCCCGGGTGTTGGAGCCGATGACGTACAAATAGCGCCCCAGCGGAAGCCGTTCGAGCACCAGCCACAGGACGACGGCGAGCACCAGTACATAGAAGGCCGGCACCGGAAGCCCCAGGAACGTCGAGGTGTAGAGGTCGGTGAACCAGGCCGGCAGGCCGTCGGGCCCGGGAACGATACGGGCTCCGTCGGTGATCCAGAGAGTGAGGGCGTACAGCACGCTGCCTGTGCCGAGCGTGGCGATGAACGAGTCGATCTTCGCGAGTTCGACGAGCAGCCCGTTGAAGACACCGACAGCAGTGCCGGCGGCGATCGTCACCAGGCAGGCGAATTGCCAGGGCCAACCGCTGTGCACGATGAGCTGCATCGTCAGGACGTGCCAGAGGCCGATGCCGTAACCGATCGACAGGTCGAACTTGCCGGTGACGATGGGGATCATCGCGCCGAGCGCGAGCATCGCGGGGATGGCGTTGGTGGACAGCAGCGAGGTGAGGTTGTCCGACGTGGCGAAGGAGCCGGTCATCGTCACGGCGAAGATCAGGAACAGCAGGGCGGTCAGGGCCAGCAGCCCGTAGGTGCCGATCAGGTGACCGCGCAGCCGGCCCCCGCCGCGCTGACCGACATCGCGGGGAGTCGGGCGCGTCCTGCCGGGAGAGGGTTCGGTCTCGGTGGCCATCAGTTGTCCGCCGTTCCGGTCAGCGCCGGCATCGCCGACGCGGCGTGGGTGAGGTCGGTGACGTTGAGGGAGGCGCCGGAGAGTTCGGCGGTCACGGCGCCCCGGGCGAAGACCAGGGCCCGATGACACACGTCGGCGACCTCTTCGAAGTCGGTGGAGATGAGCAGGACCGCGAGCCCTTCGGCGAGGGCTCCGTCCAGTAGTCGGTAGATCTCGGCCTTGGCTCCGACGTCCACACCCGCGGTGGGCTCTTCGAGGATCACCACGCGGCGGGTGATGCGCAGCCAGCGGCCGATCATGACCTTCTGCTGGTTGCCGCCGGAGAGGGTGGCGATCGGCGCCTCGGGGTCCGTGGGGCGGACCCCGAACCGCTCGACCAGCGAGGCCGCTTCGGCCCGCTCGCGTCGGGGACCGAGCCAGCGCCACGGGGAGCGGCGGTCCGCACGCGGATTGGCCAGGAAGTTCTCCCGGACGGTGAGTTCGAGGGCGCAGCCCTCCTCCTGGCGGTTGCTGGTGACGAAGCCGATACCCGCGTCGACTGCCGCGGCGACTGAGCCGGGACGGTACGGCTCGCCGTCGAGCAGCGCCTCACCGCCCGTCAGGGGCCGTGCTCCGGCCAGGGCGCGGCCGAGGTTCATGTGGCCGGCGCCGGTGAGACCGACCATGCCGAGGACCTCGCCGGCGCGCAGGTCCAGGTCGACCGGCCCCGCCCCGTCCGTCATGGCGCCGCTGAGGCGCAGCACAGTGGATCCGAGGCTTCCGGGGCCTTGCTGCGGACGGTGGCTCTCCGGCCCACGGCCCACGATGTCGTGCACGATCCGGTCAGGACCGTGGTCGGCGAGACGCCCCTGGCTGATGAGGTGTCCGTCTCGCAGTACTGCGAAGCGGTCGGCGACCTGGAAGACCTCGTCGAGGCGATGGCTGACGTAGACGATGCCGTGGCCACGGTCGCGCAGGGTGTGCAGGACGTCGAAGAGCCGGGCGCAGTCCGCCGCGGGCAGGCTGGCCGTGGGTTCGTCGAGCACGATGAGCCGGGCCCGGGTGGACAGGGCGCGGGCGATGGCCACGAGCGAGCGTTCGGCCCGGGTCAGATCGGCCACCGCCGCGTCCGGGTCGAGGTGACCGGCGACGATGCCCAGGGCCTCGATGGCCCGCGCGTGGACCTGGCGCCAGGAGACGAGGCCGCCGCTGCGGGGGTAGCCCGTGCCGAGGGCGATGTTCTCGGCGACCGTCATCCATTCGACCAGGCCGAGGTCCTGGTGGATGAAGGACATCTCGGCGGTGGCCGCGTCGGTGCCGAGCGGATGGCCGGCCACACTGACCCGGCCCCGGTCCGCGCGGTGAACGCCGGCGAGGATTTTGATGAGAGTGGATTTGCCTGCGCCGTTGTGGCCCAGCAGGGCCAGGACGCTGCCCCCGTGGAGGTCGAGGTCGACATCGGCGAGAGCGAGGGTGCCGCCGAACCGCTTGCGCAGTCCGCGGATGTTCACGAGAGGTGCTGTGTCGTCGTCGGAAGCGTCATGCACGGACTTCTCCGAGGGATCTGCCAGCCGAGGTCACTCCGTCGGCTCGACCAGAATCCTGTATAGCACACAGCATGTTGGTCAATAGGTCGGACTATATTGATTTCCCCAAAGTTACGGCGGCCGCACGGAAAGGTTCTCCGTACGGCCGCCGCGACCCTCGATGCCGGCCCACCTGGGGCCCGACCCGTCACCCCCCGCCGACGGGCGCCCCCTGCGGCAGCATCGGGTTCTCCAGCCCCGCCGCGATCGCGCGCAGATCCTTCAGCAACGCCTCACGGAACTCTTCGTCGAGCCGCGCCTTGAGCACAGTGACACTGATCGCGAACGGCGCCGAGTCGGTGCGGAACCCCTTGACCGGTACGGCCAGGCAGACGATGCCGGCCGTGGCCTCCTCGTCATCGACGGCGTAACCCCGCTCGCGCGTGGCGGCCAGGTCCGCCATCAGGGCCGGCACGGAGGTGATCGACCGCTCGCTCAGCCCGGGCAACGGGCGGCCGCGCAGCCGGTCCTCCGCCACCGCGGGATCCAGGGTCGACAGGATGGCCTTGCCGGTCGCCGTGCAGTTGGCGGGGAAGCGGTCCCCGATGTTCGCGGTCAGCCGCAGCGGCTGCGTGCCGTCGTACCGGCCCAGATAGAGCACGTCCAGACCGTCCAGTACGGCGACGCGGGCGGTCTCACGGGAGATGTGCACGCTGCGGCGGCACAGCTCATAGAAGTCGCGCAGCTGATCCACCGTGGCCAGATAGCGGCCGCCGAGCTCGACCAGCTTGCGCCCGAGAGTGAAGCCCGTACCGCTGCGCGCGACCATGCCCGCCGCCTCCAGCGAGGCACACAGGTTTCCCGTCGAGGACTTCGGCAGCCCCAACGCACGCGCTATCTCACTGACCGACAGAGGGCGGCCCTCCGCCTCGCCGAGCGTGTCGAGGATCGCCACGGCCCGCGTCACCGCAGGAACAAGACCCCCCGGGTCACTTGCGCTCACCAGCAACTCCACCCATCATTCTGTTCGTCGTTCAGCATATTGGCTATTGTCCCTCGTGTGGCCCCGGACGACAATGCCGTCGACGCACGCTTTGGCGTTGAGACCTCTCCCATTCAGTCGGGACCTCTTGACCGTAGCGCGCCCCGAGGACCGACCGTCGCACACTCCGAGCCTTGGAGCGCTGACCCTCAGATGACCAGCAGCCCGCAAGCTTCCCCGCACTCGGCTTCTCTCCCCGACAACGGACCTCCTCTGTCGCGTGAGGAGTTCGACGCCCTCTTCGAGGCGGTACGCGCCTGGAACCGCTGGACCCCCGCCGACCGCGGTGCCTGGAACCGGGTCACGCCCGACCACGTGCGACGGGCCGCCGCCCTCGTCCGCACCGGCACCACGGTCCCCATGGCCCTGCCCTGGAACACCGTGCCCGGCCCGGACAACGGCAAGCCCGCCCTGCACTACATGTCCGACCTCGGTGACGTCGAAGCCCCCGAGCCCTCCTGCCACAAGGACTTCATCGCCGTCGACTACCACGGCAAGGGAGTCAGCCACCTCGACGCGCTCTCCCACATCGCCTACCGCGGTCAGCTCTTCGACGGCCGCACCGCACGCGACGTCGTCGACGCCGCGGGTGCCCACTTCGGCGCCGTCTCCGCCCTCGGCCCCCTCGTCACCAAGGGCGTCCTCCTCGACCTGCCCGCCGTTCTCGGCACCGACTGGCTGGAGCCGGGCCGGGCCGTGCACGCCGAGGACGTCCTGGCCGCCGAGAAGGCGCTCGGCGTGACCATCGACGAGGGCGACGCCGTACTACTGCGCTCCGGACACGTCCGCCGCCGCGCCGAACTCGGCGCCTGGAACCCGGATGCCGCCAGCGCCGGTTTCCATGTGGACGCGATGCCGCTGCTGGCCGAGCGCGGGATCGCCCTGCTCGGTGGCGACGGCGACAGCGACGTACGGCCGTCGCCGGTCGAGGGCCTGCACTCCCCCGTGCACGCGCTCGCCATCACCGCCATGGGTGTGCCGCTGCTGGACAACCTGGATCCCGAAGCGCTCTCGGCCGCCTGCGCCCAGGCCGGCCGGTACGCGTTCATGATGGTCGTGGCGCCACTGAACATTCCCGGCGGCACGGGCTCACCCGTCAACCCGGTCGCGGTGCTGTGATGGCGGGCGACGGCTTCACGGTCGGTGTCAGCCGGGACTTCCTGGACGCCGAGGGCCGCAACGTATGGGGCGACATCAGGCTCGGCGAGCTGGACGCCGCCGGTGTCGACTGGCACTACCTGCCGCGCCGCACCGACGAGCTCCTCGCGGCGGACGTCGACGGACTCCACGCCGTGCTGTTCGCGGCGCCCTCCGTCACCGAACACACCTTCGCCGGCGCCGTCCGGCCGCCGGTACTGTTCGCCCGCTTCGGCGTGGGCTACGACACCGTCGACCTCGACGCCTGCACCCGCCACGGAGCCCTGGTCACCATCACCCCGGACGGCGCCCGTCGGCCCGTCGCCACCGCCGCGCTCACCCTGCTGCTCGCCGTCCTGCACAACCTCACCGCCAAGGACCGGCTGGTCAGGGAGGGGCGCTGGGCGGAGAAGGAGCAGTGGATGGGGCTGGGGCTCACCGGCCGCCGCATCGGTCTGCTCGGCCTCGGCAACACCGCCCGTGATCTCGTGGACCTGCTGCGGCCCTTCGGCGTCGACGTCGTCGCGTACGACCCGTACTGCCCGGCGGAGACCGCCCGGGACCTGGGCGTACGGCTTGCGGAGGCCGACACGGTGATGGCCGAGGCCGACGCCGTGATCGTGATGTGCGCGCTCACGGAAGAGACCCGCCATCTCGTCGACGCCCGGCGCCTGTCGCTGATGAAGCCCACGGCGGTGCTGCTCAATGTCGCCCGCGGCCCGATCGTCGACGAGGCCGCACTCGTCGAGGCACTGCGGGTGCGCCGGATCCGGGCGGCAGGCCTTGATGTGTTCGAGACCGAGCCACCCGCCCTCGGCCATCCGCTGCTCGCCATGGACAACGTCGTCCTCAGCCCTCACGCCCTCGCCTGGACCGACGAGATGTCCTCCGGAAACGGGGGCAGTGCCGTCCGGGCGGTCCTGGACGTGGCGGCGGGCCGCGTACCGCGTTTCGTCGTCAACCGCGCGGTGGTCGGCACACCACAACTGGCGGACCGCCTGGGCGCGTTGGCGGCGCGGGCGGAGGCTCGGGTATGAACGGGCCGTCCTTGAACCAACGGCCCTTGAACCAACGGCCCTTGAACCGGCGGCCCCCGCACCTGCCGCCCCCGCACCTGCCGCCCCCGCACCTGCCGCCCCTGGACAGGCCGGCATGGACGGAGGTGCGCGCATGAATCCCCTGCCGCGGACGGTGGGCTTCGTCGGACTCGGAGCGATGGGGCTGCCGATGGCGGCCAACCTCGCCAAGGCCGGTTGCGATGTCCTGGCCTGGAACCGCAGCCGGCCGGCGCTGGACGCGGCGCGTACCGCCGGCTGTCGCACCGCCGGCAGCCCGGCCGAAGTGGGCGCCACCGCACCGGTCGTCCTGACCATGCTGCCCGACCTGCCACAGGTCGTCGCCGTACTGGACGGGCTGCTCTGCGCGGACCCGGTCATCGACACCCTTGTCGTGATGGGCACGGTCTCCCCGGTCGGTGTGCGGAAGGTGGCCGAGGAACTGCTCCCGCGGGGAGTGACGGTCGTCGACGCTCCCGTCAGCGGCGGCGTGACCGGCGCCCGCGACGCCTCCCTGTCGATCATGGCGGGCGGGCCCGCGGACAGCGTCGAGCGAATCCGCCCGTATCTGTCGGCGATGGGCTCGACCGTACGACGCATGGGCGACATCGGCGCTGGATCGCTGGCCAAGGCGTGCAACCAACTCGTCGTGGCCGGAACCTTGGTGTCCCTCGCCGAGGCCGTGCTGCTCGGCGAGCGCGGCGGACTCGAACCGGCGGCGCTGCTGGACGTGTTGGCGGGCGGACTCGCCTCCTCCGAGGTACTCGCGCAGAAGCGCCATCACCTCGCCGAAAGCGACTTCACCCCCTCCGGTCCCGCCCGCTACCTCCACAAGGACCTCGGCTTCGTGCTGGAGAGCGCTGCCGACGAACGGGTTCTGCTGCCGCTCTCCGCCACGGTGGCCCGGCTGTACGCGGCGGTAGAGGCGCAGGGCCAGGGCGACCTGGACAACAGCGTCGTGCTGCAGCACCTCCGTGGCCGTCGTGCCAACCACCCTCACCACTCGAAGGACTGAGACGCATGCAGGTAGGAATCATCGGCCTCGGACGCATGGGCGGCAACATGGCGGCCCGCTTGCGGGACACCGGCCACGAGGTCCTCGGCTACAGCCGTACCTCCCCCGATCGTGACGTGACGTCCGTCGAGGAACTGGTGGAGAAGCTCGCCTCCCCGCGCGTGGTGTGGCTGATGCTGCCGGCGGGTGACCCGACCCGCCAGGCCCTGCGGCGGCTGAGCGGACTCCTCTCCCCCGGCGACGTGATCGTCGAGGGCGGCAACTCCCGGTTCAGCGACGACACCGAGCACGCCCGGATGCTCGCCGAGCACGGCATCGGCTACGTCGACTGCGGCGTCAGCGGCGGTGTCTGGGGCCGGGAGAACGGCTACGCCGTGATGTGCGGCGGCGAGGACGAGCACGTCCGGAAGGTGAGGCCGCTGCTCCAGTCGCTCGCGCCGGAGGAGGACGGGCTCTGCCACGCGGGCCCCGTGGGCGCCGGTCACTACGCCAAGATGGTCCACAACGGCATCGAGTACGGCATGATGCAGTCACTCGCCGAGGGCTACGAGCTGCTGGAGGCCAGCGAGTACGTGCCCGACGTGCCGAAGGTGCTCGCCTCCTGGCGGCACGGCACGGTGGTCCGTTCCTGGCTGCTCGACCTGCAGGTGCGCGCTCTGGAGGCGGACCCCGAACTGGCCGCGCTGTCCGGCCGGGTGGACGACTCCGGCGAGGGCCGGTGGACGGTCGAGGAGGCCGTACGCCTCGCCGTCTCCGCCCCTGCCATGACCGCGGCGCTTTTCGCTCGCTTCGCCTCCCGCAAGCCTGACGCCGCCCAACTGAAGGCGCTCGCGGCGATGCGGCAGCAGTTCGGCGGCCACGCGGTGCATGCCGCGACGGCGGCCACCGACGGCAAGGGCTGACGTCCCGTAGCAGGTCCCGGGGTCCGGTGATCCGGGGCCCCGATATGGCCGCGGTCCGGACGCACTGCGGCGCATCACCGTGTGGGCCGGGGAAGACACATCCCCGGCCCACGCGTCCGAGCCCCGGCGGTGGACCGTCCCGATGGTCCGCCACGGGTGATGAACGAAGGACGACACACCACATGAGACACGAAGCAAGCGGGTCGGAGCGGCACAGCGAGGATCTGACCCGCCGCTTGTTCCTTGCGTCCGCTGCCGCCACGGGTGCCCTGGCCGCGGTCGGCGAGAGCACGCCGCTGTCGGCCGGTGGACCCGCCGGTGCGGCAAGTTCCGTGACCACGGAGCCCGCAGAGTATGCGGTGCCTGCTCGGCACACGGTGGCGGTGGACTGGCCGGCCCCGCCGGGTGACGGCCCTCTGACGGTCGCAGCGGCCGGCGAGACCCCCCGGTACAGCGCCCTCACCCCTTACCGCGATCCCCTGCGCATACCTCCGACGGTCAGGAAGACGCGGGCCGACGGCGTCTCGTACGCCACCATCCGGATGCGTGCGACGACGGTGCGGTTGCACTCGCAGCTTCCGCCCACCCCGGTGTGGACCTACGACGGTCACCTCCCCGGCCCCACGATCGAGGTGCGGCTCTCCCGCGCCCGCCAAGAGCACCATGAGCACAGAAAGCGCCAACGGCACCGAGGCCGCCGCGGACAGACTGATCGTGCTGACACCCATGGGCCCCGGCCAGGCTCTGTGCTGGGAGTTGGAGAAGACCGCCGCACCCTCCGGTGCGCTGCCCCTCGATGGCATCGTGCAGATCAAGGAGGCCGACGGGAGCCTCACCACATATCGGCGCCGGGCGGCCGACTTCTACGATCCCGTGCGTTTCTTCGTCCGTACCCGGAGCTGGGAGCGATGGCGGTTCCTGCATGCCGCCACCTCCGGCTGGGCCCATCCCATGCACATTCACGCGACCAGCTTCCGGGTGGTGAGCAGGGACGTGTACGACGTCAGCGGTTTCACGTCGTTCACCACGGCGAGCGGTGACATCGGCTGCGGCACCGCCACCCCGATGCGGCGGACCGGCGCCCACATGGTGCCGCCGGGTGAGCGGGGCTGGAAGGACACGGTCCGGGTCGGTGCCGGCGAACTGGTCACGGTGGACGGGTACTTCGGCGACTCCTCCGGGAGGTTCGTCTACCACTGCCACATGCTCGAGCACGAGGACATGGGCATGATGCGCGATATGCGGGACACGCACGACGCGCACGACACGGAGACGCACGGATGAACGCCGGGGGCGGCCCGAAGGGCGACGGTCGGGGGCCGACGCTACTGGTGGCCGGAGCGTTCTTCATGGAGAACCTGGACGGCACGATCATCTCCACGGCCGCCCCCGACATTGCCGCGTCCTTCGGGGTGCGGCCGGTGGACATCAGCATCACCATGACGGCATATCTCGTGGCGCTCGCCGTGTTCATCCCGGTGAGCGGCTGGGCCGCCGACCGCTACGGTGCCCGACGTGTCTTCGCCTGGGCCATCGCGGTGTTCACCGTGGCCTCGGCGCTGTGCGCGGCGGCCACCGGTCTTCCGGAGCTCGTGGTGATGCGGGTACTGCAGGGCATCGGCGGGGCGATGATGGTGCCCGTCGGGCGCCTGGTGGTGCTGCGCGGCACCCGCAAGACGGATCTGCTCCGGGCCATCGCCTACCTGACCTGGCCCGGGTTGCTCGCACCCGTCGCCGCGCCCGCGCTCGGGGGCCTGTTCACCACGTATGCCTCCTGGCGCTGGATCTTCCTGGTCAATGTGCCGCTCGGCGTGGTCGCGCTGCTCCTGGCCCTGCGGATGGTTCCCGACCTGCGGGAGCCTGAGCGGCCTGCCCTCGACCGGACGGGTTTCCTGCTCGGCGGGGCGGGGCTCGCGGCTGCCGTGTACGGGCTGGAACTCTTCGGCGGCCCGCCGAGGAGCTGGGGTACGGCTGCGGCCTGGCTGGCCGGCGGCCTCCTGATGTGTGCGGTGACGGTCTTTCATTTCCTGCGTGTGCGCCGACCGTTGCTCGATCCGACCACCATGCGTGTGCACACGTTCCGGGTGGCGAACGTCGGCGGGGCACTGTTCCGTGCCGCGATCAGCGCCGTCCCGTTGCTGCTGCCGTTGATGTTCCAGGGCGCATTCGGCTGGAGCGCGGCCACCGCCGGGCTCGTACTCATCGCGGTCTTCGCGGGCAATGTCGCCGTCAAGCCCGTCACCACCCCACTCCTGCGCCGCTTCGGGTTCCGGACTGTGCTCCTGGTGAACGGGGCGGCCACGGCGGTGACGTTCCTGCTCTGCGCGGCACTCGGGCCTCGCACCCCGATGGCGGTGGTGCTGGGCGTGCTGTTCGTGAGCGGTGTCTGCCGCTCCGTTTCTCTCAGCGCGTACGCCTCGCTCGGTTTCGCCGACATCGAGCCCGACCGGACCAGCGGCGCCAACGCCCTCTCCAGCACCATCCAGCAGCTGGCGGCCGGGCTCGGTGTCGCCTTCGGCGCCCTGGCCCTGCGGGCGGCCGGACCCCTCGCCCCTCACCTCGGCCTGGAGGGCCCGACGGCGGCCTATCGAGTGGCGTTCGCGCTTCTCGCGCTGCTTCCACTCGGCTGCATGGTCGAGGCGGCACGTCTGCGACGCGACGCGGGAGCGGTCGTCACCGGGCGCGCTCCGCCCGGCCCTACCGGAGGAACGACCGGACGGCCGGGCGGCCGTCCCCGTGAACATCAGGCCCAACAGCGGTGCGGCATCGCCCTGTTCGGGCCGGTCCGCGACGACCCGAAAGAGCTGGTCGATGCGCCAGATTCCGGCCAGTGATTTGATTTGCTGGGACTTGGGCACCGCGAACACGTAGCCGACGTCGAGTTGTTGGAGCAGGCGGCGGAAGTGCCAGCGTCCGCGGTGACCCGTGCGGCGGGCAGGCCGGCAGCGAGGCAGCGCCCCCGCACTTCGAGCACCGGCGCGAAGTTGTAGCTGAACTGGGCGCCGAAGAAGGCCCGTTGCAGCTCGCCGATCACTACCGCGTAGAAGCCGCGCCCGGGGGCCGGGCAGCCGCTGGAGCGCGCGGTGGCGTCAAGACACCCATAGGCGGTCACCAATCAGTCAATCCAGCCTCAAAGCTTGAACACAAATTACACACATCCCCTCCTCATTACGGGCCCCGATGGTCTAGATTGACCGTGCTTCAGCTGTTCGAACACGAGGCGACCAATAATGATCTATAGGTCCGGCGCTGCGGAGAGCCAGCAGTCGCGTCCCAGGCGCCAGACGTGGGGGTGATCAATTCTTGGAGCCCGAGAGGGGCCTTGGGTGCGGGGAGCACACGAGGTTTCGACGGGCTCCCGCGCGCCTCGAGAGTCCGGCAGGACATGCGAGTTCGCTGCCGCCAGGGCGGGTTGTTCAAGTAGCTCTGAAATAGCCGGGATGTCATGCGCGGGAGGGCGTGAGCCTCCCGTGGGGAGGAACATCGCGGCGCGGGGGGCGGGGGCCTCCCGAGGGGAGGAACATCGCGGCGCGGGGGGCGGGGGCCTCCCGAGGGGAGGAACGTGCGGGGGGCGGGGGCCTCCCGGCGGGAGGAACAGTGTTAGGCGAACACGTCGAACCACTGGGACCTGGGGGGTTCTGTGCGGCAAGGGGGCATAGTCAGCCCATTTCCGTCGGCGCGCGGGCGTCTGGCGAACGGGGCGATCAGTCAGCCCGCGATCGAGTGGGAGCACCGGTACCGCCGTACCGTGATCATCAGCGATACCGTGGCCACCGCCTTCGTGGTGGCGGCGATCGGCAACTTCTTCGGCGCCCGGGACGCGGCCAACTGGCACGAGAAGTGGGGAATTCTCGCATTCGGCACCGAGCTGCTGGTGCTGGGGGCGCTTGCGATGAGCCGGGCGTGGGCTCCGGCCGTGCTCGGCCAGGGCGCCGAGGAATTCCGCCGGCTCGGACGTTCACTGTTCATGGCGACCGTCGTGCTGGCGCTCGGCGGGATCGCCCTCACCTCGCGCAACATCAAGCTCTGGATCTTCGTCGCGATCCCCGCGATCGCACTCATCACCATGCCCGCGCGGTATCTGCTGCGCCTCTGGCTGCACAAACAGCGGAAGGAAGGACGGTGCCTGAGACCGGTGCTCGCTGCCGGGAGCGTGGCCACCGTGCACGACCTGATCACCCGCACCCGCAAGTTCCCGCACCTCGGCTGGCGGGTGGACGGGGTGTGCACGACGGACGGTCTCGGGCTCGACGGTGACCAACAACTGGACGGAGTTCCGGTCGTCGGTCAGCTGGCGGACGTCGCCAAGCACGTCCGCCACGACGGCTACCGTGTCGTCGCGGTCACACCGGACCCGCACTGGTCACCGAACCGGCTGCAGCGGCTGGCCTGGAACCTCGAAGGCAGCGATGCCGAGATGGTCGTGGCACCCGTGCTGATGGAGGTGGCCGGCCCGCGGCTGCACGTCGACGCGGTGCTCGGTATCCCGCTGCTGCGGGTCAGCATGCCGACATTCACCGGGGGCCGCCGGGCGATCAAAGGGGTCGTCGATCGCGTGGGCGCGGCGCTCCTGCTGGTGCTGTTCGCGCCGCTGATGGTGCTCGTCGGGCTGCTCGTGCTGGTGGACAGCCGGGGCGGGGCGTTCTACCGACAGCGCAGGGTCGGCAAGGACGGCCGCGAGTTCACCATTCTCAAATTCCGCACCATGGTCGTCGGGGCCCACACGGCACGTGCCGAGCTGGCCGACCGCAACGAGGGCGCCGGCCTGCTGTTCAAGCTCCGCCGGGATCCGCGGGTGACCCGGGTGGGAGCCATACTGCGCCGGTACTCGATCGACGAGCTCCCGCAGCTCTTCAACGTGCTCACCGGCTCGATGTCGCTCGTCGGTCCGCGGCCTCCGTTACCGGAGGAGTCCGCCGCGTACGGCCCGGACATCCGGCGGCGGCTGCTGGTCAAACCCGGGCTCACCGGCCTGTGGCAGATCAGCGGACGCAGCGACCTGCCGTGGGAGGAGGCGGTCCGCCTCGACCTGCGGTACGTGGAGGACTGGTCGCTCGCCCTGGACGCAGTGATCTTGTGGAAGACGCTGCGTGCGGTGTTCTACGGCCAGGGTGCCTACTGATGCGCGGGGGTCGTCGTCCGGCCGGTGCGCGGACCGTGGGCCACAAGGGCCTGCTTTGAGGGACCGCAGGCCACAAGGGTCTGCCTGGGGGGAGAGACGGTCATGAGAGTCAGCGTTTTCGGGCTCGGCTACGTGGGCTGCGTGTCGGCCGCGTGCCTGGCCAGCATGGGTCACGAGGTCATCGGGGTGGACGTGAACCAGGTGAAGGTCGACCTGGTCAACGACGGCAAGGCCCCGGTGGTCGAGGAGCGGATCGGCGAGCTCATCGCCGAGGTCGTGCGGACCGGAGCATTGCGCGCCACCGGCGACGTCCGCGAGGCGATCATGGGCAGCGAGGTGTCGCTGGTCTGCGTGGGCACGCCGTCGGAGCCCAACGGCAGCCTGTGCACCACGTACTTGGAGCGGGTCACCGAGCAGATCGGCGCCGCGCTGGCCGAGCGGGGTGGGCGGCACACCGTCGTGTTCCGCAGCACCATGCTCCCGGGCACCTGCCTGAACCTGCTGGTACCGATCCTGGAGAAGTACGTCGGCGGCACGGCCGGGGTGGACATCGGGGTCGCGGTCAACCCGGAGTTCCTACGCGAGGGCACGAGCGTGCGGGACTTCTTCGACCCGCCCAAGACCGTCATCGGCGAGCTCGACCCGGCAAGCGGCGATGCGGTGATGGCGCTGTACGACGGCTTGCCCGGCGAGGTGTTCCGGGTGCCGGTCCCGACGGCCGAGGCGATCAAGTACGCGGACAACGCGTTCCACGGCCTCAAGATCGGCTTCGCGAACGAGCTGGGCGCGGTGTGCCAGGCGCTCGGGGTGGACTCGCACCAGGTGATGGACGTGTTCCTGGCCGACCGCAAGCTGAACATCAGCCCCGCCTACCTGCGGCCCGGCTTCGCCTTCGGCGGCTCCTGCCTGCCCAAGGACCTGCGCAGCCTGGTCCACGCGGCGCAGCGGGCCGACGTCTCGGTGCCCATCCTCGCCCACGTGCTGTCCTCCAACTCCGCACATCTGCAGCGCGCGGTGGAGCTGGTCGAGCGCACCGGCAAGCGCCGGGTGGGCCTGTTCGGGCTGTCCTTCAAACCCGGCACCGACGACCTCCGCGAGAGCCCGCTCGTCGAGCTGGCGGAGAGGCTCTTCGGCAAGGGCTACGACCTGCGGATCTTCGACGCCAACGTGAGCCTCTCCCGGCTGATCGGCGCGAACCGCGAATACATCGAGACCCGGCTGCCGCACCTCGCGCAACTGCTCGCGGGGTCCGTCGGCGAGGTGCTCGAGCACGCCGAGGTATGCCTGGTCGGGACCAGGGATCCGGCCGTGCTGTCGGCGCTCCCCCATGGCGACGGCCCGGTGATTGTCGACCTCATCCGCCTTCCCGACGCCGAGGCGCGCCGGGCCGAACCGGGATACATGGGCCTTGCTTGGTAACACGACCAGCGGCGACGGGTCGGTCCGACGCGCGCTGATCCTGGTGGAGAACCTGTCGGTGCCGTTCGACCGGCGGGTGTGGCAGGAGTGCACGACGCTGCGCGACGCGGGCTGGGAGGTGCACGTCATCTGTCCCCGGGGGGAAAAGCGGGACACGGAACCGGAGGCGGTGATCGACGGGGTGCGGATCCACCGCTACCCGTTGCGCGCGGCCACCGGAGGACCGGCCGGCTACCTGCGGGAGTACGGATCGGCGTTGTGGCACACGGCCCGGCTGGCCCGCAAGGTCGGCCCGGTCGACGTGGTCCACGCCTGCAACCCGCCCGACCTGCTGTTCCTGCCGGCACTGTGGCTGAAGCGGCGCGGCGCGCGGTTCGTCTTCGACCAGCACGACCTGGTACCCGAGCTGTACCTCTCACGGTTCGACCGCGGCGAGGATCTGCTCTACCGCGCCGTATGCGCGCTGGAACGGCGGACCTACCGGGCCGCGGACATCGTGCTCGCCACGAACGAGAGCTACCGGGACGTCGCGATGCGCCGCGGCGGCCGGCGGCCGGAGGACGTGTTCGTGGTGCGCAGCGCGCCCCAGATCGACCGGTTCCAACCGGTGCCGCCCGAGCCGGAGTTGAAGCGCGGCAAGCCTCATCTGCTGTGCTACCTCGGCGTCATGGGCCCTCAGGACGGCGTCGACTACGCCTTGCGTGCCCTCGCGAAGCTGCGCGACGAGTTCGGACGGACCGACTGGCATGCGGTGTTCGTCGGATCCGGCGACGCCTTCGACGCGATGGTGGAGCTGTCCCGGCGGCTCGGGCTGTCCGAGCAGGTGCAGTTCACCGGGCGCATCCCGGACGCCGACCTGGTGCGCTACCTGTCCACTGCGGACGTGTGCCTGTCCCCCGACCCGCGCAACCCGCTCAACGACGTGTCGACCATGAACAAGGTCCTGGAGTACATGGCGATGGGCCGGCCGATCGTCTCGTTCGACCTCCGGGAGGCGCGCGTCTCCGCCGGTGACGCCGCCGTCTACGCACCCGCCAACGACGAGGCCGAATTCGCCAAGCTCATCGCGTTGTTGCTGGACGATCCGGAGAAGCGGGCCCGGATGGGCAAGATCGGCCAGGAGCGGATCGGCGGGCAGCTTTCGTGGCGGAACTCGCAGGCGTCGCTGCTCGCCGCCTACGCCGCTGCCTGCCGTGACCACGCTCCGGTGTCGGCGGGTGGCCCGGTCCGTACAGGGAAGAGGCCGCGGCGTTGAGCGATGACACGATCCGTCTGGTAACGATCGGGCGGATTCTCCGTCGGCGGTGGCGGCTTCTCGCCATCGTCGCCGTGGTGGGCGCGCTCGTCGGCTACGGCACCTCTGTGCTGTTTCCGCCGCGGTACACGGCGTCGGCATCGGTACTGCTGCCGGGGCAGTGGGAGGAGCGCGAGCTGCTGACCCAGGTGGACATCGCGACCAGTTCGGCGGTGATCGACCGCGCGGCCGCCAAGCTCGGCTGGACGGACGTCAGCGGCCCCGAGCTGCGGGATCGAGTGACCGCCAAGGCCGCCGACGGGAACATCATCAAGATCTCGGGCACGGCCGACACCCCGGAGCGCGCGCAGCAGCTCTCCGACCGGGTGGCCCAGCAATTCGTGAGATTCGCCGCGCGGATCGCCGGCGGCAGCACGGACCCCTCGGCCACGGGGCCCGAGGCACTGCGGCAGAAGGTGGAGGAGACCAACCGCCGCATCACCGACCTGGCCAATGCGGCAGACCCGGGGCAGACCGTGGAGAGCGTGCAGGCCCGCACCGCGCTCGAGAAGCTGCGCACCTCGCTGGAGGAGGCCATGACGAAGCTGGACCAGGCCGACCCGGCGGCCAACAAGGCCGGCATGGTCGTCATGGGCCCGGCGCCCCGCCCGACGGGCGAGGCGCCACCGACGAGGATGCAGCTCATCGTCGCCGGGGCGCTGCTGTTCTTCCTGCTCGCGGTCATCGGCCATCTCGTCGCCGCACGGGTGAACCGCCGGCTGCGCACGGAATCGGAGATCGCCGCGGCGCTGGGCTCGGCGCTCCTCGGCACCGTCGACGTGCCCGATGAACTGCGCGCGCACCGGCCGGAAGACGGTGGCCCACGGGCCCGGATCCGCCGGCTTCTCGGCGTCGACACCCGGTGGGACATGCCGACCCCGCGGAGGTCCGGCGACGAGGCCGGCAGGCGGATCCGCTACCGGCGGGTGTGCGCTCGTCTCCGGAACCAGCTGCCGGCCCCCCGGCGGCTGCTGGTCGTCGTACCGGACGGCGACGAGATCGCCCGCCGGGCCGCCGGTCAGCTCGTCGCCGAGGCCGAGAGCGATCCGCTGCTGCGGGTGGTGGAGGTGTCGGTGGACCGGCCGGTGGTGCCGGACCGCGAGACCGAGTCCGGTGCCCTGGTCGTCCTCAGCGCGGGCAGCTGGACAGCGGATGAGCTCGCCGGCATCGCCGAGGCGTGTGCGGACGGCAGGCATGAGGTCGTCGGCATCGTCGTCGCCGGCACGGTCCTGGCCCGTCCGGCGCGGTCTGCCGGCCAGCCTTCGGACGACGCCACTCCGGCGCTCGCCGTTCGCGGCCACGCGACGGGAGGTTCAGTGTGACGACGAGCACGACTTCGGAGTCGTCGCCGGCCGCTCCGCTCATCGACCTGCAGGCGCTGGTGGTGGCGGTGCGCAGGCGCCGCCGCCTCTGGTGCTCCCTGGCGCTGCTTGGACTGCTGGTCGGCGTGGCGGTGGCGGTCCTGATGCCGCCGCCGCCGACCGCGGTGACCAAGGTGCTGGTCGCGCACAAGGAGGACCAGCCGAACGACACCGGAACGCTGATCCGCACCGACGTCGAGCTGCTGGGAACCACGCGGATCGCCGAGAAGGCCCTGCGGTCCCTCAAGTCCTCGGAAAACCCTGAGGACTTCATGCGCGACTACCGGGGTACCGGCCTGACCAACAACCTGCTGCAGATCACTGTGACAGGTGACAGCGACGAGGAAGCGGTGGCCAGGGCCAAGGCACTGGCCGACGCGTTCGTCGCGGACCATGTGAGGCGGATGGGGGAAACCGCGAAGGCCGAGGCCGACGCCCTGCTCGACCAGCGTGACCGCATGCGGGACGAGCTCGCCCAGGTCAACAAGGCGATCGGAGACCGATCGCCGGACAGCGACCCGAAAGCGTCGGCGAGCATCGAGTCGCTCTTCGCCCGCCGGGCCGAGCTCAACTCGCGGATCGCCGATTTCGACGAGCGCGCCGCGGAGGCGCGCACCGGCACCCCCAAGGTCATCGCCGGCACGCAGATCGTGGACGCCCCGCGCGCGCTGCAGCACTCCCTGCCCAAAGCCACGGTCACCAACGCCGCGATCGGGCTCGTCCTCGGGCTCGTCCTCGGGCTCGCGCTGGCCGCGGTCGGCACGGTGGTGGCGGACCGCCCCGTGCTGCGCCGGGACATCGCGGCGAACCTGGGCGCCTCGGTCATCGCGGAGCTGCGCCGCACGCCCCGCCGGTCGACCAGGCTGTGGCAGCGCCGACGGACCCGGACGGCACGGACAAGGCTCACCGCGACCCTTGCCCGCACCGTGCGAGGCTCCGCGGAACCGGTGTCGCTGCTGGAACTGGGCTGTGCGCGCAGCACGAGCGTCATCGCACTGGACCTCGCCAGGGCACTGGCGGCGGAGGGGCCCGTGGTCATCGTCGACGGGCTGCCCGGCCCGCAGCTCGCAGGCCGCCGCCCGAAGCCGGGAGACCCGACCGTGGTCAGCGGCGAGCCTGCCGCGACCGTGTCTCCTCAGGAGCGCCGGCTCGGCGTCGGCTCGGTGGCGCCCGGCGCGGCGTGGACCGACCTCCAGTACCTCGGCACTCAGACCGTGCTCGTGGTGCGGGCCGGGCACGGCAGCGCCGCATGGCTGCACACCGTGGCGCGGCAGCTCGCGGACCAGCGCATTCCGGTGATCGGTGTGGTGCTGATCGACCCCGATCCGCGTGACCGGACCGACGGCACGCTGTGGGACGGGCCGCGCACCGCGCTGCGCGGCCGCGGCGAGCGGCCTCACCGACAGAACGGGACGGGCCGGCGGCGGACGGAGCGGCTGCCGATGTCGGCGGCACTAGTCCCGGACAGCGACCAGGAGGAGCGGTAGGACATGTGCGGCATCGCAGGCACGTATCGATGGCCGGACGGGAAGGTCGTGACCGACCGGCTCACCGACACCCTCGCCCACCGCGGTCCGGACGGGGCGGGCCGGTACAGCCACCCCGTCGGTGACGGCGAAGTGCACCTCGGGCACCGCCGACTGGCCATCATCGACCTGTCCGGGACCGGCGCCCAGCCGATGGTCTCGGACGGCCTCGCCCTGACGTACAACGGCGAGCTGTACAACGCGCCCGAGCTTCGTGCCGAGCTGGCAGCCGCCGGGGTGCGCTTTCGCGGTACCTCCGACACCGAGGTGCTGCTTGAGGCCTGGCGGCGCTGGGGCACGGACTGTCTGCCCCGGCTGCGCGGCATGTTCGCGTTCGGGATCTTCGACGAGCGAACCGGTGACCTGGTGCTCGTCCGCGA
This sequence comes from Streptomyces sporangiiformans, assembly GCF_005768555.2. Lineage (GTDB taxonomy): Bacteria > Actinomycetota > Actinomycetes > Streptomycetales > Streptomycetaceae > Streptomyces > Streptomyces sporangiiformans. Next base: position 20,660 of record NZ_VCHX02000020.1, read on the forward strand.
CCAGCTCGGCATCAAGCCGCTGTTCCTGCTCCGGCGCGGCGAGGGCCTGGTGTTCGCCTCCGAGCTCAAGGCGCTCTCCACCGCGACCGGCGGGTCGCTGGAGGTGGACCACGCGGCACTGGTGGCCTCGCTGCTGTACTACTGGGTGCCGGACTCACGGTGCGCGTTCCGCGAAGCGGAGAAGCTGCCGCCGGGGAGCTGGCTGAGGTGCCGGCCCGACGGCCGGGTGGAGCGCGGCCGGTTCTGGAACCTGAAGGACGTCGCCGCCGAGGGCCGGGAGCGGGCCCGGGCCGGCGAGCAGCCGGATGTCGCTGCCCTCGTCGAGGAGTCGACTCGGCGTCACCTGCTCTCCGACGTACCCGTGGCGACCTTCCTCTCCGGCGGGCTCGACTCCAGTTACCTGACCGCGCTGGCGGCCCGCCACCAACCCGGCATCTCCGCTTACACGATCGGGTTCCGCGCCGAGGACGCCAAGTTCGAGGCGATGCCGGACGACCTGCGCTATGCCCGGCAGGTGGCCGAGCGATTCGGCGTCGACCTGCACGAGATCGAGATCGCTCCGAACGTGCTCGACCTGCTGCCGCAGATGACGTACCACCTGGACGAGCCGATCGGCGACCCCGCCGCGATCAACACGTTCCTGATCTGCTCGGCCGCCCGAGAGGCCGGGGTCAAGGTGATGCTCTCGGGGATGGGGGCCGACGAGCTGTTCGCCGGGTACCGCAAGCACCTGGCCAACCTGCTCGCGCTGCGCTACCAGCGCGTCCCGCGGCCCCTGCGGCGCGGGGTGTCCAGGGCCGTGGACCGGCTGCCGGTCGCCACGGCCCGCCGGGGGTACCGGTCGGTGCGCTTCGCGAAGCGGTTCCTCTCCTTCGCCGATCTGCCGGAGGAGACCGCGTTCCGGCGCAGCTACACCATGTACGACCAGGACGAGCTGCTCGCCCTGGTCGATCCGGACTTGGCCGGGACGGTCGAGGACGTGCTGACCGAGCACGCGGACATCTACCAGGACAACGACCTCGACGACTTCGTCAACCGCATGTGCCTGGGCGATTCTCGGATGTTCCTGCCGGGCCTGAACCTCGCGTACACGGACCGGTCGAGCATGGCCGCGTCGACCGAGGTGCGGGTGCCGTACGTGGACGTCGAGGTGGTCAAGGCGGCGTTCGCCGTGCCCGGCGATCGCAAGATCGTCGGACGGCAGGGCAAGGCCGTCCTCAAGGAGGCGGCCGGCTCGATCCTGCCCCGGGAGATCGTCTACCGGCCCAAGGGCCTGTTCAGCGCCCCGCTGCGGGCCTGGATGAGCCGGGATCTGGCACCGCTGGTGCGCGAGGTGGTCAACGACGGCGAGCTCGTCCGTTCCGGGTTCCTGCGCCGCGACGCGCTGGCTCGCATGGTCGCCGAGGACGCCGCCGGGCAGCGGGACTTCTCCAAGCATCTGTGGCATGTGCTGACCCTCGAGTACTGGTATCGCGACGCGACCTCTGGGTCCGGCCAGAGCACTCGGTTAACGGCTTAGGAATCAGAGGAGTTCGGGTGAAGCAGGTTGTACAGAACTACAAGAGCGGCGAGTTGGCGGTGCTCGACGTGCCGGTGCCGGGGTGCAAGCCGGGCGGTGTGCTGGTCCGCACCGCCTACTCGCTGATATCCACCGGGACCGAGCTCATGAAGGTGTCCGAAGCCGGCATGTCGATGCTGGGCAAGGCCCGCTCCCGGCCGGACCAGGTGGCCAAGGTCGTGCAGAGCGTGGCCACCAACGGGGTGCCCGCCACCTACCGCAAGGTGATGGGCAAGCTGGACTCCTACACGCCGCTGGGCTACTCGCTGTGCGGGGTGGTCGAGCAGGTCGGCGCCGGGATCGACGAGGTGAAGGTCGGCGACCTCGTGGCCTGCGCCGGCAATGAGCACGCGTTGCACGCCGAGCTGAACTGGGTGCCGAAGAACCTCTACGCCCCGGTGCCGGACGGCCTCGCGCCGCGGCACGCGGCCTTCGGCACCGTCGGGTCGATCGCGCTGCAGGGCGTCCGCCAAGGCGAGCCGCAGCTCGGCGAGGTGGCCCTTGTCATCGGCCTCGGGCTGATCGGGCAGCTGGTGGTGCAGCTCCTTGCCGCCTCGGGAGTGCGCGTCGTCGGGGTCGACCCCGACCCGGTGCGCTGCGAGCTGGCGGAGCGCCTGGGCGCTGCGGCCTGCGGCGATCCCGCGTCCGCGGCCGTGGAGGCTTCCGTCGCCGAACTCACCGGCGGTCACGGCGTGGACCAGGTGTACCTGGCCGCCGGCGGCGGCAGCAACCAGCCCGTCGAGCTGGCCGCCAGGCTGAGCCGGGACCGCGGCCGGGTCGTCGACATCGGCAAGTGCCGCCTGGACCTGCCGTGGAACGCGTACTACGAGAAGGAGCTCGACGTCCGGTTCTCCCGCAGTTACGGCCCCGGTCGCTACGACCCGGAGTACGAGCTGGAGGGACGCGATTACCCGATCGGCTACGTGCGCTGGACCGAGCGCCGCAACCTGGCGTGTTTCCTCGATCTCCTCGCCCGCGGCAGCGTCGACGTGGAGCCCCTGGTCTCCCACACAGCCGACTTCGATGACGCCGTCGAGACGTACCAGAGTCTGAAGGACGGTGATCTGAAGGCCGTGGCTGTGCTGTTCCGGTACCCCCAACAGGCGGGGGAAGCGGAGGAGTCGGGGGCTCCGGCGGTGGCCGTGCCCGCGGTGAAGCTACGCAGCGGCGCAGTGTCCACCCCGGCCGTGGCCGCCAAGGCGCCGGTGCGCCTTGCCTTCGTCGGCGCGGGAAACTACGCGACGTCGATGCTGCTGCCGCACCTGGCACAGCGCGACGGCGTGAAGTTGTCGACCGTCGTCACCACGACGGCGCTGTCGGCGGCCAACGCGCAGCGGAAGTTCGGCTTCGACGAGGCGACCACCGACCTCGACGCCGTACTCGGCGACCCGGCCATCGACGCGGTGTTCGTCGTCACCCGGCACAGCTCGCACGCCGAACTGACCCGCAGGGCACTGCTGGCCGGCAAGACGGTGTTCGTGGAGAAGCCCCTGGCCCTCACCGAGGACGAGCTGGCCGGCGTCCTCGCGGCGGTGGAGGAGTCCGGCAACGACCGGCTGCAGGTGGGCTTCAACCGCCGGTTCGCGCCGCTGATGCAGGAGGCCAGGAAGCGGTTCGGCGCCCGGACCGGTCCGGCGAGCCTCCGCTACCTGGTCAACGCGGGCCGCCTTGACCACGGCAGCTGGTACCTCCAACAGGGCACCGAGGGCTCGCGGTTCGCCGGCGAGGGCGGACACTTCATCGACACGGCGAGCTGGCTGCTCGATGCCGACCCAGTATCGGTGTACGCGGTCGCCGCGTCCGGCAACGAGGACCTGCAGGTCGTGCTGCGCTACCCGGACGGGTCCACCGCCACCATCAGCTACGTCACCAGCGGCCCGGCCGGCTTCCCCAAGGAGACGCTGGACCTGGTCGCGGACGGCCGTGCGCTGCGGCTCGACGACTTCGTCCGTGCCTCGGTGTACGGCCGCAAGCGGTGGGTCAGTTCGCGGCTGCCCAAGGCCCGGGACAAGGGCCAGTCCGCCGAACTGGCCGCGTTCATCAAGGCCGTGCGGACCTGCGGGCCGATGCCGGTGCCGCTTCAGTCGCTGGTCGCCACCACGGCGGCCACCCTCGCCGTGCAGACCGGCCTGGCCGGAGGTGCGCCGGTGACGTTGGCGAGGACGCGATGACGATGAGCGCGGGCTGGTACCTGCGGCGGCTGTCCCGGATGGGACCGCAGGAGGTCGCGGGCCGGGTGGGCGACGCGGTGCGCAGGCGCCGGTGGCGGTCGGCGCGGCCCAACTGCCCGAGCGTGACCGGCGCCCGGTTCACCGCGGTCCTGCCCGCCGGGACGATCGCCGCAATACCTCCGGACGCGGCGAAACGTCTCATCGCCGAGGCGGACCGGCTGATGTACGGGCACGCCGAGTACTTCGGGGTGGTCCGTGACGACCTGGCCGACCCGGACTGGTGGTGCGACCCGAAGACAGGGCGTCGGGCTCCGTGGGGCTACGCCTTCGACGTGCCGTACCGGAACGAGGACGCGGTCGGGGACATCAAGCAGATCTGGGAGCTGTCCCGGCACCAGTACCTGACCGTGCTCGCCGCCGCCTACGCGATCACCGGGAACGAGCGGTACGCCGAGCGCGTGGCCGAGCACCTGCGGTCGTGGTGGGCGGCCAACCCACCGCTGCGCGGCGTGCACTGGATCAGCGGCATCGAGCTGGGTATCCGGCTGCTGTCCTGGGTGTGGATCCGCCGGCTGCTCGACGGCTGGCAGGGCGCGACCGGGCTGTTCGAGGACAACCCGGTGGCACTGAACCAGATCTGGCACCACCAGCGCTGGCTGGCCGCCTTCCCCAGCCGGGGGTCCTCGGCCAACAACCACGTCATCGCCGAGGCCGCCGGGCAGTTCGCGGCGTCCTGCGCGTTCGGCTGGTTCCCCTCCTCGCCGCGTTGGCGGGCCGGCGCGCTGCGGTCGCTGGAGCTGCACCTGCGCAGCAACACCTTCGGCTCCGGCCTCAACCGCGAGCTGGCCACCGAGTATCACGGACTCGTGCTGGAGCTCGGCCTGGCCGCGGTGGCCGAGGCGGATGCCGCCGACGTGCCGGTCCCCGCGTCGATCCGGCTGGTGCTGCTGCGCATGACCGACGCGCTCGCGGCCATCGTGGACAGCCGGTTGCGGCCGCCGCGCCAGGGAGACGCGGACGACGGGCATGGTCTGATCGTGGACGGCGCGGGCACCGACCGCTGGGGTTCGCTGCTGGCGACCGGGGACGCCGTGTTCGGGCGGCTCGCCTGGTGGCCGGCGGTGACCGGCACCGATGTGCGCACCCCGCTGCTGGCCGCGCTCATCCGGCCGTACGCGAAAAGTGGAACGGCACCGTCCGTGCGCCGCCCGGCAAGCCGACCGGCCCACTTCGCCGACGCGGGGCTCACCATCCTGCGCGGCCCGGGAGAGATCTGGTGCCGTTGCGACGGTGGTCCGCACGGCTTCCTGTCCATCGCCGCGCATGCCCACGCGGACGCGCTGTCCGTGGAGGTCCGGCACGACGGAGTCGACGTGCTCGCCGACCCGGGGACGTTCTGCTACCACGGGCAGCCCGAGTGGCGGCAGTACTTCCGCTCGACCTTCGGCCACAACACCCTGCAGCTGGACGGTGACCAGTCCGTCTCCGGCGGCCCGTTCCTGTGGACCCGGCATGCCCGCAGCCGTGTCCTGGCCGTGGACACATCCGACGAGGGTGTGGCCCGCTGGTGTGCCGAGCACGACGGTTACCAGCCCTCTGTCCACCGCCGCCGGGTGGAGCTGACCGCCGCGAGCCAGGAGCTGCGGGTGGTCGACGAGGTGCGCGGCCCGAGCCGGGACGTACGCCTGGCGTTCCACCTCGGCCCGGCGATCGCCGCGGACCTGGTGGGGAACCGGGCCGTGCTCACCTGGATCCGGGACGGCGAGGGGCGCTCCGCGGTGCTCGACCTGCCCGGGCAGCTGTCCTGGCGGGCGCATCGCGGCGAGACCGACCCGCCACTGGGCTGGTACTCCGCCGGATTCGGGCGCAAGGAACCCACCACAACGCTGGTCGGCACCGGTTTCACCGACGGCGCGGAGGGCTTCACCACCGTGCTCAGGTTCCGCGGCTAGGGGGGCGCGTGGGGATCAAGAGGCGGCACTGGGCGTGGGCGGCGGCATCGCTGGCGGTGGTCCTGCTGGCGGCGACCGGCTGTACGAGCACGCCGGACGCCCGGGCGGAGCCGACCGATGCGCCCTCCGCGTCCAGGGCGCCCTCCACGCCCGTGGCCCGGGTGTGCGCCAAGCCCGCGGCCGGGCCGGCGAAGGCGCCGGCGGGCGCGGTGACGGTCGACCCCGCGGTGGTCGGTGACCTGGCGGAGAAGACCAAGAGCAGTCCCCCGAACACCACGTTCTGGCTTCGCCCCGGCAAGCACAGGCTCGCCCCGGACCGCTACGCCCAGGTCATCCCCAAGGAGGGGAACCGCTACCTTGGTGCGCCGGGCGCGGTGCTCGACGGCGGGAAGAAGAACCAGTACGCGTTCGGCGGCAGCGCCCGCAACGTCACCATCCGCTACCTGACCGTGCAGCGTTTCGTCGCGCCGCACGACGAGGGCGTGGTCAACCATGACTCGGCCGACGGGTGGGTGATCGAGCACGCGACGATCCAGCACAACTCCGCCGCCGGAATGATGGCCGGTTCCCGCCAGCGGGTTCGCGCCAACTGCCTGCGCGGCAACGGTCAGTACGGCATGAACGCGTACAAGGCCAATGGCCGTATCAGCGACCTGGTGGTCGAAGGCAACGAGATCGTCGGCAACAACACCGGCGACTGGGAGCGACGGCGGAAGGGCTGCGGCTGCACGGGAGGCATCAAGTTCTGGGCCGTCAACGGCGCCGACATACGCGGCAATTGGGTGCACGACAACCGTGGCACAGGGTTGTGGGCGGACACCAACAACAACGACTTCCGTATCGAGAACAACGTGCTCGAGGCGAACGACGGCGCCGCGCTGATCTACGAGACCAGCTACAACGCGGTCATCCGCAAGAACACGATCCGGCGGAACAACTGGGTCGAGGGCCGCAGGGAAGCCGAACGCGGCGACAGCTTCCCCTTCGCGACCGTCTACGTGTCCGAGTCCGGCGGCGAACCACGGATCCGGGCCCGCACCGACAAGATCGAGATCTACCGGAACGTGCTGGAGGACAACTGGTCCGGGATCACCCTGTGGGAGAACGCCGACCGGTTCTGCAACAGCCCGGCCAACACCTCGTCCGGTGACTGCACCTTGCTGGTGCGGGACACCGACCGCTGCGCGAAGCCGGCTATCGGCAAGCCACCGCTCTACGGCGACTGCCGGTGGAAGACCCAGCGGGTGGACATCCACGACAACCGCTTCGTGCTGGACAAGTCCGTCGTCAAGTGCACGGTGAAGTGCGACCGCATGGCGGTCCTCGCCAACTACGGCACCTATCCGGACTGGTCGCCGTACCAGGGCGAGCGGGTGGCTGAGGCGATCACCCACAAGCAGGACAACCGCTGGCACGACAACGTCTACCTCGGACCGTGGAAGTTCGTCGCCTACGACCCGAGCCGGGTGCTCGACTTCGGGCAGTGGCGGGGCAAGCGTTACCTGCAGGACTCGGGCAGCACCCTCGGCCCACGGGCCGGTGGTTGAGATGGGCACGCAGCCCGGCGCCGAACCGCTCCCTGCCGGCACGCCGAAGACCGTCGGGGTCGTCTGGGGGTTGCTGGTCCTCAACACGCTCGGCTCCGCCGGGGCGAAGACCATCATCCCGCTGCCCCGCTCCCTCATCCAGATGGTCACCATGGGCGCGCTGGTCGCCGCGTTCGCGCTGGCGCTCACCGTCAATCTCCGGCTGCGCATCCGAGCCAGCGCCTACGTGCTCCTGCTCACCCTGCTGCTGGTGCCGAGCGTGATCTCCAGCGCGAACCTGGAGTCCGGGTTCGGCGCGCTGTTCCGCTGCACCCGGCTGGCTCTCTTCGTCGGCACGCTGTGGCTGCTCAGCCGCTGGTGGGATGGAGGCCTGACCTTCGTCCGGCACCACATCCGGATGTACTTCGCGGTGCTCGGGTCGGTGGCCGCCGGCCTGGCCATCTCACCGGGCGCGGCTCTGCCCGAGCTCTACGGCGGGCGCCTCGTCGGCGCGTTGTGGCCGCTCACCCCGCCGCAGATCGGACAGTACGCCGCGGTGATCATCGGGCTCACCGTACTGCTCGTACTGGGGCGCCGGACCGACAGGGTCAGCGCGGCGGTGGTCATCGTGCCGTCACTCGTCCTGCTCGCGCTGACCCATACCCGGACGGCCACGCTCGGCCTGCTCATCGGGCTGGCGTTGGCGATCGGCTCACTCATCCTGACCAGCGCCGCCGCCCGCCGGTTCTTCACCTGGACGGTGCTGTGCGCCACGGTGGCCGCGGTGGGGTTCAGCTCCGCGCTCCAGGCGTGGTTCCTGCGCGGGCAGAGCCAGGAGAACTTCACCAGCCTCACCGGTCGGGCCAAGGTCTGGGACGCCCTGCTGGCAGCGCCCCGGACGACCGGGGAGAAGTTGTTCGGCATGGGCCTGGGCGACAAGTCGTTCGGCGGGCTGCCGATCGACAACAGCTGGCTGGCTGTTTACCAGGAGCAGGGTCTGATCGGCGTCACCCTCGTCGCGGCGATCATCGTCGTGCTGGGCGGCGTCGCGTTGCTGCGGCCACCGTCGCTGCAGAGGGCCTGCGCGATCTTCCTGATCAGCTACTGCGCGATCGCGTCGTACACCGAGGCCGGTCTCGGCGACGCCTCGCCGTATCTGCTGCATCTGGCCCTGGCCGCCTCGCTGTTGGCGGCACCTGCCGCGACCGCTCCTCTCGCGATGCCCGAAGCCCCTCGACGACGCATCCCGGGATGGGCCCGTAGATCGGAGCTGATCTGAGCATGCACGTCCTCGTGGTGCACAACCGCTACGCCTCGGCGCAGCCGAGTGGGGAGAACAAGGTCGTCGACCAGGAGGTGGAGCTGCTGCGCGGGGCCGGCCACCGGGTCGAGGTGTTCGAGCGGCGCAGCGACGACATCGCCGCCCGGTCCCTGCTGGGCAAGGCCGCGGTGCCGCTCCTTGTGCCGTGGAACCCGGCGGTCCGCGCGGAGCTCGCCGCCCGGCTTCGCACCGAGCGGCCGGACGTGGTGCACGTCCACAACGTCTTCCCGCTCCTGTCGCCGGCGGTGTTGGCCGCCTGCGCCGACGTCGGTGTGCCCGCCGTCGCCACGCTGCACAACTACACCCAGGTCTGCCCGCCCGGCACGCTGCAGCGGGACGGCCGGCCGTGCACCGAGTGCGTCGGGTCGACGCCGCTGCCCGCCGTCCGGCACGGCTGCTACCGGAGTTCCCGCCTTGCGACGGTGCCGCTCGCGGTCAGCCTGTCGGTCAACCGGCGGCGGTGGTGGTCCGGCGTGGAGCGGTTCTTCTGCATCTCCGCGGCGCAGCGCGACGTCCTGGTGCGGGCCGGCATGCCCGCCGAGCGGCTGGCGGTGAAGCACAACTTCGTGCCCGACCCGGGCGAGTGCCGCGCGGGCGCCTTCGAGCATCTGCTCTATCTCGGCCGGCTCGCGGAGGCCAAGGGCGTGCGGCTGCTCATGGCCGCGTGGGACGAGATCGCAGCGAGCGGCGGTGTGGGCGTGCCGCTCGTGATCGCCGGCGCGGGGCCACTGGAGCGAGAGGTGACCGCCTGGGCGGCGGGCCGGGACGACGTGCGGTACGTCGGCCTGTTGGACCCGGCGGAGTGCCGGAAGGCCGTCGGGCGGTCGGTCGCCGTGGTGGCTCCCTCGACGTGGCTGGAGGCGTTCGGTCTGGTGGTCGTGGAGGCGATGGCGGCGGGGGTCCCGACCGTCGCCGCCGGCCACGGCGCCTTCGTCGAACTCGTCGAGGACGGGGTGACCGGGCTGCTGCACCAGCCGGGCGAGCCCGCCTCGCTCGCGTCCTGCATACGCCGGATCGCGGTCGAGCCGGCCCGCAACCGGGAGATGGGCCAGGCGGCCCGGCGCCGTTACGAGCAGGGTTTCAGCCCGGCCGTCGGCCTTGACCGCCTTGTTGATGAGTACCGCACCGCGATCGCGGGGCGGTCAGCACTGGCTCGCGGCGGGGACACCCGCGCGAGCAGGGGGGATGGGGACAGTAGATGACACGATGCCGACTCTGCGGCTCGGAAGCGATGGCGAGCGTCGTCGACCTTGGGGCGACGCCACCATGTGAGAGCTTTCTCGCCGCCGACCAACTGGACCAGCCGGAGCCGGCGTACCCGCTGCACCTGCGGGTCTGCACCGACTGCTGGCTGGCGCAGATCCCGCCGCTGATCACGCCGGAGGAGACGTTCACGCAGTACGCGTACTTCTCCTCCTACTCGACCTCCTGGGTGGAGCACGCGCGCACGTTCGTCGCCGACTCCGTACAGCGGCTGGGTCTCGGCACCGACGCCTTCGTGGTCGAGGTCGCGAGCAACGACGGGTACTTGCTGAGGCACATGGTGGACCGGGGGATCCGCTGCCTCGGCATCGAGCCGTCGGTGAACGTCGGCGCCGCGGCGCGGGACGCGGGTGTGCCCACGCTCACGAAGTTCCTGGACCCGGCCACCGGCGCAGCCGTCCGCGAAGAGCACGGTCCGGCGAACCTGGTCGTGGCCAACAACGTGTACGCGCACATCCCCGACGTGGTCGGGTTCACCCAGGGGCTGCGCGCCCTGGTCGCCGACGACGGCTGGGTCTCCATCGAGGTGCAGCACCTGCTGACCCTGATCGAGGAGAACCAGTACGACACGATCTACCACGAGCACTTCCAGTACTACACGGTCGCCGCCGCGATCCGAGCCCTCGCGAGCGGCGGACTCACGCTCGTGGACGTCGAGTTGCTGCCCACGCACGGCGGCTCCATCCGGCTGTGGGCCCGGCCGGCCGAGGTGGCCGGCGAGCCGACGCAGCAGGTGGCCGACGTGCTGGCCCGGGAGAAGGCCGCCGGGCTGCAGGAGCTGTCCGGGTACACCGAGTTCTCCGCCCGGGTGGCCAAGGTGCGCCGGGACCTGCTGCGCTTCCTCATCGACGCGGCCGAGCGCGGCGAGACGGTCGTCGGCTACGGCGCCCCGGGCAAGGGCAACACCCTGCTCAACCACTGTGGCATCCGGCCCGACCTGCTCCCGTACACGGTCGACCGCAACCCCTACAAGCACGGCAGGTTCACCCCGGGCACCCGCATCCCGATCCTGCCGCCCGAGCAGATAGCCGCCGACAAACCGGACTACGTCCTCGTCCTCCCCTGGAACCTGCGGGCCGAGCTGGTCGAGCAGCTGTCCTTCGTGCACGACTGGGGCGGCCGGCTCGTCTTTCCCATCCCGGAACTGAGCATTGTCGAGGTCAAGTCATGAAGGTCGTTCTGTTCTGCGGCGGTTACGGGATGCGGATGCGGAGCGGTGCCGCAGACGACGTGCCCAAGCCGATGGCGATGGTCGGCCCGAGACCGCTGATCTGGCACGTCATGCGCTACTACGCGCACTTCGGGCACACGGAGTTCATCCTGTGTCTCGGGTACGGGGCTCACCACATCAAGGACTTCTTCCTCAACTACGAGGAGACGACGTCCAACGACTTCGTGCTGAGAGGCGGGCGGACCGAGCTGCTGTCCACCGACATCTCGGACTGGACGATCACGTTCGCGCAGACCGGCATCGAGTCACCGATCGGGGAGCGGCTGCGGCGGGTGCGGCACCACCTGGACGGCGACGAGATGTTCCTCGCCAACTACGCCGACGTGCTCACCGACGCCCCGCTGCCGGAGATGATCGACCGGTTCGCGCAGCGTGACGCCGGTGCGTCGATGATGGTGGTGCCGCCGCAGTCGTCGTTCCACTGCGTGGAGCTGGGCGAGGACGGCCTGGTGGGGGGCATCACCGCGGTGAGCGAACTGCCGCTGTGGGAGAACGGCGGCTATTTCGTGCTCCGCCAGGAGGTCTTCGACCACATACCGGAGAACGGGGACCTGGTCGCCGACGGATGCGCCCAACTGGCCAAGCAGGGCCGCCTTGTGGCGCACCAGCACCGCGGCTTCTGGAAGCCGACGGACACCGTGAAGGAGCGGGCCGCGCTCGACGACGCCTACGCCCGGGGCGACCGCCCCTGGGCCGTATGGGAGCGGGACCGCGCGGGGGTGAGGGCGTGATCCGGCTCGACACCGGGCGGCTGGACCGGATCGTCGCGGTGGGCGCGCACTGCGACGACATCGCCATCGGCGCCGGCGGCACGCTGCTGACGCTGTGCAACGCGCGGCCGGGTATCCGCGTCGACGCGCTGGTGCTCTCCGGCGGTGGCAGCGAGCGGGAGCAGGAGGAGCAGGCCGCGCTCGCCGCCTTCTGCCCAGGCGCCGACCTGCGGCTGACCGTGCACAAGCTGCCGGACGGCCGGCTGCCCGCGCACTGGGAAGAGGCCAAGTCCGCCGTCGAGGAGCTGCGCGAGCGGACCGACCCGGATCTGGTCCTCGCCCCACGCACCGATGACGCGCACCAGGACCACCGCGGCCTGGCGCAGCTGATACCGACCGCGTTCCGCGACCACCTCGTGCTCGCCTACGAGATCGTCAAGTGGGACGGCGATCTCGGCCGTCCGACCGCCTACCAGCCGCTGTCGCCGGAGATCGCCGAACAGAAGGTGCGGCTGCTGCAGGAGCACTACCCCTCGCAGCGCCACCGGCCCTGGTACGACCGCGAGGCCTTCCTCGGCCTGGCCCGGATCCGCGGCATCGAATGCCACGAGCGCTACGCCGAGGCGTTCGCCGTCACCAAACTCGTTCTCAACCTGGGGGATTGAACCTTGCGCGTACTGCTCACCGGACACCAGGGCTACCTGGGCACCGTGATGGCCCCGGTCCTCACGGCCGCCGGACACGAAGTCGTCGGCCTCGACTCCGGTCTGTTCGCCGACTGCGTCCTCGGCCCGACGCCCGCCGACCCGCAGGGGCACCGGGTCGACCTGCGTGACGTCACAGCGGAACACGTGGCCGGCGTCGACGCCGTGATCCACCTGGCCGCGCTCTCCAACGACCCGCTGGGATCGCTGGCGCCGGACCTCACCTACGACATCAACCACCACGCGTCCGTACGCCTGGCCCGGCTGGCCCGCGACGCCGGAGTGCGGCGCTTCCTCTACGCGTCGACCTGCTCGGTCTACGGCGCCGCCGGCGGCGACGACCTGGTGGGCGAGGACGCCCCGCTGCGCCCGGTGACGCCGTACGCCGAGTCCAAGGTGCGGGTGGAGGACGACCTGCACGCGCTGGCCGACGGCGACTTCACCCCCGTGTTCATGCGCAACGCCACCGCCTTCGGCTACTCGCCCCGGCTGCGCGCCGACATCGTGCTCAACAACCTGGTGGGCCACGCACTCCTGTCCGGCGAGGTCCTGGTGCTCTCCGACGGCACCCCGTGGCGCCCGCTGGTGCACGCCGCCGACATCGCACGGGCCTTCGCGGCCGCGCTGACCGCGCCGCGGGAAGCGGTGCACGACCGGGCGTTCAACATCGGCAGCGAGACCAACAACGTCACGGTCGCCGAGATCGCCGGGCAGGTCGCCGAGGCGGTGTCCGGCGCGAAGGTGGTGATCACCGGGGAGACCGGTGCCGACCCGCGGTCGTACCGGGTGGACTTCTCCCGGTTCCGCGCCGCGGTGCCCGGCTTCGACTGCGAGTGGACGGTGAAGCAGGGCGCGCTCGAACTCGCCGACGCCTACCGGAAACACGGGCTGACCCGGGAGGACTTCGAGCGCCGCTTCACGCGCCTTGCCGTGCTGCGCGCGGCGTCCGACGCCGGCACCGTCGACGACACCTTGCGGTGGCGCCGATGACCGCGGCCGGCGAACAGCCGATGACGGCGGCCGGTGACCAGATGTACGCGCTGGTGGAGCGGCTGTACCCGCTGTGCCGGAGCATCACCGGCGACGGTGTGCGCGCCACTTTGGACATCGTCGGCGAGTACATCCCGCTGCAGGTGCACGAGGTGCCGACCGGGACTCAGGTGCTCGACTGGACGGTGCCGCAGGAGTGGAACATCCGGGACGCGTACATCGCCGACACCGCCGGCAACCGGGTCGTCGACTTCGCCGCGTCCAGCCTGCACGTGCTCGGCTACAGCGTGCCGGTGTCGGCGACCATGCCGCTGGCCGAGCTGCGTGAACACCTGCACACCCTGCCGGACCACCCGTCCTGGGTGCCGTACCGCACCAGCTACTACAAGCCGGAATGGGGTTTCTGCCTGGCCCAGGAGACGTTGGACGCGATGCCGGACGGCGAGTACGAGGTGTGCATCGACTCCACACTCGCGGACGGCCATCTCACCTACGCCGAGCACGTGGTCCCGGGGCAGGTCCCCGACGAGGTGATCGTCTCCTGCCATGTCTGCCACCCGTCGCTGGCCAACGACAACCTGGCCGGCATCGCGGTGGCGACGTTCCTGGCCCGGGCGCTGGCGGAGCAGACGCCGTACTACACCTACCGGTTCCTGTTCGCGCCCGGCACCATCGGGGCGATCACCTGGCTGGCCCGCAACGCGGAGCGGGTGGAACGGGTCAAGCACGGCCTTGTGCTGGCCTGCGCCGGCGACCCGGGCGGGCTGACGTACAAGCAGAGCAGGCGCGGCGACGCCGAGATCGACCGCGTGATGCGGCACGTGCTGGCCGCATCCGAACGCCCGCACCGCGTCGCCGAGTTCACTCCGTACGGCTACGACGAGCGGCAGTTCTGCTCGCCCGGGTTCGATCTCGGCGTGGGCTCGCTCACCCGGACCCCGTACGCGGGCTACCCCGAGTACCACACCTCGGCGGACAACCTGGACTTCGTCTCCCCGGAGGCGATGGCGGACACGCTCGCCGTCTGCCGCGAGGCGTTCGCCGTCCTTGACCGCAACCGGCAGTACGTCAACCTCAGCCCGTACGGCGAACCGCAGCTGGGCCGACGCGGGTTGTACGACGCGCTCGGCGGCCGCAGCGACACCAAGCAGGCCCAGATGGCCATGCTCTGGGTGCTCAACCTGTCCGACGGCGAGCACAGTCTGCTGGACGTCGCCGAGCGGTCCGGGCTGCCGTTCGACACCGTCGCCGCCGCGGCCGGCGCCCTGCACGGCGCCGGGCTGATCAAGGCATGACGCCGATGACCACCGAGGGGGAGAAGACGAGGCCAAAGGCGGCGACCGCCAGGCGGGCCATCGTCGGCCGGCTGTCCTGGGGACTGGCCGACCAGGCGGCCTCCAGCATGACCAACTTCGCGGTGGGGATCTACGTGGCGCGCTCGCTCGGGCTGGCCGCGTTCGGCGTGTTCAGCCTGGCCTGGGTGACCTACGGCGTGGTGCTCAGCGTCTCCCGCGGGCTGGCCACCGACCCGCTCGTGGTGCGCTTCAGCGGCGTGCCGGACGCCTCCTGGCGCGGGGCGGTGGCCCGGTCGTCGGGTACCGCGCTCGGCGTCGGTGCCGCCATCGGCGCGGCGTGTCTGGCGGTCGGGCTGGCTCTCGGCGGCCGCGTGGGGCCCGCGTTCGCCTGCCTCGGCGTCATGCTGCCGGGGCTGCTGCTGCAGGACGCCTGGCGGTACTCGTTCTTCGCCGCCGGCATCGGGCGGAAGGCGTTCGTCAACGACCTCGTGTGGGGCGTCGCGCTCGTCCCGGCCATGGTGGTGGCGGCCCGCGTGGGCAGTGTGGCCGCTTTCGTGCTCGCCTGGGGCGTGTCCGCCGCGGTGGCCGCGGTGTACGGCTGCTTCCAGTCCGGGATCCGGCCCCACATGACCGGAGTGCGCGAGTGGGTCCGCGAGCACCGCGACCTCGGCTACCGGTACCTGGTCGAGAACACATGCGTCAGCGGCGCGAGCCAGCTGCGGGCGTACGGGCTCGGCGCGATCGTCGGGGTCAGCGCGGTGGGTGTGGTCCGAGGCGCCGAGCTGCTGCTCGGCCCGTTCCTCGCCGTGCTGATGGGGCTGTCGCTGGTCACCGTCGCGGAGGCGGCACGGGTGGTGCGGCGGGCCCCGCACCGGCTGGGCCCGTTCTGCCTCCTGCTGGGCGGCGCGCAGGCCGCCGCCGCACTGCTCTGGGGCGCGGCGCTGCTGCTGGTGCCGGACCGGTTCGGCGAGCTCGTGCTCGGCGGCGTCTGGAACTCCGCCTCGGAGCTCATCGTGCCGGCCACGCTCGGCGTCGCGGGCGCCGGCCTCGGCACCGGCGCGGCGGCCGGGCTGCGCGCGCTCGGCGCGGCCCGG
>NZ_VCHX02000023.1 GCF_005768555.2 Streptomyces sporangiiformans
TGCCCCACCACCGCAGCAGGCACCACACCAAACGACCGCCACACCTCAGCAAGCGACACCATCACCGCCCACAACACCGGCTGAACGACATCGACGCGGTCCAGCCCCTCACCGGAACGCACCACATCCACCAACGACCAGTCCACAAACGCAGACAACGCCGCCCCACACTCACCCAACCGCGCAGCGAACACCGGCGAGGAATCCAACAACTCCACCGCCATACCCACCCACTGCGCCCCCTGCCCCGGAAACACAAACACCGGCTTCACGGCGTCCCCGGAACCGTCTGTCACACCTCGCGCTCCATACGCGGGCAGTTCTCCGCGCGCCACGGCGCTCAGGCCGGACAGCAGTTCGTCCCGGTCGGACCCGGCTACGAGGACGCGTTCATCCAGGGCCGCTCGCGTGGTGGCGAGGGCGTGTGCGACATCCAGCGGGTCGAGATCGTTCTCTTCCACGCGCTCCACGAGCCGCCCGGCCTGCTCCCGCAGCGCCGCCGCCGAACGCGCCGACACCACCCACGGAACCACCACACCACCGACCGGTTCCGCCGACGAGGACGGTTCCTCCACCGGCTCCGGCTGTTCCAGGACGACGTGCACGTTCGTACCGCTGATGCCGAAGGACGACACGCCCGCCCGGCGGGGACGACCATCCGCCTCCCACTCCCGGGCCTCGGACAGCAACTCCACCGCGCCCGCCGACCAGTCCACGAACGGCGATACGTCGTCAGCATGCAACGACTTCGGCAGCACACCCTGCCGCATCGCCGTCACCATCTTGATCACACCGGCCATGCCCGAAGCAGCCTGCGTATGACCGATGTTGGACTTCACCGACCCCAGCCACAACGGACGGCCCTCCGCCCGCTCCTGCCCATACGTCGCGATCAACGCCTGCGCCTCGATCGGGTCACCCAGCTTCGTGCCCGTACCATGCGCCTCCACCACATCCACATCCGCCGCCGACAGACCCGCGTTCTCCAACGCCGCCCGGATCACCCGCTGCTGAGACGGACCATTCGGAGCCGTCAGACCATTCGACGCACCGTCCTGGTTCACCGCCGAACCCCGCACCACCGCCAGCACCCGATGCCCACGACGCCGCGCATCCGACAACCGCTCCANGCACCCGATGCCCACGACGCCGCGCATCCGACAACCGCTCCAGCAGGAGCATGCCGACACCCTCAGCCATGCCCATGCCGTCGGCATCCGCGGCGAACGCCTTGCACCGGCCGTCCAGGGCAAGGCCGCGCTGCCGGCTGAAGCCGACGAGTCCGATGGGCTCGCCCATGACGGCCGCGCCGCCCGCGAGGGCGAGTGAGCATTCACCCGTACGCAGCGACTGGACCGCCTGGTGCAGGGCCACCAACGACGACGAGCAGCCGGTGTCCATGGTCACGGCGGGCCCTTCGAGCCCGAGGGTGTAGGAGATGCGGCCGGAGGCGATGCTGGTCACCGTTCCGGTGACAAGGTGTCCCTCCATGCCTTCGGGGGCCTCGAAGCCGCTGCCGTAGCCCTGGTGTGAGGCGCCCACGAAGACGCCCGTGGCGCTGCCGCGAAGGCTGTCGGGCGCGATGCCGGCACGTTCGAGGACCTCCCATGCGGTTTCCAGGAGCAGCCGCTGCTGCGGATCCATCGCCACGGCCTCACGCGGCGAGATCCCGAAGAACGCGGCGTCGAACTCCGCGGCCCCGTCGAGGAATCCGCCCTCGCGCACGTAGCTTGTGCCGGGCTTGTCAGGGTCCGGGTCGTACAACGCGTCCAGATCCCAGCCTCGGTCCGCCGGCAGCGCGGAGATCGCATCGACCTCGTCCCGGACCAGCCGCCACAGGTCCTCCGGCGACTGGACGTCCCCGGGGAAGCGGCATCCCATCGCGACGATCGCGATCGGCTCGTCAGCGGGAACGGCGACGGCGGGGCGGGCCTCGGCCGTGGCGCCCTTGGCCGGAGAGTCCTCGTCCGCGACGTCGTCGAAGTGGGTGCGCAGTTGGGCGACGAGTTCCCTGATGGTGGGGTGGTCGAAGACGACCGTCGCGGAGAGTTTCACGCCGGTGGCCGAGGTGAGCCGGTTGCGCAGTTCGACGGCGGTCAGGGAGTCGAAGCCCATCTCGCGGAAGGCGCGACCGGCCGCGAGTTCGCCGGCGTCGGCGTCGGCGTGGCCGAGGACACCGGCCACGTGGGTGCGCACCAGGTCGGTCAGAGCCTGGTCACGCTCGGCGGGCGGCAGGGCGGCCAGTGTCGCGCGCAGGGTGGCGGACTCGGTGCTCGTGCCGTCGGTCTCCGCCTCGCTCGCGCTCATCAACTCGGCGACCTCGGGCACCTCGTGAAGCAGGGGGCGGGGGTGCGCCGCGGTGAAGACGGGGACGAACCGCTCCCAGTCGATGTCGGCGACGGCGAGGAAGGGGTCGCCGTGGTCGAGGGCCTGCTCCAGTCCGGTGACGGCCAGTTGGGCGTCCATGAAGGGGATGCCGCGCCAACGCAGCTGCTCGCGCACCACGTTGACGGCCATACCGCCGTCCTCCGGGCTCCAGATGCCCCAGGCGACCGACGTGCCGGCGAGGCCCCTGGCGCGCCGGTTCTCCGCGAGCGAGTCGACGTAGGCGTTGGAGGCGGAGTACGCGCCGTGGTCACCGCTGCCCCAGGTGCCTGCGACCGAGGAGTACAGCACGAACGCGTCGAGTCCCTCGCGGTCGAAGACGGCGTCGAGGTTGACCGCGCCGAGCAGCTTCGCGCGGGCGCCCTCCGCGAAGTAGTCCATGCTGGTCTCGGCCAGAGGCGCCAGCAAGCCGACGCCCGCCGTGTGCACGACCGTGCGGATGGCCGGCCCGTCGGCCTCGACCTGCTCCACCAGCCGGGTCAGTGCTTCCCGGTCGGCCACGTCACAGGCGGCGACGGTGACCCGGCACCCCATCGCGGTGAGTTCGTCCCGCAGTTCGGCGGCCCTCGGTGCCTCGACGCCGTGGCGGCTCGTCAGCACCAGGTGCTCCGCGCCCTTGCCGGCGAGGAAGCGTGCGGTGTGGGCGCCGAGCCCCCCGGTGCCCCCGGTGATCAGAGCAGCGCCGCTGGTGGTCCACGGCCGGGAGGCCGGGCGGCCGTTCAGCGGGGCGCGCACCAGGCGGCGGATATACGTTCCCGATGAGCGCAGCGCGACCTGGTCCTCGTCGCCGCCCGCAGACAGGATCCCGGCGAGTGCGGTCCCGGTGCGCTCGTCCAGGTCGGCGGGAAGGTCGACGAGACCGCCCCACATCTTGGGCTGCTCCAGCGCGATGACGCGACCGAGGCCCCACATCGCGGCCTGCAGTGGATTCCGTACCTCGTCGTCCGCGAGGCCGGTGGTGACGGACTCCGTGGTGAGCAGCCACGTGGGGGCGTTGACACCCGCGTCCAGCAGCCCCTGGACGAGGGCCACCGACTGGGTGAGTCCGACAGTGACCCCGGAATGGTCAGGCGCCATACGTTCGTCGAGGGCGAGCAGCGACACCACTCCGCGTACCGGAGCGGAGTCCTCGTGGGCCGCTACGACCGCCCTCAGCCGTTCTGCGGCGTCCGCGCGGTCGAGGTCCGTCGCGCTCATGACGAACGGGACGACTCCGGCTCCGGCTCCGGCTTCGGCTTCGGCTCCTGATTCGGCTCCGGCTCCTTCAAGGTGGCGTGTGACGGCTCGTACGAGGGTGTTGTTCTCGTGTCCTTCGGGGATCACGACGAGCCAAGTGCCGTCCGGCGTGGCGGGGGCAGGGGCGGGTTGGGCCTGCGGCCGCCATACGACGCGGTAGCGCCAGTTGTCGAGCGTGGACCGCTGCTGACGGCCCTTCCGCCAGGAGGAGAGCGCGGGCAGCACCTCACCCAGTGACCCGGCATCCCCCAGTCCCAGGGTCGCGGCCAGCCCCTCAAGGTCCTCCCGCTCGATCGTCTCCCAGAACCGCGCCTCCACCGGATCCACCGCCACCGC
>NZ_VCHX02000047.1 GCF_005768555.2 Streptomyces sporangiiformans
TGGCGGGCCAGGACGTGTTGTGGCCTGCCGGATGCGGTACCGGGTCCGGAGCCCGGGTCCGGCCGCGTGGAGCCGTGGGACGCGGTGTGGGTGTCCGGCCGTGGCCCGGGTGCGGTCTCCTGTTCGCCGCGCGGGGACGCCCGGCTTGCGACCGGCGACCGGTGGCCGGCACTGGGCCGGGCCGCCGTGCCGCCGGCTCGGCCGCGGCGATCGTGCCCCGGAGGCGGGCGCCCGCCTCCGGCGAGGAGTGATCGCGGGGCGGGGGCGAGAACGGACGACGGCGTGCCAGGACGTGTTGTGGTCTGGCGGCCGTGGAAACGCCGTCGGAGCCCGGGCCCGGCCGCATGGAGCCGTGCGACGTGCGCGGGTGTCTGGCCCTGGCCCCGCGTGCGGCACCTTGTCCGCCGCGCGGGGACGCCCGGCTCGCGACCGGCGACCAGCACCGGGCCGCGTCGTCGGCTCGGCCGCGGTGATCGTGTGCCGGAGGTGGGCGGTCGCGTCGTGTTCGCCGAGGCGGGTCTCGTCAGTGCCGTTCTCCTCCCCGGCTTCGTGTCGATCGGCGGGTGAACACGCGTCCGGGTGGTCAGGATGGAGACATGGGATTCCATGTCGACTCCGAGGCCGGGCGGCTGCGCCGCGTCATCCTGCACCGGCCGGATCTTGAGCTCAAAAGGCTCACCCCCAGCAACAAGGACGCCCTCCTCTTCGACGACGTCCTGTGGGTGCGCCGGGCGCGCGCGGAACACGACGGATTCGCGGACGTGCTGCGCGACCGCGGGGTCACCGTCCACCTCTTCGGCGACCTGCTGGCCGAGGCCCTGGAGATCCCGGCCGCGAGGGACCTCGTACTGGACCGGGTCTTCGACGAGAAGGAGTACGGGCCGCTCGCCACGGACCACCTCCGGGACGCCTTCGAGGCCATGACGGCGGGGGAGCTGGCCGAGGTCTTGGTCGGCGGGATGACCAAGCGGGAGTTCCTGGACGAACACCCGGAGCCGATGTCCGTGCGCTTCCACGTCATGGACCTCGATGACTTCCTGCTCCGGCCGCTGCCCAATCACCTCTTCACCCGGGACACCTCCGCCTGGATCTACGACGGGGTCTCCATCAACGCCATGCGCTGGCCGGCGCGGCAGCGCGAGACCGTGCACTTCGAGGCGATCTACCGGCACCACCCGCTGTTCCGGGACGAGGACTTCCACGTCTGGTCCGAGGGGCAGGCGGACTACCCCTCCACCATCGAGGGCGGCGACGTCCTCGTCATCGGCAACGGCGCGGTACTGATCGGCATGAGCGAGCGCACCACCCCGCAGGCCGTGGAGATGCTCGCCCACAAGCTGTTCGCCGCCGGGTCGGCCACGACGATCGTGGCGCTCGACATGCCCAAGCGGCGGGCCCTGATGCACCTCGACACGGTGATGACGATGGTCGACGGCGACATCTTCACGCAGTACGCGGGACTCGGCATGCTCCGCTCGTACACCATCGAACCGGGCGTGGGCGACAAGGAACTGAAGGTCACCGACCATCCGCCGGAGCACATGCACAGAGCGATCGCCGCGGCGCTCGGGCTGAGCGAGATCCGCGTGCTGACCGCCACGCAGGACGTGCACGCGGCCGAGCGCGAGCAGTGGGACGACGGCTGCAACGTCCTCGCGGTCGAGCCGGGCGTGGTCGTCGCGTACGAGCGGAACGCGACCACGAACACGCATCTGCGTAAGCAGGGCATCGAAGTGATCGAGATCCCGGGGAGCGAACTGGGGCGGGGCCGGGGCGGACCGCGCTGTATGAGCTGTCCGGTCCAGCGGGATGCGGTCCGCTGAACTGAGGCTGTATAGAAATGTGGAGCATCGTATAGAGTTCCAAGCGTCCCCTGTTTACAACCCTGGAGCGCCCCCATGGCGACAGTCGCGTACGCCCTCGCCGGCCGTCACTTCCTGAAGGAGCTGGACTTCACGGAAGGCGAGTTCCGCAGCCTGATCGAGCTCGCCGCCGAGCTGAAGGCGGCGAAGAAGGCCGGGACGGAGACCCCCCGTCTGCGGGGGCGGAACATCGCGCTGATCTTCGAGAAGACCTCGACGCGCACGCGCTGCGCGTTCGAGGTGGCGGCCGCGGACCAGGGCGCGTCGACCACGTATCTCGACCCGAGCGGCTCACAGATAGGCCACAAGGAGTCCGTGAAGGACACCGCACGTGTGCTCGGCCGGATGTACGACGCGATCCAGTACCGGGGGGACAGCCAGGCGGGCGTCGAGGAGCTGGCCGCCCACGCGGGCGTGCCCGTCTACAACGGTCTGACCGACGACTGGCACCCCACGCAGATGCTCGCCGACGTGCTCACGATGACCGAGTGCACCGCCAAGCCGCTGGGCGAGATCACCTTCTCCTACCTGGGCGACGCCCGCTTCAACATGGGCAACTCCTACCTGGTCACCGGCGCGCTGCTCGGCATGGACGTACGCATCGTCGCGCCGAAGGCGTACTGGCCCGCCGAGGAGGTCGTGACGCGGGCGCGCGAGCTCGCCGTGCGCAGCGGGGCGCGCGTCACGCTCACCGAAGACGTCGCCGAGGGGGTCGCGGGTGCCGACTTCGTCGCCACCGATGTCTGGGTCTCCATGGGTGAGCCGAAGGAGGTGTGGGACGAGCGCATCGCCGCCCTCGGCCCGTACGCGGTGACGATGGACGTCCTGCGCGCCACCGGCAACGCGGACGTCAAGTTCCTGCACTGCCTGCCCGCCTTCCATGACCTGGGCACCAAGGTGGGCCGCGAGATCCATGAGCGGCACGGCCTGGACTCGCTGGAGGTCACCGACGAGGTCTTCGAGTCGGCGCACTCGGTCGTCTTCGACGAGGCGGAGAACCGGCTGCACACGATCAAGGCGGTCCTGGTGGCGACGCTCGCCCGCCCCTGACCCTCGCCCGGCCTCTACGCCTCTCGCCCGACCTCGATACCCCTCGCCCGGCCCCTACGTCGGTTCCACCGGTCTGCGCTGCTGCGGCACCACGGGCAGTCTGAACCAGACCGCCTTGCCCGACTCCGTGCGGTGATGGCCGCAGGACGAGCTGAGGGCGCGGATCAGCAGCAGGCCGCGCCCGTGCTCCTGCCAGGGGTCCGGGTCGTCCGGGGCGGGGCGGGTGAGATTGCCGGGTGGCGTCGGGTCCGGGTCGTGGACCTCGACCTTGCAGCCGGTCGGCAGCAGTTCCACGACGAGCTCTATGGGCGCGTCGCTCTTGGTGTGCTCCACGGCGTTGGCCACCAGTTCGGCGGTGAGCAGCTCCGCCGTGTCGCTGTCGGCGGCGTGGTCGATCTCGGCCAGTGCGGTACGGACCAGTGCACGGGCGACGGGCACGGCCGCGGCGGAGTGCGGCAGGGCGATGCGCCAGGAGGCTGGGGCAGGGGGCTCGTGCAAGGCGGGTCCGTTCATGGAGCAGGTTGTCCTGCTTTCAACAATAGGGATGGTACGGCGCTACCGGGCAGGGTCGTGCACCGGGTGTTTTTTCGGGACTTCGAACTACCGGACTGCGTATGTACCCAGGTGAACGACCCGATCCGGCCCCTGCCTCCCACTGTTACGGCTCTATCGCGGACCCGTGACTCCGTGACCGCGGGGTCCGCTCGCGGTCACGGAGCCATGCCTCTGTATCGCGCACTCCTGACGACAGTCACAGAAGAGTGATAACTTCATGGAGCAGCGCAGCCCGCCGCCCCCGCCCGAGGAGGCCGCACTTCATGAGTCCCTTCACCGGCTCCGCGACCCGCACGCCCGACTGGCAGCATCTGCGCTGCGAAGTCGCCGACGGAGTCGCCACGGTCACCCTGGCCCGCCCCGAGAAGTTGAACGCGCTCACCTTCGGCGCCTACGCCGACCTGCGCGACCTGCTCGCCGAGCTGTCCCGAGAGAAGTCCGTACGCGCCCTGGTGCTGGCCGGCGAGGGACGCGGCTTCTGCTCCGGAGGTGACGTCGACGAGATCATCGGGGCCACGCTGTCGATGGACACGTCCCAGCTGCTCGACTTCAACCGGATGACCGGACAGGTCGTACGGGCCGTACGCGAGTGCCCCTTCCCGGTGGTCGCGGCGGTGCACGGGGTGGCGGCCGGCGCGGGGGCGGTGCTCGCTCTCGCGGCCGACTTCCGGGTGGCCGACCCGAGTGCCCGCTTCTCCTTCCTCTTCACCCGCGTCGGACTCTCCGGCGGCGACATGGGCGCCGCCTATCTGCTGCCCCGCGTCGTCGGGCTCGGTCACGCGACCCGGCTACTGATGCTCGGCGAGCCGGTGCGGGCGCCCGAGGCCGAGCGGATCGGGCTGATCAGCGAGCTCACCGACGAGGGCCGCGTGGACGAGGCCGCCCAGGCGCTCGCCCGCCGCCTGGCCGAGGGACCGGCACTCGCGTACGCGCAGACAAAGGCCCTGCTCACCGCCGAGCTCGACATGCCGCTCGCCGCCTCGGTGGAGCTGGACGCCTCGACCCAGGCCCTGCTCATGAACGGTGAGGACTACGCGGAGTTCCACGCGGCGTTCACGGAGAAGCGGCCGCCGAAATGGCGGGGGCGGTGACCGTGCGAGCGATGCGGGTGGCGGTGATCGGCGGCGGCCCCGGCGGCCTGTACGCCGCCGCCCTCCTCAAGCGCCTCGACCCCGCCCGCGAGATAACGGTCTGGGAGCGCAACGCACCCGACGACACCTTCGGCTTCGGCGTCGTCCTCTCCGACGAGACACTCGGCGGCATCGAGCACGCCGACCCGGTCGTGTACACGGCGCTGCGTGAGGAGTTCGTGCGCTGGGACGACATCGACATCGTGCACCGGGGCGTCCGCCACACCTCCGGCGGCCATGGCTTCGCCGCCCTCGGCCGGCGCAGGCTCCTGGAGATCCTGCACGAGCGGTGCCGCTCGCTCGGCGTCGAGCTGCGCTTCCGTACGCGCGCGCCGGACGTGGACCGCCTTTCACGGGCGTACGACCTCGTCATCGCGGCGGACGGCGTGCACAGCACCACCCGTGAGGCGTACGCCCATGTGTTCCAGCCCCAGGTGGCCGGGCACCGATGCCGCTACATCTGGCTCGCCGCCGACTTCGCCTTCGACGCCTTCCGCTTCGAGATCGCGCGAACCGAGCACGGGGTGATGCAGCTGCACGGATACCCGTACGCGGCCGACTCCTCCACCGTCATCGTCGAGATGCGCGAGGACGTGTGGGAGGCGGTGGGCTTCGCGGAGCTCGATGAGCAGGAGTCCGTCGAGCGGTGCGCCAAGCTCTTCGCCGACGCGCTCGGCGGACGGGCGCTCAGGTCCAACCGGTCCGCGTCCAACAAGTCCGCGTGGACCACCTTCCGCACCGTCGTCAACGAACGCTGGTCGCACGGCAACGTGGTGCTGCTCGGCGACGCCGCGCACACCGCGCACTTCTCCATCGGCTCCGGGACGAAGCTCGCCGTCGAGGACGCCCTGGCGCTCGCCGCCTGCCTGGAGGAGCAGCCGGGTCTCGGCGAAGCCCTCGCCGCGTACGAGGAGGAGCGGCGCCCCGTCGTCGCGTCCACGCAGCGGGCGGCACGCGCCAGCCTGGAGTGGTTCGAGAACCTGGGGCTCTATCTCGACCAGCCCGCCCGCCAGTTCGCCTTCAACCTGCTCACCCGCAGCCGCCGGGTCACCCACGACAACCTCCGGCTGCGCGACCCGCACTTCACCGAGAGCGTGGAGCGCGAGTTCGGCTGCCCGCCCGGGACGCCTCCGATGTTCACGCCGTTCCGGCTGCGCGACCTGACCCTGCGCAACCGGGTCGTGGTGTCGCCGATGGACATGTACTCGGCCGTGGACGGCGTACCCGGCGACTTCCATCTCGTCCACCTGGGCGCGCGGGCGCTCGGCGGCGCCGGTCTGGTGATGACCGAGATGGTGTGCGTGAGCGCGGCGGGCCGGATCACACCGGGCTGCGCCGGGCTCTACACCACCGAACAGGCCGATGCCTGGCGGCGCATCACCGACTTCGTGCACACGCGTTCACCCGGAACCGCCCTGGGCGTGCAGCTCGGCCACTCCGGCCGAAAGGGCTCCACCAAGCTGATGTGGGAGGGCATCGACGAGCCGCTGGAGGAGGGCAACTGGCCGCTCGTGGCCGCGTCCCCCGTCCCGTACAGGCCGGCGAACCAGACGCCGCACGAACTCACCCGAAGCCAACTGGCCGAGATCCGGGACCAGTTCACGGCAGCCGCCCGGCGGGCCGCCCACTGCGGCTTCGATCTGCTCGAACTGCACTGCGCGCACGGTTATCTGCTCTCCGGCTTCCTCTCACCCCTGACCAACCGCCGTACGGACGCCTACGGCGGGCCCCTGGAGAACCGGCTCCGCTTCCCGCTCGAAGTCTTCGACGCCGTACGCGCCGTATGGCCCGAGAACCGGCCGATGACCGTACGGATCTCCGCCACCGACTGGGCCGAGGGCGGCACCACGGCCGACGACGCCGTCTTCGCCGCCCGGGCCTTCGCCGCGCACGGCGCCGACGCGATCGACGTGTCGACGGGGCAGGTGGTTGCGGACGAGCAGCCGGAGTACGGGCGCTCGTACCAGACGCCGTACGCCGACCGGATCCGCAACGAGACCGGCATCCCGGTGATCGCGGTCGGCGCGATCTCCTCCTGGGACGACGTCAACTCACTCATCCTGGCGGGCCGTACCGACCTGTGCGCCCTCGCCCGCCCCCATCTGTACGACCCCCACTGGACGCTGCACGCGGCGGCCGAGCAGGGGTACACCGGTCCGGGCGTCGACTGGCCCGCGCCCTATCGGGCGGGCAGCCGGCCCCCGCGGACGGGACGCACGGACGCTCCGAAGCCCCGGCTCACGCTGGGGAGTTGAGGTCAGCGCCGTACGTGATCCACACCGGAGAACACCGCTCCGGCGTCCCGCAGGCGCTCGTGCAGCGCCCGGAAGACGGCCGCCGAACGGGCCCCCGGCCAGTCCGGCGGCAGCAGTGCGGGAGGCAGCCCGGGATCGGCGTACGGCAGGTGGCGCCAGGAGTCCAGGGCGAGCAGGTAGTCGCGGTACGCCTCCTTGGGAGGAGTGTCCGTCCGTGCCTCCCAGTCGTGCAGCACGCGCGCGTGGCGGTCCAGGAACGCCTCGTGCTGTTTGGCGATCGCGGCCAGGTCCCACCAGCGAGCGACCGCCTCGGCCGTCGCCGTGAAGCCCAGGTGCTCGCCGCGGAACAGCTCCACATACGCGTCGAGACGCAGCCGTTCCAGCGTATGACGGGTCTCTTCGTAGAGACGGGCCGGGGCGAGCCACACTCCGGGGGCGGCGCTTCCGAAGCCGAGGCCCGCCAGACGGGAGCGCAGCACATGCCGCTTCTGCCGTTCGGACTCCGGCACGGAGAACACGGCGAGCACCCAGCTGTCGTCCTCCGGGGGAGCCGTCGAGTAGACCCGGCGGTCGCCGTCGTCGAGCAGCTGTCGCGCGTCCGGCGACAGTACGTACCCGGCCGCGCCCGTCGCCGTACGCGCCGGCAGGAGCAGCCCGCGGCGTTTGAGCCGGGACACCGACGAGCGCACGGAGGGCGCGTCCACGCCCACCGCGGCCAGCAGCCGGATCAGCTCGGCGACCGGCACGGGGCCGGCCGCGAAGCGGCCGTACGCGCCGTAGAAGGTGACGATGAGGGACCGGGGAGTGTGCTGCTCGGACACGTTGATCATTCTAGTTGGCCGGCATCACGCCGGATCACCTCGGCCGACGCCCGTACGCAGCTTGAAGCGCTGCAGCTTCCCCGTCGCCGTACGCGGCAGCGCGTCCAGGAAGACGACTTCGCGCGGGCACTTGTACGGCGCCAGCTCGGACTTGACGAAGGCCCGCAGCGCCTCGGGGTCCCGGCGCGCTCCGGGCCGCAGCACGGCGTACGCCACCACGACCTGGCCACGCGCCTCGTCCGGCAGGCCGACGACCGCCGTCTCGACCACGTCCGGGTGACGCAGGAGCGCGTCCTCGACCTCCGGGCCCGCGACGTTGTACCCGGCCGAAATGATCATGTCGTCCGCGCGTGCGACATAGCGGAAGTAGCCGTCGGCGTCGCGCACATACGTGTCGCCGGTGATGTTCCAGCCGCCGCGTACGTACTCCGACTGGCGCGGGTCGGCGAGGTAGCGGCAGCCGACCGGGCCGCGCACGGCGAGCAGTCCGGGTTCGCCGTCGGGTACCGGGAGGCCGTTTTCGTCCTGCACGCGCGCGTGCCACCCCGGTACGGGAACGCCCGTCGTCCCCGGGCGGATGAGCTCGTCGGCCGCGGAGATGAAGATGTGCAGCAGTTCGGTGGCGCCGATGCCGTTGATGATGCGCAGGCCGGTGCGCTCGTGCCAGGCCTGCCAGGTGACGGCGGGCAGGTTCTCGCCCGCGGACACGCAACGCCGCAGCGAGGAGGTGTCGTACGCGTCCAGCTCGTCCAGCATCGCGCGGTACGCGGTCGGCGCGGTGAACAGCACCGACACACGGTGATCGGCGATCGCGGGCAGCAGTTGCCTGGGACCGGCCTGTTCGAGCAGCAGCGCGCTGGCGCCCGCGCGCATCGGGAAGACCACCAGACCGCCGAGTCCGAAGGTGAAGCCGAGCGGGGGACTGCCCGCGAAGACGTCGTCGGCGTGGGGCCGCAGGACATGGGCCGAGAAGGTGTCCGCGATCGCCAGCACATCGCGGTGGAAGTGCAGACACCCCTTGGGGCGGCCGGTCGTGCCCGACGTGAACGCGATCAGCGCCACGTCGTCGGCCGCGGTGTCCACGGCGGTGTACGGCTCGTCGGGGACGTCGCGGCGCATCCGGTTCAGCAGGTCGTCGGGGGCGTCCCCGCCGTACGTCGTGATCCGCAGCCCGGGGATCTCCGCCTTCGCGAGATCGTCCACGGACCGGATGTCGCACAGCGCGTGCCCGGCCCGCGCGATCTCGCACACCGTGGCCAGCTCGTGGGGGCGCTGCTGGGCGAGGACGGTGACGGCGACCGCGCCCGCCTTCAGGACGGCCAGCCAGCACGCGGCGAGCCACGGCGTCGTGGGCCCGCGCAGCAGGACGCGGTTGCCGGGTACCACGCCGAGGCCGGAGGTCAGGACGTGCGCGATCCCGTCGACGCGGGCGCGGAGTTCGCCGTACGTCCAGACGTCACCGGAGGCCGTACGGAAGACCGGGCGTTCCGGGGCGGCGTGGTCGAGGAGCTCGACGGCGCAGTTCAGCCGTTCGGGGTAGCGCAGCTCGGGGAGCTCGAAGCGGAGCTCGGGCCACTGGTCGGGAGGTGGGAGGTGGTCGCGCGCGAAGGTGTCCACGTGGGCGCCGGGGGTGCGGGCGGCCTCTGTCGTGTCCCTGGGGTCCGTGTGGTCCATGGCGGGTCGCCCCCTCGTCGTGGTGGGCTCGCGCATCGAGCGTATCGTGTTGGTGACGACAGTCAATGGTCCGCGATAGCCTCGCAGTGTGGCCCGGCCCGACAGGGGAGAGGGGACCGAAAAATGCCCGCATTCTCACTCGATCCGGCACACGACGCCTGGTGCGCGGAGCTCCGGGCGCTTGCCGCCGACCGTCTGCGTCCCCTGGCCGAGAAGGGCGAGCCGGGCCACGTCAATCGCCCGCTCGTCGCCGAACTGGGCCAACTGGGGCTTCTGAAGCGCCTGTTCACGTCCGGAGCGCTCGAACTGTGCCTGATGCGAGAGTCCCTCGCCTACGCCTGCACGGAGGCGGAAACCGCCCTCGCCCTCCAGGGCCTGGGCGCCCACCCGATCCACGCCAACGGCACCGCCGCCCAACGCGACCGCTGGCTGCCGCGCGTGACCGAGGGCACGGCAGTGGCGGCCTTCGCCCTGAGCGAGCCGGGCGCGGGCTCGGACGCGGCGGCGCTTGCCCTCCGGGCGGATGCCGAAGCCCCCGTGGGCGCCGAGCCCGACGGCGCCCACCGCTGGCGGCTCACCGGCGAGAAGTGCTGGATCTCCAACGCCCCCGAAGCCGACTTCTACACCGTCTTCGCCCGCACCACACCCGACACGGGCGCCCGCGGAGTGACCGCCTTCCTGGTGCCGGCCGACCGCCCGGGGGTCACCGGAACCCCCCTCGACATGCTCTCCCCGCATCCCATCGGCGCCCTGGTCTTCGACGCGGTGCCGGTGAGCGCGGACGACGTGCTGGGTGAACCCGACCGGGGCTTCCGTGTCGCGATGAACACGCTCAACCTCTTCCGGCCGAGCGTGGGCGCCTTCGCCGTCGGGATGGCACAGGCCGCGCTGGACGCCACTCTCCGGCATACGGCCGGGCGGGAGGCGTTCGGCGGCAAGTTGAGCGACCTGCAGACCGTGGCACACCAGGTCGCCGAGATGGCTCTGCGGGCGGAGGCGGCTCGCCTGATGGTCTACGCGGCAGCGGCGGCGTACGACGAGGGCGCCCCGGACGTGCCGAAACGGGCCGCGATGGCGAAGCTGCTCGCCACCGAGACCGCCCAGTACGTCGTCGACACGGCCGTCCAGCTGCACGGCGCCCGCGCACTGCGCCGCGGTCACCTGCTCGAACACCTCTACCGCGAGGTGCGCGCCCCCCGGATCTATGAGGGCGCGAGTGAGGTCCAACGAGCCGTCATCGCCAAGGAGTTGTACCGCGAGGAGCGGCGCGCCGCAGGCGTGGAGGGGGAGCACGCATGACCGCCGAGCGCGTCAACCCGCCCGACCTCTCCCCGCCCACCGGCTTCTCGCACGCCGTCATCACCACCGGTTCCCGCGTCGTCTACCTCGCGGGCCAGACCGCACTCGACACCGAGGGAAAGATCGTCGGCACCACGCTCCCCGAGCAGTTCGAGCGGGCGCTGACCAACCTCCTCACCGCCCTGCGCGCGGCCGGAGGCAACCCCGGCGACCTCGCCCGCGTCACCGTCTACACCACCGACGTCGACGACTACCGCGCCCACGCCCCCGAACTCGGCCGTATCTGGCGGACGTCGGCGGGACGCGAGTACCCGGCGATGGCGGTGATCGGAGTCGTGCGACTGTGGGACACACAGGCCCTGGTAGAGCTTGACGGGGTCGCCGTCCTCCCCTGACGTTCCGCGTGTCTTGGGCCGACGAGGGGCCGAGGGGGTTGGGGGTGCGGCTGGGTGCGGCTTGCGCACCATAGACCTGAGGCAGCTTCGAGCATGCCGGACATCGCACTCGCCGCGGAGACCATCGAGTACGAGGACACGGGCGGCCCCGGCCCCGTCGTGGTCCTCCTGCACGGCCTGGTCCTCCCCCACTCTCGACTTCGCTCGAGCGGGAGGTGCCCCCACCGCCACCGTCTGGCGCAAGGTGATCGCGGACCTGAGCGCGGACCGCCGGGGCATCGCCCCGACGCTGCCGTACGGCGCTCACCGCCGGCCCATGGACCGTCCGATCTCGCCGGACGTCGTCAACGACATGGTCGTGGAGTTCCTGGACCATGTGGATCTGCGGGACGTCACGCTCGTGGAGAGCGACTGCGGCCGCGCCCAGACCGTGGCCGCGCGCCACCCGGAGCGCCTGGCGCGGCTCGTACTCATCTCCTGCGAGGCCTTCGACAACTATCCGCCGGGTCTGCCCGGAAAGATGATCGCGCTCGCCTGCATGGTGCCGGGCGGCATCCCGCTCATGATTCGCACCCTGGGACTGAAGCCGTTGCGCCGGCTGCCCGTCGGGATCGGCGCGCTCACCAAGCGGCCCGTGCCGGACGAGATCGTCGACGGCTGGCTGCGACCGCTGCGGACGGACAAGGCGATCCGCCGGGACTTCCGCCGCTACGGCACGACCATCCGTAAGAACGAACTCCTCGAAGCCGCCGAAGGATTGCGGAAGTTCGACAAGCCCGCGCTCGTCGTCTGGGCGACCGAGGATCTGATGATGCCGCGCGAGCACGGTCGGCGCCTGGCCGAACTCCTGCCGCGGGGGCGTCTGCTGGAGATCGAGGACTCACGGACACTGATCGCCGAGGATCAGCCGGAGCAACTCGCCTCCGCCCTGAGGGAGTTCATCGGCGAGAATCGCTGACCGCAGCCAGGTGGCAGACCGCAGTCAGGGTGGTCTGCCCCAGTCAGGTGGTCGACCGGCGACGTCAATCCTCAGGCAGCCATGCCCAGTTGCTCGACGGGCACGCGATGCGGGGCGACGACACGGCCGTCGGGCAGCAGCGCGCCCGTGTCGTCGAAGACGATCGCGCCGTCGCACAGCAGGTACCAGCCCTGCTCGGGGTGGGCGGCGACGATGTGCGCGGTGTCGCGGCCTGAGAGGTCGAGGCGGTCGGGCGACGGGCAAGAAGGCCGGCGAGAACACATGGCGCACCTCCACGTGCGACGGGTTCGGCGGCGTGGTCGCCGCCTCGCATAGGTAGACGATGCTCCGGCCGAGGACTCATCGGAACCGCTGTCCGTGAAGCGTGACAACACGCGGACAACTCCCGGACGTCGCCGAGACGGACGACGCGGACACGCCACCAATCAGGTGACGGTCACGGCCGTGACGACCCCTGCCCGGTTGAGTGGAGCCCCCGCTCAAGGAGGTACTCCGATGTCCCTGCGTCACATCGCCGGCGTGGCCGCCGGGTCCGCGCTGCTGATGCTCCCCGCCCCGTCCGCCGAGGCTCTCGCCGCCCCCGACGAATCGGTGACCGTCGACCGCGTCGGCACCCTCACGCGCCACGGCACCGTCACGCTCACCGGCACCTACCGCTGCACGGACAGCCAGGGCCCCGTCTTCGTGACCACCGCCCTGCGCCAGGGCGAGCATGGTGTACGGCGAGGAATCGGCGGCACCCGCGCGGTCTGCGACGGTGAGGAACACCGCTGGACGAACACCGCCCGCACGGGGCGTGGCCGCTTCCAGCCGGGCTCGGCCCGCGTCGATGCCGCCGTGCTGGAACTGGGCGTCGGAGGCTGGCCCCTCCCGGTGCCGTACGTCCACGCGACCCGAACGCAGATCATCGTGCTCAGCCAGGGCTGAGGGCCGGGGCTGAGGGCCGGGTCGAGGGCCGTCAGAGCCGAGGCCACGTCCGGCCCAGGCCGCCTACGGGAGCCGCCGCCCCACTCATGAGGGACGGCGGCTCCCAGGCGCTTCGGCACGCGCACGGCTCCGGCACTACCGTTGACCCATGAGGCCGTCGCCCGATGTGCTGGTGGTGGGTGCGGGGCCCACGGGCCTCGCTCTCGCCGCGCAACTGCGTGCCCACGGGACCGGGTTCCGGATCGTCGACCGCTCGCTCGACCGCGTGCACGAGTCGCGGGCGCTGGCCATCCAGCCCCGCACGCTGGAGGCGCTGGCAGGGTTCGGGGTGACGGAGGAACTGGTCGCCCGAGGGAATCCGGCGATGCGGGTGCGGATGCATCTGCCGGGGCGCGAGGTGCGGCTGCCCCTGTTCGACATCGGCTGCAAGGACACCCCGTACCCGTTCCTGCTGTTCCTCTCGCAGGCCGAGACCGAGCGCGTCCTCGCGGAGCACCTGGCCGCTCACGACGTGCCGGTCGAACGCGGTACGGAGCTGGTGCGCCTGGAACGCGAGAACGGGGGCGTCCGCTGCCGGCTCCGGGGCCGGGACGGTGCGGAGGAGACCGTGCGCGCCCGCTACGTCGTCGGCTGCGACGGGGCCCACAGCACCGTGCGAGATCAGTCGGGCATCGGCTTCGAGGGATACGCCTATCCGCAGACGTTCCTGCTCGCCGATCTGGAGGTCGACGGACTGGAGCCAGGGTCCGTGCATACGTACATGAGGGCGGCCGGGATGCTGCTCTTCTTCCCGCTCGGTGCGCCGGCAGGCTGGCGCATGCTCGCGATGCGGCCTCCCGGCACGCCGGATGCCGAGGTGACGCTGGAGCTCCTGCAGGACATCGTCGACCGGTACACAGCCGGAGACGCAGACAAGGCGGCCCGGACCGCCCGGACCGCCCGGACCGCTGGGACTGCCGGGGCTGCCGGAACTGACCGGCTGGTGCTGCGCGATCCCGTCTGGATGACCGACTTCCGGCTGCACAACCGCGGGGCCGCCCACTACCGGGCGGGGCCGTGCTTCCTGGCCGGGGACGCGGCCCACATCCACAGCCCGGCCGGCGCCCAGGGCATGAACACCGGTATCCAGGACGCGCTCAACCTGGGCTGGAAGCTCGCCCTCGTCTGCCGGGGTGTCGCGCCGGAGGAACTGCTGGAGACGTATGAGGCCGAGCGGGCCCCGGTCGGCCGCACCGTCCGGCGCTTCACCGACCGGGCCTTCACCGTCGGCACCAGCGGCAACCCCGTCATCCGCCTCGCCCGCACCCGACTCGCCCCGCGCCTGGCTCCGTTGGCGCTGCGCGTGACCGCTCTTCGCGGGCGCGTGTTCCGTACGGTCTCCGAGCTCGGCATCCACTACCGGCGCAGCCCGGCTTCCCGCGCGGGTTCGCGTTCGCCCACCAGGGGTCCGAGAGCGGGGGACCGGCTGCCCGACCTGCCGCGCGGGCTCCAGGCCAAGGTCGCCGGGCCGGGCTGGCACCTGCTGCTGGCCGGGCCTGCCGGTTTCTGGCCCGAGCAGCGGCTGGCCCCGCTCCTGCGCGGCCGCGACAGCCTGGTCACCGTGCACAGTCTCGGCACACAGAGCCCCTGGCCAGGCGTCGCCCACGGCCTCGTACGCCCCGACGGCTACCTCGGCCTGGTGGCACGCGGAGCCCAGCTGGAGGATCTGCGCGCCTATCTCGACCGCTGGCTCCCGGTCTGAGGCACCGCCGGATTCATCCGTGCTCGGCGGGCGACCGGGCGGGCGCCCGCCCCAGGAACTCCGCGGTGGTCGCCACGAAGCGGTCGGCGTCGTCGAGCCAGGGGAAGTGTCCGGCTCCGGACTGCACGACGAGCTCGGCGTTCGGGAACAGCTCGGCGAACTCGGCCACCGCGCGAGGCGGGGCTCCCGGATCGACCTCCCCGGCGAGCAGCAGCACCGGCGGTGTGAACCGGGCGAGCGCCGTGCGCGTGTCGTCCGGATCGAAAGCGCCTTCGGCGCCGAAGGCGGCCACGACCTCCCTGTTCATCTGCTCGTCCTCGGCGGCGTGATGGGCCTGCGCCGCCGCGTCCCAGCGGCCGTAGGAGAACGCCGCGACGGCCTGCCAGGCGTCGTCAGTGGCCCGGCCCGCCACGATCGCCTCCAGGGCCGCGAACGCCGCCGGGAACCACGGCTCGCCCCGGCGAAGCCGCGCGGCCTCCAGCCGGAGGTCTCCGGTGATCGCGATTCCGACGGCCCTGACGCTCGGCGCGATCAGCGCGAGCTTCCCGACGCGTCCGGGATGGCGGCCGACGTGGAGCGCGGCCAGATTCGCGCCGCCGGAATGCGCGAGCAGGTCCATCCGGTCCAGGCCCAGGTGCTCGCGCAGCGCCTCCACGTCCTCGACGAGCCGGTCGCAGCGGCAGGAGGCGAGGTCCTCCGGCAGCGCGGATCGGCCCGTGCCCCGCAGATCCAGCATGACCAACTGCCGGTGCGCGGACAGGCCGCCGAGGTCACCGAGGTAAACGGAGTCCTGCGGTCCTCCGGGCAGACAGACCACCGGAGGGACCCCCGGGGGGCCTTCTCCGAACACGTGGTAGGCGATCTTGATTCCGTCATGCGCGGAGAAGGTGGGCATGGCCGAAGAGCCTGTCAGCGGTGTCCGGAGGGAGCAACTGGTTACCCCCGCGCGAAGGTAGTGCCGGAGAAGGTGGCGCTACGGCGCTACGGCTTGATCCCCACCCCGGTCCACAGGCTGACCTGGGCGTCCGTCGGCTGCTCCGTTGCCGCGGCGGTGCCGTCCGGGGCGTCGGGACGCCACCGGTGGCCGACGGTGATGCCGGGCTCCAGCAGTCGCAGCCCGGCGAAGAAGCGGCCGACATCCTGCTGGGAGCGGAACTGCACGGGCGTTCCGGCGTTCGTGTATATCTCGGTGACCTTTTCCCAGGTGGACGGGTCGAAGTCGGGCGTGCAGTGGCTCAGGGCGAGGGCGCTTCCCGAGGGGAGGGCGCTCAGCAGCCGGTCGACGATTCCGTACGGGTCCTGGGCGTCGGTGACGAAGTGCATGAGGGCGTTCAGGGACAGCGCCACCGGCTGGCTCAGGTCCAGGACCTCGGCCAGTTCGGGGGCGTCCAGGAGCCCCTCGGGCTGGTTGACGTCCGCCTCGATGTAGGTGGTGCGCCCCTGGGGTGTGCTGCGCATCAGGCGCTCGGCGTACTTGAGGACGAGCGGATCGTTGTCGGCGTAGACCACCTTGGCCTCGGGGACCACGGCCTGGGCCACCTGGTGCAGATTCGGCTCGGTGGGGATGCCGGTGCCGATGTCCAGCCACTGCCGGATGCCGTGTTCCTGCGCGAGGACCCGGGTGGCCCGGTGCATGAACGCCCGGTTCTCCCGTGCGCACACGAAGATGCCGGGATACGCCGCCGCGACGGTCTCGGCCGCCTCCTTGTCGACCTCGAAGTGGTCCTTGCCTCCGAGGTAGTAGTCGTACATGCGCGCGGAGTGCGGCCTGCTGGTGTCGAGGTCACGAGCGGTGTGGGGGGTGCTCATGGTGTCCCTTTCCTGGTGTGCGTGGGCGTGCCGGGCAGGTCGTGGCCGGGGCCGGCCCGCTCCCACCCGTTGGTGGCGGGCCTGGTTCAGCCGGCCGTCAGATGATCGGCGAGGCCCTTCTTGATCCCGGCGACGAACGCGGTGATCTCCTCCGGCGTGTAGATCAGCGCGGGGCCGGCGGGATCCTTCGACTGCCGCAGGGCCACGCGGCCGTCGGCGAGCTGCTTCGTCTCCACGCACTGGCCTCCGTTGGGACCGCTCCACGGGCACTCCCAGCCCTGCTCGCCGAGGTCCGACGCGGGCATCCCGTTGTAGACACGGCGGTCGGTGATCGTCATGAGTACTCCTTGCGCATGCGGTTCAACAGGGCCTTGCTGTCCGCGGACGAGGTCTGCAAGGACAACCGGCTGTGCGCCTCGAGATGGGCTGCGACGTCGGAGCGCTGGTCGAGGTACATGGAGGCGGAGAGGATCTCGCTGTAGACGATGTCGGGCAGCTCCGGTTCCTCGAACCGGAAGTAGGTGAAGGGGGCGCACGCACCGACGTGGGCACCCGCGGAGAACGGCACGATGTCGACGCTGACGTGGTCCAGCTCCGAGACCTCCAGGAGCCGGTCGATCTGCCCCCGCATCACCTCCGCGCCGCCCACCTCCCGGTGCAGGACGGCCTCCTCCATCACCACCCACAGCGTCGGCGCGTCGGATCTCTCCAGCAGGCTCTGGCGCCGCAGTCGCAGATCGACTCGCCGCTCCAGGTCCGCCGTACTGTCGCGGGGGAAGCCCGCACGCAGGAGGGCGTGCGCGTATCCGTGCGTCTGCAGCAGCCCCGTGACGTAGTGGGGTTCATAGGTGCGCAGGGTCTTGGCGCCGGTCTCCAGGCTCACGTAGGCGGTGAACCAGCTGGGCAGCACATCGCGGTACGTGTGCCACCAGCCCGGCTTGTTGGCCCGCTCGGCCAGGGCGACGAACTCGTCGATCTCCTGCTGACCGGCCCCGTAGGTCTGCAGCAACTTCTCGACGTAGAGGGGCTTCAGGGCGACCTCCGCCTTCTCCAGGCGGCGGATGGTCAGAGGCTTCACCCGAAGGGCCTTCGCGGCGGCGTCCAGAGACACGCCCGCTTCCTGCCGCATCTCCTGCAGCCGCTTGCCCAGGATCATGCGGAGAACGGTGGGTGCACTGGTGCCTGTGCTGCCCGAACGCGCCTCGCTCACGGTGTACCTCCTGACGGGCTGTCATCCATGCTGACTCTGACAGGGACTTGCTGATGGCACCAGACGGATATCGACTTCCTGAAATTATCAGGAGAGAGGTTGCATGTTGAACGGAACAGCAAGCATAGTGACAGCGTGATCGATCTCACCGACCGCGACGGCAGTCGCCGCCAACTCCCGGAAGCACTCCGGGATTTGGCACGTGTCACCGTGGTCGGCAACGGCACCAGCTGCCCCGCCGACCGGCCCCCACGCCGGCCCGGCGAGGCTCCCCCCACAGCTCCTCGCACTGCCCGTCCCTCGACGGAAGGCGACCACCGTGCCCTCCCTCACGTCCCCTGCCTCCCCTCCCTCCCCCCAACTCCCGGGAGGGGCTGCCACCGACAGAGTCCACTGGTTCGAACTCCCGGCCCGCCAGGCCGGTGTGCGTGAAGCCCGTTGCGTGATGGGCGAGAAACTGCGCAGATGGCGGCTCCCCGAGGAGGTGTGCCAGGACGCGGTCCTGATCCTGTCGGAACTGGTCACCAACGCGATACGCCACACGTCCAGTTCCCGGATCCACTGCTGCGTCGGACTCACCGCGGACGGATCGGTCCACCTCGAGGTGCACGATCAGGCCATCACGCCGCGGAGCCTGCCCCCACGCAACCCCGGCCCCGACGACGAATGCGGGCGCGGCCTGTTACTCG
This sequence comes from Streptomyces sporangiiformans, assembly GCF_005768555.2. Lineage (GTDB taxonomy): Bacteria > Actinomycetota > Actinomycetes > Streptomycetales > Streptomycetaceae > Streptomyces > Streptomyces sporangiiformans. Next base: position 18,397 of record NZ_VCHX02000047.1, read on the forward strand.
TTCAGCACATCGCCGAGAGATGGGGCGCCGAACGCTCCTCTTTCACCGGGGGGAACGCCGTGTGGGCGGCACTCGCGCGTCCTTCCGCGAGTGCCGCCGGCGCATGAGCCCTTGAGGCGGGCGGGCCTGGATCCCTGCGTCGCCCAGTCGGTGCCGGGTCAGTGGACCAGGTCGCCGGGGTCGGTGTTGGCGCCGCAGAGGACTATGGCGACCTTCTCGCCGGGGCCGGGGACGTACGCGGCGTCGGGGCCGGTGAGCGCGGCTAGGGCGGTGGCCGCGGCGTGCTCGACCGCCACTCTGCGGTGGTCCCACAGGGCCTGGCGGGTGCGGATGATCTCGCTGTCGGTGACGAGGACGGAGTGCACACCGTCCTGCTGGGCGGCGTGCAGCGCCATCGCGGACGCGCGGCGCGCGCCGAGGGAGTCGGAGGCGACGGAGTCCACGGTGACGTCGACCGGGCGCCCGGCCTCGATCGCGGCGTTGAGTGCGCGGCAGTTCTCCGGCTCGACGGCGATGGCGCGGATGCCGTGATGCCGGGCGGCGGTGGCCACGCCGGTGAACAGTCCGCCGCCGCCGACAGCGACCACGACCGTGTCCAGGCCGGGGATCCGGTCGCGGATCTCTTCCAGCAGCGTGCCCGCCCCGGCGGCGATCAGCGGGTGGTCGTAGGCGTGCGAGGAGAGCGCGCCGGTGGTGGCGGCGAAGTCCTGGCAGGCGGCGGCGGCATCGGCGTACTCCGTGCCGACCAGGCGGACGTCGGCGCCGTAGGAGCGCAGCTTGGCCACCTTCACCGCGGGAGCGGTGGTGGGGAGGAAGACGGTCGCGGTGATGCCCTGCTGCTGGGCGGCCCAGGCGCAGCCCAGCCCGGCGTTGCCGCCGGAGGCGATGGTCACCCCGGCGTCGGGGAGGGCGCCGGCGTCGCGGTGGGCCTGGATGAAGTTCTGTGCGCCGCGGGCCTTGAAGGAGCCGGTGTGCTGCATGTACTCCAACGCCAGCCAGACCTCGCACGGTTCCGGCCCGCCGTCGGCGGTGCGGATCGCACCGGGATCGACGGGGGCGAGTGCGACGGGGCGGACGCGCCCGGAGATCCGTTCGGTGGCGGCCTTGATGTCGCCGTAGGTGAGCTGGTCCATCGCGGAGCTCCTGCCGACCGTGTGCCTACCGTTTCGATACACCGTACCGTACAGTGACCCACATGCCACGGCACTCCCTTTCCCTGGACCGCGCGACCCCCGGCCGCATCGCCGAGGCCGCCCTGGCGCTGGTCGACGAGGGTGGCCCCGAGGCGCTGACCTTCCGCGCCTTGGCCGCGCGGCTGGACATCTCCCTCGCCTCGCTCCAGCGCCGCTGCACCGACCTGGCCGGGTTGCTGGACCTGTGCACCGACCACCTGGCCGCTCGCCTGCCCGACATCGAACCGGGCGCCGACTGGGCCACCGCGACCGAAACGCGGTTCACCGCGCTGTACCGGCTGCTGGCCGCCCATCCGGGCTTGGTCGCGCTGCGCGGTACCCGCCCCTGGCTCGGCCCGAACCTGCTGGCTCGCCTGGCCGAGCCGCAGCTCGCCGACAACCTCGCGGCCGGGATGACCCCCGAGGAGGCGATCACCGCCTATCGGCGGATGTACCTGCTCACCCTCGGCAGCGCGAGCTTCGTGGACCACCGGGAGCCCAAGGCCGCCCAGGCGGCCACCCGCACCGCGCTGGCCGCGCTCGATCCCGAGGAGTTCCCGGCACTGACCGGCCACCTGGCCGCGATCGTGCCCGCCGTGGTCGACCACGAGGTCTACTACGGGGCACTGCGCCAGCTCATCCACGCCGCCGCCCCGGCACGGACGGCGACCTGACCGGCAGCGAAGTCAAGCTGACGGCGCGTCAGCAGGGTCCCAGCCGTCGGCAGGGCGTGGCGTGAGGCCACCCGCGTGGCGAGAACAACGAGTTCGGCAGCTGATGAGTGTGTGGAATGTGCCGCTGGTCGGCTTGTGGAGTCGCCGCCGCGTCAACACCCGGTGATGGGCGGCGTACGAAACACTTTCGGAAACGCGCTGGTGGCATGGCGGCGCCGCGTCCTAACCGCGCGTCGCGGGCAACTGCCTCGCCGCAAAGGCCAACGGATCGCCGGTGCAACTGTGGACAGCTCTGGGCAACGCCACCCAGAGGTGGAGCCGAGTGTAGGTGTCGCCAGCGAGGGGACGCCGCGAGCGCGCAAATTATTTGGCGCCAAACTGGCCGGTTCCATTGACGGGCTCTTGATCGAAACCTATCTTCTGGTCGAAGTTGCGCACAGTGTTCGAGATTTCGAACTGATCGCTTCGCTGATCAGCCCAGCCGTCCTGCCCCAACGGCACGGAGACCGAGCCTCACCCCTCGACCTCACTCTCACCCGATCATGGCACTTGTAGAAAGACGGGAATGCACATGTCCGCGGTTCTCGCTCGGCTGGCAGCGATGTTGGTCGCCGCCTGTCTGCTCTTCACAGCCCAAGTCGTGACCACACCTCAACGGGCCGCAGCCGCGGACCCGGGCTACCTGATGACGCACTTCATCGGGGAGGGTGCGACCGGTCAGCAGATCTACTTCTCCCACAGCGCGGACGGCCTGAACTGGACCGACCTCAACGGCGGCGGGATGACTCTGCGCTCCACGGTGGGCACGCGCGGGGTGCGCGACCCCGCACTGGTCCGCTCTCCGGGCGGTGACCGGTACTGGATCATCGCGACCGACCTGTGCATCGGCTGCGGGCAGTCGTGGGGGGACTCCATGTCCAACGGCAGCCGCAACCTCGTGGTGTGGGAGTCGACAGACCTCGTCAACTGGTCGGCGCCGCGGCTGCTCAACGTCGCCGGCGCCATCCCCGACGGGCGCAACGCGTGGGCGCCGGAGGCGATCTGGAACCCCGCGACCAACGACTACGTCCTGTACTGGGCGACGAACGCGACGCTCAACGGCGTGCTGAAGCACCGCATCTACTACGCACGCACGACGGACTTCCGCACCATCACCACCCCGCAGCTCTACATCGACCGCCCCGGCACTCAGAACATCATCGACACCCAGATCGTCGAGATGCCGGCAGGTGTCGGCAACTACCGCTACGTGCGGTCCTCCGGCGACGGCCAGATCACGATCGAAGGCAGCAACTCGATCCTGGGAACGTGGACCAACCTCGGCAACCTCTCCGGCATCGGCCTGACCGGTTCCCAGGTCGAAGGCCCGATGTGGATGAAGTTCAGGGACCGCAACGAGTGGGCCCTGTACCTCGACCAGTACGCATCGGGCCGCGGTTACATGCCGGTCCTGACGACCAACCCGTCCAGCTCCGGCACCTACCGGCTCCCGGCGTCGGGAAGCTACAACATGGGCGGCACCAAGAAGCGCCACGGCTCGATCCTGAACCTCACGGCCGCCGAGGAGAGCCGCGTACAGGCCCGCTGGCCCAACACGGCGGTCAACCGGCTGCAGTCGTTCAACTTCCAGGACCGGTACGTGCGGCACGCCAACCTCGACGTGCGCATCGACCCCAACGTCAGCCCCGCCCAGGACGCCCAGTTCCGGGTGAGGAACGGCCTGGCGGGCTCCGGCACCGTCTCCTTCGAGTCGGTGAACTTCCCCGGGTACTTCCTGCGGCACGCCGGATTCGACTTCCAACTGGCCTACAACGACGGCACCTCCGCGTTCGCCGGGGACGCCACCTTCCGCAAGGTCGCCGGGCTCGCCGACTCGGCCTGGTCGTCGTTCCAGTCGTACAACTACCCCGACCGGTACATCCGCCACTACGCGTACCAGCTGCGTCTCGACCCGATCACCACCGCGACAGAGCGCAGCGACGCCACCTTCCGGGTGACGAGCTGACCTGACAGGGATGCCGGCGCCTCACGGCGGACTCCCACCTCCGCCCGCCCTCCAGGGGCAGGCGCCGGCATCCCGCCAATCGGCGTTCCTGGTAGCGCTGGTTGTGGGTGCGGGGTCGCACCCGCGCAGAGGGCCGAAGCGGCGGAAGCACCCATGGACGATCACCGGAGAGCAGGTGCTGCTGTCCACCCCGGAGTTCGCCTGGGAGAAGCAAGGGTTGACGTCAACGAGGGCCCGGCGGTCCTGCAGAAGAACGGCAAGGTCTACTTCCCCGACCGCTACATCCGGCCCGTCACGTGGGCCCTTGTGCCGCGGTCAGGCGCGTCGCGAGCGCGGTAAGGCGCTCGACCAGTGCGTCGGGTTCGGATCTGGTCATGGCGGTGAGCTCGATGGTCGCCGTTCCGTGACTCAGTGGTCTGAACCCGACGGCCGGCCGCGTCCCGGACGCCGCGGCGGGCACGACGGTGACGCCGAGGCCGCACTCGACCATGGCGATCTGGGAGGTCACCGACCGCGCCCAGTGAGCCGGGACGGGGCTGAAGCCGGCGGTCCGGCACATGGCCGCCATCGCGTCGTGGTAGTCGGGCGAGATGTGCCGGTGGAGCCACACCCACGTGTCGCCCGCGAGCTCCGCCAGATCCAGTGGGCCCGCAGATCCGGCTGCGGGGTGGTCGGCGGGGAGCGCCGCGACGAACCGGTCGACGAAGAGCGAAGTCGCCGTGGTGCCCCGTACCGGGGCGGTCTGGCGCACGATCGCCCAGTCGAGCGTCCGGTCCAGCAGTCCGGCCCCGGCCTCGTGCGTGTCGATCTCCTGCGTACGGATCTCGATGTCCGGCTGCGCCTCGTGGAACCGCTCGAGTACGAGCGGCAGGGGCCAGGAGAACGCCGAGGCCACGGCGCCCAGGCTCAGCCGCCCGCCACGCCCGGTGGCCGCGTGCCGAGCGGCGATCTCGGCGTCCTCGGCCTGGCGGATCAGCGCTCGGCACCGCTCCAGGAACACGGCGCCGGCCGTACTGAGGGCGACCGACCGCTGGGTGCGGTGCAACAGCTCGAAACCCAGCTGCCGTTCGAGCTGCTTGATCGCCTGGGACAGCGGCGGCTGGGACATCCGCAGCCGCTGCGCCGCCCGGCCGAAGTGCAGTTCCTCGGCCACCGTGACGAAGTAACGCGCCTGCCGGATCTCGACCATGATTCGCCAAGCCTCTTACTGATAGAGGAAATCAGACCTTCCGAATATAGCCGGAGGCTGTTGCAGTGGGAGACATGAGCAACTCATCTCTCCTGGATCGCTTCGCGGAGCTGGACTCCGCGGCGGTCAGCGACGCGCTCGACCAGCTCGGGCTGCCCGCCGGCGTCGGCGGCATCCGCCCGGTGTGGGGACCCGCGGCCGTCGTCGGGTTCGCGGTCACCGTCGAACTCGAACCGCGTGCCGACGGCCCGGCCGACGCTCACATCGCCACCACCGCCATCGAGACGGCCGACGACCAGAGCGTGATCGTCGTCGACAACCAGGGCCGCACCGATGTGTCCTGCTGGGGCGGCATCCTGAGCCTGGGCGCGGCGCAGCGCGGCGTTCGCGGTGTCGTCGCCGACGGCGTGTGCCGCGATGTGGCGGAGGCCCGCGAGCTGGGCTTCCCAGTGTTCTCACGCGGTGCGATCCCGGCCACGGCTCGGGGCAGGCTGCGGCAGCGTTCCACCGGTGAGTCCGTCGAGGTCGCGGGGCTCACGGTCGAGCCGGGCGATGTCGTGGTCGCCGACGAGACGGGTCTCGTCGTCGTTCCGCGGGAGCGGGCCGCGGAGGTTGCCGGAATCGCCACCGGGATCGTGGCGCGGGAGCGCGCGATCGCGGACGAGGTTCGCGCGGGGGCCCGCCTCTCCCACGCCATGCACGACGCCCGCCTCGCCGGAGAGAAGGAGACGGCGTGATGACCAGCGCTCCCTCCCTGTCGGACCGTGGCGCCGACCTGTCCACCGCGTCGGTCTCCGACGCCCTCGACTCGCTCGGGCTGCCCGGCTCCCTCCACGGCATCGGCGCGCTGCACCAGGGCCGGCGGACCGTCGGGCCGGTCTTCACCGTGACCTACGAACCGGTCGACGAGACGGGTGGCACCGTCGGTGACTTCCTCGACGACGTCCCCGCCGGCGCGGTGATCCTGATCGACAACGCGGGCCGCACCGACTGCACGGTGTGGGGCGGCATCATGAGCGAGACGGCCCACGAGCGCGGCATCGCGGGCACGGTCATCCACGGCACCTGCCGTGACGTCGCCGTCGCGAACACCACCGGTTACCCGGTCTGGTCGGTCTCCCGGTTCATGCGGACCGGCAAGGACCGGGTCCGGGTGGCCGCGGTCCAGACAGCCGTCACCATCGACGGCGTCGTCATCCACCCCGGCGACATCCTCGTGGCCGACGACGACGGTGCTGTGGTCGTCCCGGCCGCCCGCTGGGACGAAGTCGCCGACCTCGCACGGCACATCGACCGCGTCGAAGAAGCCATCGTCCAGGTCGTCCGCGACGGTGCGACGCTCGCCGAGGCGCGCGCCCGGCATGGCTATCACGCGCTCCAGACCCGGAAGGACCCCTCGTGAACGACGGCGTCACGAACTGCGAGGTCACGCACGACCTCGCCCGCGGGCACTCCAGCGCGACGCTGCTGGAGGCGTCCAAGCTCGGCATCGCCCTCTCCCCGGAGCTGCGGTCGCTGTGGGCCGGCGCCCGGCTGTGCGGCCCGGCGTTCACCGTGCAGGGCGCCGGAGGCGACAACCTCGCCCTGCACCACGCCGTACTCCAGGCCCCGCCCGGATCCGTGCTGGTGGCCGACCTCGGCGGCGCCCGCTTCGGCCACTGGGGCGAAGTCCTCACCGTGGCCGCACAGCACCGCCGCCTGGCCGGACTGCTCATCGACGGCGGCGCACGCGATGCCGCGGAGATCGAGGCGCTCGGCTTCCCGGTGTTCTCGCGCAACGACTCCATCCTCGGCACCCGCAAGGACTTCCGCGGCGTGTTCGGGCGTCCCGTCACGGTCGGCGGCATCACGGTCCGCACCGGCGACCTCGTCGTCGGTGACGGCGACGGCGTCGTGGCTCTTCCCTCGGCCGAGGCCGACCGGATCCTCGACCGTGCCGATGCCCGGGTGGCGCACGAGCGGGAGCTGATGGCGCGGGTGCGGGAAGGCCGTAGCACGCTCGAGCTGTACGACCTCGAAGGCGCCGGGCGGTGACGTCGATGGCGGACAACCCGGTCTTCGCCGTGGCAAATCCCGAGGAGGAGGCACGTTGAGCCCCGTCAACAAGCTCGAACCCTTCACGCTCCCCCTCACCGTCGGAGGAACCCGCATCGACGTGGCCGGTCTCCACCGCGACGGCACCGGCACACCCCTGGTGTTCCTCCATGGCTTCGGCTCGACCAAGGAGGACTACGCGGACGTCATCCAGCAGGAACGACTCGCCGACCACCCCGTCCTCGCCTACGACGCAGCGGGCTGCGGCGCCACCACCTGCGCGGACCTCGACGCCGCGTCCGTCCCATTCCTGGTCTCCGTCGCCGAGCAGGTCCTCCGGGCGCGGGGGATCGACCGGTTCCACCTCGTCGGCCACTCGATGGGCGGCCTGACCGCACTCCTGCTCGCGGACAGCGACCCCGAGAGGATCGCGAGCTTCACCAACATCGAGGGCAACCTCGCCCCCGAGGACTGCTTCCTCAGCCGACAGATCGTCACCCACGCCCACGACGACCCCGACGCCTTCCTCACCCGGTTCGCCGAACGCGTCGGCGGGTCACGCTTCCACGCCGGCAGCCTGTACGCCGCTAGCCTTCCCCACAAGGTCCGAGCAGGAGCGGTCAGGGCGATCTTCGAGTCCATGGTCGCCCTCTCCGACCACGGCAAGCTGCTCGACCGGTTCCTCGGACTCCCCCTGCCCCGGATGTTCATGTACGGAGAACAGAACAACTCGCTGTCCTACCTCCCGACCCTGGCCGAAGACGGCGTCGAACTCGCCGAGATCAGCCACTGCGCCCACTTTCCGATGTACTCCAACCCACCGCAGATGTGGGCCCGAATCGTCGGCCTCATCTCGCGCGCCGAGACCAATTCCTGACCATGGCCTGCCTCCTGAGCCGCTGATCCCGGCCCGGTGCGAGCTGCCCCCTGCGGGCAGTCGCAGCCCTTGAGCCCGGTACCCCTTTGCTCTTCCTGGTCACGTGGGAATCCCCGCGTCGCGCCCTCGCGCGAAAAGGGTCTCGACCGTGGTAGTCGACAGGCATGCCTATGAAGCCTTCCGGTGCCGCGGACCGTTCGTCTTGGTTCGGGCGGCTGCGCCGTGTGATCAGCCGTTCGCCGGTCGGGCGCGGGTGGCGGCGGGGCAGGAGCATCGAGCTGTGGTCGCCTTCGCTGGGCTTTGCCGCGCTGGGGTTGCTCACGCTGGTGCCGCTGCTGATCATCGTCTCCTCTGCCGATCCCGAGCATGGGCGGGGGTTCGCGCAGTGGCTGGGGGAAGGGCTCGGCGTATCCGCGGCCTCCATGCAACGGGTCGAGCAGTTGTTCACCAGGCCCGGCCAGGCCCTGCGGACCACGACCGCGTTCGGTATCGCAGCCCTTGCCGTGTTCGGCCTGACCTTCGGGGCGGCGGTGCAGACCGGCTACGAGAAGGTCTGGGACGTGCCGCCGGCCCGCTGGTGGGCCAGGTGGCGGCATGTGGTGTGGCTCGGCGTCCTCACCGGATACCTCTTCGTCTCCGCCACCACCACGCTGCGCCGCCTACCCCTGGCAGGTGGGGCCGTGGCCTCACTGAGCGCCGTGCTGCTCCTCTGGTGGTCCCAGCACCTGCTGCTCGGCGGGAGGATCCTCTGGCGTGCGCTATTGCCCGGCGCCGTGGCCACCGTGGTCGGGCTGCTCGGCCTGAGGGTCTTCTCCAGGATCGTCTTCTCGCCGTTGATCGCATCCAACGCCGTCACCTACGGCCCCGTGGGAACCGTCCTGGTCATCCAGTCCTGGCTGGTCGGCGTGGGTGTCGTCGTCTTCGGCGGGGCGCTGGTCGGCCGACTGCTGTACGAAGAACTCCCGCGGGTGGCACACACACTGAGACGGCGCAGGTGAGACGCGGCCCCGAACCGTCGTGCCGCCGCAGCCGGCACACGTCGAGCCAGTGAGGCGCCGTGTGGCAGGGCGGTGATCTGGTCCTCGAACTGTTCGCCGATGGGGAAGACGCGGTCCCTTACCAGGCACGCCGGCAGTGCGTCCCTGTTCGCGGGCCTCGGGGACAGCGGCCGCTCCGTGAGGGAACGTGCCGCTCGACGCGCTCGCCGAGTTCCCGCTCGGCTGCCCGGACACCGCCGTCGTGGCGGGCGACGGCACGGGCGTACTCCGGGCCCGAAGCGCCCCTTCAACCCGCGCCCCCCCGCACCCGTCCGCGTCCGAAGTGCCGCCCATTCCTGTCGGCTCATTGAGTGTTGAGGCCGGCCGGCTGACGTCCACGCGACGTGGGCACCACACGGGACGTCGTTCCCGCGGGGGGATGGGGCGTGGAGTGGGTCATCTGCGGCCGCGGCTGTGCCGGCGCCTGCCGTCGCTGCGTCCGCGCACGGCGAAGCCGACGAGCCCGAGGGCCAGCAGGACGGCCGCGACCCACCACAGGGGCTGCATGGTGAAGCCGAACCCGAAGACCACCAGGATCAGCAGAAGGAGGGAGTTCTGAGGGCTGGGCAGGGGCCGCCGGGATGAACGGAGCCTCGGTGGGGGCTTCGGCCGGCTCGGCCGGCGGCGTCGGCAGGATGTGGTCCTCCCACCAGGACAGGGCCATCACGATGGCAAGCAACACGAAGGGGGTCGAAGCGGGGAGGATCAGCGCGTACATGTGTACCGCCTGTGGGATACGTGCGACGCGGCGGGCAGCAGATCGGTGCCCGCTTGGAGCACAACGGGGACACGCCAGGATCACGTGACGATGGACGCGTGCGGGAACGGCCTCGCTCGTGACGCGGCGGGTTCCGGCACCGATGCGCAGGGTGCGCCCCCTGGGGAGCGCGCTGGCGGTGCGGCGCTGCCGGGGGCAGGGGCGGCATCTCGCACGCTAGCCCTTGCGGCAGTTTCCCGACAGGTGTCAAGCAGCCATCCACGCAAGGCAGGACGCGGTGACGTCGCACGGTATCCGCAACCTTTGAGCAGGGCTACGCTGTGGGGTGAGGCCCCAGTCCCCGGTATCGACGCTGTGTCACGCTCCCGGGGAGGCCCACCGTGTTCGTCCTGCTCCTCATCCTCATCGCGGTCCTGTTCGGCTTCGGCTTCCTCGATCCCATCTGGTGGGTGGCCGCGGCGGTGCTGGTCTACGGCGTCACCCGCCAAGGCCGCGACCGTGGCGGAGGCCGGAGTCGTAGCGGCAGTTCCGGTCTCGGGGACTACCGGGACTACCAGGAGCGCCGGAATCGTCAGGAACGCTGGGAGCGCCGCTACAGCCGTCAGCACCGGGCGCGCTGGAGGCGCGAGGACCGTCGGGACCGCGAACGCCGCGGGTGAGCCGTGAAGTGGTCCAAGGAGCGGCGGGATCTGCGGGCCGAGGCCGCGTGGGGGAACGCGCCTGCGGCACAGGATGCCGTCGCACTGCGAGCCGGGAACCAGCAGCTGCGGCGGGCGCCGGCCGGCCGTGCGGTCATCGACCAGGCCCGCGGCGCCGCCTGGGAGGGCAAGCCGTTCCCGGTGCGGATGCAGCGGCGCCGCGTCGTGCGCTGCGGCCATTTCACGCGCAAGACCAGGGGTGCGACTCACGATCCCCAGGCAGGTTGTCCAACTAGGGAGAGACCATGATTCACGCAGCCGACGTCCGAGAATGGCGCAACCGCGATGTCGTTGACGCCGAGTCACGCAAGATCGGTGTCCTTGAGGCGGTCTATGTGGACACCACCACCGACGAGCCGGCGATGGCCACGGTACGGACCGGACTGCCCACCCGGCACCGTCTGGTCTTCGTCCCCATCGAGAACGCGATCGCCGGGCCGGGCTATCTCAGGGTCGGCTATGTCAGAACGCTGGTGAAGCAGGCCCCTTCGATCGGCACCGACGACGTGCTGCTCGCCGGGCAGGAGGAAGCGATCTTCAAGCACTACGGACTGGCCTACAAGCCCGGTGCGGCCGGAGAACGGCAACTGGCGCGTCGCTGACCACCTATGAACGGGATGACTGCTCTGTGAGGTACGGACCATGCACCAGGTGACCCCGCCCCGTGTGGAACAGCGGTTGTTGAGGACTGTGCCTTCAGCGGGGGATGCGGCTCTGCTGGCCGAGGTCGTCGAACTGCGCGCCAAGAACGAGCAGCTGGGGCGAGCGATGGCGAGCCATGCGGTGATCGACCAGGCGCGCGGCATGGTGATGGCCCTGGCGCCGTGTTCCAGCGAGAGAGCCTGGGACCTGCTGGTGGGCGTGTCGCAGCATTGCAACATCAAGCTCCGGGACGTGGCCGCGGCTCTGGTCGCCACGACGAAGGACCGGTCGCTCCCGGAACCAATACAGCGCGAGCTGCGCCGAGCACTGCGGCGCCTCCACGCGGCGGACCGGAGATGACGGACTACGTGCCCAGCGGACGGCACCGGGAGCTGTAGGCCCAACTCTCCGGTGCCTTCGTCCAGGACGGCCGTCGGACGTGCCTGTTGTGTTGCCCGCGTCGTGGATCCCAAACACCGGTCAAGTGGTTCCTCGTCCGTACTGCCTGATCACTGCTTCGCTGTCGACACTTCGCCGGAAGTCGGTTGCCCTGTTTGAAGGCGGGCTGCCCGGGAACCCGTCCGAGGTGCTTCGGACCGGAGGCACGCCCGTGGGAGCAGCTGTCGCTGCTCCCCAACGCGATGCGGTCTGCCGGCTCCCACTGTGAGCGACGCCACCGATCAGGGGAGACACGGGCCCATGCCGCACACACGCACGCGGAGCCCACGAAGCGCACGCCCCTACGACGACGCACCGGACACCGATGCCGCCTTTCGCCGTATCGCCGCCCTGCCGGACGGCCCGGAGAGGTCCGCGCTGCGGCAGGAGGTGGTGTGTGCCTGGATGCCGATGGCCGTACGGCTCGCCCGGCGCTTCCGCCATCGCGGCGAGACCTTCGAGGATCTCAAACAGGTCGCCCAACTCGGCCTGGTCAAGGCGGTAGCCCGCTTCGACCCCAGTCGCGGCACCGCCTTCCCGGGCTTTGCCATACCGACGATCCTCGGCGAGGTGAAGCGGCACTTCCGTGACGAACTCTGGGTCGTGCATGTGCCGCGGCGCGTACAGGAACTACGCGGCCGGGTCCGCTCCGCCGGCCATGAGTGCTCGTCGCGGGACGGCCACGAACCCTCCGTCCACGAGATCGCGGCGCACACCGGCCTGACCGAGGCGGAGGTACGAGTGGGCCAGGGGGCGCTGGGGAGCTTCGCCGCCCTGTCCCTGGACGCTGCGCCCGGCCGCTCCGCGGACGGCACTCCACTGACCGACACCCTCGGTGGCCTGGACCCCGGCTTCGACCTGATCGTCAACCGCGAGGCGCTCCGGCCGTTGCTGCGGGCCCTGCCCGAACGCGAACGGCAGATTCTCTACATGCGGTTCTTCTGCGAGATGACGCAGGACCGCATCGCGCTGCAGCTCGGTCTCTCGCAGATGCACGTCTCCCGGCTGATCACCCGCATCTGTGCACGCCTGCGCGAGCAGGCCATGGCCGACAGCCACGATCGGGGGACGGCACCGTGACGACATCCCGGGTGCACGGGCGGCGCCGGACCACCACCGGACCACCAGGGGACGGTGCATCCGGCCGTCCGGATGTACCCGCGGGGGCCGTTCCCTGCCGGCCGGCAGGGCCCTGAGGACCGGGGCGATCCCGTTCCGTCCCCATGCACGCAATCGCCTTCGCGCTGCGGATGCTGTTCATCGCGGCCGGCACCGAGTGTGGGTCAGGTCCTCAGACCGGCGGGGGGTTCGGAGCTGGCCTGTTCGATCAGCACCCGGCTGTTCAGCGCCGTCTGCAGCTGCTCGTTGAGCACCGTGCTGCGCTGAGCGGTGCGCTGTTGCAGCAGGCTGATGGTGGCGACGTCTGCCAGCGCCTGGGCGATGAGTGGGGACGAAGCGTGGCCAGCGGTCGATCTCCCGGGTCAGGTCGTGGATGATCACCGGTGTGAGTGGAACGAACAGTCGGTGCCCAAAGTCCCAGCGAAGCCCCAGAAGTGCCGCCGCACCCTGCCCGGACCCTCATTCATACAGGTCAAGCGGGGTGCGGTGGCTTTCCTTCGAAGGGGTCTTCAGATGTCCCGGAAGATCTCGATCTGCGCCCCGACCGTGTTGAGCCGTTCGGCCAGGTCCTCGTAGCCGCGGTTGATGACGTACACGTTCCGCAGCACCGATGTCCCCTCGGCCGCCATCATCGCCAGCAGGATGACCACGGCCGGCCGCAGGGCGGGCGGGCACATCATCTCGGCGGCGCGCCAGCGGGTCGGGCCCTCGACCAACACCCGGTGCGGGTCGAGGAGTTGGAGTCGCCCGCCGAGTCGGTTGAGATCGGTCAGGTAGATCGCACGGTTGTCGTAGACCCAGTCGTGGATCAGCGTCTTGCCCTGGGCCGAGGCCGCGATGGCCGCGAAGAACGGGACGTTGTCGATGTTCAGTCCCGGGAACGGCATCGGGTGGATCTTGTCGATCGGCGCCTCCAGTTTGGAGGGCCGGACCGTCAGGTCGACCAGTCGCGTCCGGCCGTTGTCCGCGAAGTACTCCGGCGTACGGTCATGGTCGAGGCCCATCTCCTCCAGCACCGCGAGCTCGATCTCCAGGAACTCGATGGGTACACGACGGACCGTCAGCTCGGACTCGGTGACGACGGCGGCGGCCAGCAGGCTCATCGCCTCGACCGGGTCCTCCGAGGGCGAGTAGTCCACGTCCACATCGATGGTGGGCATGCCGTGCACGGTGAGTGTCGTGGTGCCGATGCCCTCGACGCGTACGCCCAGCGCCTCCAGGAAGAAGCACAGGTCCTGGACCATGTAGTTGGAGGACGCGTTGCGGATGACGGTCACGCCGTCGTGGCGGGCGGCGGCGAGCAGCGCGTTCTCGGTCACCGTGTCGCCGCGCTCGGTGAGCACGATCGGCCGGGCGGGGGAGACCGACCGGTTCACCTGGGCGTGGTAGAGCCCCTCGGTGGCGGCGATCTCCAGACCGAACCGGCGCAGCGCGATCATGTGCGGCTCGATGGTCCGCGTACCGAGGTCGCAACCGCCCGCGTACGGCAGCTTGAAGTGGTCCAGGCGGTGCAGCAACGGGCCGAGGAACATGATGATCGAGCGCGTACGGCGGGCCGCCTCCGCGTCGATGGCGTCCAGGTCGAGGTCCGCCGGGGGCACGATCTCCAGATCCACCCCGCCGTTGACCCACCGGGTGCGCACGCCGATGGAGCCGAGCACCTCCAGAAGGCGGTACACCTCCTCGATGCGGGCCACGCGGCGCAGCACGGTGCGCCCCTTGTTGAGGAGGGTGGCGCACAGCAGTGCCACGCATGCGTTCTTGCTGGTCTTCACGTCGATGGAGCCGGAGAGCCGACGGCCGCCGACCACCCTCAGATGCATCGGACCCGCGTATCCCAGCGAGACGATCTCGCTGTCCAGGGCTTCACCGATTCGGGCGATCATCTCAAGGCTGATGTTTTGGTTTCCGCGCTCGATGCGGTTCACGGCGCTCTGACTGGTGCCGAGCGCCTCGGCCAGCTGCGTCTGTGTCCAGCCACGGTGCTGACGGGCGTCACGGATGAGCTTGCCGATGCGTACGAGGTAGTCGTCTGCCATAGAGGCAGGCTATCTCAGATATGAGATTCCGCCTCTCGAGGGGTCCATTGGGGTGACGGTCCTTCAGGAGTGACCCCTGTGGCGCCTGGTGAGGAGGGTGCCGCCCCGACGGCGCCCGGCGAGGATGCCGCCGCGGCGGCGCCTGGTGGCGGTGTGCGTCTTGCGCCACCCGAAGGGCCCGGGCAGATCCATCGACGTGGTCCGGCGCCCGGTGCTGCTGTGGGTGCGCCGCGGCCCGTGCCGGCCGCCCGTGGTGATCGACCAGGAGCGCCGGTTGATGTTCAGGCGCACTCCCGGCAGGATCCGGAAGCTCTTGCGGAAGGTGAGGGGCATGAATGGCTCCTTTCGTCCGCGAGCGGGTACCCCGGAAGTGGCGCACCACGCCGTACGGGTGACGGGGGCCACCGACTGTCCTTTGCCATCGAACTTAGTCGGCGAGGAGCTTCTGGCCAGCGGCGACTAAGTTCGATGGCAAAGGTGATCAAGCGAACTAGATGATCTGCTGGGGCAGTAGGGGAAGAGGTGGCGCAGGTGGGCACGGGCATGGCGGAGCCATTTGGCCTCGGGAGGTGTAGCCGAGTATGGCCTGCATCGTGGCGAGGGTGACCAGTCGCGTCAGAGGCGGTCTCGAGGGCGAAATACAGACGTCGCAGAGAGCCTCGTGCGTCATACGTGCGTCATCGCCACAGCTATGCGTAAGAAGCGCGCGGAGCGCGATCGATGCCCTGACCACAGGTACGCGGTGGCAGGCCGTGCCGCTGGGAGGTGCGAGTTGCCGACTTCCTCTCTCGAAGCGCCGCGGAATCGAGGGGCAACGCCAGAAGCCCCCTGACCAGCAAGCGCCAGATCAGGGAGCGTGGGGAGTCCCGAGCATCGGGCAATGTCGGAGACGGTGTGAGCGGGCTCCTGGCCCATGTGTGTCCTCATCCGGTCATCGGTGGTGTCTGACTCCACCATCACGCGAAGAGACATCGCTCACCAGATGCCGCCCGACGATCTCCTTCATGATTTCGGTGGTGCCCCCGTAAATGGTGGTGACACGGGCGTCGGCGTAGGCCCGGGCGATCGGGTACTCGCGCATGTACCCGTAGCCGCCGTGCAGTTGGAGACAGCGGTTGATGACGCGGTTCTGCAGTTCGGTGGCCCACCACTTCGCCTTGGCGGCGTCGACGGCGGTCAGCGTGCCCGTGTTGAGGGCGAGTACACACTGGTCCAGGTAGGCACGGGTGACGTCGATCTCTGTCGACAGCTCGGCGAGCGTGAACCTCGTGTTCTGGAAGTCCGCGACAGGCCGGCCGAAGGCTCGCCGTTCCCCGGTATACGCGAGCGTCCAGGACAGGGCGGCCTCGGCCGCGGCCAGGCCGTAGTACGCGATGGACATGCGCTCCTTGGGCAGCCGCTGCATTAGGTGCCGGAGTCCGGCGCCTTCGGTGCCCAGCAGGTTCTCCGCCGGTACGCGTACGTCGTCGAAGAACAGCTCGGACACGTCCTCACCGCGCTGCCCGAGCTTGTCCAGGCAGCGGCCCCGCGTGAACCCGGGCATCCCGTCCTGGACGAGGAACAGGCTGAACTCACGTTCCCGGGTGCGTGCGACGGTCACCACGACGTTGGCGTGCGCGCCGCCGGTGATGAACGTCTTGCTGCCGGTCAGGACCCAGTGGCCGCCCTGGCTCACCGCCGTGGTCCTGATACCGCGCAGGTCGCTGCCGGCCTCGGGCTCGGTCATGGCGATGGCGCTGCGGAGTTCACCCGAGCAGAGACCGGGCAGCCATCGACGTTTCTGTTCGTCTGTACCGAGGTCTGCCAGATATGGTGCGACGAGATCGTCGAAGCCGCCGAACGCGGCGTTCACCGCCGCCGCGCCCACCCTGGCGAGCTCGTCGATGAGCACACAGCGGAACCTGTAGTCGCCCGTGCCTCCGCCGCCGTACTCCTCGGGCACCGCGAGGCCGAGCAGTCCCAGGCCGCCTGCCTTGGTCATCAGCTTCGGGTCGATGCGGCCCGCCTGCTCCCATTCCTCCACGTGCGGGGCGATCTCGCGGTCGACGAAGTCGCGGACCATGGACCGGAAGTCCTCGTGGTCGTCGGTGAACAGTGAGGATCGCATACGGCATCGCCTCGTATCGGGGGCAAGGGGGAAGGGACGGCTGCGGGATGCCGCTACGCGTAGTGGCGGTGGATCGCGGAGGCAACGCGGGCGGGCTTCTACGTGCCCTCCACTTCGATGGTGTAGGGCAGGCGAATCTCTACGCTGTTGCCCTTCTGACAGGGACGTTGGCTGGACAGACCCGTTCCTGGCAGGCGGGCGGTCAGCCGGTCTGTTGCTGTGGCAGGCGGTGGCCGCCGCTCGGGGTCCGGTGTCGGGCGGTCAGTGCCAGTCCCGCGGCCATGACGATCGCGGCGGCGCCGAGCAGCCCGACTGCGGTGGCCAGGCCGCCGACTGCGCTGGAGAGGGCGAGCAGCACCAGCGGGCAGAGGAACGCGCCGATGAAGAACGCGGCGGTCCACAGTCCGGTGCCGCGACCTCGGTCGGCGAACTCGAGCTTCGACATGGCGATGGTGAGCATGGACGGCAGCAGCAGGCCGGTGCCGAAGCAGTTGGCGACAGCGCCGATGATCAGCACCACAGGGTTGCCCGCGAAAGCGATCACGGCGAATCCGGCGGCGCAGATGGCGAAGATTACGGGCAGCATGAGCTCAGCGGATCGGCGCAGACGTGTGAAAGTGATCGCGCCGGCCACGGTGGCGGCGCTCGCGACGGCGGTGGCCAGCCCGATCATGCCCGGGTTCTTCACGCCCAGGCCGTCCATCAGGAACGCCATCTCCACCGGGACGGCGTAGAACACCACACCGCCGAAGACGGAGATGGCGCAGATTCCCAGCAGCGGTCGCCACGGGTAGGGACGGTTTCCCGCATCGGCGGTGGCCTCGGTCTCGGCCGAGCCGGTGGGCTTGGGCAGGAAGGCGGCCATGGCTGGGGCGAGTAGCAGGCTGACGGCGTAGATCCAGAACGGCGCCCGCCAGCCGGCGGAGCCGACCGCGCCTCCGATGACGAAGAACGCGGTCGCCGAGGCGGAGGCGCACATCGTCTGCAGCGCCAGATACCGGTCCCGGACGCGGCCGGAGTAGTAGTCGCCGATCAGCGTGGTGCAGCAGGTCAGGATGGCGGCCTCGGTGACTCCGACCAGGGCGCGGCTGGCGATGATGCCGGGCAGCGAGTCGAGCCACAGCGGGGTGGTGCCGAACACCGCGTACAGCACGGTCGCGACCACGAGCAGGCGCTTGCGTCCGAGCCGGTCCACGATGACGCCCGCGAAGGGTGCCAGCAGCGCCAGCGAGAGGGCCGGTGCGGTGAGGGCCAGCGCGACCAGCGCCTCGACGCCGGGCACGGCGGCGAAGTGGGCCTGCATCCTCGGCAGCACCGGGGCGATGAGGATGGCACCCATGACCGGCAGGCAGCTGCCGGCCATCAGGAGGAAGACGCGCACCAGGTGGGCAGGGCCGGACGGTCTCTGCTCTGCAGGGGCGGTGCCGACTGCTGCGGCTACGGATTCGGACATGCTGAAACTCCATTCCGCTGGGGCGATGGGGGGTGGCAAGACTTTGCCGTCGCGCCGGGGGGCGACTCGGCCGTCAAGGCGGCTGTCGGTCTTCAGAGCCGGACATCCGGCGTGGAGGTGTGGGAATCAGAGATGACTGGGAGCCAACCCACGTGGACGTTCGGATTCCATGCGGCCGATAATCCGGAAGGGGTCATCTGTCCCATAGATGCCCTCACCAGAGGGCCGGGGCTTCACGCGAGGGATGGTAGTGATTGCAGTGTTCCGACCGGTTGTCCGAGCGACCCGGTTGCGGAGCATGGGGTCTGGGCGATTCCTTGGGTTTCGAAGGCGGGCACGCCCTTCAGCAGCTGGCTCGGCCTCGACGGTGCGAGGGCGGACCGTAGCGGCGATGCCTGCCTTCGTGGTGGTCGGCGTCCGGGAGGGACACTCGGCTGCCGAACGTCAGAGCACGACGTCGAGTCGGGCCGGGCGGCGGATCATGACCAGGCCCTCAGGCGGCTCGCGGTGGTAGCCGGGAGCGAGCCGCAGTTCGGGGAAGCGGTCCAGCAACTGCTCCAGGACGACGCGGGCCTGAAGTCGGGCCAGCGGCGCGCCGAGGCAGGTGTGGATGCCGTATCCGAAGGTCATGGTGGTGGCCTGTCCCATGGGCCGGTCCAGCGAGTAGTCCGCGGCGTCGGCGCCCCAGGCCCGTTCGTCCCAGTTGGCGGACTGGAGGCTGACGGCGAGGCGGTCGCCGGGCTTCACGGGACAGCCGGAGATCTCCTGTTCCTGCGTGACCGTACGCAGCACGTACTGCAGGGGCGCGTCGTGGCGCAGTGACTCCTCGATCGCGGCGGGGACGAGCGACCGGTCGGCGATGAGGCGTTCCCAGCGGGTGCGGTCGACGAGCAGCTCGTGGAGCAGATTGGTGATCAGACTGGCGGTGGTGTCCGTGCCGGCCAGGATCAGCTGGAAGGAGTGGATGACGGCCTCTACCGGGGTGAGCGGTGTCTCGCCGTCGGCGGGGTGCGCGAGACCGTCCAGGACGTCCGCCCCGGTGGGCGGGGCGGCGGCGCGGGCGGCGAGCTGCTCTCCGAGATAGCCGGTGAGGGCCAGGAACTCCGGCATGTCGGTGCGGAGTTCGGGGAGGATGTCGTCGATCGCATCGGCCCACTGGTGCAGACGCTCCCAGTCCTGCTCCGGCAGACCGAGGAAGGCGTACACGACCCGGGTCGGGATCTGACGGGCCAGGTCGGTGTAGATCTCGGCCTTCTGACCGGGCTGCCAGGCATCCAGGACATCGGCCACGATCTCACGCACGCGCGGTTCCTGCGCGCGGAGCCGGGCCGGAGCGAACCAGCGCCTGAGACGCCCGCGCAGCGCCGTGTGGTAGGGCGGGTCCGCCATGGTGATCGGAACCGCGGGGAGGTCGGCCGTCCTGGTGCCGCCTTCCAGGGCGAAGTTGTCGACGGACGGGTATGTCTCGTGGTCGGTGAGCACGTCCCGTGCGTCCTCGTGGCGGGCGAGGAAGTGCACACCGGGGCGAGGCTGGGACACCGGGCAGCGGTCACGGGCTTCGGCGAGCCGGGCCGCGGGATCGGCGTGGTGGGCAGGATCGATCGGATCGTAGGGGGCGTGGTGCGGGTGAGCCATGGTGACGTCCTTACGCACGGGCTGGGGCAGGGGCGGGAACCCCGGCGCCGAGTCGCTTGAGTTTGATGACGGGGAGGCGGTGGTTGACGGCGACGGCTGTGGCCGTGCCCCCGTCGTGGTGCCATTGGAGGAGCACGCTGCGGTCGCTCACCGAGCCGGCGAGGATGTCGGGGGCCCCGGTGAGCGGCAGTTCGCCGCTGATCTTGATGTCGAGTCCGGACTGCTCGGTCCAGAAGTACGGGTCCGGTCGGTACGGCCGCGCCGACGCGCCCCGCAGCAGGCCGACCGCGGCTGCCCGGCCCTGCTCGACAGCGTTGGTCCAGTGGGGAGTTCGGCGTCCCTGCCGTGACACGACGTCACCGGCGGCGACCACGCCGGGAGCGACGCGGCAGCACGCGTCGGCGATCAGGCCACCGCCGGCGTCCAGCGGAAGGCCGGAGTCCCTCAGCCATTCGGTGTTCGGCACGTCGCCCACCGCGCACACGATCACGTCGGCCTCCAGGACCGACTCGCCGCAGCGCACGCGGTGTTCGCCCACCATGGTGACGCCGTCCGGCGCAACACGGACACGTATGCCGTGGTCCCGCGCGGCCTCGACGGCGAGATCGGCCAGCCACGGCCCGAGCAGCCTGAGCAGCGGCGGGACGAGGTCGACCACGGTGACCTCCAAGCCGAGTGCGCGGCAGGTCGTGGCGACCTCCATGCCGAGGAAGCCGCCGCCCAGCACGATGGCGCTGCGGGCCGTGGCCAGCCGGGAGGCGAGGGCCTCGGCGTCGTCCAGGGTGCGCACCACCAGGTCGGCGCCGCCAGTCAGGCGGCGTGCCCTTGCCCCGGTGGCGACGACCAGCCCGTCGTACGGCACCTCGGCACCGTCGGCCAGCGCCACCGTGCGGCCGCGGGCGTCCAGCCGTACGGCCCGCGCCCCAGTACGGAACTCGATGTCCTCGCCCGGCGCGGGGAGCAGGGCCGATTCCGCGGGTTCCCGGCCGGCGAGGACGCCCTTGGACAGCGGGACGCGGGAGTAGGGCTGGTGAGGTTCTTCGGACAGGACGGTCACCTGTCCGTCGAAGCCCTCGGCCCGGAGGCTCTCCGCCGCCGTCAGCGCGGCGATGGACCCGCCGACGACAACTATCCGCCTCACGGCTGTACCTTCAGCGCCGCGACGGGGCACACCCGTACGGCGGCGGCGACGGCCCTCTCGTCCTCCGGGGCCACATCCTCGTGGGTCAGGTGCAGCTCGCCCTCGTCGTCCAGCCGGAAGACCTCGGGCGCGGTCTGCTCACACAGCCCGTGCCCCTCACAACGGTCGAAGTCCACCACGATCCTGGACATCTCACTGGCCTTCCGTGCGTACTCTGACGGGCAGCGAAGCCATGCCCCGGATGACGTTGTCGAGCTGGTCGGCCGGAGCCGCGCGGACGTGGTCGTAGCGGGGAAGGCCCCAGGCGTCGTATGTGGTCAGCCGTACCGAGGGGCCGACTTCCCGGAGCTCGCCCAGCGGCGCGGGGTACGGGTCGTGCAGGACGTCGTCGGCGAACAGGCCGACGTCGGAGGTGGGTAGAGGCGATGTCGCATGCATCGACAACTCTCCTTCGAGTTGCTCGGGCCACGACGGAGCTCCGGACGTGGGAGAGGGCCTGAGCCGTCGGCACGAGGGTGTGGGAAGCGAAGAGAGCGAACCTGTGTGAGTCAACACTCACACTTGTGGTGAGCATGAGCTCACAACCACTCGTGCCGCGTCAAGCCCTGTGCGAGCACTGGTGCGCAACGGCGAGCCAGGAGGTCAGTGGCCGTCCGGGGTGCCGAGGAGGTAGGAGATGACGGCGGTCTGGAGGTGACTGCGCAGCTCGTTCCAGGGCAGTGGGCGGTCGGATTCGAGGAACTCGCCCTGGGTGACGCGGTGCGCGATCGTGGCGTAGACCAGACGGAAGGCGAAGTCCAGCGCGGCCGCGGGATCCGGGTGCGCGACGGGGATGTGACGCAGAGCCTCGGCGAAATTGCGGTTGCCCTCGACGCTGACGCGCGAGCCCTCGACCCGTACCGCTTCGTGCCGGGTGCCGAGCAGCAGGAAGACACGGAGCAGGCCCTCGTGTGCGTGGAAGGCGTCGGTGATGGCGCCGACCGCCTCTGCGATCGCCACGGCCGGATCGCGCAGGAGGCGCAACCGCTCCATGGACACGCGCTGCGTGATCTCGGCCTGGAGGTTTTCGGTGAAGGCGTGCTGGATGGCCAGCAGGAGTCCTTCCTTGTCGCCGAACCGGCGGTAGATGCTGCCGACCGCCATGCCGGCCCGCTCGGCGACCGCGGCCACGGTCAGCGCGTCCGCTCCGCCCTCTTCGAGCAGCGCGTACCCGGCCTGAGTGAGGTCCTGTTGCGAACGGCGACTGCCTTCCCGGAGGGCGGCAGGCCTGCGGGTGTGGGACTCGGTCATCTGCGCAGCTTATCGACCGGGCCCTTGACGTCCATGTTGCCGTCGTGTGAATCTCACTTCACTCAAAGTGTGAATCCGAATTCACATGGAGCTGCGAATTCACACGAAGCTGCGGCGTGCACCGCACGGTCGAGCCGCACCCCTCTCGTTCCCACCACGACCCCTCGCAACGGCGCGGGGCTGTTCCTGGAGGTGTTTCATGGCTCCGCTCTATGACATCGCCGTCGTCGGCTACGGTCCGACCGGACTCACCGCGGCGTCCCTGCTCGGCCGGCTCGGCCACCGGGTGGTGGTCTGCGAACGCTGGCCGGCTCTGTACGGGCTGCCCCGGCTCACCCACATCGACGACGAGACCGCCCGGACCGTCCAGGCGGCCGGCGATGTCGACGAGGCGCTGCGGGACTCGTCCCCGTGCGAGTACCTGTGGGTCAACGGCAAGGGCGAGACGCTGGTGCGCATCCCTGCGACCCCCGACGGCCCGATGGGATACCCGGACCACATCTCCATGTACCAGCCGGACGTGGAGCAGGCGATCGACAAGCGGTTGCGCGGTTACGGCACGGTCGACGTCCGCCAGGGCTGGGCGGTCACCGGACTCGACCAGGACGACGACGGCGTCACCCTGCGCCTGTGCGGCTGGAACGCCGAGACAAGCTGTGCGGATGGTCCGCGTGACGAGGTCCGGGCCCGCTATGTGATCGCCGCCGACGGCAGCCGCAGTGGGGTGCGGGACCTGCTCGGCGTGGAGCGCGAGGATCTCGGGTTCAACGAGAGTTGGGTCAACATCGACACCGAGTGGCTGCGCCCACAGCCACCGGAGTTCGCCTACGGCACCCAGTACTGCGATCCCGCGCGCGGGCACATGACCATCAACATCGGCACAACCCGCCAGCGCTTCGAGTTCGCCGTGCTGCCGGGCGAGTCCCGGGAGGAGATGACCGCCCCGGAAACCGCCTGGCGGCTGCTGCGGGAGTACCACGACCTGGGCCCGGACGACGTGCGGATCACCCGGCAGCTGGTCTACGGCTTCGAGGCCCGCATCGCCACCCGCTGGCGCACCGGCAGGGTCTTCCT
This sequence comes from Streptomyces sporangiiformans, assembly GCF_005768555.2. Classification (GTDB taxonomy): domain Bacteria; phylum Actinomycetota; class Actinomycetes; order Streptomycetales; family Streptomycetaceae; genus Streptomyces; species Streptomyces sporangiiformans. The sequence continues at coordinate 41,739 of NZ_VCHX02000047.1, forward strand.
GACCGGCGACGCCGCCCACACCATGCCCCCGTACCTCGGCCAGGGCGCGTGCAGCGGCATCCGTGACGCCACCAACCCCGCCTGGAAACTCCACCTCGTCCTCGGCGGCCTGGCGCCCGACGCGCTCCTGGACACCTACGAGAGCGAGCGCCGCCCGCACGTCACCGCCCTCACCCACGCGGCGATCGGCCTCGGCAAGGTCGCCAACACGCACGACACCGAGGCCGCGGCTGCCCGGGACGCGGCCTTCTTCGCCGGCAAAGTACCCCCGCCGCCCCCGTTCCCGCCGCTGAGCGGCGGAGTGCTGCGCAAGGGAGCCGGCACGCCGGCCGGCACCCTCACCCCACAGGGCCGCATCCGTCTGCCCGACGGAAGCCCCGGACGCCTCGACGACCTGACCGGATACGGCTTCACCCTCGTCACCGCCGAGGATGCCACCACCGCCCTCGGGCCGGAGCGGCTCGCCCGGCTGGAGCGCCTGGGCTGCGCCGTGGTCGCCCTCGACACGGTCGACGACCTCGACGGACGGCACCGGGAGTACCTCCAACTGCTCGGCGCGGTCGCCTACCTGGCACGCCCCGACTTCGTGCTGTTCGGTACGGCAGCCGACACCACGGACCTCGGCGCGCTCGTGGACGACCTGGACGACGCACTGTCCGGCACGGCCAAGGCGGTCGCATGACGGCCCCGGTCCCCGGGACGGCTTCTCTGCCGCCGCTGGTCGCCGCCCAGCACCGGGCCATGCCCTTCACCCGGCTCACCGACTGCGGCATGGACCCCGCCGACGCCCGACGGCTGCTCGCCGACACCACGGCCGGGACACCGTGGCAGGACGCCGCCGCGGCCATCGCACAGACGCAGCTGGAACGGGCACGGGTGGCGGAAGAGTCGGGGCACCGTACGACCGCCCGGCAGGCGTACCGATACGCCTCCGCGGCCTGGATGTTCGCGCAGATGGCGCACCAGAGCGACACCGCGGAGAAACGGGAGTTGTACGCCCGGCACACCGCCGCGACCGCCGCTCTCGCACCCGCCGTGGAGCGCGTGGAGATCCCGCACCGCGACGGACGGCTCGGCGGCTGGCTCTGCCTGCCGCCGACCGGCAAGGCCCAAGCCACCGTCATCGTCTGGGGCGGGCTCAGCGGCTGGGGCGCCGCGTACCTGCCCGTCGCCGACGCCTATACGGCACGCGGCCTGGCCTGCCTGCTCGCGGAAGGCCCCGGCCAGGGCGAGTCACGGCTGCGCCACGGACTGTACGTCGACGAGCACGTCACCGACGGCTTCGCCCGCTTTCTCGACCTGGTCGGGGCCGACAGCCGCCTCGGCGGTGCGATCGGAGTGCAGGGCGTCAGCTTCGGCGGCCTGTTCGCCGCCCACCTGGCCGCCTCCGACCCGCGCGTCGGCGCGGTGGTGGTCAACGGAGCCCCGGCCGCGCCCACGGTTCCCGAATACCGCACCGCCCGCGAACAGATGGCAGCCGTGGTCGGCAACGACGACCCGGACCGGGTGACCGAGGTCATGGACGCCCTGCGCTTCGACCCGGACAAGCACCGCATCACCTGCCCCCTGCTCCTGCTGCACGGCGGCCAGGACCCCTTGGCCCGCTACGAGGACCAGGAGCCCTTCCTGCGCGCCGCCGACCCCGCCGCCGCGGCCGTCCGCATCTGGCCCGACGGCGAGCACACCCTCTACAACCACGCGGCCGAACGCGACGCGTTCACCGGGGACTGGTTCAGCGACCACCTTGTCGGCGCCGGCCGCAGCAGCTAGGAGCATCCATGGACTTCACCGTCGAGTCCGCCACCGACGCGGTGGTGGAGAGCTTCCGGGCAACCAAGGACCAGCGGCTGCGGCAGGTCATGGAGAGCCTGACCCGCCACCTCCACGACTTCGTACGGGACATCGAACCCACGATCCAGGAGTGGGAGGCCGCGATCGGTTTCCTCACCGCCGTCGGCCAGAAGTGCGACGACACCCGCCAGGAGTTCGTCCTGCTCTCCGACATCCTGGGTGTCTCCATGCTCGTCGAGACGATCAACGGGGCCGAGGAGGGAACCGAGAGCACCGTCCTCGGCCCCTTCCACATGACCGAATCCCCCCGCCGCGAACTCGGCGACTCCATCGACCTCCTCGGCACCGGCCGTCCCTGCGTGGTCTCCGGCCGAGTGCTCGCCGCCGACGGATCCCCGCTGCAGGGCGCCGAACTCGACGTGTGGCAGTGCTCTGAGGATGGTTTCTACGACGTGCAGCAGCCCGACGTGCAGCCTCCGGGCAACGGGCGCGGCCTCTTCCGCACGGACGAGCACGGCCGCTACTGGTTCCGCACCGTCGTCCCTTCCCACTACCCGATCCCCACCGACGGTCCCGTAGGCCGCCTCCTCGAAGCCACCGGCAGGCACCCCTACCGGCCCGCCCACATCCACTTCATCGCCGGCGCCGAGCGTCACCGGCCGGTCACCACGCACGCGTTCGTGGCCCCTACGTCGACTCGGACGCCGTCTTCGCGGTCAAGCGGGGCCTGATCACCGACTTCACCGAGTCCCACGACGAGCAGGACGCCGAGCGCTTCGGCGTGACCGCGCCCTTCAGCCAGGCCAGGTTCGACATCGTGCTCGCCCTGGAGGAGAAGGCGACGCGATGACCTTCACCTACGAGGCTCTGCCCATGCGGGTGGTCTTCGGCCCCGGCAGTCTGCGCCAACTGGCCGAGGAAGCCGAGCGGTTGGGCCTGCGGCGGCTGCTGGTGCTGTCCACCCCCGGCCAGCGCGCCCTCGCCGAGCGCGCGGCCACCCTGCTGGGCGACGCATGCGTCGGGCTGTTCACCGAAGCCAGGATGCACGTGCCGGTCGAAGTCGCCGAAGCGGCCCGCGCGGCCGCCCGCGAGGCCCGCGCGGACGGCTGCCTGGCCATCGGCGGCGGCTCCACCGTCGGCCTGGGCAAGGCGATCGCCCTGACGTCCGGCCTGCCCGTGATCAGCGTGCCCACCACCTACGCCGGCTCGGAGATGACCACCGTGTGGGGACTCACCGACGACGGGCGCAAGCGCACCGGCCGCGACGGGGCCGTCCTGCCTCGCAGCGTGGTCTACGACCCCGAACTCACCGTCGGCCTCCCCGTGGACGTGTCGGTGACCAGCGGCTTCAACGCCATCGCTCACGCCGTCGAGGCCCTGTACGCGCCCGACGCCTCGCCGATCGTGTCCCTGATGGCCGAGGAAGGGGTGCGCTCACTGGCCGTGTCCCTGCCGGTCATCGCCGCCGACCCCGGCGACATGCGGGCCCGCACCAACGCGCTGCGCGGGGCGTGGCTGTGCGGAGCCTGCCTGGGAGCCACGACCATGTCCCTGCACCACAAGCTGTGCCACATCCTCGGCGGCACCTTCGACCTGCCCCACGCCGCTACCCATACCGTTTTGCTCCCGTACGTCGCCGCCTTCAACCTCCCCGCCGCACCAGCCGCCGAGCAGGCCCTGAACCGCGCCTTGGCCACGGACGACGTGCCGAAGCACCTCGCGCGGGCATCCGCCGAACTCGGCGCTCCACGCTCACTGGCCGAACTCGGCCTCACGGAGCGCGACTTCGACGAGATCACCGCCCAGGCACAGGCCCAGCCCTATGCCAACCCACGACCGGTCACCGAAAAAGCCCTCCGCTCGCTCCTCACCCAGGCCCTGAAAGGAACCCTCGCCTGATCAAGTCGGTGGCCGCCGTACGGCGGCGCCCCGCTATGACGCACAACGAGGACGCCGACTACATCGAGAACGTGCACGGCGGGATAGCAGTCGCCAACAAGCTGACGTGCGCAAGTACGTCCAGAACCACGTCCTCAACGGCGCCTACGGAGCGCTCGGGGACGTCGGTTACCAGGTGACGCTGCGCCGCGATTCCGTGACCGAACTGTACTTCGACGACCTCGAGTCCATGGGGCAGACCTTCGCGGACCCGTACGCACACGAGCTCGTCGGCCCCGCCGCCTCGCCGAGTTGTACGCACCCGATCAACGACCCGAGACCAGTACCCCGAGGCCCAGCAGTACATGCTGCCCATGGTCGACTGCGAGAAGTGTTCACTGGCAAGAGGGCTGGGAAGACCCTGGAAGCCATTACCCACAGTGACAGACCACGAGTATCCGATCCTCTTTCGCCCTCCAACCGCCCCCTTGGACCACACCACCAGGAGGAACCAGTGTCATACCCGCCAACTGCTCACCCCCGAGGAGAAGCTCGCCGACGCGAAGAAGCTGTTGAGCCTCCCGCGTATCGTCGTGATCTGCGGTTCCACCCGCTTCATGACCGAGATGAACGAGGCCGATCTGCGGGAGACCAAAGCCGGAAAGATTGTCGTCAAACCGGGCTGTGAGATGAAGTCGCCGCACCCACTTTGGTCCGAGCCTGTCGAGGCCGAGGCGCTGAAGGTTCGACTCGACGATCTGCACCGGGCGAAGATCCGGCTCGCGGATGAGGTGCTCGTAGTCGGCGACTACATCGGAGACAGCACACGAGCCGAAATCGCCTACGCCCGGTCGCTGGGCAAGCCCGTGCGGTTCACGCACCCCGAAGTCGACCCTGACGCCTGACCGCCCGCTGCCACCTCGACAACCAGGGCCGACAGCCCGCCGCCTGACCGTCTCGCGGTGGCTTCGGCCGCCGCCCACCCCACGCCCTCCGCAGGCATCCCTTGGAATTGATCATCTAGCGAGACCGAGCTGTGGTGATTCTGGCATTTCGGGCTTCGCGTCGGCGATCTTCTTTGCGCTTCTTGCACATGTAGCCGTTCAAGGTGCCGTAGGAGATGGACATGTTGTGCGTGTCCATGAGCTCGCACCAAATCTCTCGTGTGTTGAGTCCGGATGCGATCAGCGGGTCGATCAGATGCTGGAAACGCGTGCCGAGCCGTCCGCACGGCGCACGAAGTAGTCCGGCGCGTGGCGACGCTCGCGCTCGCCGTCGTGCCAGTGCAGCCAGAACGGCTGCGAGGCGATCCCCACCACCCTGGGATCGAAGTCCATCAGCACCAGGCGGTCCCGCTCCAGCCACGACTCGAAACCGACATGCCGCCCGGTCGTCGCCGCCCAGTACCAGCCCGGGAAGTGACGCTCACCACGCGACCAGCGAAAGGGCCGCACCGCAGGCACGTCCTCGAACCGCGCCGCCGTGCAGTCCCGCAGCGGACGCCGCCGAGACTCGCGTACAGCATCCACGTACGACAGTTCGACGTACGGTCCCGCAAGATCCGCCCCGACCGGTACGGCCACCCAGTACCCCCAGCAGGTCACCTCGTACGACTAGGTTCGCTGGCAAGGAAGCCGGAACGACTGGGTTCGCTGCCAAACGCCTCGACTGGATGACATCGGACACCGACCTCCGGGCATGACCGGGCGGCGGTCATGTACTAGAGTTATCTCGACATCGAGATATCTGCCGAGACGTACCTCAGCCGCCAGACCGGTAAGGGTTACCTAACTTAGCCTTACCTTAGCTGATCGGCCAACCGACGTGGCGGCAGGATGCGGTGGTACGCGCACATGAATGAAGGAGACTGTCGTGTCGGCGAACAGCTTCGACGCCCGCGCCACGCTGAGCGTGGGCGACGAGTCGTACGAGATCTTCCGGCTGGACAAGGTGGAAGGCTCGGCTCGCCTTCCGTACAGCTTGAAGGTGCTGCTGGAGAACCTGCTCCGTACCGAGGACGGCGCGAACATCACCGCCGACCACATCCGGGCGCTGGGCGGCTGGGACTCGCAGGCCCAGCCGAGCCAGGAAATCCAGTTCACGCCCGCCCGCGTGATCATGCAGGACTTCACCGGCGTGCCCTGTGTCGTGGACCTCGCGACCATGCGTGAGGCCGTCAAGGAGCTCGGCGGCGACCCGGCGAAGATCAACCCCCTCGCCCCGGCCGAGCTGGTCATCGACCACTCCGTCATCGCCGACAAGTTCGGCACCCACGAAGCCTTCTCGCAGAACGTGGAGCTGGAGTACGGCCGCAACAGGGAGCGTTACCAGTTCCTGCGCTGGGGCCAGACCGCGTTCGACGAGTTCAAGGTCGTCCCGCCCGGCACCGGCATCGTCCACCAGGTGAACATCGAGCACCTGGCCCGTACGGTCATGGTCCGTAACGGCCAGGCCTACCCCGACACCCTGGTCGGCACCGACTCGCACACCACCATGGTCAACGGCCTCGGCGTCCTCGGCTGGGGCGTCGGCGGTATCGAGGCCGAGGCCGCGATGCTCGGTCAGCCCGTCTCGATGCTCATCCCGCGCGTCGTCGGCTTCAAGCTGACCGGTGAGCTCAAGCCCGGCACCACCGCCACCGACCTCGTGCTGACCATCACTGAGATGCTCCGCAAGCACGGTGTCGTCGGCAAGTTCGTCGAGTTCTACGGCGAGGGCGTCGCCGCCACCTCCCTCGCGAACCGCGCCACCATCGGCAACATGTCGCCGGAGTTCGGCTCGACCGCCGCGATCTTCCCGATCGACGCCGAGACCATCAAGTACCTGAAGCTGACCGGCCGTTCGGAGCAGCAGCTGGCGCTCGTCGAGGCGTACGCCAAGGAGCAGGGCCTCTGGCTCGACCCGGCCGCCGAGCCCGACTTCTCCGAGAAGCTGGAGCTGGACCTGTCGACGGTCGTCCCGTCGATCGCCGGCCCGAAGCGTCCGCAGGACCGCATCGTCCTCGCGAACGCCGCGGAGCAGTTCAAGACGGACGTCCGCAACTACGTCGACACCGTGGACGAGGCGGGCCAGGAGTCCTTCCCGGCCTCCGACGCCCCGGCCGTCGCGCCCAACGGCGCCCCGAGCCGCCCCACCACCGTCACCGCCCCCGACGGCTCGACCTACGAGATCGACCACGGCGCCGTGACCGTCGCGGCCATCACCTCCTGCACCAACACCTCGAACCCCTATGTGATGGTCGCCGCCGCGCTTGTGGCCAAGAAGGCGGTCGAGAAGGGCCTGACCCGCAAGCCCTGGGTCAAGACGACGCTGGCGCCCGGCTCCAAGGTCGTCACCGACTACTTCGACAAGGCGGGGCTGACCCCCTACCTCGACAAGGTCGGCTTCAACCTGGTCGGTTACGGCTGCACCACCTGCATCGGCAACTCGGGCCCGCTGCCCGAGGAGGTCTCGAAGGCGGTCAACGAGCACGACCTGGCGGTCACGTCGGTACTCTCCGGCAACCGCAACTTCGAGGGGCGCATCAACCCCGACGTCAAGATGAACTACCTGGCCTCCCCGCCGCTGGTCGTCGCGTACGCCATCGCGGGCTCCATGAAGGTGGACATCACCAAGGCGGCCCTGGGCACCGACCAGGACGGCAACCCGGTCTACCTGAAGGACATCTGGCCGACCGAGGCCGAGGTCAACGACGTCGTCGCGAACGCCATCGGCGAGGACATGTTCAACAAGTCCTACTCCGACGTCTTCGCGGGTGACGCCCAGTGGCAGGCGCTGCCGATCCCGACCGGCAACACCTTCGAGTGGGACCCGCAGTCCACGTACGTCCGCAAGCCCCCGTACTTCGAGGGCATGGCGCACGAGCCGGCTCCGGTCACCGACTTCTCCGGTGCCCGCGTCCTGGCCAAGCTGGGCGACTCGGTCACCACCGACCACATCTCCCCGGCCGGCGCGATCAAGGCCGACACCCCGGCGGGCAAGTACCTCACCGAGCACGGTGTCGAGCGCCGCGACTTCAACAGCTACGGCTCGCGCCGCGGCAACCACGAGGTCATGATCCGCGGTACGTTCGCCAACATCCGCCTGCGCAACCAGATCGCGCCGGGCACCGAGGGCGGCTACACGCGTGACTTCACGCAGGACGGCGCCCCGGTCTCCTTCATCTACGACGCCTCGCGCAACTACATCGAGCAGGGCATCCCGCTGGTCGTCCTGGCCGGCAAGGAGTACGGCTCCGGCTCGTCCCGCGACTGGGCCGCCAAGGGCACCGCGCTCCTGGGCGTCAAGGCCGTCATCGCCGAGTCGTACGAGCGCATCCACCGCTCGAACCTCATCGGCATGGGCGTCCTGCCGCTCCAGTTCCCGGAGGGCGCCTCCGCCGAGTCCCTCGGCCTGACCGGCGAGGAGACCTTCTCCTTCACCGGCGTGACCGAGCTGAACGAGGGCCGCACCCCGCGCACGGTCAAGGTCACCACGGACACGGGTGTCGAATTCGACGCGGTCGTCCGCATCGACACCCCGGGTGAGGCGGACTACTACCGCAACGGCGGCATCATGCAGTACGTGCTGCGCAACCTGATCCAGAAGTAAGCGGTCGGGTAAGGCGGTCGGGGCCGCGCTCCTCCATAGCGAGGGGTGCGGCCCTTCGCCGTGCTCACCGGTGTCCGCTCACACCCAGCCGCGCTGTGCCGCCCGTACCCCCAGCTGGAACCGGCTCGCCGCGCCCAGCCGTTCCTGGAGTTCGCTCACCCGGCGCCGCAGAGTTCTGAGGCTCACTCCCAGATGGCGGGCGACCGCCTCGTCCTTCATGCCGGCCGCCAGCAGCCGGGTCAACGTCCGCTCGCCCTCGGAGAGTTCACCGTCGCCGGGCGCCTGGCCGAGTGGAGTCGCCTGCTGCCAGGCCAGCTCGAAGAGCTTCTGCAGGGCCTCGGTCACCGCGGAGTGCCGTACGACCGCGGAGCAGTAGCCGCCCGCCGCGGAGGCGGTCAGCGGGAGCATCGCCCGACGTCCGTCGACCACCAGCAACTTGACCGGTACCGAGGGCAACACCCGTGCCTGCTCGCCGAGTTCGACCATCCTCCAGGCATGGAGGAGGACGTCCGGATCCTCCAGTGCGGTAGCCGCGTAGATCGCGCGATAGACGATCCCGCGGCTGAGCAGATCCGCCTGGAGGTCCAACTGGGGGGTGCGCGGGGCGAGATAGGGAGGAGAGTCGAAGAGGCACACCTCGTGCTCGGCGTGCGCGTACAGCTCCTCCAGGCGCGCCGCGTTGGCACCCTCGCCGGAGACGACCTCGACGAGCCGGGACGGTTCCTCGCGCAGCAGCCCGGCCTCGTACGCGGTGGCCATCTCCTCGGCGGTGGCGGCGAGCAGTTCGGACTCCGTCTCGCGCCGCCGGATCAGTGCGCGGATCCCCACCCGTGGGTCCACCGCCCGTAACCCGCCCATGGAGTCGGGCGGTTGCAGCAGACCGAGTGCGAGCAGCCGGTTGCAGGAATCGCGGACCCGGGCCGGGGCGGCGCCGGTCAGTAGCGCCCAGCCGGCCGCGCCCGCGTCGGGCTGATGAAGGATCGTCCGGTACACCAGCTCGTCGAAGGCGGAGACCCCCACCGCGGCCCAGGGGCTCGCGGCAGGGGTCTGTCTTGCCGTGTCGTATGCCGTGTTCACCATGGCCCGGCACGTTAGAGGATCTTTGTTAAGGACGTGGCAACGGTCTGGGGCGGGGGTTACTTCAGGCCGAAGGCCCGCAGTACGGTCTGGTCGATGCTGTTGCCGTCCTGGTCGGTGGCCCGCACGCGCAGCGACACGGACTCCGCGCCCTTCGCGGGCCTGAACTTCGCCTCGCCGTGCTTGGCCTTCACCTCCTTCCAGGACGTGCCGTCGTCGTAGGAGACCCAGGCCTTGAGGCTGCTCGCCCGGATGCTCCCGAGCTGATTCCCGACGGTGAGGTCGACCACCGAATCCTGTCGGCGGTCAGCACGGTTGAGGAGGTCGAGGCCCTTCGGGGCGATGCCGACGGTGAGCAGTGGCAGCGCCGTCTCGGCCTCGGTGTGCGCCGAGGCGAAGGACCATTCGGTGTGGGTGCTCGTGGAGTACGCCGCCCAGGGTGCCCGGCGCTGTACGTCCAGCTCGAAGCGGTACGAGGCCTTGTCCGGCGCCACGTCGAACGTGCCGTAGCCGCCGAGGACGGAGTTGCCGACCAGCCGGCCATCCGCGTACAGCTTGCCCTTCGCGGTGTCCTGGGTGCCGTCGATGTATCCGTAGTGGCCCGGCGTGGCGTCGCTCACCTCCGCTACCTGGAGGGTGAGTTTGTCTCCGGTGCGCTCGGAGAGGCCGTACTCCTCGCTGGTCGCCGGGCGGACGACCTGGCGCAGCCAGTTCTCCGCGGGCTCCGTGGTCGCCTTGCTGTAGGTCCGCAGGGGACTCCACTGGCCCCTCGACGCCTGCCAGTTCGGATAGACCGTGTGGCGGGTACGGGTGTCGGGGTCGACGTAGTAGTACTCGGTGCGTTCCGTGCCGAGCTCCATGTAGTTGCTGTTCTCGATGCCGAAGAGCTGCCAGGGGCGGAACGTGTACAGGGCGTCCGCGCCGATCTCACCGGCCTTGGCCCCGTAGTAACGGGCCTTCCTCTTCGCCGTGTTGGAGCTGTCCATGCGGTACGTCTGGTTCTGGGTGATGGAGCCGCTCTGGGCGACGAGCAGGTTGTAGACGTACGGACTGACCGGTGTGCCGCCCAGCTTCAGCCTGACCTTCTTGCCGCTCTTCAGCAGGTCGGTGAGCCTGGCGCCCTCCTCACCGGTGGCGATCATCAGCGGTGTGGTCGTCGCACGGTCCACCGCGGCGATCCAGAAGCCGGGCTTCTTGCGGTACGCGATGACGTAACCCGCACCTGCCTTCGTCGCGTTGGCCAGCGCCTCGTCCGCCACCTCCGTGGCGCCGAGCCCGACCACAGCCACCTTGCCCTTGACGTCCAGCCCCTCGAAGTCGGCCGCGGTACCGCCGTTCGCGTCCACCGCCTGCACGGTGCGGTCACCGGTGATCTTCAGCGGGAAGCCGTTGTACGTCTGCGCGTAGTAGAGCGACGACAGCTCGGACTTCTCCGGGCTGGTGACGCTCGCCGTCAACTCCTTCGCGTACAGACGGAATTTGGCGGAAAACTCCAGGGTTCCCTCGGTGACCTTCTGGGTGGGTGCCACATAGATGTGGTCCGTCCAGAAGCCCTGGCTGTAGGTCAGCCCCCAGGCGCTGCCCGGCCCCTCGCGGTGCCAGTTGGTGCTGAAGCCCTGGAACTCGGAGTCCTGCCTCGTCTTCGGCTTGATCTCCACCGCCTTGCGGGCGTCGAGGACGATCTCGGTGTCCTTGTCGACCTTGATCTCCGGATTGCCGACCACGGAGGTGCCGACGGCCACGCCGCCCGCGTCCCGGTCCGGGATCCAGGTCGCCATGGAGTACGTACCGGCCGGAACCTGCCAGGTCCAGGTATCACCTATGAACCCGTACTCGTCGGGGTACGCGCCGTTCAGCTCCTGCAGCGTGTAGATCGCCGCCGCGGTGGAAGCCTTGCCGTCCCGGCCCACGAGCGAGACCTTGAGGTCGTACGTCTTCGGTGCCTTCTCGAAGCCGACGCCCGTGGTGACCAGGACGCCGTCCGCGCTCGCCGTGATGTGCCCCGCGTACCGGCCCTGGGCAGGCTTCGACGGGTCCACACTGACCGGGACCGTGGCGGTGCCCTTCGCGGGCACGGTCACCGTCCCGGCGCCGGGCGCGACGTCTGCGAGGCTCGACGAGACCTTCAACTCCACCGACTTGTCAGTGGTGTTGGTGTACGTGATGTCCTTGGTGGCGACCTCGGTGTCGTCGTCCTCGTACGTCCCGAAGCTCAGGGTCGGGGTCGCGAACACGCCCTGCCGGACCGCTCGTACGGCGTCGACCCGGCCGTCGCCCTGCTCGAACACGGAGTTGACGGTGTTCGTCTTCGCGGTGGTCGCCAGGGCCTGCTTGATCTGCTGTCCCGTCCAGTCCGGATGGGCCTGCGCGACCAGCGCCGCCGCACCTGCGACATGCGGGGTCGCCATCGAAGTACCGTTCGCCGACGTGTAGTTGGCGTCGACCGGCGTGCCCATGCTGGTCCCGGAGGCACGGGCCGAGGTGATGCCCACGCCCGGCGCTGTGATCTCCGGCTTGACCGCGGAGTCACCGAGGCGCGGGCCGCGGCTGGAGAACGAGGCCAGTTGGTCGGACTTGTCGACCGCGCCCACCGTCAGCGCGGAGTCCGCGATGCCCGGAGTGCCGATGCTCTGCTCCGACGGGCCGGTGTTGCCGGCTGCGATCACGAAGAGGGCGTCCGTGGACGCGGACAGCTCGTCCACGGTCTCGCTCAGCACATCGGATGGACCCGACGCGGCACCGCCCAGCGACATCGACACGATCTTCGCGCCGGAGTTCGCCGCCCACTGCATGCCTTCGAGGATCCAGGAGGTCTGACCGCGGCCGTCGTCGGCCAGCACCTTGCCGACCAGCAGCTCCGCACCCGGCGCCACACCCTTGCGCTTGCCCTCCGAGGCCGCGCCCGAGCCGACGACGGTGGACGCCACATGAGTGCCGTGACCGTGACCGTCCCGCACCGCCTGCTCGGGCACGAAGCTCTTCGTCCCGGCGATCCTCCCGGCGAGATCCGGGTGCCCGGTGTCCACGCCGGTGTCCAGGACGGCGACCTTGACGCCCTTGCCGTCGTAGCCCGACTCCCACACCTCGGGCGCGCCGATCTGCGGCACGCTCGCCTCCAGGGACACCTTCACCTTGGCGTCCAGCCAGACCTTCTCGATGCCCTCGCCGAGTTGCCGCGCGGCCTTCGTGGTGGGCTCGGTGCCGAGCGCGGGGGCGATGTCCGCCCAGAAGGCGGTCGACTTCCTGGCGCTCAGCGCGGCGCCGTCGATCCCCGGCAGTGCGAGGGTCCGGCGTGTGCCGTCGGGGGTCGCGCTGCCCTTCGTGTACGTCGCGATGAGCGGGGTGGAGCCGGTCTTGGCGTCGGTGTAGCCCTGCTTCACCAGCTGGGTGATGTTGAACAGGGCCGGGTCGAGGCGGCCCGCCCGCAGCAGCGGGACCGCGTCCGCCGGTAAGACGCTGATCTCGCCGTCGCGTTCGCTCGACAGGAAGGTGGCGGCCTCACGGCCCTTTCCGCGGCGGACGTCGACGGCGGACTTGCCGTCCGGGCCCGCGGTGAGCGACACGGTGTCGCCGGTGATGAGGGTGACGGTCTGCGTGCCGGCGCCGCCGGTCTTGACGGCGCTCCGCGGGTTCTTGTCGCCGGTCTGCACGAGCGTGGCGTCCGGACCGGTGGCCGGGGATCCGGGACCGGCCGCCGCGGGCGTGATAGCCCCCGCGAGTAGTCCGGCCGCTCCTGCCACAGCCCAGAGGGCGTGGAGTCTTCGCATGAGTGGGCGTCCTCCCCTGAACGCTGACAAGGCTCCCGGCCTGGTGACCGGAGGCCAGTGATCAGGGTGAGCGCCGTGCGGAAAGCGACTCAAGGGATTCCCGTGGCCGGTGAGTGCCAATGCCCCCTTCGGCCACGGCGGTTGGCGAACTCCCTGCCCTCCGGTGGCGACAGCCACCCAAGGGCCTGACGCCCTGGCCTAGCGGCCTGCAACGATCGGACGGGGTAGCTGACGCAGCATCCGGAGTGGTTCTACAGGGGGTCAGAGGTCGAGGACCAGGCGGTCGCCTTTGGCTCGGGAGACGCAGATCATCATGGTGTCGCCTGCGGCGCGCTCCTGGTCGTCCAGCACCGAGTCGCGGTGGTCGATCTCCCCGGACAACACCTTCGTCTCGCAGGTTCCGCAGATTCCCTCCTCGCACGACGTCATCACCGGCACACCGGCATCTGCGACGGCCTCAAGAATGGACATGTCCTCAGAGACCAGCAGCGTCCTGCCGGACTGGGTCAGCTCGACCTCGAAGCTGTTCTGTGGCCGGGCGGTGGCGTCCTTCTTCGGGGCGAAGCGCTCCAGGTGCAGAGATCCGCTCGGCCACTTCTTGCAGCCGGCCTCGACCGCCGCAAGCAGCGGTTCCGGACCGCAGCTGTAGACAGCTGTCTTCCGTTGCGGCTTGCCGAGCAGCGAAGGCAGGTCCAGCAGCCCGTATTCATCCTGCGGCCGCAGGCTCACCCGCTCTCCGTAGGCCCGCTGCAAAGTCTCACCGAATGCCATCGAAGCTCGGGTGCGGCCCCCGTAGACGAGGCGCCAGTCGGCGCGGGTCGCGTTGACGGCTGCCACCATGGGCAGGATGGGGGTGATCCCGATTCCGCCTGCGATGAACAGGTAGTTTTTGGCCTTCACGAGCGGAAAGTGGTTGCGTGGCCCGCGGATGCATATCGACTCACCTTCCGTGAGCACGTCGTGCACGTAGCTCGACCCGCCTCGGCTTTCCGGTTCACGCAGCACCGCGACCTGAAAACGGGACCGATCCCCCGGGTCCCCGCACAGTGAATACTGCCGGACCAAGTCGGCTCGCAGTACCAGATCGATGTGGGCTCCCGGCTGCCATTTTGGCAGTGGACGGCCTCCCGGGTCGCGCAACGTCAGCAGCACGACACCTTCGGCCATTGTTTCCTTGCGTTCCAACACGAGGTCGAGTTCGACTTCGGTGCTGAGAGTGCTCATGATCTGCCTTCCATTTCCTACAGTGATGATTCGGTGCTGCGTTCTTTTCTGGCCGATCAGGACGGGAAGCAGCGGCCGAATTCGCGCAGCAGTCGGGGGGAGCCCTGCAGCTTGATTTGGCGACGCACCAGTGCCCACGCCAACATTGACGGCTTGCTGAGGAAACGAAGCCAGGTGCGCGTGTCGGCGGTGATCCTGAGATCCGGCTCACCGTGATGTCCGTCGGCGACATCGAGTTCGCGGTCGCGGATGGTCACGGTGATCTGCCGAGACTCGTCGCCGGTGAAGGTGAAATGGTAGGTGGCGGACATGTCCTTGGCCTGTTCGCGCTGAAAGATCAGCGGCAGGCCTTCCACCAGGCCGTCGATGCTGTTCGCGCGCAAGCTCATCGCTACATGCTTCGTGCGCTTGTTCGGGAATCGGTCGGCCACGTGCTGCTCGGCGTCGGAACCCGGGACGACGTAGACGGACTCTTCCTTGTCCAGCAGTGGGCGCACGACCTGGGTCAGATGTGCCTTGCGATCGTCCAGCCAGGGGCCGATGACGTCCTCGCCGGCCGGGCAGACCGACATGCAGTAGGCGGCCTTGTAGTTGGCGCCGAAGGAGAGGCTTTGCCACATCGACGCGCTCTCGGCGTCGCTCACCCGTGAGCGGTAGTCGTCGGCGTCGCTGCTTTCAGCGACCTGTTCGGCCCAGTCGCCGAAGCCACCCATGAACTCGCGGTAGTTGTGCGTGTAGCAGGCGGAGAAGTTGAAGTGACCGTCGGAGGCGATCGCCCCGGTCGGGCAGGCGGTCACGCACAACTTGCATTCCAGGCAGGGATTGAACTCGATGGGCTGAGAGGGGTCGCTGATCTCGGCGTCGATCAGAATGGTGCCCAGCAGGATGAAGTTGCCGAATTTCGGGTGGATGACGTTGCGGTGAATGCCCATCTTGCCGAGGCCGGCCGCCACGGCGACCGGCTTGTGCGAGACGACCCATGTTTTCCTGGGGAACTTGTCCATCTCCATCGGAAAACCCATTGCGGGGTTGAGGGCGCGCACACCCATCGCCTCCAGCTCAGCCACCACTTGCCGGCCCACCTCGTCGGTGTGGTCACCGGTGTGATGGAATTCCAGGTTGGCCACCGAGCGTGCCGGAGTGCGGATGCTCTCCCGGTTCATTCGGACCACGAAGCTGATCAACATTCGGACACCCGGCAGCGCGGCGTTCAGGTCCGCTCGCTGGTCGGCGATTTCCGGCCGGTCGATCTCGACGAAGCCAACGTCGTCCGCACCCGCGTCGAGACATAGCTTGCGCAGCCATGCCGCATCCAGCGGCTCGGCGGGCCGGGTGGAGCCGCGGTCGCGCCGTTGGCGGACTTTGACGACGGTGGGATGGTCGTCGAGCTTGTTCCTTCTGGCCATCGGGCATCCTTTCCTGTTTTCTAACGTGATGTCAGGTGTGCAGTGACTGCTCGTGCGACCGTGTCGCGCACCTCGGTATGGGTAGGGGTCGGCAGGCCGCGTTCGGCGGCGAGTTCGGCCAGGGAGGTCATCCGGACGCCGGGCAGGGCACAGGCGGTGAAGGTGGTGTAGACGCTCAGGTCGGGGTCGATGTTGAGGGCGAAGCCGTGGCTGGAAACGCTCCCGCTGATACGCATGCCGATCGAGGCGAGTTTGCGGTGGTCGGGGGTCCACACGCCCACCAGGCTCTCCGACCCCGGCGGCGTCTCACGGCGGACCGCTGGAAAACCGAGGCTGTCCAGTGCGTCGATCAGCGCCTGCTCGACACGGCGGATCAGTCCACGGGCACCGAGCTCGCGCACGTTGAGCACGAGGTAGCCGATGAGCTGGCCGGGACCGTGGTAGGTGGCATGTCCGCCGCGGTCTGTCCGCACCAGGGCGATGGGCGAGGCCGCGTCGGGCAGTTGATCGTTCGGAGTCCGGGCGGTGTAGGAGATCACCGCAGGGTGCGTGAGCAGGAAGAGCCGGTTGGCGGCGAGGCCCTGTTTGCGCTCCTCAACCCAGCGGGCCATGTCCGCCTGCGCCGCAGCGTAGGGTACTTCTCCCAAGTCGACGCGTTCCAACCGCCAGTGTGAAGGTTGTTCGTCCACAGATCCCGGCACCATCACCGCTCGTCTCCTCGCTCATGACCGCAGTTGATTACAGTCGTGCAGCAGCGTGTGCCAGCCGTGGCACCAGCATGTGATCAGTCGGCCACAGCCACTCCGCACGAGCACCTTGCTCACGGCGTTGCTTTGCACCGCGCACTGGGCACTCGCCGTCTCCTCCAGCGGGTAGCGGTGGAGTGGAAGACCGGCTTCCTCCCTGGACCGCTCGGCGACTCAGCCAGTCGCCAGCTTCTGGATGCGCGGATGGTTCTCCAGAGCCCACCGCGCGGTCTTCGGCGGGCGCCCGAGCAGCGTCTCCAACTGGTCGGTGACGCCGCGGTACCCGCCGCCGCCGATCAGCCGGGTCAGGGTCTTCAGGTGCTCCGCGGTGTGCGGAAACTCGGCCAGGGCAGCGTCCACGTAGGTCTCGTTCCAGGTTTCGACCTCTTCGGGAACGTAGGTGACCTGGTGTCCCAGCACGGCCCCGAAGTCCTCCGCGAACCCGTGCATGTCCTTCAGCTCTGGACCGTTGAGTTCGTAGGACTTCGAGATGTGCGGCGCCGGGTCGGCCAGGATCTTCGCGCACGCCTCGGCCACGTCATAACCCGCGATGGGTGCGAGCTGGTGGGTGCCGAAGGGCAGGCGCAGTTCACCGTTGCTCAGCGGGCCCAGTGCCAGCCAGGTCATCAGGGGGTTCTCGACGAACATGGCAGCCCGTACGTTGACGGTCGGGAGGCCGGACCACTCCAGCACCCGCTCGGCGACCCAGTGGGCGCGCTGCTGCGGCGACCAGTCCGTGACGAGTCCGCCGAGCCACGAACGCCGTTCCTCCTCTGGTGCGGTCATCTTCTCGAACGTCATGAACGACTGCTCGAACTCGGACATGTTGACGAAGACCTCGATGTCACCCTGGGCCCGCGCCGCCGCGGCCATCAGGCTGACGGCGTCGGTGTAGTACGGCGACAGGCTCATGCTGAAGTAGACGCGTCGGCATCCCTTCAGCGCGGCTGTCACGTCAGCGATGGTGAGCAGGTCACCGACGAAGACCTCGGCCCCGGCCCGGCGGAGCGCCTGCGCGCGGTCGTCGTCCTGCCTCACGAACGCGCGCACCGGGTGCCCTTGTTCCAGAAGCATGTCGACGATCGTTCGGCTCACACCGCCGATATGGCCTGCGGCTCCGGTGATCAGGATGGGATTGCGCTCTGACATCGATGAATCCTCTGGCTGGTCGGGGTGAGTCAGCTGTACGGAAAGCCACAGGATGTGGCCGGCGATCGTTTTGGCCGTCTCGGTCGCCTGGGCTGTCTATGCCGTCGCTCGGCGTGGTGGCAGGCCAGGGTCTCGGTCGCATTCGCGGAGGTGACCATGCCCGCCGGAAGCGGTCGATGACGGCGAAGCCGTTGAGCTCGATGGCCGCCTTTACGCGGGCCTTGGGCCCTCCTCCCGCCGAACCGTGCCGGCCAGGCGGATTCTGCGCAGTGTCATCGGGGCGAAGGGCCGTCGAAGTGGGCGAGGAAGTCCAGGAGTGCGGCGTTGGTCTCCGCGGGACGCTCCTGCTGCGTCCAATGCCACAGCCCGGAAGCACCACCACGTCATGCAGTTGCGGGACAGCGCTCAGTGGGTTGCCCGCCCCGCCCGCGCCTCGGAGAATCTCGCTCAGCGATCTGCCCTCGTCCGGGCCGCGCAACGAGGTGACCATGTCACGGTCTCCCACCACGTACAGCGCGGGGACGTCGATCCCGCGCCCCCGGAACGCAGCGAGCAGTTCGTTGTTGCGCTCGATGTTCCGGTACCAGTTGAAGGCTCCGGTGAACGCATGCTCGCCGGCGTAGGTGCGTGCTACTACTTCGCCAGCTGGGCGTACATGGCTTCCAGGTCGGCTGACAGCTGGGACTTGACCCAGCGGGTGGTGTCGTCGGCCAGCACCTCGTGCGCACCTGCCTCGATGCCGTCGAGTGCGGCCACGGCGATGTCGCGGGGGTCGGCCTTGGGTGCGTCGACGCCCGAGGTCATGTCGGTGTCCACGTAGGCCATGTGGAGCCCGGTCACCGCGATGCCGCGCGGCTGCAGCTCCAGGCGCAGAGAGTTGGTCTGCGACCACAGGGCGGCCTTGGAGGCGCCGTAGGGCGTGCCGTCGGCCAGCCAGGACAGGGCGGAATGGGCGTTGAGGATGTGGCCCCCGCCGTTGCGCTCGATGATCGGCACGAGGGCCCGGGTGACCAGCAGCGGCCCGTAGAAGTTGGTCTCCAGATCCCGGCGCACGTCCTCCATCGGGGAGTCGAGGTACGAAGCGCGGACGGAGGCCCCGGCGTTGTTGATCAGGATGGTGACGTCCTGGGCCTGCTCGGCGGCGGCTGCCACGGATGCCGGGTCAGTGGCCTCGAGCGCCAGCGGAACGGCACCGGGGTGGGTCACCGTGCGCGGGTCACGGGCCGTGGCGTAGACCTTGCCGGCACCGCGTGCGTAGAGCTCCTCGACCAGCACCTTGCCGATACCACGGCTGCCTCCGGTGACGAAGACATTGGCGCCCTTGATCGCTGTCATGACTACCTCCACGAAGATGAAACCGATCGGTTTTCATCACCGTAAACCGATCGGTTTCATCTTGCAAGTCGGGTTGAGTACCGGATGACTGCGGCGCGCGGTGTCGAGGTGGAATCGGCCGGAGCTCAGGCTTTGGGGGCCGGCCTCGTATCCATCGGCGGAGTCCGTACTCGCCCGGCGCAGGCCGGTGAAGCCGCGAGGCCGCCGACAGTGATCGACGTGGCCTGGCTGGACGTCAGCCGGAGTTCAGCGGAGTGACTTGAGGGGCGGTGCGCCGTACCACCACCCCGCGGTCGCGGTCGCCCACGGCGACGATCGTGTGCGTGCTCGATGCGGGGAGGGGCGCTGGCGGTGTGGGCGCCGCCGCAGATCGTGGCCCGCCTGGCTTTCGAGCGCGCGGCCGACGGCGCAGAGGGCGGCGAGCAGGCCCTTCGGGTCATGCTGGACGCGTACGCGCGGCTGACCTCGGCGCGCCCCGGAACGCTCCTGACGGGGAAGCCGTGCATCTGTCGCTGGGTGCCGACGTCCACGAGACCACAAGCTTCTTTGCCTGCGGCATGCTCGGCAACACCCTTACGGCCATCGGGCTTTCCTTCGACGGTCGGGAAGCAGGGGCGTGAAGCCGTGGGCGCTGCTCCGGCTGCCGGAGACGGGCATCAACCCGGAAGAGCGCTCCGGTCGCCGGGCCTGCTCGAAGACGTGGCGCGTCAGCGCATGTCTGCCGCGTCGAGCAGGGCGGCCACAGTGGGTGCGATGAGCCCGGTCAAGTCGTCGGCCTGGATTCCCGCGCGGGCGCTGGCGCCGTCGAAGACCAGGATGAGCTGCCGGGCCAGCAGGTCGGGATCGCTCGCGCCACCCTGTTCGGCCTCGGAACGGAAAAAGGCCGTCAGGTTCGCTTTGATCTGGTGGGCCACCCGGCTCGCAGGGTGGGTCTGATCCTTCAGCTCGATCTGCACAGCCAGGTACCGGCAGCCTCGGAACTCGGGCGCACCCGCCTGCGACTGCACCTGCTCGAAGACGTGCAGGATCCGCTCGCGGGCTGAGCGGCCATCGTCCGCCGGGGGCAGGAGGCTCGCCACGAAGGCAGCGGAACGCTCCTTCAGGCTCGCCGCCAGCAGTTCGTCCTTGCTCTCGAACAGCTGGTACATGGAGCGCTTCGACACCCCCGCCGCCTTGCACAGCGCCTCGACGCCGATGCCGACACCGTCTCGGTAGGTGAGCGTGGCCGCCGCCTCCAGCAGCCGCTCTCTGGGGCTTGGCTTCACTTCGGTGGTCATACGGCGAGGTTAACTCGAATCGGACGAAATAGAAACCGATCGGTTTCCAGGGGGTGTCGGGGGAGATGTCCGGCGCCGTGCGGACGCCTGAAGGCCACTCAGAGGCTCGGCGACGGCCTTGGGGGAGAGGCCGTCGCCGAGCCGTCACGCTGTACGCAACTCCCCTCCCCGTGGGGCGACACGCGTGGGCCCCACTTCGGGTAATGGCCCCGTCCTGAGTGAGCCGCGTTCCGCTACGCCGGGGCAGCGGTCTTCTTGGGCTTCGTCTCGGCGNGGGCCCCACTTCGGGTAATGGCCCCGTCCTGAGTGAGCCGCGTTCCGCTACGCCGGGGCAGCGGTCTTCTTGGGCTTCGTCTCGGCGGGAATGCGGTGCAGCCCCTTGCGGTCGTACCAGCCCGTCACGCCGAAGCCGAAGAGTGCGGCCAGTGCGAGGCCGGCGGCCATCATGGCCCAGCCCCGGGTCAGGCCCGCGTCGGCCTGGGCGTCGTAGTAGAGGATCGAGCGGAGACCGCCGGTGAGCTGCCGCAGCGGCTCGAACTCCGCCAGGAAGCGGTAGAAGCCGGGCAGCGCCTCGATGGGAGTGGTGGCGCCGGCCGTCGGCACCGCCATGCCGATGAAGACCAGCGTGACCACCAGCATGCCGGGCGTGCCGAAGACAGCGAGGAGGCTGAGCGCACCGATCCCGCAGACCGCGATGGCACACACCGAGAACAGCCACAGCAGTGGCAGATGGGCGGCGGCCATGCCCATGATGCCGACCGCACCCACCATGACCAGGGTTCCCATCAGCAGGGACAAGCCGATCATGAGAGTGCTGCTGATGGCGAGCGTCTGCACCCGGGTCGCCCGGACCAGCGGGCGATGGCGGCGCAGCGGACCCATGTCGCTGTGGGTGTAACCGAGGGCGTGATCCACCTGCCCGCTGATGACATTGGCGGAAAGCATGCCGCAGACCACGAGGACGAGCGCGTAGTAGAACGCCGTCAGTCCCAGACCGCTGTGCGAGGCGAGCCGATGGCCGTCCTTGACTGTGACGGTGGCCGGATCGGCCAGCAGCACGCGCGCCGCGACGGGCGGCTTCGCCTGCCCTGTCCCGCTCTGAGCCGTGAGCTCCTTGCCCACCTGAAGCGAGGCGCTTTCGGCCGCCTGTGTCGTCGCCGTCCGGGCCAGGCTGGAGCCCACGCTGCCGGCGGACTGATTGGTCAGTACCGTCAGCGTCGGGCGTGCCGGGGTCTCGGTGGTCGCGGTGCCGGTCAGGGCGACGGCGGCGGAGGTGAAGTCGGAGGGGACAACGAGCGCGCCGTACAGCTTGCCCTCGCCGAGCTCCTCCTTCACCCCCTTCTCGTCCATCACCTTCCAGTCGATCTTGTCCCCGCTCGCGGTGGACTTCCTGATCGACTCGGCGATCTGTGTCCCCAGGTTGACCTGCTCGCCGCCGACAACGGCTCCCTCGTCGGCGTTGACCAGGCCGACGGGCAGTTTCTCCATGTGATCGACCGGATCGATGTTGGCACCGACGTAGAACACGGTGAACAGCAGCGCGAGCACGCCCGTGATGACGCCGTTGCCGACCCACAGAGGTTTGGCACGCAGGACACGGAACGGGTGATTGCCACTCATGACTTACTCCGGTCTCGGACAACACAGTCATATCGAGAGGAGACCGGACAGCTTCATTGCAGGCCGGCGGCCCTCGAAACGTTCAACCTCGGCACGCACGGCCGCCCGACGCGGAATCAGAGGTGGGTGCAACGACCTGCCGGGGCTCCGGCCAATGAAACCGGTCGGTTCCAAGCATCGTAAACCGTTCGGTTTCCAGATTCCAAGTTCGAAGCGCTGCTCCATGCCCCCGGCAGCGTCAGGAAGCCTCCTGCCGGCGCCATCCCTGCCGTCGGGCCCCTTCTTGCATTCGGCGAGAATCGATGCCGGCACTTCACCGGTGGCGTCCTTCGGGACTCGATGTCTCAGACGATCGAGGCCAGCCCGAACGACCGATGGGTCACGTGTCATCCAGCGGCGCGACAGTGGTGGAGGGGCTCCTCGGCCTCTCTGCGACTCGGGCGCCCGTGGGGTCAGCCTCGGCTCCGGGAGTCAGTCCCGGAGCCGAGGCTGACCGCGGCGCGGAGGTCGTCATCTTCCGTTTCCGTGCGTGCCGGCGGGAGAGGGGACGCACTGGCGGGGTTGAGCGAGTCGAAGAGCAGGGCCATGAAGCGTGCGCGCATGGACAGTGTGGATGCCCGCACCGCCGGTCTCTTGGTTACGCGTCGCTGAACTTCGCCGTCCCACCGGTCAGGTACTTGATGGCGCCGAGACCCTGCGCCCGTGCACAGTCCTCGGTCAGCTTCTGGACGGTGACGGCGTCGAGAACCGAGTGGAACTGGCCCTCGTCGGTGAAGCTGACGTTGGCTCCGTACACGATGTACAGCACGACCGTGGGCTCTGTGGTCGTCACCGGTACTGCGAAGGTGTGGACCGAGGAGGCCGAGGAATCCGGGCCTGCGCAATCAGGGCTGATCGCTGATGGCTCGGTAGGCCGCGATGAACAGGGTGTAGCACAGGTCGATCAGTTCTTCGACGGTGGCGTTCTGGTGGCCGAGCGTCCAGTCCACGAGGAGTTCGTTGACTCCGCCGACCAGGCTCATCGCGGTCATGGTGAGCCGGCTGGAGGAGGCTTCCGGGCCAGGGAGCGGTCCGACGACGGCGGCGACCATCGCGGCGAATTCGTGCAGGACCTCACGGCGGCGCACTTCGAGGCGGGGGCTGGCGCCCACGACCTCGATGAGCACCAGGCGGGCCATGCGGGCGTCGCCGGCCAGTGTGCGGATGAAGACTTCGAGGCCGGCGCGCAGCTGGGCGTCGACATCGGGTGCGGCAGCGGCTGCGGCCTGCGCGGTTTCGGCGCTGATCGTAGTGATCAGCTCGTTGTAGACCCCGGCGAGAAGGTCTTCGCGGTCGCGGAATGACTCGTAGAAGTAGCGCTCGGTCAGTCCGGCATGCGAGCACACCTGCTTGACGGAGGTTGAGGCGTATCCGACCGTGCCGAACAGGTCGAGGCCCGCCTGGATAAGGCGGGTGCGGCGCTCCTGCTGTCGTTGCGCCGCATCGCGTCCGCCGTAGCGCCGCCCGGCGGTCTGTGTGCCGGTCATTTCTCCCCTTCGCAGAGGTGTTGACACCGGTGTGCTCCGAACTGACACTCTAGCTTGTCAGTTCATCTGACATGGCATCGTGTCAGAAATGCGTGGGGGCCGCTTGCCGTTCAGCGTTCCGCTCATGCTCAGGGCAGGGAAGGAGCTCGACCGTGGCAGCACCGCCCAGGTACCCGTACACGCTCAGCCGAAGAGACCGAGACAGGCTCCCCCGCACACAACGGCTGACCGGCCGGGTGATCGCGGTCACCGGGGCCGGCCGCGGAATCGGGCGTGCCGTCGCAGCCCGGCTCGCCGCAGCCGGAGCCGCCGTGGCGATCGGCGATCTCGACGCGGAGCTTGCCATGGAGACGGCTGGTGCCATCGGCGCGCATCCCGGTGGCCGACTGGTCGGGCTGTCTCTCGACGTCACCGACACACATTCCTTCGAAGACTTTCTGCGCACCGTCGAGACCCAACTGGGGCCGATCGACGTACTGATCAACAACGCCGGAATCATGTGGGTGGGCCCCTTCGAGGGGGAATCGGAGGAAGCCGCCCTGCGCCAGTTCGACGTCAACGTCCACGGCGTACTGCGCGGGATGAAACTCGTGATCCCGCGGATGCGGAAACGCGGTCGCGGCCACGTGGTGAACATCGCCTCCGCCGCGAGCAAGGTCGCCCCGGCCGGCGAGGCGACCTATGCGGCGACGAAGCACGCCGTCCACGGCTACAGCACTGCCGTCCGCGCCGAACTGCGGGGCACCGGCGTGCACGTGTCCTTGGTGATGCCCGGCGTCGTGGACACCGAGCTGGCCGTGGGCACCGCGACCGGCCCCACCCGAAGCCTGACGACAGATCAGGTGGCCGACGCGGTGCTCGACGTCATGCTGCGCCCGCGGTTCGAGGTCTTCATTCCACGCCAGGTAGGCGCCCTGACCCGGTTGGCCGCGCTGCTGCCAGGCCGTGCCCGCGACGCCCTGCATCACCTCCTTGTCCCCGACCAGCTCGCCGCCCTGTCCGACCGGTCGGTGCGCGCGGCCTACGAGCAGCGCACCCGGACCGCCCGCCATCCCGAAGGATGAGCCCGTGACCACCACGCCCAAGCCGGCGCCCAGCGCGACGGAGGCCCAGGACGCCGCCGCTCCGCGTCCCATCCCCGAATTCGAAGGTGTCCACGACGTATGGCCCCGCGGTGACCGGCTGCGCGCGGTGCGCCGCGCCGCGGCCACCTACCGTGAGCGGTTCGTCCAGCAGGGCCGCATCCACGCCGTCCGCAGTTTCGACATCGCCGCCGCCCCGTACCCGACCCGGTTCGGCTTCCACGGCGCCGCGCTCGCCGTCAACCCGTTCGTGAGCATCGTCAACCGGATGCTCGTCGTGCAGTTCGACGGCTTCGATGGTGAGCCGAAAATACTGGTGTGGGAGCCGACCGTCGCCGCCGGAACGGCTCAAGCGCCGTTCTACGCCCAGCTCAAGCGTCTGGCGGGGGACTTTCTCACCGAGCACGTCTTCGCCCGCTACTACCAGGACCCGGACACCGTCCTGCCTTCCTGCGGTCTGCGACCCGAGGACGTGGACTTCGTCAGCTTCGACCACCTGCACGTCCAGGACGTGCGCATGATCATGGGAAGTACCAGCATCATTCCCGGCGAACGGGCGCCCCGCGAAGGGCTGTTCCCGCGCGCCCGGTTGCTGGTGCACCGCAGGGAGCTGGGCACCTTCGAATCGACGCATCCGATGCAGTGGGCCTGGTACGTGGACGGCGGCATGGACGGGGTACCGGGCGAGCGCATCACCGCCTTCGACGGCGATGTCGAACTCGGTGTCGGCGTCAGCCTGTTGTGGACCCCCGGCCATACGGACGGCAACCACTCCCTGGTGCTGAACACCCCCGACGGGGTGTGGGTCTCCTCCGAGAACGGCATCTCGGCCGACAACTGGCAGCCCGAGCTCTCCCGCATTCCCGGCGTGCGCCGCCACGCCGCGTTCTACGGCCATGAGGTGGTGCCCAACGCCAACACCCTGGAGGACTCCCTCGACCAGTACGACTCCATGGTCAAGGAGAAGACCCTCGCCGACCCCAGCCGACGTGATCCACGCTGGCTGCAGATCCTGCCCTCCTCGGAGCTGGCCCCCTTCAAGCGGCAGTGGCCGGTGCTGCCCAGCTTCGTCCACGGCGGTCTGAACTACGGCGAACTGCCCTCTTCCGGTGGTGGCCGATGACCGGCCCGGCCGCCCGCCGGATCTCCGCGGACGGCGTGGAGTTGGCCGCCTACCAATGGGGAGCGTCCACGAATCCTCCGGTGGTGCTGGTCCACGGCTATCCGGACACCAGCGCCGTGTGGCGCCCGGTCGCCGAGCGCCTGGCCGACCGCTTCCACGTCACCGCCTTCGACGTGCGGGGAGCCGGTGCCTCCCACCGGCCCAGGGGTCTGCGCGCCTACCGGATGTCCCGCCTGGAAGCCGACCTGGAGGCGGTTCTCGACGCCGTGAGCCCCGACCGCCCGGTGCACCTGGTCGGACACGACTGGGGATCGATCCACTCCTGGGAATCGGTCACCGGCACCCGCCTGGCCGGGCGGATCGCCTCGTTCACCTCCATCTCCGGACCCTGCCTGGACCACGTCGGCCACCTGATCCGTGCCCGCCTACGGCCGCGGCATCCAGATCTGCCGAAGATGCTGCGGCAGGCCGCACGGTCCTGGTACATCGCCTACTTCCACCTTCCGCTCCTGCCCGCCCTGACCTGGAGAGCACTGGGACACCGCTGGCGCGCCTTCCTCACCGGATCCCAAGGTGTACCCGGGCACACCCCCTACCCCGCGCCGACGCTGGCCCGCGACGCCGTGTCCGGCACCGCGCTGTACCGCGCCAACATGCTGCCCCGCCTGCTGCGTCCCCGGGACCGGCCGACCACCGTCCCGATTCAGCTCGTCATCCCCACCCGCGACTTCTGCGTCACCCCGGTGCTGTCCTACGGAGTGGAGCACTGGACGCGCCAGATACAACGGCGCCCGATCGACGCCGGGCACTGGGTACAGCTCAGCCACCCCGAGGAGATCGCGTCCCGGATCACGGAATTCGCCAACCGCGTCGAAGACGGCTCCCGCCGCAGTCCGGACCACACCGCGCACCCGATCTGACAGCCCAACAGACCAGCAGTACTGGACGGCTGCCTGACCGCCCCTTCGCACACACCGATCGCTGACGGAGGAGGAACCTGTCATGTTCCGAGCCGCACATGCCCACCTGCAACGTCCGTCCGAGCCCATCGACCACCACGACCTGGTGCTGCAACCCCGGGACGTCACCTTCGACTGGGGCACCACCCCGCTGCACTGGCTGCCCGGTGAGCCCTTCGCGACGCACACCTTCGACGTGCTCCACCTCATGCTCCCCGAGCTCGAACGCTGGTTCGTGCGCACCTTCGAGCAGGCACTGCCCCTGATCACCGATGACCGGCTGCGCGAGGACGTACGCGGCTTCATCGGCCAGGAAGCGATGCACGCCGAGGCGCACCAGGAGGTCCTGGAGCACCTGCTCACCAGGGGGCTGGACCCGGCTCCGTACACACTGCAGTCCGAATGGATCTTCCGAAGGGTGCTCGGAGACCGGCCGGATCTGACGCCGGCCGCCACACACGCGCACCTCCTCCAACGGCTCGCCCTCATCGCGGCCTTCGAGCACTTCACCGCGTATATGGGTCACTGGATTCTCAGCAACGGGCACCTGGACCGGGCCGGTGCGGACCCCGCGATGCTCGATCTGTTCCGCTGGCACGGCGCGGAGGAGGTCGAACACCGTTCGGTCGCGTTCGACCTGCTGGTGCACCTCGATCCCCGGTACCGGCGCCGAGTGGTCGGCATGCTCGTCACTGCTCCGGTGCTCACCCGGCTGTGGATCCGCGGAGTCCGCTTCCTGATGAGCGCCGACCCCGAACTCGACGACCGGGTCAAGGTCCGCTTCCGCGACTACCTGGCCGCCGCCCGCAAGGACCTGTTGCCGCCACCGGGCGCGTTCGCCCGCTCGGTGCTGCGCTACTTCCGCCCCGGCTACCACCCGACCCAGGAGGGCTCGACCCAGCAGGCAGTCGCCTACCTGGCGGCGTCCCCCGCTGCCCGAGCGGCTGCCCGATGACCCAGCAACCAGCGAGGCATCCCATGGACATCAGCACACCCCTCACTCGGCCGCCGGACCTGTACGGCAGACCGCGCAGCGACTCCTTCATGCAGAAGCTGGCGGCTTTCAGCGACAACTCGGTCACACGGCTCGCGCGGCGCGGCACTCCTCCCAGGCGACCGCCGGCCACCGAGATGCCCGCGATCCGGGAACTGGTGGTCGCCGCCAAGCACCAAGAGGCCGAGGATGTCGTCTGCCTGCGGCTGGCGGCACCCGACGGGGGAACGCTCCCGCCCTGGCAGCCCGGCGCCCACATCGAACTGCACTTGCCCTCCGGCCGCAAGCGGCAGTACTCGCTGTGCGGCGACCCTGCCGACCGGTACCGGTACCGCATCGCGGTGCGCCGCAGCGCCAACGGCGGAGGCGGTTCGGCCGAAGTGCACGACACTCTCGGAGACGGTATGCGGGTCGCCGTCACCGGGCCCCGGAATGCCTTCCCCTTCGCCGCCGAAGCATCCATCCTGCTCATCGCGGGCGGCATCGGAATCACCCCGATCCTGCCGATGGCCCGGGAAGCCGCCGGACGCGGGCTGGACTGGAGGCTCGTGCACACCGGCCGCACCCGCGGCTCGATGCCCTTCGCGGCAGAGCTGGCCGAACTCGCAGCCGCAGCCCCTGGCCGGGTCTCCATCCGTCCTGACGACGAGTCCGGCGTGCCCGAAGCAGCCGATCTATTGAGCTTGAGCCCGGCGGCGGGTGCGGTGTACTGCTGCGGGCCCGCGCCCATGATCGACGGCGTTCGGCGCGCGTTCGGTGGCAGCCGCGCGTCAGCCCTGCACTTCGAGCGTTTCGCCCCGGCCCCGATCACGGACGGCCGTCCCTTCGAACTTCAGTTGGGCGACACCGGACGGGTTCTGCCAGTGCCGTACGACCGCTCCGCCCTGGATGTTCTCCACGAGGCCCTGCCGGACCTGCCGTTCTCCTGCCGCCAGGGGTTTTGCGGCACCTGCCGGGTACGGGTGGCCCATGGCCATGTAGATCATCGTGACCGTCGGCTCACGGCCACCGAACGCGCGGAGGGCGCCATGCTGCCCTGCGTCTCGCGTGCACCGGAAGGAGAGCGGTTGGTGCTGGAGGTGTGAGCGATGGTCGAGGGCCCGTAGAGCGCGGCCGTCGCCGCGAGGAACCTCAGCGGCAGGGTTGATCCCCGACCCATGGCGCGACGCACTGCCTGGACGGTGAGACGGTCCATCGGGGACACCGGCCAGATCCCACGCTCTCAGCGTGCTGGGCGGTGAGGTCATACGAGCCTGACCGGCCCGGCGTCGATGGGCAGGCGGACCAGGAGATAGGGCTTGCGGCGCAGGTCCTTGCCCTCGTGGAAGGGCGACAGCCGGTTGAGCTGGTTGGCGATGGCGTACAGGTGCCGGTCCGAGGCGACGGACAAGGTGTCGACCCAGAGCAGGTCGCTCCCCTGGGCGAGGGTCCGGTAGGTGCCGTTCGGGCTCCTGCGCCAGAGGGAGTTGTGTTCCAGGTCGCCGCCGTAGAGCCGCCCCTTGTCGTCGCTCTCCAGGCCGTCGGCCATCGGCTTGAACCCGAGGTCCTCGACCGTCGCCGCCACCTCGGCGTCCGTGGCGTCCGGGTCGGCGAGGGCGTCGGTGGACACGCTGTGCAGTCGGCGGCTGGACAGCGGGCAGAAGTAGAGGCGCGTGCCGTCGGCGCTGAGAGCGATGCCATCGGAGCCGGTCTCGTAGTACGTGGGCTCACCGCCCGCGGGGCGGACCATGAAGGGCTCGCCCTCAATGACCGGAAGGAACTGCTCGTCCGGGAGCGCCGAGGGATGCCCGGCCAGTCGCCGCCAGGAGCGGCCCGTGGCGAGGTCGACCACGATCACCCCGTTCGAGCCGCCCGAGTCGGTGATGAACGCCATGCCCTCGGCGCCGCGCCGCAGGTCGAAGCGCACGTCGTTGGGGTAGCTGTTCGCCGGCACCACCTCGGGCGGGAAGAGGATCTTCCGTACGATCCGGTCGGTGCGCAGGTCGACCGCCACGAGCTTCGGACCGCCGTAGGAGGACCCGGCGAACAGCGGGCTTCCGGTGTCGAGGACCCACAGCCGGTCGGCCGGGTCGACGACGACGCTCTGCACCGACTGGAAGTGCCCGGCCAGGTCGGAGGCGTCCTCGCGGTTCACCTCGGCATCGGGGTAGGCCACCGGCTTGCCGCCCCGCAGTTCGGCGACGGTGAACGGGACGTCGTCGCCCCAGCGGGGAAAGTTGACGAAGACCCGGCCGCGGCGCGAGACAGTGACACCCGTCGGCATCGCGCCCCAGAAGCGGGCAACGACCTCGTATTTTTTGGCTGTTGAACCGGATGCGGAGGCGGAGGTGGGCCCGGCGAGTTGAGTGGCGGCCAGCGACGCGGTGGTCGCTGTAAGGAACGTACGTCGTTTCATCCGAGCGTCTCCTGCTTGGTCAAGTTTCCGGAAGGCGCGGCGAGTTGCCGCATCATCTCGGCGCGTGGGGGGATCGGCCGGAACAGGTCCGCCGGGCTGCCGGCCGGGTCAGCGGGACCACGCGGCGGTCCCCGAAGGTGACCATCGCGTGCACGGGCGCGGCGCTGGCGCGCATGAGCGCCGCGACGCCCCGGCGGCCCTGCCTGCGGGCGAGCTCCGACCCCGCGCTGATCATCAGAGCGGTGAGGGCCGGCATCGGACGCCCGAAGAGCGTGATCTCCTTGATGCGTGCCTCGTCGTCGAGCCGCAGCAGTTGCGCCTCCTCGAACGGCTGGGCTCCCACCCGCGCCCGGTAGAACAGCGAGTACGCGTCGCCCTCGCCGGTCTGAGTGTGGAAGCGGATGTCCTGAACGGCCGTGAACGCCGAGGTCAGGAAATCGCCCAGCTGGGCAGGTCCCTCGAAGCGGAACTGCTCGGTGAGCGGCGAGCTGAGCACGACGTCCCGGCTCAGGCACGCGACCGCGGCGTCGACGTCACCGCGTTCTGAGGCGGCGCGCCAGCTCGCGACGGTAGCGGCGCCGGAGTGCAGGGTCTCGGACATGGGTCTCTCCCGGTATCAACGGCGCGATGGGGTTTGCGGGTGACGGGGGTCAGCCGGCCAGCTTGTTCATCGTGCGGATCTGCTTGTCCAAGACCCAGGCAGGAACAAAGCGGAGCAGGCGCGCGCGTCCGGCCATGGGGCCGGCGGCATAGCGCAGCTTCGGCTTCGCGTCGGTCGCTGCCGCGACGATCGCCTTGGCGACCACGGCGGGGTCGTCACCGCCCTTGATCGCCTCCGCCATCAGGCGGTCGAAGACGTGCCGCTGGTCCGCGTAGACCTGCAGGGACATGTCGGGCTTCGCGCTGTTGGCCTCGAACCCGGTGTTGGTGTAGGCGGGTTCGACGAGAAGCGACCGGACGCCGTACTGCCGCACCTCGTGGTCCAGGGACTGGGAGTAGCCCTCGATCGCGTGCTTGGACGCGCCGTAGACGGCCATGTAGGGAGCGGGGATGAACCCCTGTACGGACGAGAGGTTGATGATGCGCCCGCGTCCCCGGGCGCGCATGTGCGGCAGGACTTCCTTCACCATGCGCATGACCCCGAAGACGTTGATGTCGAAGACGCCCTGGGCCTGCGCGACGGAGGTTTCCTCGGCCGCACCTATCGAGCCGATGCCGGCGTTGTTGACCAGGACGTCGATCCGCCCGAACCGCTCGATCACCTGCTGGACCGCGGCGGTGACCGACTTGTCACTGACCACGTCGAGGTCGAAGAACGTCACACCCTGGAGCGAGGCGACGCGTGAGGTGTCCCGGCCTGTACCGGCCACCTCGAAACCCGCCGCGACCAGCGCGAGCGCGGCTTCCTTGCCGATCCCGGAGGACGCACCCGTCACCAGTGCCACCGGCCGATTTGTCGTCATCACGCACTCCCGAACTCATCTGGGAAACCGATCGGTTTCGCCTCACCTCACTGTAAACTGATCGGTTTCCTGACGCAAGCTCAAGCAGGGAACTGATCGGCCGCGTCACCGGCCGGCTTCAGGTTGAGCTGACCGGCGCCCGTCAACATGGCGGCACGGGCTGGATGAGCAGGCAGGGGAGACGCGGGAGCGTCCTCCCCGCGCTGCGATCGCCGAGTTCGCGCTCACCGGCCCCCGTCCAAAACGGACGCCACTCATCCACAACTCAGCCCACTCCGCCTGCAGCACGACCTCTTGCAACACGGGGAACGTAAGTCGAGGGCTGCGCCTCAGGCAGAACACAGGGTTCCCGCAGCGGATCGGTGCAGGTCCACCGATGGCCGATGTGGAGGACCTGATCAGCGGGCTGGCCAGACGCGACTCACTCGCCGCGGTACTTCGCCGCAGCCGCCTGGGCGAGTTCCTGCGACTTCTGCAGGGCCGTGTCCACCGACTGTCGGCCGGCGATGGCCGCGCTGATCTCCTGGGAGACCTTGTCGCCGAGGCCTGCGTACTCGGGGATGCCCACGAATCCGATACCGGTGTAGGGGCGGGGACCGACACCCGGGTTCTCCGGGTCGGCGGACTGTGTCTCCGCTGCGTACTCCTGCCGGTACCAGGCCGCGGCTGCCATCTGGTAGTCGGGGTTGGCGTAGAGCGACTTCCGGCTTCCGGCGGGCGCCGCGATCCAGCCGAGTTCCGTCCCGACCTGCTGCTGGTACTCCTTGGAGGAGGCCCAGGAGATGAACTTCCAGGCGGCGTCCTTGTTCGTGCCGGCGTCCTGGATGCCCCATGCCCAGGTCCACAGCCAGCCGGCCGTCTCGGTCTTGTCGTGCGGCGCCGGCACATAGCCGACCGTGCCCTTGACGACCGAGCCGTCGGCCTCGATCGACGAAGCCAGGGAGGTGGCGTCGTACATCATGGCGCACCTGCCCGTCAGGAAGGTTTCGAGGATCTCCAAAACGCCCATCCGGTGGGCGTCGGGCTGGCCGTACGAGCGGACCAGGTCGACGTAGAACGCCACTGCCTCCTTGAACGCCGGCGAGGTGAGCTGGGCGTTCCACTTCATGTCGTACCAGGCGCCGCCGAAGGTGTTGACGACGGTGTTGAGGGGGGTCAGGTTCTGGCCCCATCCGGGCATACCGCGCAGACAGATGCCGCTCACACCGTCGGTGCCGTCGATCTTGGCCGCCAGCGCAGCGACCTGGTCCCAGGTGGGCTTCTGCGGCATGGTCAGCCCGGCCCTCCTGAAAAGGTCCTTGCGGTACATCAGGAAGGAACCCTCACCGTAGAAGGGCTCGGCGTAGAGCTTGCCGTCGGCCGTCAGCGACGTGACCAGATGGGGGAAGATGTCGTCCTGGTCGAAGGACTCGTCCTCCACAAAGGCGCTCGTCGGCGTGAGCCAGCCGTTCTTCGCGAAGATCGGCACTTCGTACGGGCTGACGCTCGCCACGTCGTAGTGTCCGGCCTGGCTCGCGAATTCGCGGTTGACGGCGGCCCGCGCCTCGTTCTCCGGCAGGAGCGTGTAACGGACCGTGATGCCGGTCTCCGCCGTGAAGTGCTCCTTCGTGAGCCGTCTCAGGTTCTGCATCTGGGACGCGTCCGTGGTGAGCACATTGATGCTCTGCGCCCCGCCGGATGAAGAATCGGTGCCGACGCAGCCGGAGAGCGCCAGCCCTGTGGCGGCTGCGAGGCTCACGGTCACATGGAAGAGGCGCCTGTGGTACATGGGACTCCGCTGGCTACGGCGTTCGGGCCCGTGGTTATATCTCCGTCTTTATTTCGTAACGGGTAGTTAATGTGGAGTGTACCGAAATAAGGGTGATCGCTCAGGCTCGGCCGCGCGTCGCCGAGGAGCGCCGGGAGAGCGCGTCGGCGGCGACGGCGGCCAGCAACACGGCACCGGTGATGATGAACTGGACGGCGTCCCGGACCCCCAGAAGCGCCATGCCCGAGGCGATTGACTGGATGACCAGCACGCCGAGCAGCGCGGACCAGGTCGAGCCGCGCCCGCCGAACAGGCTGGTGCCCCCGATGACAGCCGCGGCGATGGCGTTGATCAGCAGCATGCCGGAGCCGGCGGCGCGGGCCGTCGTCGGGCTCGCCGAGGTGAGTTCCGAAGCTACGAACAGACCGCCGATCGCGGCCAGTGTCCCCGACACCATGAACATCGCGATCCGAACCCGGACCACACCGACACCGGCGCGCAGCGCCGCCTCGACGCCGCCGCCGAGCGCGTACACCCGCCGCCCGTAGCGGGTCCGGCGCAGGATGTAGTCCGAGACGACGATGACCACCAGGAAGATCAGAAGGGCCAGCGGCAGGCCCTGGAACTGGTTGAGCGTGTAGGCGGCGGCGAAGGTGACCACCGCCAGTAGGCCTGTGCGCAACCAGAGCTCGCCCAGCGGCCGGTACGGCATGCCGGTGGCCTTGCGGCGGCTCCTGCTCCGGGCGGCGACCAGGAGGTAGCCGGCCGTGCCGAGCGCCGCCAGACCGTACGCGGCTGCGGGGTCTTCGAAGTAGTTACTGGTCAGGGACGCGACCATGCCCTCCTCGTCGATGTTGATGGTGCCGCTCGCGCCCAGCAGGTAGAGCGTCAGACCGTTCCAGGCCAGTAGCCCCGCGAGGGTGACCACGAACGAGGGCACGCCGATCCAGGCGAAGAAGGCCCCGTGGACGGCTCCCACCGCCATTCCCGAGACCACCGCCACAATGACGGCGAGCCACTCCGGCGCACCGAGGTTCACGTTGAGCACGGCGAACGCGGCCCCTGCCAGGCCGCTGACGGAACCGACCGACAGGTCGATCTCGCCGATCAGCAGCACGAAGACGATGCCCACGGCGACCACGCCGGTACCGACGATGTCCACGCTGAGGTTGGACAGGTTGCGCGGCGAGAGGAAATTGTCGTCGAGTGCCTGGAAGACGGCCCCGATGACGACAAGGCCGAGGGCGACCAGGATCGGGCCGCCTTCGGCGCCGCGCAGTCTGTCGCGGACCGTTTCGGCGTATCTCCCGACGTTCATGCTCCGCCCGCGGGTGCGCGGAGGTCGACCCGGTGAGGCGGACCCGGTCCGGGCGGCGTCGCCC
This sequence comes from Streptomyces sporangiiformans, assembly GCF_005768555.2. Lineage (GTDB taxonomy): Bacteria > Actinomycetota > Actinomycetes > Streptomycetales > Streptomycetaceae > Streptomyces > Streptomyces sporangiiformans. Next base: position 76,270 of record NZ_VCHX02000047.1, read on the forward strand.
GTCCCGGTGGAGCGGGAATCCCGGGACGCACCCCTTTCGCTCCCGCTCACGGCCATGCCCCCTCGGTGCCCGGCGTGCGGTGGGCCACTGCGTTGTCCGCCGCGCCGGTGATGGAGGAGATGATCTGTTCCTGGGATGTGGTGTTCACGTCGAAGAGGCCGTTGTTGCGGCCGAGGCGCAGGACGGCGACGCGGTCCGCGATGGCCTTGATGTCCCCCATGTTGTGACTGATGAGGAGTACGGCGAGGCCGCGGTCGCGCAGCTCCTCGACGAGGTCGAGGAGGTGGCTGGTCTGCTCGACGCCCAGGGAGGCGGTGGGTTCGTCGAGGAGGAGGACCTTGGGTGCGCCCATGAGCGAGTGGGAGAGCGCGACGGCCTGCCGCTGTCCTCCGGACAGTGTGGCGACAGGCGTCCGCACATCGGGGATGGGGATGGCCAGCGTGCGCATCAGCTCCCGGGCGCGGCGCTCCATCTCCACCTCGTCGAGGATGCCGAGCCGGTCGATCTCACGGCCCAGGAACAGATTGCCGACGACGTCGAGGTTGTCGCACATCGCGAGGTCCTGGTAGACGGTCGCGATGCCCAGCGCCTGGGCGTCGTGGGGGCGCTTGATGTGGACGGCCCGGCCCTCCCACTCGATGACACCCCTGTCGGCCGGCCCGACGCCCGAGATCACCTTGATGAGGGTGGACTTGCCGGCGCCGTTGTCGCCCACCAGCGCGACCACCTCGCCGGCCCGGACGTGCAGATCGACATCCATGAGCGCCTGCACACCGCCGAACCGCTTGGAGATGCCTCGCAACGCCAGCACGGGCGGATACGCCACGGGGACCACCTCCCTTACTGGACTCCCCTCACTGGGGCTCGCCTTACGGGGTGAGCCCGGCCTCGTCACAGGCGGGCCGGAGCTTCGGGGTGCAGATCTCGTCGATCGTGTACACGCCGTCCCTGACCAGGGTCTCCTCGATGTTGTCGACCGTCACAGCGATCGGGGTGAGCAGGACGGCCGGGATGTCGTCGTCGGTGGCGTTGTCCACCGTCGTCGTGGTGATGGAGCCGACGTCGTTGCCGCGCCCCAGGGCGATGGCCATGGCGGCGGCCGAGTCGGCCTCCGTCGTGAAGGGTTTGTACACGGTCATGTACTGCTCCCCCTTGACGATGCGGCGCACGGCATTGAGGTCGGCGTCCTGCCCGGTCACGGGAGGCAGCGGGGTGACCCGGGCGCTCTTGAGCGCGGAGATCACGCCGGTGGCGATGGTGTCGTTGGCCGCCAGGACGCCGTCGATCCGCTGCGGGCCCAGGGCGGAGATGGCGGCGGACATGTTGTCGTGGGCGTTCTCCGCTCGCCACCCCAGGGTGGTGTACGACTTGCCGATCTTCACCTTGTTCTCGAGGACGGACATCGCCCCGTCGCGGTACCAAGCCGCGTTGGGACTGGCCGGATCGCCGTTCAGCATGACGATCTGGCCGTCGTCCGCCTTGTCGCCCATGGCCGTGAGGAGAGCCTCGCCCTGGAGCCGGCCGACCTGCGCACCGTCGAAGCTGACAAAGCTCGAGATCGGGCCCTCGGCGAGCCGGTCGTAGGAGACGACCGGGACACCCTCATCGCGTGCGTCTTGGATCGAGGAGCGCAGCGCCTTGGTGTCGGCGGCGTCGACGATCAGGACCTCGACTCCTTTGGTGATCATGGAGTTCATCTGTTGCCGCTGGTTTCCCGCGTCGTTCTCGGCGTTGGCGTACTCCAGGCGGCAGTCGGGGCACAGCTCCTTCACTCTCTTCTCGATCAGGGGCTTGTCCGAGTGCTCCCACCGGGGGACCGCACGGCTCGGAAGCAGCAGGCCGACGGTGAAGCCGCCATCGCTCTCCCCGCTCCCGCCGTTGTCTCCGCAGCCGGCCAAGGAGAGGGCCATGAGCCCCGCGACGGCGGCGGCGACGGCGTTCCACCTACGGGTACTACGGGTCCTACGGGTACTACGGGTTCTACGGGGCTTACTGGTGCTATGGATCGTCATGTCCGTCCCCCTTGTTCTGTCCGCGCACCGGCCTCCGCGAGACCGCGGTCGATCGCCGGCACGAGGATCTCGCTCCACACCTGCTTGCCCGCGCCGACCGGTACGGAGCCCCAGGACGCCGACATCGCCTCGACCAGGAGGAGGCCCCGGCCGCCGGTCGACTCCCAGTCCACGATCACCGGCTTGGCGGGCGCACGTGGCGAGGAATCGGTCACGGCGACCCGCACTCGGTCCGCGGCGAGGATGAGGTCGACGCGGACCGCGCCCTGGGTGTGCACCAGGGCGTTGGTGACCAGTTCGGAGACGACCAGCAGTATGGTGTCGGCCGCGTCCGCGACCTGCCAGGAGCGCAGGGTGCGCGCGGTGAACCGGCGCGCGTGCATGACGGCGTCGGGCAGCCGCCACACCACCCAGCCGGCCCGTGTCGGCCGGACCTGCATCCCGTCGTACCGCAGCAGCAGCAGTGCCACGTCGTCCTCACGACGACCGTCGTCGCCGAGGATCGCGTCGGCCATCCGGCCGGGGTCCGTGGGATCGGCCGCGCCGAGCGCTTCGCGTGTGCGGCGCATGCCCTCGTCCAGATGCAGGGCGGCGGACTCGACCAGGCCATCGGTCACCATGGCGAGGACGGTGCCCGGAGCCAGCGCGACCGCGGTCATGGGGTACTCCGCGTCCGCGAGTATGCCCAGCGGGAGACCGCCCTCGACCGGGACCTCCTCCGTGCTTCCGTCCGGATGCCTGGCCAGCGGCGAGAGGTGCCCGGCCCGGACGAACCAGGCATTGCCCTCCTCCATGTCCAGCTCGACATAGCAGCACGTGGCGAACAGGTCGGTCTCCATACCGACCAGCAGACGGTTGGCACGCGAGACGACCACGTCGGGCGGATGCCCCTCCACGGCGTAGGCCCTGACCGCGGTGCGCATCTGGCCCATGATGGTCGCGGCACCGGCGCTGTGCCCCTGCACATCGCCGATGACCAGTGCCACCCGCCCCTCGGAGAGCGCGATGACGTCGTACCAGTCACCGCCCACCTGCAACCCGCGTTTGGCGGGCAGATAGCGGGCGGCGGCGATCCCGCCGGGCAACTCGGGGAGACGGCGCGGCAGCAGACTGCGCTGCAGCATCGTGGCAAGCTCCTGCTCGGCGTCGTGCACGTGCGCGCGCATCAGGGCCTGCCCGACCAGTCCCGCGGTCGCCGTGAGCAGGGAGCGCTCTTCGGGGACGAACTCGTGCGGCTCGTCCCAGCCCACCAGGCACACCCCGGCGACTCGGCTCTTGGCCAGGAGCGGCAGGACGGCCAGCCCTCCCGGTCCGACGCCCGCGAGCGCGGGTTCGAGCGTGGCTTCGGCGGGCCACAGGCCCATGCGTCCCTCCCGCAGAGCCGACTGCAGCGTGGGCAGGGACTCGACCGGTGCGTCGGGCCACTCCGAACGCCACTCGGCACGCCATGCGTCCGGCCAGGCGCGGGGCTGCGGCGGATCCAGCACGGTGACCGTCAGCCGGTCTTCCTGCAACTCCGCGAGCGCGACCCGGTCGGCACCCAAGGGCTCGCGCAGGGCGGCGACGACCACCTGGCTGACGTCACGGACCGTCGTGGCGTCGTCGAGCGCGGCGGTCAGCCACTGGATCTTGGAGACGTCATCGGCACTCTGCCGCAGCGCGGAGGCCGCGGTCATCACGCCCAGCACCTGCTCCGCCCCGTCGCCGGTGCCCTTCAGCACCCGGCAGCTCAGGCGCAGCCAGCGCTGCTCACCGGTGGGGCGGCGGATGCGGAACTCCAGTTCCCGGCGTTCGGATGCCTGTGTGGACGGCTCCACGACCGACATCAGCGCGGGCAGGTCCTCCGGGACGGTGTGCGCGAGCAGGGTGTCGACCTTGCCGTCGAAGTCGTCCGGGGCGATGCCGACCAGTTCGAGCACGACCGCGTCCGCCTCGATCAGACCGGTGTCCGGGACCAGGAGGAACGAGCCGACGCGCATTCTGAGCAGGGCAGGGCCCAGCAGCGGCGAGGGCGCGGACCGGTCGGCCCCGGCCTTGAACACGTCGGCGACCGCTTCGGCGTACCGCTCCAGGAAGCCCTGCTGCTCGGTTCCGAAGTCGTCCGCGGTGTCCCCCACGACGACGAGGCAGCCCAGCCGCCTGCCATCCACTCTGAGGGGCATCACACCGAGCGACACCCCGCGCCGCAGTGCCGCCGCGCCGCCCTCGTGGTACGAGGCGAGCGCCGTGGGACCCAGCCACAGGGGCCGGCCGGCCCGGAAGGCGTCGGCCATGGGGGAGCGACCGGACACGGGGCTGCGCTCCGGCAGCCCGTACCGGGCGGGGGCGTCTCCGGCCGTTTCGACCAGCCGCAGGTCTTCGCTCTCTTCGTCCGGCGTGTAGACCGCCGCCAGCGCCGCCCCGGCGAACGCCAGGACCCGCTCGCTCGCGGTGTCCTCAGGCGTCGGAAGAGGCGAACCGGTGCCCTCCGCCCCTGCTCCGTACGTCCTCAGCCCCGAGAGTCCGGCCTGGGCACCGCCGTAGTGGGGCATGTCCGCATCTACCTCCCGTCCGTGCACCGGTGCCACCGGTGGAGGCCCCCGGAACACAGGCGGCGCCGGCCCCGGCGCCGGTTCACGCCGCTCAGGAGGCGGGGCACCCCACACCAGAATCGCATACATGGACAAAGCCGACAGATGCATCAGGGGTGGTTACGTACTCGCACCCGCGCCAGGCGTTTACAGCGGTTGCCGTGCGCGCTAGCTTCACAAGAGGGAGGTGGGAGCGCTCCCACATGAGGGTGGACCGGAACCCGCCCCCGGGTTCGCTCCCGCCTCACACCTACGCGTACGCATCCATGCGTGCACATCACCTGCGCACGTTCCTTCAGGTCGTACACCAAGGAGCTATTGTCATGCGCGTGACAAAAACGCGATTAAGGCTGCTGCCCGCACGTCACAGAGCCCTCCTCCTCGTCCTGCTCGCCCTCGTCACGACGATCCCGGCGCTCGGTCTGGTCGTCACGGCCGGCGGCGAGGCCGAGGCGCACGGCACGCCCATGAAGCCGGGCAGCCGCACCTTCCTGTGCTGGCAGGACGGACTGACCGACACCGGTGAGATCAAGCCCGTCAACCCGGCCTGCAAGGCGGCGCAGCAGGTCAGCGGCACAACGCCGTTCTACAACTGGTTCTCCGTGCTCCGCTCGGACGGTGCCGGACGCACCCGCGGCTTCGTGCCCGACGGCGAGCTGTGCAGCGGCGGCAACACCAACTTCACCGGGTTCAACACGCCCAGCAAGGATTGGCCGCTCACCCACCTCACCTCGGGAGCGACCGTCGACTTCTCGTACAACGCGTGGGCGGCGCACCCGGGTTGGTTCTATGTGTACATCACCAAGGACGGCTTCGACCCGACCAAGACGCTCACCTGGAACGACATGGAGGAGCGGCCGTTCCTGAGCGTCGACCACCCGCCGCTGAACGGCAGCCCGGGCACGGTCGAGGCCAACTACTCCTGGCGGGGCAAGCTGCCCGACAACAAGTCGGGCCGCCACATCGTCTACATGGTCTGGCAGCGCTCCGACAGCCAGGAGACCTTCTACTCCTGCTCGGACGTCGTCTTCGACGGCGGCAACGGCGAGGTGACCGGCGTCAAGGAGCCGGGCAACCCCACCGATCCCGTACCGGGCCAGTGCTCCGCGACCCGGCGCACGACGGGCAGCTGGTCCGGCGGCTACCAGTCCGAGGTGACCGTCACCAACACCGGAAACGTGCCGATGCTCGGCTGGATGGTCGACTGGAACCTGCCGAGCGGGCAGCGGCTCGACAGCCTCTGGAGCGGCACCGCGACCACCCAGGGGCAGAACGTGATGGTGCACAACGCGAACTGGAACGGCTCGCTGGAGCCAGGCCGGAGCACGACCTTCGGATACGTCGTCTCCGGCTCGGGCGGTGATCCGTCGACCAGCCTTGCGTGCAGGGTCGGCTGATCTTCGGGTGCGGGTGCGGGTGCGGGTGCGGGTGGGCGGGGGAGGGTTTTCCTTCCCCAAGCCCACCCCTTCCCGAAACTGGGGGCTTCGCCCCCAGGCCCCCAGGCCCCCGCGGTTGTGTTTCGGCTGCGGGTTCGTTGTGGCTGGTCGCGCAGTTCCCCGCGCCCCTCACGGGCGCGGGGAACCTGCGTGCCTCAGGCCAGCAGCTCCACCTCCGCGAGTGTCGCCTCGCCGTCGAGGACCAGGCGGTAGTGCCGGTACGTCCCCGGTGACCCGACCGAGAACGCCCGTGTCTGCTTGTCCCACGTGAAGGATTCACCGGAACGCCGGTCCAGGTCCTTCCACTCACCGCCGTCGGACGAGCCCTGCAGGATCCAGCCCTTGGGGGCCTTCGCGCGGTCGGCGGAGGTCAGCGTGTACTGAACTGCCTTGGACTCCTGGGGGGTCGGCAGTTCGACAGACGCCGTGACTGCCGCGTCCGTCGCAGAGGTGTTGTCGAACAACGCTCCGTCGCCCTCGAGGGCATCGCCCCGCGGCGACGGCACCTTGTCGTCCTGCGTGATCGACACGGGCGCCGCGTCCTTCCCCGTGCCCCACGACGACGGCCTCGGCCCCATGTCGAACTCCAGGACCCCACCGCGGGCGATCAGCGCGTGCGGAAGCGAAGTGGATTTCCACGTACGGCCGTTGACCTTCACCCCCTGCACGTACACGTTCTTCGCGCTGTTCTTCGGGGCCCTGACGACCAGCTCCTCGCCGTTCTCCAGATGGACGGTCGCCTTGGTGAACAGCGGTGAGCCGATGGCGTACTCACCGCTGCCCATCACCAGTGGATAGAAGCCGAGCGCCGAGAAGAGGTACCAGGCCGACTGCTCGCCGTTGTCCTCGTCGCCGTGATAGCCCTGGCCGATCTCGCTGCCGGTGTACAGGCGGGAGAGCACCTCTCGCACGTTCTTCTGGGTCTTCCAGGGCTGCCCGGCCGCGTCGTACATGTAGGTGGCGTGGTGGGCCACCTGGTTGGAGTGGCCGTACATGCCCATCCGTACGTCTCGGGCCTCGGTCATCTCATGGATGACGCCGCTGTACGAGCCCTTGAACTCGGGCGAGGCGGTCTCCGGGGTCGCGAAGTACTCGTCGAGCTTCTCCGCGAGGCCCGGCCGTCCGCCGTACAGGTTGGCGAGGCCGCGCGAGTCCTGGGGCGCGGTGAAGGCGTACCCCCACCCGTTCGTTTCGGTGTAGTCGTAACCCCACACCCGCGGGTCGTACTCGGACGACTCCACCCGCCAGGCGCCCTTTTCGTCGCGGCCCTGGAAGAAGCCGGCCTTGGGGTCGAAGAGCCGGACGTAGTCCCGCGCGCGGTTGAGGAAGTACGCGGACTCCTCCTGGTAGCGCTTCTCGCCCGTCTTCTTGTAGAGGGCCTGGCCCATCTTCGCGATGCCGTAGTCGTTGAGGTAGCCCTCCAGCGCCCACGACAGGCCCTCGTCGGTCTCGGTGCTGGTGTAGCCGAGGAAGGGCGAGGTCGTCATGCCCTTGCGGCCGACGCCCGAGGACGGCGGGACGACGGTCGCGTTCTTCAGGGCCGCCTCGTACGCCGACTTCGCGTCGAAGCCGACGCCCTTGACGTAGGCATCGGCGAACGCCACGTCCGACGAGGTGCCGGTCATCAGGTCCGCGTACCCGGGCGAGGACCAGCGCGAGGTCCAGCCGCCGTCCTTGTACTGCTGCACGAAACCGTCGACCATTTCCCCCGCCTGGCGAGGGGTGAGCAGCGAGTACGCCGGCCAGGTCGTCCGGTACGTGTCCCAGAAGCCGTTGTTGACGTACACCTTGCCGTCGACGATCTTCGCCCCGGTGTGCGTCGGCGTGTCCGGGCCGGGCATCGGGGAGAACGGCGAGGCGTACTGGTACTTCGAACCCACCTTCTCGAAGCCGGAGTTGGGATAGAGGTACAGCCGGTAGAGGCTGGAGTACAGCGTCGTCAGCTGGTCCGGCGTCGCGCCCTCGACCTCGACCTTGCCGAGGATCCGGTCCCACTGCCGCTGGGCGCGTGACATGACCGTGTCGAAGGACGTGCCGTCCGGGATTTCCTGGCGGAGATTGTCCTTGGCCTGGTCGACGCTGATGAGGGAGGTCGCCAGACGCAGCGTGACCCGGCGGTCGGCGCCCGCGTCGAAGCGCAGATGGCCCTTGACTCCCGAGGAGCTCCCGTCGGTCACCGGCGCGTCGAAGACCCCGTACACGAACAGCCGCGTCGCGCCCGTCGACAGTCCGGACTTCACGTCCGAGTAACCGGTGACGACCCCGTTCTCCTTGTCCAGGGTCAGCCCGGCCTGGTCCGTGACGTTGTCGAAGAGCACGCTCGCGTCGTCACCGGGATAGGTGAAGCGGAGCGCCGCCGCGTGGTCGGTCGGCGCCATCTCCGCCTTGAGGCCGTTCTCGAACCGGACCCCGTAGTAGTACGGGCGCGCCGTCTCGTTCTCGTGCCGGAAGGCGAGCGCGCGGGCGGCGCGGCCGGTGTCCGGTGTTCCGGCCGCGGCCGACGGCATCACCTGGAAGGTCTGCCGGTCGCCCATCCAGGGGCTGGGCTCGTGACTCGCGCTGAACGCCTGGATGGTGGGCAGGTTGTCCGCGTTGTTCGCCCGCGCGTAGTCGTACAGCCAGCTGAGCGATCCCGCGTTGGTGACCGGCGTCCAGAAGTTGAAGCCGTGCGGTACGGCCGTCGCGGGGAAGTTGTTGCCGCGTGAGAAGCCGCTGCTGGAGTTGGTGCCGCGCGTGGTCGAGGCGTAGTCCGACAGGTGGGCCTTGGGTTTCTCGGGCTTCTTGACGCGCAGCGCGAGATCGTCCAGCCAGCCGCGGAACTTCGCGGGGCCCTTCGGGGAGTCGTATGCGACGAGGATTCGGTCGACGGTCCGGCCGGCCGCGACGGAGCCGATCCGCGAGACGACGTTGTTCCACTGATTGACGTACAGGACCTTGGCCGCGCCCTGGCCCTGCGGCGTCAGCGCGAACCCGTGCTGGTCGGTGGCGCGCAGGTCACTCAGATGGGTGCCGTCCGTGAAGGCCAGGTCCACGGACACGTTCGTGGCGTCGTAGTCGCGGTCGGCGTCCGCCATCGCCGGGAAGATCCGGTACGCCAGCTCGGTGTTCCGCCCGACCTCGACGTTCACGTCGAAGACCTTGTTGTACGAGTAGGCGCGGCCGTCCGTCCGGTGTGTCCCCGCGTACCGCAGGGCCTGCTTGCCGGTGAAGCCCGCCCGCGCCTTGGCGGTCGGGGAGCCGTTCGGCCCGCGGTCCACGAGCGAGAGCATGTCCCGGGGCGCGGGCTCCTCGCCGCCGCCGGTCGATAACTGCACGTCGGCCAGTTGCGTGGCGTCGGGGGCGCCGTTGTTGCGCGTGATGTCGAGCCGGAAGTGCTGGTACTCGGCCGGGGCGGCGAGGTCGTACGACTTTGTCTGGAATCGTTTGTCGAAGACCTCGCCCGAGCGGCTGTCGAGGGTCTTCCAGTCCTTGCCGTCCGTGGAGCCCCGCAGGTTCCAGTCCCTGGGGTCGCGCTCGTCGTGGTCGTTGGCCGACGTCAGCGCGTAGGTGACGACCTTGACCGGAGCGTCCAGGTCGAACTCCACCCAGCCGGTGGGCGCGAAGGTCAGCCACTTGGTGCTCGGTTCACCGTCGACGAGGTTCTCCTTCACCTCGCCCGCGCCCGTGTGCTCACCGCTCGCCCGGACGTCCGTGACGTGGTCGGTCACGTTGCCGGGGATGCCGCTGCTGTAGCCGCCGTCCACGCCTGATGAGCGTTTTGTGCCGTCAGGCGATGTATCGACTGTATTGAGCCAGTCCGGTGCGGGATCGTCCGTCTCGAACGAGGAGGCGAACTCCCGGTCGGCGGCCGCCGCTTCACCTGGCCGGGCGACGGCGGCGCCCTGCGAGGTCATCACCAGTGCGAAGGCGGTCACTCCGAGGACCGCCGTGGAAGCCCATCTGTGCCGAGCTCTGTGCTGCATGCGCGAGCAGCCTCCTTGCGCGTGGACAACGTTGTCAACTTCGCTGCGCAAGGTTCAATAGGGGGTCAAGTTGCCGGTGATGTCAAGGTTGCCGAATGGGCCGTCCCGTGCGTTCTCGGCCAATTTTCTGTCAGCGGAATGCGACGGGTGCGTGATATTTCCGGGAGGTCTCAACTCGGGAAAGATGATGGGGTGCCCCGCTCCCGATCTTGCTCCCTGGACGGGAAGTGGACTATACCTGTCGGCGTCTGCTCGGCCGTTCGAACAGGTCGTCAACAGGCAGGGGCAGGGGGACACCGGAGGCGCGGCGCACGCCGACTGCCGCCATTCCCGCTGATCCTGGTGCTGAAATGTGCAAGACCTCCAGTCAAGTGCAAGACCAGCTTCACCACACCGCGGTGCCGGGGAGGGTCCGGTTCACCGCCTGAGTCCTGGAGAAGGCGAGGACTTGAGCATGGGATCCACTTCCGCCCACAGTGACCATGAGGGTGTCGGCCGCCGCGATCTGATCAAGCGGTCCGCCGCACTCGGCCTGATCGCCGTGCCCACCATGAGTTTCCTGTCCGCGTGCGCCAGCGGTGACAGCGGCAGCGACGAAAAGGTCGACAAGGGCAAGAAGAGCAAGGAGAACCCGCTCGCCGTCAACGAGAGCGCGCCGCTGGAGATCGTCATCTTCGACGGCGGTTTCGGCACGAAGTACGCCGAGGACGCCAAGGCGGTCTACGAGCAGAAGTTCCCCAAGTCGAAGGTCAAGTTCTCGTCGACGCAGAAGATCCAGTCGGTCCTGCAGCCTCGATTCAACCAGGGCACCCCGCCGGACCTGATCGACAACTCCGGTGCCGAGCAGATGGACATGGGCGTCCTCGTCGGCAAGAAGCAGCTCGCCGACCTGACGCCGCTGCTGGACGCGCCGTCCGTCGACGACCCGAGCAAAAAGGTCCGGGACACTCTTCGCCCCGGCGTCGTCGAGATGGGCCAGTTCGACGGCGACCCGATCTGGATCATGTACTACGCGTACACCGTCTACGGCGTGTGGTACTCCCAGAAGGCGTTGGAGTCGCTTGACGCGACCTACCCGGAGACCTGGGACGACATGCTCGCGGTCTGCGCGAAGGCGAAGAAGAAGGGCATGGCGGGCTGGACGTACGCCGGCAAGCACCCGTACTACCTCCCCTTCTCGCTCTACCCGATGATCGCCAAGGTCGGCGGCCGAGAGGTCCTCGACGCGATCGACAACCTGGAGCCGAACGCCTGGAAGCACCCCGCGGTCAAGACCTGCTTCGAGGCGTACTACGAGCTCTTCAAGAAGGGCTACATCCTCAAGGGCACCCCGGGCCTGGACCACATCCAGTCCCAGACCGCCTGGACAGAGGGCAAGGCGCTCTTCATCCCCAACGGTTCGTGGGTGGAGAACGAAGCGGCGAAGACCATGCCGAAGGACTTCGCGTGCACGGTGTCGGCGCCGACAGGTATCGACAGCTCGGACAAGATGCCCTTTGGCACCATCTGGGCGTCCGGCGGCGAGCCCTTCATCGTTCCCGCCAAGGCCAAGAACCCTGACGGCGGCATGGAGCAGCTGCGCATCATGCTCAGCGAGGCCTCGTCGAAGAACTTCACCAAGTCCGTCAAGTCGCTGACCGCGCTCGACGGCGGCACCGACGGCATCGAGCTGACTCCGGGCCTGACGTCCGCGATCGCCGCCCTCGAGAAGGCCGGCGACAACGTGGTCAACCCGCGCATCCAGGACTGGTACGTGGCGCTGCAGAAGGAGAAGATCGGCGTCGGCGGACTCGGCGAGATGATGGCGGGGCGGCTCACCCCGGCCGAGGCCATCAAGAAGATCCAGGGCTACGCCGACGAAGCCGCCAAGGACGACACCATCAAGCACTACAAGCACCAGTGAGCGCGGCCTGGGGCCCCGGGCCGGGACCCGGTGCCCCAGGCTCTCGATGTGCGGCGCCGGTGTCGGCAGCGCCCGCCAGAAGATGGGGTCCGAAGGAATGCAACACGGCAAATACCGTTTCATCGTGGGGTTCTTGGCGGCGCCCCTGGCCATTTACGTCCTCTTCGTGATCTGGCCTTTCATCCAGTCCATCTACTATTCGTTCACGGACTGGAGCGGTCTGAGCCCCGAGTTCAAAATGGTGGGCTTCAAGAACTTCACGAGGCTGCTCGACGACGAGGTCTTCTGGAAGTCCTTCCAGCACAGCGTGATGTTCGTCGTGTTGCTGCCGCTGGTGACGCTGACGCTGGCGCTGTTCTTCGCCTTCATGCTGAATGTCGGGGGACGGCGCCGGAAGAACGCCGCGATCGCGGGCGTCCGCGGCTCCTCCTTCTACAAGGTCGTCTATTTCTTCCCGCAGGTACTGTCGATCGCGATCGTCGCCCTGCTGTTCCAGTTCGCCTACAACCCCAATAGCGGAGCGCTCAACTCCGCGCTGAAGGCGGTGGGCCTGGATAATGTCCAGCCCGACTGGCTGGGCGATCCCGACCTCGCCCTGTGGTGTGTCTTCGCGGTTCTCGTCTGGTGCACCGTCGGCTTCTTCGTAGTGCTGTTCTCCGCCGGAATGGCCTCGATTCCCAAGGACTACTACGAGGCCGCGCTGCTCGACGGCGCGAACCGCATCACCACGTTCTTCAGGATCACCCTGCCGCTGCTCTGGGACACGGTGCAGTCCGGCTGGGCCTATATGGGCATCCTGGCGCTGGGCGCGGAGTCGTTCGCGGTCGTGCAGATCATGACGGTGGGGCCGAACGGCGGCGGCCCCGACTATTCGACGACGGTCCTGCCGCTGTACGTCTACCAGAAGGCGTTCCGTGACGGTCAGGCCGCCTACGCGACGACGATCGGTGTCGCCCTGCTCGTCCTGACGCTGCTGTTCGTGGCGGTCGTGATGAGGCTGGGCCGGCGCGAGCGGCTGGAGTACTGATGCGGACGGAGCTGACCGGGCTGACCAAGCTGACCGAGTCGCGAGGAGGACACGAGTGAAGACGACCGACACGCCTCCCGCCGACGCCACCGAGGAGCCGGCGCCCGTCACCAAGACGACCGGCGTGCCCGCGCCGCGGGAGAAGTCCGCCGAGGGCAGGACCCTCAATGTCTTCTCGCACGGCATGCTCATTCTCTGGGCGTTCATGGTCGTGATGCCGCTGCTGTGGGCGGTGATGACCTCGTTCAAGGCGGACCGGGACATCTTCAGCTCGCCGTGGGCGCTGCCCGACACGCTGCACTTCGACAACTGGTCGCGCGCCTGGACCGAGGCGCACATGAGCGACTACTTCCTCAACACGGTGATCGTGGTGGGCTTCTCGCTCGTCGGCACCATGCTGCTGGGCTCCATGGCGGCGTACGTCCTCGCGCGCTTCGAGTTCCCCGGGAACCGCTTCATCTACTTCCTCTTCATCGGAGGAATGAGCTTCCCGATCATCCTGGCGCTGGTCCCGCTGTTCTACGTCATGCAGAACCTTTCGCTGCTGAACACGCTGCCCGGGCTGATCCTGGTCTACATCGCGTACTCGCTGCCGTTCACGGTGTTCTTCATGACGGCCTTCTTCCGTACGCTGCCGACCTCGGTGGCCGAGGCGGCCTTCGTGGACGGCGCCTCGCACACCAGGACGTTCTTCCAGGTGATGCTGCCGATGGCCAAGCCCGGTCTGATCAGCATCAGCATCTTCAACTTCCTGGGCCAGTGGAACCAGTACATGCTGCCGACGGTCCTCAACACCGAACCCGACGGCAAGGTGCTCACCCAGGGCCTCGTCCAACTGGCCGTCAGCCAGGGCTACAAGGGCGACTGGTCCGGCCTCTTCGCCGGCCTCGTGATGGCGATGCTGCCGGTACTCGCCGCCTACATCGTCTTCCAGCGCCAGGTCGTACAGGGCCTGACGGCGGGCGCCCTGAAGTAGCCACGCCCCGGAAAGCCGCGACCGGCAACGGTGTCGCCGTACTAGGATCTACGGCGACATCGCGTGCCGGTCACCGACTGGGTGAGGCATGGAGGTGTCGGGAGATGCCCTCGGAGGCATTCCTTGTCAGTCGAGTTGAACCACACGATCGTCCACGCCCGGGACAACCGGGAATCCGCGGAGTTCTTCGCGGACCTGCTGGGTCTTGAGATCACCGCCGAGTGGGGCCCGTTCATCGCTGTCGGCCTGAGTAACGGCGTCACGCTGGACTTCGCCGCGATCCCTGCGGACAGGATCACCCCCCAGCACTACGCCTTCCTGGTCTCCGACGAGGAGTTCGACGCGGCGTACGCGCAGATCGAGCGGCGTGGCATCGAGCACTACGCCGACCCGCACCGCAAACAGCCCGGAATGATCAACCAGAACGACGGCGGCCGCGGCGTGTACTTCATGGATCCGGCGGGTCACGCCATGGAACTCATCACCGTGCCGTACGGCGGCTGGACCTCGTAAGCACCTGCGCTGAGGGCCGCACCCCGCCACGGAGCGCGGCCCTCAGGCGTCGGGATGCCGGGCCGTCTCGGAGAGGGCGACCGCAGGATCCTGCTGATCGGCGACCTGGCTGGACAACAGGCGCAGCGCGTCGGCCGAGGTGCTGTCGTTGGGTGTGTAGACCTCAAGCCGGTGGTCGGGGCTGTCGGGCTGTAGCCACACCTGGTAGTCGACGTCGGCCCCTCCGACGGTCGGGTGTTGCAGGCGCATGGTGCCCACGGTGCAGTCCGCGACGTCGCCTTTGGCCCATAGCGTGGCGAAGTCGCGGCTGCGCATGGCGAGTTCGCCGATCAGTTCGGCCAGTCGGGCGTCGGTGGGATACCTGCCCGCGGTGAGCCGCAGGTAGGCGACATGGGTTCGGGCCAGTTCATCCCAGTTTCGGTGCAGGTCGCGCGTGAGGGAGTCGAGGAAGAACATCCGAGGGATGGACGGCCGTCGCGCGAGATCGTGCGGCGCGTCGAAGTCGACGTGTTCTGCGACGAGAGCATGTCCCGTGCGATTCCAGGCCAGTACGTCGCCGCGGCGGCCGAGCACGACGGCCGGAGTGGTCTCACCCAGGGACGCCAGGAGCGCCAGTACTCGTGGGTGAGGCCTTTCGGGGCGGGGACGGACCAGCCGTGAGGTGGTGGGCTGACGGGCGAGGTTGTGCAGGTGGGCTGTCTCGGCCGGATCGAGCTGGAGCACGCCTGCGAGCGCGTCGAGGACCTGTTGGGAGGCCGTACCGGCCTGGCCCTGTTCCAGACGTGTGTAGTAGCCGGCACTCACTCCGGCGAGCTGGGCGAGCTCCTCGCGACGCAGGCCCGGTACGCGGCGGGTGGTGCCGTAGGTGCGCAGTCCGACGTCGGCGGGCGTGACCCGGTCGCGGCGGGTCTTGAGATAGGCCCCGAGGCTCTCCAGTTCCATGACTGCGAGCGTAGGCGCGACGGTCCGTGGCTGGGTGTCCCTGAGAGGTGTACCCATGACGCGGGTCTGGCTGCCGAGGGGACGGCGCCGCACCGTCAAAAGCATGAACGAACAGCGTGTTTCTCACTCTTCCGGGCTGCGGGCGTGGCTCGGTCTGCTGGTGGTGCTCGGGCCGGTGCTGCTGGTCGCGATGGATGGTTCGGTCCTGTTCCTGGCGATGCCCAAGGTCTCCGAGGCGCTGTCGCCGACCGCCGATCAGGCGTTGTGGATCCTGGACGTCTACGGATTCGCCGTCGGGTCCCTGCTCATCGCGTTCGGCAACATCGGCGACCGTCACGGCCGGCTGAAGCTGCTGATGACCGGCGCGGCGGTGTTCGGTGTCGGCTCGGCGGGAGCGGCCTTCGCACCCGGGCCGGAGCTGCTGATCGCCTTCCGGGCGCTGATGGGCGTGGCCGGTGCCACGCTGCTGCCGTCGGCGCTGGCGGTACTCGGCGAACTGTTCACCGACCCACGCCGGCGGGCGAGCGCGATCGGGATCTTCGCAGCCACCTTCGCCGCCGGGTTCGCGATCGGCCCGGTCGTCGGCGGACAGCTGCTGAGCCGCTTCTGGTGGGGATCGGTCTTCCTGATCAATCTCCCCGTCGTCGTACTGTTCCTGCTTCTGGCCCCGGTCCTGCTCCGCGAGGTGCGCGCCACCCGGACCGGCCGCGTCGACGTCTTGAGCGTTCTGCTCTCCGCTGCGGGCATCCTGCTGACCGTCTACGCGATCAAGCACGCTGCCGCGGAGGGGCCGGCAGCGGCCCCGGTGGCCACGGGGATCGTCGGCGTCGTCACCCTGGGCTGGTTCGTCCGGCGGCAACCGCGCCTCGAACACCCCCTGATCGACTTCCGCCTCTTCCGCGACCGGGTGTTCACGATCGCGGCCATCACCGGGCTTCTGCCTCTGGCCGCATGGTCGGCGGTGGCCTACCTCGGGGGCATCTACCTCCAGTCCGTCCTCGGACTGACCGTCCTGGACGCGGCTCTTGTCGCGCTCCCCGGCGCCGCTGTGCTCACCGTCACCTGCATCGTCACTCCGGCACTGGTCGCGCGTACCGGCACACGAGCAGCGCTCATCACCTGCCACTCCTTCATCGCCGCAGGTCTGCTCCTGCTGATGCCCACCAGCGTCTTCGGCGGGATCGGTTGGTACATCGCATCCACCGTCGTCGCCGGCATCGGCTACGGCATCTCCTTCAGCGTCGTCGCCGACACCGCCGTCGCCGCCGTTCCCGCAGAACGCGCCGGCTCCGCGGCGGCGATCGCCGAGACCAGCAACGAGATCGGCAACGCCCTCGGCATCGCGCTCCTCGGCTCGCTGGCCGCCCTGATCTTCCGGCTCCAGGGACCCGATCTTGCCGGCACCCTCAACGAGACACTCCAGATCCCCGGCCTCGCACCCGCGGTGATCGGCGACGCGAAGAGCGCCTTCATCTCCGGTCTGCACGCCGCTGCCGCCATCGCGGGCATCCTCCACGGCGCACTCGCAGTCATCGCCCTGCGCTGGATACCCAGAACGTTCCTCAGCACGGGCGACGCCGGCACGGAGCCCCTGGCCCAGGACGCCGACGAAGGAAGCCGCGTGCGATGACCCATGCCGACTCCCGGCTCAGCGTCGAGGGCCGACTGCTCCTCGTTGAGCGCTGCCGAACCGCCGAGCCGGCCGCGTCGAGAACGTCGGCGGTTCGCGGTTCGCTCGGGCGTACTTTCGTTCACGGCCGAGAAGCGCGCTGCGGGGCTTTCGGGGGCGGATCCTCGTTCGGGTGGCCCGTTGCTCCAGATCAGCTCAACCTCTTGACGGGAGGCGACCGCAACGGCTCAGCTTAGAGTTCACTAGTTGGACATAGGCGGGGCCTTCGCCGCGGCCGCCCCGTACGCAGGAGGTCGTCGTGGAGACTCCGGGGTCTCAGTCATCGCTGCACCGAGCAAATCTCGAACGGGTTGTCCGTGCGGTGCGCCTCGCCGGATCGCTCACGCAGGCGGAGATCGCCAGGACGACGGGCCTGTCCGCCGCGACGGTCTCCAATATCGTCCGGGAACTCAAGGACGGCGGAACGGTCGAGGTCACGCCCACGTCGGCCGGCGGCCGACGGGCCCGCAGCGTCAGCCTGAGCGGCGACGCCGGCATCGTGATAGGGGTCGACTTCGGGCACACCCATTTGCGCGTCGCAATCGGAAACCTCGCGCACCAGGTGCTCGCCGAGGAGTCCGAGCCGCTGGACGTGGACGCCTCCGCCGCGCAGGGCCTCGACCGGGCCGAACAGCTGGTCAGCCGGTTGATCCTGGCCACCGGTGTCGACCGCGCCAAGATCGCGGGCGTGGGCCTCGGCGTACCGGGCCCGATCGACGTGGAGTCCGGAACGCTCGGCTCGACCGCCATCCTGCCGGGCTGGACCGGTACCAAGCCCGCCGAGGAGCTGCGGGCGCGGCTCGGCGTGCCGGTGCACGTGGACAACGACGCCAACCTCGGTGCCCTCGGCGAGCTGGTGTGGGGCAGCGGCCGGGGGGTCAAGGACCTCGCGTACATCAAGGTGGCCAGCGGTGTCGGCGCCGGCCTGGTGATCAGCGGCCGGATCTACCGTGGCCCGGGTGGCACTGCGGGAGAAATCGGGCATATTACTCTTGATGAGTCCGGCCCCGTCTGTCGCTGCGGAAACCGGGGCTGTCTGGAGACCTTCGCGGCCGCGCGCTATGTGCTGCCGCTCCTCCAGTCCAGCCACGGCACGGATCTGACGATGGAAGCTGTCGTACGGCTGGCGCGGGACGGGGACCCTGGCTGCCGTCGTGTGATCGCCGACGTCGGCCGACATATCGGCAGTGGAGTCGCCAACCTTTGTAACTTGCTCAACCCGAGCCGGGTTGTCCTCGGCGGTGATCTCGCGGAGGCCGGTGAGCTGGTGCTCGGGCCCATAAGGGAGTCGGTCGGCCGCTATGCCATCCCCAGTGCGGCACGTCAGCTTTCCGTTCTTCCAGGGGCACTTGGCGGTCGTGCGGAGGTCCTCGGGGCGCTCGCTCTCGCACTCAGCGAGATGGGAGATTCGACCCTTTTGGACGGAACCCTTTCGGCGGCCACGCCTGCCTTCACTTAGAGAACGGATGGCACCGTTGCCATCTCGTTAAGGATTTACTTCTTGACGTCGCACTTTGGGCCGAGTTGACTTCCAGCCACCTCGGTCGCACTGTCGCGGCCTTGTCAGGGAGGTTTCTGAAGTGAATACGCGTATGCGTCGTGTCGCCATTTCCGTCGCGGCAGGGGCGATGGCTGCCTCGCTCGCGGCCTGCGGCAGCGCCGCGGAGTCCGGCGGTGACAGCGATGAGACCGCGAGCAAGGGCGACGCGATCAAGGTCGGTCTGCTCCTTCCGGAGAACCAGACCGCGCGTTACGAGAAGTTCGACAAGCCTCTGATCGAGAAGAAGGTCAAGGAGCTCACGAACAACAAGGGTGAGGTCGTCTACGCCAACGCCAAGCAGGACGCCACCACCCAGAACCAGCAGGTCGACACGATGATCACCAACAAGGTGGACGTGCTGATCGTGGACGCGGTGGACTCCAAGGCCATCGAGAACTCCGTCAAGAAGGCCAAGGACGCGGACATCCCCGTCGTCGCGTACGACCGCCTCGCCCAGGGCCCGATCGACAGCTACGTCTCGTTCGACAACGAAGAGGTCGGCCGCGTTCAGGGCAAGGCGCTCCTGGACGCCCTCGGCGACAAGGCCACGCCCTCCGCCAAGATCGTCATGATGAACGGCGCGATCACCGACCCGAACGCCGCCCAGTTCAAGAAGGGCGCGCTGTCCCAGCTCCAGGGCAAGGTCGACGTCGCGAAGTCGTACGACACCAAGGAGTGGAAGCCGGAGAACGCCAACGCCAACATGGAAGGCGCGATCTCCGCGATCGGCAAGAACAACATCGTCGGTGTCTACTCCGCCAACGACGGCATGGCGGGCGGCATCATCACCGCCCTGAAGGCCGCCGGCGTCTCCCCGCTCCCGCCGGTCACCGGCCAGGACGCCGAACTCGCGGGCGTGCAGCGCATCGTCTCGGGCGAGCAGTACATGAGCGTGTACAAGCCCTACCCGCAGGAGGCGGACGTCGCCGCGGAGATGGCCGTCGCTCTCGCCAAGGGCGAGAAGCTCGACTCCATCGCCAAGGAAGACGTCGACAGCCCGACCGAAAAGGGCATCCCCTCGGTCCTCGTGCCCGTTGTCTCGCTGACCAAGGACAACATCAACGACACGGTCATCAAGGACGGCATCTACACGGTCGACGAGATCTGCACGCCCAAGTTCAAGGCCGACTGCGACAAGATCGGCCTCAAGTAAGTACCGCAAGTCCCTTTCTACGTACAGGAATTCGTCTTTGAATTTCAGTACGGGACGCGCGTACTCGAAGCCCCTCCGGCGCCCCGCACACACCAGCCCCGCAAGCTCGGGCGGGGCGCCGGAAGGAACACCCCTCCACAACTTTTCTGCACAACCTCCCGCCGGGTCAGGCGGCGAAGGAGATGGTTCACGTGTCCGCTACGCCTGTGCTGGCGTTGCGCGGGGTCTCCAAGCGGTTCGGCGCCGTCCAGGCGCTCACCGACGTAGAGCTCGAGGTCCACTCCGGTGAGGTGGTCGCCCTGGTCGGCGACAACGGCGCCGGCAAGTCCACGCTGGTGAAAACCATCGCCGGCGTCCACCCCATCGATGAGGGCGTCATCGAATGGGACGGGAAGTCCGTCCAGATCAACAAGCCGCACGACGCCCAGAACCTGGGCATCGCGACGGTCTACCAGGACCTCGCGCTGTGCGACAACATCGACGTCGTCGGCAACCTCTACCTGGGCCGGGAGCTCAAGAGACGCGGCGTCCTCGACGAGGTCGAGATGGAGCGCCGCGCCCGCGAGTTGCTCACCACGCTGTCGATCCGCATCCCCAGCGTGCGCATCCCGATCGCCTCGCTCTCCGGTGGCCAGCGCCAGACCGTGGCCATCGCCCGCTCCATGCTCGGCGAGCCCAAGCTGGTCATACTCGACGAGCCCACCGCGGCCCTCGGCGTCGAGCAGACGGCCCAGGTCCTCGACCTGGTGGAGCGGCTGCGCGAGCGCGGCCACGCCGTGATCCTCATCAGCCACAACATGGCCGACGTGAAAGCCGTCGCCGACAAGGTGGCGGTGCTGCGGCTCGGCCGCAACAACGGCGTCTTCGAGGTGAAGTCCACCTCACAGGAAGAGATCATCTCCGCCATCACCGGCGCCACGGACAACGCCGTCACCCGTCGTGCGGCCCGCAGTTACGGGGAGGCTCAGAAGTGAGCATCGACAAGACGAAGAACGCCACCCTGGAGCCTTCGGGCGGTGTCGTCGAGAACCCTGAGGCGGCCGTCGGCGCGGACGTCGCGGTGGACCCGCGACTGCTGGTGCGTGAGCGCGGCTTCGCCGGCTACATCATCGAATTCAAGCGCAAGCTGCGCGCCGGAGACCTCGGCTCGATCCCGGTCGTCGTCGGCCTGATCATCATCGGCGCCATCTTCCAGAGCCTGAACTCGGCCTTCCTGTCCGCCGAGAACCTCAACAACATCGCCGTCGCGATGGTTGCGACCGGCATGATGTCCGTCGGCATCATCTTCGTGCTGCTGCTCGGCGAGATCGACCTGTCGGTCGGCTCCGTCAGCGGTGTCGCGGGCGCCATCGCGGCCGTACTCAGCGTCACACACGGCATGACCGAGTGGCAGGCCGTGGTCATCGCCCTCGTCGGCGGCGCGCTCATCGGCGCCATCCATGGCTTCTTCTTCGCAAGGATCGGCGCGCCCGCGTTCGCGGTCACCCTGGCCGGCCTGCTGTTCTGGCTCGGCTTCATGCTCCAGATCCTGGGTGAGAACGGCACCATCAACCTCGACAGCGACGGTCTGATCGGCAAGCTGACGACGTACTACTTCTCGGACGTCGCCGCCGCCTACGGGCTCGCCACCATCGCGGTGGTCGTCTTCTTCGTCACCTCCTTCCTGGACAGCAGACGCCGCGAGGCCGCGGGCGTCCCGTCCCGGCCGCTCAGCGAGATCGTGCTGCGCACGGTTCTGCTGGCGATCGTCGGGTACGCCGCCGCGATCATGTTCAACCAGTACAAGGGCCTGCCCCTCGCGCTGCTGCTGTTCATGCTGGTCCTGGTGACGACCGACTTCGTCCTGCGCCGCACGGGCTACGGCCGCAAGATCTTCGCGCTCGGCGGCAGCGTCGAGGCCTCTCGGCGTGCCGGTATCAACGTCACGGCGGTACGGATCTCGGTCTTCGCCCTGGCCGGCTTCTTCGCCGCGGTCGGCGGTCTGTTCTGGGCCTCCAAGATCGCCGCGGCCAACCAGAGCGCCGGCGCGGGTGATCTTCTGATGAACGTGATCGCGGCAGCCGTGATCGGCGGCACCAGCCTCTTCGGTGGACGCGGCCGTACGTGGAACGCGCTGCTGGGTGTCATGGTGATCACCTCGATCCAGTACGGCCTCGCTCTTGAAGGCATCGCCACGCCGATCCAGTACATGATCACCGGCAGTGTGCTTCTCGCCACGGTGGTGATCGACTCCGTCACGCGTAAGACCCAGAAGACGGCGGGTCGCGCGTAGCGCTCCGCGAGGGCCCGGCTGCGCCCAAGAGCTCGATTGAATGGGCTGTTCGGCGGCTGCGGGTCGGTCGTGGCCGGCCGCGCCCATGCGGCGGAGCCGCACGATGTCACTTCCCCGCGCCCCTTCAGGGCGCGGGGAACTGCTTTTCGCGCCTGTCCGGGGCTGATCGCGTGACAAAGAAGGCACTGAGCCCGGCCTTCCCCGTTACAGGCGGAACATTAGACTCGACGAGCCCGGCAAAGCTCGAACAGCTCTACTGCAAGGAGGCACGGGTGCCGCTGCTGACCCGTATCAGGGGACCGCGCGATCTGGACCGGCTCAGCCCGGAGCAGCTGGAACAGCTGGCCGAGGAGATTCGGACCTTCCTCGTCGAGGCGGTCTCCAAGACCGGCGGCCACCTCGGCCCCAACCTCGGTGTTGTCGAGCTCACCATCGCGCTGCACCGCGTCTTCGAATCCCCGAAGGACAAGGTGCTGTGGGACACGGGACACCAGTCCTACGTCCACAAGCTGCTCACTGGTCGTCAGGACTTCACCCGGCTGAAGATGAAGGACGGCCTGTCCGGCTATCCCTCGCAGGCCGAGTCCGAGCACGACGTCATCGAGAACTCGCACGCCTCCACGGTCCTCGGCTGGGCCGACGGCCTCGCGAAGGCCAACGAGGTCCTCGACCGGGACGACCACGTGGTCGCGGTCATCGGGGACGGTGCCCTCACCGGCGGCATGGCCTGGGAGGCGCTCAACAACATCGCGGACGCCAAGGACCGCCCGCTCGTCATCGTCGTCAACGACAACGAGCGTTCGTACGCGCCCACGATCGGCGGCCTCGCCAACCACCTGGCGACGCTGCGCACGACCGACGGCTACGAGCGCTTCCTGGCCCGCGGCAAGGACATCCTGGAGCGCACCCCGGTCCTCGGACGGCCGCTGTACGAGACCCTGCACGGCGCGAAGAAGGGGCTGAAGGACTTCATCGCGCCGCAGGGCATGTTCGAGGACCTCGGCCTGAAGTACGTCGGACCCATCGACGGCCATGACATCGAGGCCCTGGAGTCCGCGCTCGCCCGCGCCAAGCGCTTCGGCGGTCCCGTCATCGTGCACTGTCTCACCGAGAAGGGCCGCGGCTACCAGCCCGCCCTCCAGGACGAGGCGGACCGCTTCCACGCCGTCGGCAAGATCCACCCGGACACGGGCCTGCCCATCGCGTCCTCCGGCGCCGACTGGACCTCCGTGTTCGGCGAGGAGATGGTCAAGCTCGGCAAGGAGCGTGAGGACATCGTCGCCATCACGGCGGCCATGCTCCAGCCCGTCGGCCTCGAGAAGTTCGCCAAGTCCTTCCCGGACCGGGTGTACGACGTCGGCATCGCCGAGCAGCACGGCGCGGTCTCGGCGGCGGGCCTGGCGACCGGCGGACTGCACCCCGTCTTCGCCGTCTACGCGACCTTCCTCAACCGCGCCTTCGACCAGGTCCTGATGGACGTCGCCCTGCACAGGTGCGGGGTCACGTTCGTCCTCGACCGGGCCGGCATCACCGGCACCGACGGCGCCTCCCACAACGGCATGTGGGACATGTCGATCCTCCAGGTCGTACCCGGCCTCAGGCTTGCCGCGCCGCGCGACGCCGACCAGGTCCGCGCCCAGCTGCGGGAGGCCGTCGAGGTCGATGACGCGCCGACCGTGGTGCGCTTCTCCAAGGGCGCGGTCGGACCGGCCGTCCCCGCGGTGGGCCGCGTCGGCGGCATGGACGTCCTGCGTGAACCGGGCACCGACACCCCGGACGTGCTGCTCGTCTCGGTCGGCGCGCTGGCGCCGATGTGCCTGGAGATCGCCGATCTCCTCGACAAGCAGGGCATCTCCACCACGGTGGTCGACCCGCGCTGGGTCAAGCCCGTCGACGAGGCCATGGCCCCGCTCGCGGAGCGGCACCGCGTGGTCGTCACCGTCGAGGACAACTCCCGCGTCGGCGGCGTCGGTTCGACGATCGCGCAGGCTCTGCGCGACGCGGGCGTCGACGTACCGCTGCGCGACTTCGGTATCCCGCCGCGCTTCCTCGACCACGCCTCCCGCAAGGAGGTCATGGCGGAGATCGGCCTGACCGCGCCGGACATCGCCCGCCAGGTCACCGGCCTCGTCTCCAGGATCGACGGCCGCTTCTCGGGTGCCGACGCGGGCGCCGTCGACTCCGTGGAGCCCGCGCGCGACTGACGTCCCCACAGGTTCGTACGGGCCGGTTCCGGCACTCGGCAGGGTGTCGGAACCGGCTCTTTTTTGGCGTGAACTCGTGGTGCCGGGGCATACGACCACCGCTCATCCATGTCGACGACGACAAGCGCGGGAGGTATGCCTGTGAGCAACGCCCTCTTCCGGACGAAGAGTGTCGAACAATCTGTAAGAGACACTCAGGAACCCGAACACGCGCTCAAGAAGTCGCTCTCCGCCCTGGACCTCACCGTCTTCGGCGTCGGAGTGATCATCGGCACTGGCATCTTCGTCCTCACGGGCCAGGTGGCCAAGGACGTGGCCGGTCCCGCCACCGCGATCGCCTTCGCCGTCGCGGGCGTCGTCTGCGGACTCGCGGCCCTGTGCTACGCCGAGTTCGCCTCCACCGTCCCGGTGGCCGGATCGGCGTACACCTTCTCGTACGCCTCCCTCGGTGAGCTGCCCGCCTGGATCATCGGCTGGGACCTGGTGCTGGAGTTCGCGCTCGGCACGGCGGTGGTCGCCGTCGGCTGGTCCGGCTATGTCCGCTCGCTGCTGGACAACGCGGGCTGGCATCTGCCGGACGCGCTGGCCGGGCCGGACGTGGCCGACGGGTTCGGCTTCGACATCCTCGCCTTCGCCCTGGTGCTGCTCCTGACGGCCGTCCTCGTCCTCGGGATGAAGCTCTCCGCGCGCGTCACCTCGATCATCGTGGCGATCAAGGTGACCGTGGTCCTGGTCGTGATCATCGCGGGCGCCTTCTTCATCAAGGCCGACAACTACAAGCCCTTCATCCCGGAAGAGCAGTCGCAGCAAGCGGGGAACGACCTCCAAGCGCCGCTCATCCAGCTGGTGTTCGGCTACGCGCCCACCAACTTCGGTGTGATGGGCATCTTCACCGCCGCCTCCGTCGTCTTCTTCGCCTTCATCGGCTTCGACATCGTCGCCACCGCCGCAGAGGAGACGCGCAATCCGCAGCGCGACATGCCCCGAGGCATCCTCGGCTCCCTCTTCATCTGCACCGCGCTCTACGTCGCCGTGTCGATCGTCGTCACGGGCATGCAGCACTACAGCAAGCTGTCCGTGGACGCCCCGCTCGCCGACGCCTTCAAGGCCACCGGGCACTCCTGGTACGCCGGGTTCATCAGCTTCGGCGCCGCCGTCGGCCTGACCACCGTCTGCATGATCCTGCTGCTCGGCCAGACCCGAGTCTTCTTCGCGATGAGCCGCGACGGACTGCTGCCCCGCTTCTTCTCCCGCGTCCACCCCCGCTACAAGACGCCGCACCGGCCGACCATCCTGCTCGGCGTGGTGATCGCGACACTGGCGGGCTTCACCAGCCTCAGCGAGCTCGCCGAACTGGTGAACATCGGCACGCTCTTCGCCTTCGTCGTCGTGGCGATCAGCGTCGTCATCCTGCGCCGCACCCGCCCCGAACTCCACCGCGCCTTCCGCACCCCGCTGGTGCCCTGGGTGCCCATCCTGTCCGTGCTCGCCTCGCTGTGGCTGATGCTCAACCTGCCGGCCGAGACCTGGGTGCGGTTCGCGGGCTGGATGGCGGTCGGCTTCGTCGTCTACTTCCTCTACGGCCGCTCCCACAGCCGTATGGAGGGGACCGCGGACCTCGCCGCCGATCGACAACACGAGGTAACCGGAACCAACGACACGCAGTAACCGCCCCGGTCTTCGCACGGGGCGCATTCGAATTGGGCGGTTCATCCCTGTATGTTCCGCTTCGGTGGAGGTCGAGGGGCCGGATAGCGTGCACAGCATGCTCGCCGAGCCCCTCGTCTCGTCACGCTCCGGATACGAGCCCGCGGGCGTCCGCCCCTCCGGTTACTGGACACGGCTGCTGCCGTCCCTGGCCGTCCTGGCCTGCGTCACCAGGATCCCCTCCTTCCGGCTCCCGCTGTGGAACCCGGACGAGGGCTATCTCGCCGTCCAGGCCCGGCTGCTGGCCGCCGGCGGATCGCTGTACGAGACGGTGGTGGACCGCAAGCCGCCGCTCGTGCCGTGGCTCTACCAGGGAGCGTTCACGCTCTTCGGCGACGGCTCGCTGACGTCCGTGCGGGTGTGCGCGGTCCTCGCGCAGCTGCTGACCGCCGTGCTGCTCGTCTCCCTCGCCCGGCGCCGCTGGGGCGACGGCCCGGGGCGCGTCGCCGGGGTGCTGTACCTGCTCTCCTCCATCGGGCTGCATCCCGAGGACGCGCAGGCCGCCGCCTTCGAGATCTTCATGCTCCCCTGCACGGCCGCCGCGATGTGGTGCGCCGACCGAAGCCGCTGGGGCGCCGCGGGCGCGGCCGTCGCCTGCGCCGCCCTGGCCAAGCAGACCGGCGGGGCGGTCCTGGTGCCCGTGCTGTGGCTGCTGTGGCGCGGCGGGGGATCCCGAAAGGGTCTGGTACGCCTGGGCGTCGGGGCCGTACTCCCGCTGCTCGGCGCGGTACTGGTCACCGATCCCGCCGGGTTCCTGTTCTGGACGGTGACCGGCTCGGGCGCGTACGCGTCCTTCGCGGGCTCCGAACTCCACATCGCGGGCCGGGCGTTGACCAACACCACGATCCTGGGCGTGGGCTGCGCGGGTCTGATCCCGCCGGTCGTACGCGTGCTGCGCGTCGCCCGCACGGGAGCGGCGGACCTGTGGCTGTGGCTGGCCTCGTCGGCCGTCGCGGTCCTCCTCGGCTTCCACTTCTTCGGCCACTACTTCCTGCAACTGACGCCGCCCCTCTCCCTGTTGGCGACGGCCGCCCTCCAGATCCTGCCCCCCGCCCGTCTGGCGACGGCCCTGCTCACCTCGGCCTGCTGCTGCGCCCTGTTCCTTTCCTGGGGGCTGCTGGCGCCCCGCCCCGACCTCGCGCACGCGGCACGTGTCGCGGCCGCCGTGGCCCAGCGCACCGCTCCCGGCGAGCGGGTCCTCGTCTGGGGGATACACCCCGAGACGTACTGGCTGGCCGACCGTACCCCCGCCACCCGCTACCTCACCGCCGGTCTGCTCACCAACTACAGCGGCGGCCGCGACGGCCCCCGGGTCGGCGAGAAGTACGCCGTCGAGGGCGCGTGGCCGGTGTTCCGCGAGGAGCTCACGGCCCATGCGCCGGCCCTCGTCGTCGACGACTCGGGCGGCAAGCCGTACGCCCCGCACCGGCTGCCCTGGCTGGGGCGGCTGCTGGCGGCCGAGTACGAGCGGGCGGGACTGGTGGACGGAGCGGTGCTCTACGCACGCGTTCCGTAGTGGTGGCGGTGGCGGTGGTCGTAGCGGTTGCCGAGCCCCGAGGACGGGGGGTTACGGGCGTACGGTCCGGGGGCCGGTCACCTCGGCGCCCAACGCGCCCACTCTGCTTCGCAGTTCGCGGTCGGCCGTGACGACCAGGCAGCGGCGTTCCCCGGCTTCGGCGGCCAGCTCCACGATGCGGTCGTCCCCGCTGCCGGGCGCCGACTCGACCCGTACGCCCGCGACGGAGGGCACTCCGCGGGCGGCTCCCTCGACTACGAGGACGACTTCCAGGGGACCCGGGAAGTCCGGCAGGCCTTCGTCGGCGTACGGCACCAACAGGTCCCGCAGGCGTTCCGCCGCCCCTCGGCGGTCCCGCCACCAGCCGTCGGGGACCGAGCCGACCACGTTCGCGGCGTCGACGATCACGAGGAGAGGGGCGTTCATGAGGCCAGGGTCGCACGGGGCGGATCCCGCGGCCCCGACTACAGTGGGGGAGTGTCGATGGTCCCTACAGTGAACGGCGCCTGGCTCCTGCGCGGCCGGGACGGCCGACTCAGCGCTTACGCTTCCCGGGACGAGGCCGTGTGGTGCTGGGCGGAGCGAAACCCGGGAGGCCCGTGGAGCGCGCCGCGTACGGTGGGCGGCGACCAGCGGGTGCATCCCGTGCTGGCCGTGGGCCAGGGCACCGACGGTTACGCCCACCTGGTCTCCTGGCGTCCCACCGGAGCTGGGGAGGCGGGACTCGTCCACTCCACGCACTTCCGCCCGCATCTCGCCGCACTCGACTGGAACCGGCTCGGGCACCCCAACCAGAAGGGGCAGCAGACCGGCGTTCCGGCCGTCGCTGTCGACGCGGAGGGCCGCGCCCACGTCTTCGTACGCAACAGGGGCGGCGGCGTCAGCATGCGCGGCCAGAAGGAACGCGGCGGCTGGGGCCCGTGGCGTGATCTGAAGGGCCGTGAGGTGGAAGGCGAACTGACGGCCGTGACCCGGGCGTCCGGGCGCGTCGAGCTGTACGCGACGTCACCGGCGGGGATCCTGCGCTGGACGCAGGCGGGGCCGGGGCACATACCCGCGCTCGACGACGAACCGCTGAAGGCGGCGGCCCGGCCGGGCACCCTGCGGGCCCTTTCCACCTCCGACGAGCACGTGACCGTGTTCTTCACCGACGAGTCGGACATGCTGTGCGCCTGGCGGCCCGGCACGGAGCCCGCCGAACTGCTGCCGAGCGCCGGACCCGGCCCGGTGTCCGCCCTCCGCTTCACGCTCGACGGCATCGACTGCACGCTGCTCGCCCAGCGCTCCGCGAGCGGCCGGGTCGCCTTCGCCGCCTACCCGACCGAGCAGGAGTCCGCCGGAGCCTGGTGGACCGAGTCGGGACCCCAACTGCCCGCGGACGCACAGCTGTCGCTGGGCGAGGACCACGAGGGCAAGGTCGTGGCGGCGCAACTCCAGCCGGGCAGCGGGGAGTTGCTGACGACCCGCCGGAAGGCGGAGCCGGGACTCGCCCTTCAGGCGTGGCGCAGCTTCGTCCTCACGTAACACCGGTGCCCGGCACACCAGTTGGTGTGCCGGGCAGCAGCGCCCTTTTCAGGGGCGCGGGGAACTGCGCGACCAGCCACAGACGGGACCGCAGTTTCCCGACCGCTCAAGCCGAGTGCTACGCGGGAACGCTGGCCACGCCCGGCTCCAGGAATCGCTTCCCGTTCACCCGCTCGGAGACGTCCTCACGGTCCAGGTACGGCGTGATGCCGCCCAGGTGGAAGGGCCAGCCGGCGCCGGTGATCAGGCACAGGTCGATGTCCTGGGCCTCGGCGACGACGTCCTCGTCGAGCATGATCCCGATCTCCTGGGCGACGGCGTCGAGCACCCGGGCACGCACCTGCTCCTCGGTCAGGACGGTGTCGCCCTGCTTGAGCAGCGCGGCAACCTCCGGGTCCAGCTCCGGCTTCCCGCTGTCGTACACGTAGAAGCCGCGCTTGCCCGCCTTGACGACGGCGGCGAGGTTCGGGGAGACCTTGAAGCGGTCCGGGAACGCGCCGTGCAGCGTCTCGGAGACATGCAGGCCGATCGCCGGGCCGACCAGCTCCAGCAGCACCAGCGGAGACATCGGCAGTCCGAGGGGCTCGACGGCCTTCTCGGCGACCTCGACCGGGGTGCCCTCGTCGATGACGTTCTGGATCTCGCCCATGAAGCGGGTGAGGATGCGGTTCACGACGAACGCCGGGGCGTCCTTGACCAGGACCGCGGTCTTCTTCAGCTTCTTGGCGACGGCGAACGCCGTGGCCAGGGAAGCGTCATCAGTCTGCTCGCCGCGGACGATCTCAAGGAGCGGCAGAACCGCGACCGGGTTGAAGAAGTGGAAGCCCACGACCCGCTCGGGGTTCTTGAGCTTCGACGCCATCTCGGACACCGACAGCGAAGACGTGTTCGTGGCGAAGATGGCGTGCGCCGGGGCGACCGCCTCGACCTCCGCGAACACCTGCTGCTTGACGCCGATCTCCTCGAAGACGGCCTCGATGACGAAGTCGGCGTCCGAGAAGCCCTCCGCCTTGTCGAGGACACCGGTGACCAGGGCCTTCAGGCGGTTCGCCTTGTCCTGGTTGATCCGGCCCTTGCCGAGCAGCTTGTCGATCTCGGCGTGCACGTAACCGACACCCTTGTCGACCCGCTCCTGGTCGATGTCGGTCAGTACGACCGGCACCTCCAGGCGGCGCAGGAAGAGCAGTGCGAGCTGGCTGGCCATCAGACCGGCGCCGACCACGCCCACCTTGGTGACCGGACGGGCCAGGGACTTGTCCGGGGCGCCCGCCGGGCGCTTGCCGCGCTTCTGGACCAGGTTGAACGCGTAGATGCCGGCGCGCAGTTCGCCGCCCATGATCAGGTCGGCGAGGGCCACGTCCTCGGCGTCGTACCCCTGCTGCAGGTCGCCGTTCTTGGCCGCGGCGATGATGTCCAGCGCGCGGTACGCGGCCGGGGCCGCGCCGTGCACCTTGCTGTCCGCGATGAAGCGGCCCCGCTCGACAGCCTGGTCCCAGGCCTCGGTGCGGTCGATGACCGGGCGCGTGACCTCGGTGTCGCCGTTGAGGACGGACGCCGTCCACACCAGCGACTGCTCAAGGAAGTCCGCGCCCTCGAAGAGGGCGTCGGCGATGCCGAGGTCGTAGACCTGCTGGCCCTTGAGCTGCTTGTTCTGGTTGAGCGAGTTCTCGATGATGACGGTGACGGCGTTGTCCGCGCCGATCAGGTTCGGCAGCAGGGTGCAACCGCCCCAGCCCGGGACCAGGCCCAGGAAGACCTCGGGAAGCGAGAACGCGGGCAGCGCCTTCGACACCGTGCGGTACTTGCAGTGCAGACCGACCTCGACGCCGCCGCCCATCGCCGCGCCGTTGTAGTACGCGAAGGTCGGCACGGCCAGCGCGGAGAGGCGCTTGAAGACCTCGTGGCCGCCCTTGCCGATGGCGAGCGCGTCGTCGTGGTTCTTCAGCAGCTCGACGCCCTTGAGGTCCGCGCCGACGGCGAAGATGAACGGCTTGCCGGTGACGCCGACACCGACGATCTCGCCGGCCGCGGCCTCCTTCTCGACCTGGTCGATGGCGGTGTTGAGGTTCGCCAGCGAAGCCGGGCCGAAGGTGGTCGGCTTGGTGTGGTCGAGACCGTTGTCCAGCGTGATGAGCGCGAAACGGCCCGCGTTGGCCGGCAGGTCGAGATGGCGCACGTGCGCCTGTGTCACGACCTCGTCGGGGAACAGCTCGGCCGCACCCTTCAACAGCTCAGTGATGGTGCTCACTTGTCCCCCTCGAAGTTCGGGTTCTCCCAGATGACCGTCGCGCCCATGCCGAAGCCGACGCACATGGTGGTCAGGCCGTAGCGGACGTGCGGCTGCTCCTCGAACTGGCGGGCCAGCTGCGTCATCAGGCGGACGCCGGAGGAGGCCAGCGGGTGGCCGAACGCGATGGCGCCGCCGTACTGGTTGACGCGCGCGTCGTCGTCCGCGATGCCGTAGTGGTCAAGGAAGGCCAGGACCTGGACGGCGAACGCCTCGTTGATCTCGAAGAGGTTGATGTCCTCGATCGACAGGCCCGCCTTGGCGAGGGCCTTCTCGGTCGCCGGGATCGGGCCGTAGCCCATCACCTCGGGCTCGACGCCCGCGAAGGCGTACGAGACCAGGCGCATCTTGACCGGCAGGTCGTTCTCGCGAGCGAAGTCCTCGGAGGCGATGATCGAGGCGGTGGCGCCGTCGTTCAGACCGGCCGCGTTACCGGCCGTGACCCGGCCGTGGACGCGGAACGGGGTCTTGAGACCGGCGAGGTTCTCCAGGGTCGTACCCGGGCGCATCGGCTCGTCGGCGGTGACCAGGCCCCAGCCCGTCTCACCCGCCTCCTCGTTGGTGCGGCGTACGGAGATGGGCACCAGGTCGGCCTGGATCTTGCCGTTGGCGTACGCCTTGGCGGCCTTCTCCTGCGAGCGCACGGCGAACTCGTCGGCGCGCTGCTTGGTGATGTGCGGGTAGCGGTCGTGCAGGTTCTCCGCGGTCATGCCCATGAACAGGGCCGACTCGTCGACCAGCTTCTCGCTCACGAACCGCGGGTTCGGGTCCACACCCTCGCCCATCGGGTGGCGGCCCATGTGCTCGACGCCACCGGCGATGACGGCGTCGTACGCGCCGAAGGCGATCGAACCGGCCGTGGTCGTCACGGCGGTCAGCGCGCCCGCGCACATGCGGTCGATCGAGTAGCCGGGGACGGACTGCGGCAGCCCGGCCAGGATGCCCGCGGTGCGGCCGATGGTCAGGCCCTGGTCGCCGATCTGCGTGGTCGCGGCGATGGCGACCTCGTCGACCTTCTTCGGGTCGAGACCCGGGTTGCGGCGCAGCAGCTCCCGGATCGCCTTCACGACGAGGTCATCGGCGCGGGTCTCGTGGTAGATGCCCTTCGGGCCCGCCTTGCCGAACGGTGTGCGGACGCCGTCGACGAAGACGACGTCCCTGACGGTACGAGGCACGATGGCTCTCCTCCAGATGCGGGATGGCACTGCTGCGCGGCACACACGCCTGAGCGCGCGCTCACCCTCATGCTACTTGCGGGTAACCATGCTGCACAGTCCCCCCGCCGGGAGCGGTGAAGGTCACACCTTCGGAGGCGCTGTGGATCCCCTCGGGGTCAGCACCGGTGTCGGTACGGGATGCGAGCCGGGCCCCTCTCCCGTGATCACCCCGAACAACGTGCGCGCCACGTCCGCCCCGAATCCGTGGACGTCATGGCTCATCGCCGACAGCGTCGGATGGGTGAGGCGGCACAACTGGGAGTCGTCCCAGGCGAGCAGCGAGACGTCGCCGGGGACGTTGAGGCCCATCTCGGAGGCGACCGAGAGCCCGGCCACGGCCATGATGTCGTTGTCGTACACGATCGCCGTCGGCCGGTCCGGCGGCGCGGCGCTCAGCAGCGACCGGGTGGCCCGCGCGCCCTCCTCCCCGGAGAAGTCGGTGGCGACCTGCCGCGCCCCGGCGATCCCGAGGGCCCGGGTGGCCTCGTCGAAGGCGGCCGTACGGATCGAGGTGTGCCCGAGCGCCGCCGCGCCGCCCACCCGGGCGATCCGCCGGTGGCCGAGCGCGGCGAGATAGCCCACGGCCTCCGTCACGGCGGTCGCGTCGTCGGTCCACACGGAGGTGAGGCTGCCGGTCAGGGAGGGATGCCCCACCGCGACGACCGGCAGCCCGAGGCGCTCCGCCGCGGGCACGCGCGGATCATCCGCGCGGAAGTCGACGAGGATCGACCCGCTCACCTGCTTCCCCCGCCACCACGCGTCCTGCAGCCCCACCTCCTCCTCCACGTTCCGGACCAGCCGCAGAAGCAGCGAACAGGAGCGTTCGGTCA
Source organism: Streptomyces sporangiiformans (assembly GCF_005768555.2). Taxonomy (GTDB): domain Bacteria; phylum Actinomycetota; class Actinomycetes; order Streptomycetales; family Streptomycetaceae; genus Streptomyces; species Streptomyces sporangiiformans. The sequence continues at coordinate 109,530 of NZ_VCHX02000047.1, forward strand.
GGACGCTCTCCACGCCGGAGACGAACTCCATATAGAACGGCTCGAGCCCGAGCAGCTGCGCCGGCCGGCAGATCGCGAGCCCGACCACGTCGACGCGTGAGCTGGACAGCGACCGGGCCGCGAGGTTCGGCGCCCAGCCCAACTCCCGGGCGGCCTCGAAGATCCGGTCCCTCGTCGCCTCGGACAGCCCCGGCTTGTGGTTGAAGGCGAGCGACACCGCCCCTTTGGACACCCCGGCACGCGCGGCGACGTCCTTGATGGTCACGCGGGGTGTCGGCGAGGTCGTCATCGGGTGGGCTCCACGCAGTACAGGGCGGCTCGTGCGGCAGCCGCGGCCGCATCGCCCCGAGTCTCCCAGCCGCGTACCGCCATGGTCACCTGCTCGCCGGGCAGCAGCGTGACCAGCCCCCGGTCGGTCGAGGCGGCGGGCGCCAGCCGGTCGGCCTGAAGAAGCAGATCCCGCACGAGGGTGTGGGCCGTCACGGTGACCTCGCCGGGCGCGACGGTCACGTCGAACCTCGGCCGCGGGTAAGGGACTTCACGGTCCGGCACGGGGAAGTACAGCGCCCGCAGCCCGTCGGCGTCCGCCACGAGGAACTCCTTCGGACCGGCGGGCTCCAGTTCCTTGGGCACGGGCGTGCGGGCGACCGCTCGCGCGCCGGCCGCGAGCTCCGAGGTCGTCTCGGCCACGACGCCGCCCTCGACGGACATCCGCCGCAGCGTGAGCGACGACGACCACGGGTCCGCGGACTGGTTGACGGCGGCCACCGTCAACCGCTGGTCACGGACTTGGAGGGTGAGCAGCCGGTCCGCGTACAGCCGCTTCAGCTCGTGGTACAGCGGTTTCTCCCGCCCGTCCCCGTCGATCGCCGCCCAGGACGTCACCGGCCAGCAGTCGTTGAGCTGCCACACGATCGTGCCCGCGCACACCGGCCAGTGCGAGCGCCAGTACTCGATCCCCGTGGCGACCGCCCGCGCCTGGTTGACCTGCGTGAGGTAGTGCCAGCGGTCGAAGTCCCCCTCGCTGAAGCCCCCTTCGGGCAGCGCGAAGTGATGTGCCAGACCGCGCTCCAGCTTGCCGTTCCCGTCGTCCGCCTTCTGGTGGTGCAGCATTCCGGGGGAGTCGGGGGCGAGCCGCTCACCCGGCAGCGCGCGCCGCAGTGTGGCGTACGCGGGCGGTGCCTGCCAGCCGAACTCGGCCACGAAACGCGGGACTTCGGACCGGTACGCGGCGTAGTCGAGGCGGTTCCACACATCCCAGGAGTGGTGCGTGCCGTGCGCGGGGTCGTTCGGGTGGTGGTCCCAGGAACCCGACCAGGGGCTGCCCGCCGTGTAGGGCCGTGTCGGGTCCGACTCGGCCACCACACGGGGCAGGACACCCAGGTAGTACCCCTCGCCCCACGAGTCCCCGGCCAGCCGCCCCTCCCAGCCCCAGTCCCTGAAGCCCCACAGGTTCTCGTTGTTGCCGTTCCACAGCACGAGCGAGGGATGCGGCATCAGCCGTACGACGTTCTCGCGCGCCTCCGCCTCCACCTCGCCGCGCAGGGGCTGCTCCTCGGGGTAGGCGGCGCAGGCGAAGGGGAAGTCCTGCCAGACGAGCAGGCCCAGCTCGTCGCAGGCGTCGTAGAAGTCCTCGCTCTCGTAGATCCCGCCGCCCCAGACGCGTACGAGGTCCACGCCGGCCTCGGCCGCCTGCGTGAGCCGGGTGCGGTAGCGCTCGCGGGTGATCCGGGACGGGAAGACGTCGTCGGGGATCCAGTTGACGCCCCGAGCGAAGAGTCGTTCGCCGTTGACGACAAGGGTGAAACCGGAGCCGTGCGCGTCGGCGCTCCGGTCCAGCTCGACGCTCCGGAAGCCGATGCGCCGGCGCCATGTGTCGAGCGGGCCGACCTCGCCGTGCAGCTCCAACTCCACCTCGTACAACGGCTGTTCGCCATAGCCCCGGGGCCACCACAGTGCGACGTCCGGCACTTGGAGGCGTACCAGACCGCTGGTGCCGTCGATCGTCGCCGATGCCCGCACCCCGCCGACCCGGGCCGTCACGGAGAGCTCCGCCTCGACCCTGGTCCGCTCGACGTCGACGTACAACTCGACGTGCCCCCGGGCCCTGCCGTCGGCCCGTCCGTCCTCGACCGTCACCAGCGGCCGCACGCGGGCGATCCGCGCGGTCGACCACCGCTCCAGCCGCACCGGCTTCCAGATGCCGGCCGTCACCAGTGTCGGGCCCCAGTCCCAGCCGAAGGAGCAGGCCATCTTGCGGAGGTACTGGAAGGGCTCGGGATACGCGTTCGGCCGCTCGCCGAGCCGCTCCCGCACCGCCTCGGCCTCGGTGTAGGCGGAGAGGAAGCGTACGGCGAGCGGGCCTTCGAGGCCCGTGACGTCGAAGCGGTGGGAGCGGTGCATGTTCCGTGCCCGGCCGAGGAGCTGGCCGTCGACACGGATCTCGGCGACCGTGTCCAGTCCGTCGAAGACGAGGTCGGTCTGCTCGTGCTCGCGCGCAGCGGCGTTCAGTGTCGTCTCGTACGTCCAGTCCCGCCGCCCCACCCACGCCACCTCGGCCTCGGCCAGGCCGAGGAAGGGGTCCGGGATGACCCCGGCGGCCAGCAGATCCGTGTGCACACAGCCCGGTACCGCCGCGGGGAGAGCGGCCCCGTCATGGCGAAGGGTCCAGCCCTCGGTGAGCGGTGTGACGTCCAGCATGCGCACTCCCTAAACCGGTATAGGCCTGTAGTAAGCCAGGCTGAGACATACTTTGGGCATCGTTGGCGAAATAGGGACTTTACCGGTTCAGTAACGGATGCCAGAGTGCCGAACCAGCCATCCCACTCGTGCTCATCCGTCCCTGAACGGAGCTGGTGCAATGAACCGCCGCACGGCACACCGCACACACCGCACGAAACGCCGCACGACACTCGCCGGAACACTTCTCGCCACCGCGCTGCTGGCCACGGCCTGCACCGGGAGCGGCGGCACGTCGAAGGGCGAGGACGCCCAGGCCCCCGACGACCCGAAGAGCGTGTCCGGGACGATCAAGGTGCTGACCCACCGGACCGACCTCGCGCAGGACGGCACGCTGAAGAAATACGCCGCCGAGTTCAACAAGACCCACCCGAAGGTCAAGGTCGAGTTCGAGGCCCTCACGGACTACGAGGGCGAGGTCAAGATCCGTATGAACACGGAGAACTACGGCGACGTCCTGATGATCCCCGCCGTGATCAAGAAGAACGACTACCCCAAGTTCTTCGCCTCCCTGGGAACGGTGGCCGAGCGCAGCAAGAAGTACCTCTTCACCGACTTCACCTCGGTCGAGGACAAGGTCTACGGACAGAGCCCGATGGGCGCGGTCCCCGGGTTCCTCTACAACAAGAAGGTCTGGAAGGCGGCCGGGATCACCGACTGGCCCACCACGCCCGCCGAGTTCATCGACGCGCTCAAGGCCGTCAAGTCCAAGACCGACGCGGTCCCGTACTACACGAACTTCAAGGACATGTGGCCGCTGAGCCAGTGGACGAGCGTCAACGGCTCGGTCGGCTGCGACACGCAGGCCACCACGCGGCTCGCGGAGGGCAACCCCTGGGCCAAGGGCGCCGACCTGCGGGTCGGTGACACGCTGCTGTACGACATCGTGCGCGAGGGACTGATCGAGAAGGACCCGACGACCACCAACTGGGAAGCGTCCAAGCCCAAGCTGGCGAAGGGCGACATCGCCACGATGTGGCTCGGCTCCTGGGCGGTCGTCCAGTTCCAGGCGGCGGCGAAGAAGGCCGGCACCAACCCCGACGACATCGGCTTCATGCCCTTCCCGGCCCAGGTGGACGGCACGTTCTGCGCGACCATGTCGCCCGACTACAACCAGGCCGTCAACGTCAACTCCGATCACAAGGAGGCGGCCCGCGCCTGGATCGACTGGTTCACCGACAAGTCCGGCTACGCGGAAGCGAACATGGCCCTCTCACCGGTCAAGGGCGCCCCGCTTCCCGAGGTGCTGAAGCCGTACGAGAAAGCGGGCGTGAAGCTCATCGAGCTCGACGACGCGCAGGGCGCGGCGGTCAAGGAGATCGACAACCAGTCGGAGGTCGGCATCAACAAGCCCGACTACCGCCAGGACCTCGTCGACCTCGCGCGCGGCGCCAAGAAGGGGAGCCTCGACGACTTCCTGGGCGACCTCGGCAAGCGCTGGACCGAGGCGGCCAAGACCGCGGGTTCGTGATGACGGACACGACGACCGAGAAGGTGGCGCGGCCGCACAGTGCCGCGCCACCCGTCCGCAAGACCCAGGCACCGCGCCAGGTGCGCCTGCGGCGTGGCCTCACGCCCTGGCTGTTCCTCGCCGCCCCGCTGATCCTGCTGATCACCTTCACGTACGCGCCCGTCGCCAACATGGTCGCGTACAGCTTCACCGACTGGGACGGCGTCAGCCCCGAACTCAGCTACACGGGCGCCGAGAACTACGCAGAAATCTTCACCAGGGCGGAGCTCTTCCAGGTCTTCTTCGTCAGCGGCTACTACCTCGCCGCCTCGGTGGTCCAGATCGCCGCCGCGCTCTACTTCGCGACCATCCTGAGCTTCAACGTCCGCTTCCGGAACTTCTTCAAGGGCGTGCTCTTCTTCCCGTACCTGATCAACGGGGTCGCGATCGGTTTCGTCTTCCTCTACTTCTTCCAGGACGGCGGAACCCTGGACTCGGTGCTGCGGCTGCTCGGCGTCGAGTCCGACCGGGCGTGGCTGGGCACGTCGACGTCGGCCAACGTCTCCCTGGCAGGCGTCTCCGTGTGGCGCTACATGGGCCTGAACTTCGTCCTCTTCCTGGGCGCGATCCAGTCCATACCGGGGGAGTTGTACGAGGCCGCCGAGCTGGACGGCGCCAGTCGCTGGCACCAGTTCCGGTACATCATCGCGCCCGGGATCCGGCCCGTACTGAGCCTGAGCGTGATCCTGTCGATCTCCGGGTCGCTCTCCGTCTTCGAGATCCCGTACATCATGACCGGCGGCGCGACCGGCACCGAGACCTTCGTGATCCAGACGGTGAAGCTGGCCTTCCAGTTCAACAAGACGGGGCTCGCCTCGGCGGCCGCGGTCGTACTGCTGCTGATCATCCTGGCGGTGACGTGGGTGCAGCGGCGGCTCGTTCCGGACGACAAGGTGGATCTCGTATGAGCCGTCGAGGTATCGCCCGCGCCCTCACCTATCTGTCACTGGTCGTCGCCAGTGTGGTCGTCCTGCTCCCGCTCGTCGTGGTCCTGCTGACCTCCCTCAAGTCCTCGGAGGAGATGGCGAACGACAGCAGCGCGCTCCAACTGCCCGAGAGCCTGCTCCATTTCGAGAACTATGTGACGGCGTTCCAGGACGGCGAGATGCTGGCGGCGTTCGGGAACACCGCGTTCATCCTGCTCTTCTCCGTCACCGGCACGGTGATCATCGGGTCGATGGCGGCGTACGCCATCGACCGCTTCACCTTCCGGTTCAAGAAGCTCGTCGTCGCGCTGTTCCTCGTCGCGACGCTGGTCCCGGGTGTCACGACCCAGGTGGCGACCTTTCAGATCGTCGACAGCTTTGGTTTGTTCGACACCCGGTGGGCGCCGATCGCGCTCTACATGGGCACGGACATCGTCTCGATCTACATCTTCCTGCAGTTCGTGCGGTCCATCCCGGTGTCCCTGGACGAGTCGGCACGGCTGGACGGCGCAGGCGCCTTCACGATCTACCGAAAGATCATCTTCCCGCTGCTGAAGCCCGCGATCGCGACGGTGGTCATCGTCAAGGGCATCACGGTCTACAACGACTTCTACATACCGTTCCTCTATATGCCGTCCGAGGACCTTGGCGTGATTTCGACGTCGCTGTTCCGCTTCAAGGGACCGTTCGGAGCGCACTGGGAGAACATCTCGGCCGGTGCGGTCCTCGTCATCCTCCCGACGCTGATCGTCTTCCTGTTCCTGCAGCGCTACATCTACAACGGCTTCACTCGGGGGGCGACGAAGTAAGGGCCGTCACCAGGACCGGGGCGACCTGAGCGATCTGCCAGGGCCGCGCCCCGTGTCCGGCGAGCGCGGCCGCGACCGAGGCGGCGTCCGGCACGGCGGGCGGTTCCCAGCACACGCGGCGGACGGTGTCCGGGGTGATCAGGTTCTCCTGCGGCATGTTCAGGGTCTCCGCGAGGGCCGACACCGCCGCGCGCGCGGCGGAGAGCCGGGCCGCGGCGGCCGGGTCCTTCTCGGCCCAGGCACGCGGTGGCGGGGGACCGGTCACCGGCTGGCCCGGCTGCGGCAGCTCGGAGTCCAGCAGGGCCTTCGCGCGGTCCACGGCGGCCTGCCACTGCTCCAGCTGCCGCCTGCCCATGCGGTGCCCGAAGCCGTTCAGCGCGGTGAGGGCGTGCACATTGGCGGGCAGGGCGAGCGCGGCCTCGACGATCGCCGCGTCACCGAGCACCTTGCCCGGCGAGACGTCCCGGCGCCGCGCGACCCGGTCCCGGGCCTGCCACAGTTCCCGTACGACGGCCATCTGCCGGCGGCGGCGCACCTTGTGCATGCCCGACGTGCGGCGCCACGGGTCCTTGCGGGGCTCCGGCGGGGGCGCCGAGGCGATCGCGTCGAACTCCTGGATGGCCCACTCCAGCTTGCCCTGCCGGTCGAGGTCCTTCTCCAGCGCGTCCCGCAGGTCGACGAGCAACTCCACATCGAGCGCGGCATAGCGCAGCCACGGCTCCGGCAGGGGACGCGTCGACCAGTCGACCGCGGAGTGCCCCTTCTCGAGGACGAAGCCCAGGACGCCCTCGACCATCGCGCCGAGACCCACGCGCGGGAACCCGGCGAGCCGTCCGGCCAGCTCGGTGTCGAAGATGCGGCTGGGGATCATGCCTATCTCGCGGAGACAGGGCAGGTCCTGCGTGGCGGCGTGCAGTACCCACTCCACACCGGAGAGCGCCTCGCCGAGTCCGGACAGATCGGGGCAAGCGACGGGATCGATGAGCGCGGTGCCCGAGCCCTCACGGCGCAACTGCACCAGATAGGCCCGCTGGCCGTAGCGGTAACCGGAGGCGCGCTCGGCGTCGACGGCGACGGGGCCGCTCCCGGCGGCGAACGCGGCGATCACCTCGGCGAGCGAGGCCTCGTCGGCGATCACGGGCGGAATTCCGTCGCGGGGCTCGAGCAACGGGATCGGCGCCGTTTCGACGTCGTCCGGAGGAGCGCCTCCGGTGGTTCGCAGTGAGCTGTCTGCTGCGGTCTCTTGGGCGTCGGTCACCCGTCAAGGGTATCCGTACTGAGCGGTCTCCTGACCTGCACTTTCGGACGAAGCTCCGACTGACCTGCGGAAACGGGTTCTCGAGACTTGTCCCGGTTTCCGGGTTTTTCCCGCCCCCTGCGGCATGCACGCGGCCCCTACTTGGTCGGCTTACCCTCGCTCTGTTCCGGCCTCAGGCGCGCCGGCCAACTCCAGCGCCTGAGCGGCCCACTGCGGACGGAAGGATCACACCATGGCAACCGAGGCGGCTGCGGACACGGCCGACCCGGCGCACGCGCGCATCCCCGGCACCCCGGCCGGGGGCACGGTCATCCTGCTCAACGGGACGTCCAGCTCCGGCAAGTCCAGCATCGCCCGCGCACTCCTCGGCATCCTCGACGGAACGTGGTTTCACATGCCGGTGGACGCCTTTCACGCCATGCGCTGCGAGCGCCCCATAGCCGACGAGGACCTCCAGCCCGAGATCGACCGCACCGTCAAGGGCTTCCACCGCGCGGTCGCCGGTATGGCCGCGGGTGGCAACAACCTCGTGGTCGACCATCCGCTCAGCCGCCGCTGGCGGCTGCTGGATCTCCTTGATCTGCTGGTGCCCGAAGACGTGGTCTTCATCGCGGTCCGCTGCCCGCTGCCCGAGCTGGAACGCCGTGAGGCCGCGCGCGGCGACCGGCAGCCGGGACTGGCCGCCATGCAGTACAGCCAGGTGCACTCCCACGAACTGCACGACCTCGCTGTGGACACCAGCCGCCACACCCCGGAGGAATGTGCCCTTCGCATCCGCGGCTTCCTGTCGGAGCGGCCGAGCCCCACCGCCTTCGCAACGCTCCAACGGGCCCTGCGGAAACCGGCTGCCGGCCGAGGGTGATCGTTGTCACAGCTTGGATGTGATCGTTCCGCAGCAGACTGGCCCCATGTGGACACAGACAGCCGCGGCGCTCGGAGTGCTCGCCCTGTTGACCGTGGTGCCAGGGCCGGACATGGCCGTGGTCACCAAGCACGCGATGGCTTCCGGCAGGGCGGAGGCCCTGCGCACCGCCGCCGGCATCACCGCCGGGCTGCTGGTGTGGGGCGTGTTCACCGTCGCCGGGCTTTCGGCCGTCCTCGCGGCCTCGGCGGAGGCGTACTTCGCCGTCAAGATCCTGGGCGCCGCGTACCTTGTCTTCCTCGGTCTGCAGGCCCTGTGGCAGAGCCGCCGCTCCGCGCCGCGGAGCGCCGCGCCGGCGGCCACCGGATCGGGGCACGCGTTCCTGACGGGCCTGACCACCAACGTCCTCAACCCGAAGATCGCGGTCTTCTACACCGGTCTGCTGCCGACCCTGGCCCCGGACGTACTGCCCACGGCGGCCGGTATGGGACTGCTGGTTCTGCTGCACGCGGCACTGACCCTGACCTGGCTCGGCGGATACGTCTATCTGCTCTCCAGGGCGCGCTCGGTCTTCGAACGGCCCCGCGTCCGGCGCCTGCTGGACCGGGTGGCGGGCGTGGTGCTCATCGGCTTCGGCGCGCGGGTCGCCGCGGAAGCCAACTGAGGATCCGGCCGCGAGCAGTGCGGTCCCGAAGAGGTCCGTGCATGGACAACGCCCGTCGACGGAACGTTCCGTCCACGGGCGTTTGAGCGGGCAAACCAGTCAGGTAGGTGAATGGATCCGGGTTGGGGTCGGTGAATTGAGTCTGGTCGCGGTCAGTGGATGATCCCGGTCCGCAGTGCCACCGCCACCATGCCGGCACGGTCGCCCGTGCCGAGCTTGCGGGCGATGCGGGCCAGGTGGCTTTTGACGGTCAGTGCGGACAGGCCCATCGAGACGCCGATGGCCTTGTTCGACTGGCCCTCCGCCACCAGCCGCAGCACCTCGACCTCGCGGCCGGACAGTTCGCGGTAGCCGCCCGGGTGGCTCGGGGCGCCCGGGGGGCGGCGGTGCATACGGGCGGCGACGGAGCCGATGGGGGCGGCGCCCGGCCGGGTGGGGAGCCCGATGTTCGTACGGGTGCCGGTGACGACGTAACCCTTCACACCGCCCGCGAGGGCGTTGCGTACGGCGCCGATGTCGTCGGCGGCGGACAGGGCCAGGCCGTTGGGCCAGCCCGCGGCTCGGGTCTCGGAGAGGAGGGTGAGGCCGGAACCATCCGGCAGGTGGACTTCCGCGACGCAGATGTCACGGGGGTTGCCGATGCGGGGACGAGCCTCCGCGACGGACGAGGCCTCGATCACGTCGCGTACACCGAGCGCCCACAAGTGGCGGGTGACGGTGGAGCGCACGCGGGGATCGGCCACGACCACCATCGCGGTCGGCTTGTTCGGGCGGTAGGCGACCAGGCTTGCGGGCTGCTCGAGGAGAACGGACACCAGGCCTCCTGGGGTGCGGGACGGGACCGGCCTGGGGGCAAGCCGGAACGAACCGTTGCTTTCAAGGTCACAAGGGTCTTCGGCACCAAACCCGTCTGCCTTTAGAGAATGATCACGATTTGGTGAGTAACAATCCGTGCAATTCGGACGCGCGATCGATCAGTCGAAGATCGAACGAGTTCGCTCCGCTTCGTTATGAGGCTGAAAGTGGCCGTATCGACAAAGAGGTTGGCCCGCTCAGGGCGCGGGGGCGCTGCGATTGTCGTACGGCGGAATGCGGTGGAATGCGGCGCTCAGCGGGGCTGGGGGCCGCGGCGCTGGGGGAGCGTCACCACCGACGCGTCGCCCGGCGCGACCGGGGGCAGTCCCGCGACCTGGCACAACAGGTCGCACCATGCGGCAAGGTGGGACGCCGCGTCCGGGACACCGCCGAGCCCCTCGCGGGGGGTCCACGACGCGCGGATCTCGATCTGGGAGGTGGACGGGCGTTCCGCGAGGCCGCCGAAGTAGTGGGAGCTCGCGCGGGTGACGGTGCCGCCGGGTTCGCCGTACGACAGGCCGCGGGCCCGGAGCGCGCCGGTCAGCCAGGACCAGCAGACGTCGGGCAGCAGCGGATCGGCGGCCATCTCCGACTCCAGTTCCGCGCGGACCAGGGTGACCAGACGAAAGGACCCCTGCCAGGCTTCGTGGCCCGCCGGGTCGTGGAGGAGGATGAGGCGGCCGTCCGCGAGGTCCTCGTCGCCGTCGAGGACCGTGGCCTCCAGCGCGTGCGCGAACGGGGCGAGCCGCTGCGGCGCCCGGGTCGGGTCGAGCTCGATCTCCGGCCTCGGCCGTGCGGCCTTGAGCGCCTCGACGGCCGTACGGAAGGGCAGCGGAGCCGCGTCCGTACCATTGCGCTCCCCCTCTCCCGCCTCGTCCATCCCGTCAGCGCCGTCCGACAGTCGTCCTTGAGCCGCAGCCATGCGGGGAAGGTTAAGGGGAACGAAGCCTTCGTGCAGGGAGAGACACCCGTGCACCCGGCCACTGTCCGGATCACGCCCCCTCAAACACGCCCCTGCGCTCCTGTGGGACCCAGGCTTGAGGTGTTTCCAGGGCGTGCGAGACTTTTCGACGTGAACGCCAACGACCGCCCCCTGGGCCAGCCGACAGCCACGTACGAATCCGTCTTCATGAAGGCGTGCCGGCGTGAGAGCGTGCCGCACACGCCGGTGTGGTTCATGCGGCAGGCCGGGCGTTCCCTGCCCGAGTACCGCAAGGTGCGTGAGGGCATCCCCATGCTCGAGTCGTGTATGCGGCCCGAGTTGGTCGCGGAGATCACGCTGCAGCCGGTGCGCCGGCACAACGTCGACGCGGCGATCTACTTCAGCGACATCGTCGTACCGCTCAAGGCCATCGGCGTCGACCTCGACATCAAGCCGGGCGTCGGCCCGGTGGTCGAGAACCCGATCCGCTCCCGCGCGGACCTCGCGCAGCTGCGCGACCTGACGCCCGAGGACGTCTCGTACATCACCGAGGCGATCGGACTGCTCACCGCCGAACTCGGCGAGACCCCGCTCATCGGCTTCGCCGGCGCGCCCTTCACGCTCGCGAGCTATCTCGTGGAGGGCGGTCCCTCACGCAACCACGAGCACACCAAGGCACTGATGTACGGCGACCCGCAGCTGTGGGCCGACCTGCTCGACCGGCTCGCGGAGATCACGGCGACGTTCCTGAAGGTGCAGATCGAGGCGGGAGCCTCCGCCGTCCAGCTCTTCGACTCCTGGGTCGGCGCCCTCGCCCCCGCCGACTACCGGCGCTCGGTCATGCCCGCCTCCACCAAGGTGTTCCAGGCCGTCGAGGGGTACGGAGTTCCGCGCATCCACTTCGGCGTCGGCACCGGCGAGCTGCTCGGCCTCCTGGGAGAGGCGGGCGCGGACGTCGTCGGCGTCGACTGGCGCGTCCCGCTGGACGAGGCCGCCCGCCGTGTCGGCCCGGGCAAGGCGCTCCAGGGCAACCTCGACCCCGCCGTCCTCTTCTCCTCCACCGAGGCCGTCGAGACCAAGACCCAGGAGGTCCTCGACGCCGCCGCGGGCCTGGAGGGCCACATCTTCAACCTCGGCCACGGCGTCCTGCCGAGCACGGACCCGGACGCGCTGACCCGACTCGTGGAGTACGTCCACACACGGACCGCCCGCTAGTCGCCCGCCAGGGCCTGTCCGGCGGATCAGGGCAATGAACCCGTGGGCACGATAAGGGGGCCGCTCGATGTCTTGCTGAGACATCGGGCGGCCCCTGGTTGAGGTGTCGCATGAGGTTGCCGGGCAGCCCATCGGCTAGACGCCGACCTGCTCGCCCTTGGCCGCCGGTGCGGACGCCTGCTGTGCGGCGGCTGCGGCCTTGTCGCCGCGCATCACGAGGAGGGTGATGAGACCGCCGGCGGCGGCGACCGCGGCGGCGCCCAGGAACGCGGCACTGAAGCCGTCGGTGAGCGCCGGCAGGTTGCCCAGCTGTCCCGCGCCCTGCGAGGTGGCGAGAGCGGTCAGGGTCGCCAGACCGAGGGCCGAGCCGACCTGGTAGGTGGTGTTGACGATGCCGGAGGCCAGGCCCGCCTGCTCCTGCGGGGCACCGGACATGGCGGCCATCATCGCCGGGATGTACGCCAGCGACATGCCGAGCGCCGCGACGAGCGAGGCCGGCAGGACGTCGACGGCGAAGGTGCCGGTCGGTTCGACGGCCGAGAGCCACAGCAGGCCGAGGGCGAGGACCAGCAGGCCGCCGCCGATGAGCGGCTTGGCGCCGAACCTGGCGAGCAGCTTCGCCGTGATCGCCGTCATGAAGATCATCAGCAGGACGGTCATCGGCAGCAGCGCCGCGCCGGAGGCGAAGGCCCCGTAGCCGAGGACCTGTTGCAGGTAGAGGTTGAGGAAGTACCACATCGGGATCCAGGCGGCGCCCAGCAGCGTCATCGCCAGGTTGGCCGAGCCGAGGCGCGGCACCCGCCAGATGCCGAGCGGCATGAGCGGCCGGCGCACCGACTTCTGGATCACGAAGAACACGGCCAGCAGGGCGGCAGCACCTCCCAGCTGGAGAACGGTGACGGTCGAGCCCCAACCGACGTGCTCCGCGCGGACGATGGCGAACACCGCGAGCGCGAGGCCGGCGGTGACGGAGGCGGCCCCGAGCACGTCCACCGCGCCACGGCGAGACTCGACGGCGGGCAGCAGCTTGGTGGCGGCGAGCGTGGCGACGCCGATCGGGACGTAGATGATGAAGATCCACGGCCAGCTCAGCCACTCGGTGAACACACCGCCGAGGAACACGCCGGCGGTGCCGCCCGCGGGGGCCGCCGCGCCGTAGAGCGCCATGGCCTTGCCGAGCTCCTTCGGGTCGTGAGCGAAGAGCATCATCAGCAGCGTCATGGCGGCCGGCGCGATGAGGGCGCCGCCGACTCCCTGCACGGCGCGGCCCACGACCTCGACCCAGGCGGTCTGCGCGGCGGCGGCCACGATCGAACCCGCGATCAGGACGACCCAGCCGGCGTTGAAGACCTTCCGGGCGCCGAGCAGGTCGGAGAGGCGTCCGCCGAGCAGAAGCAGTCCGCCGAAGGCGATGACGTAGGCGTTGAAGACCCACTGTAACTCGCCCTGGGAGAAGCCGAGTTCACGCTGCATTTCGGGGAGCGCGACCCCGATGATGCTCGTGTCCATGATCACCATGAACTGAGCGGCGGCAAGCACGATCAGTGCCCACCAGCGCCGGGGACTGACAGTTGACATGGTCCTACCCCTTTCTTTCCCATACCCCTAGGGGGTATCTCTGGAGCGGGACTGTAACATACCCCATGGGGGTATGCAATGGAGTCATTGCCGTCGCCTTCAACTGCTGCGAGCGGCGAGGCTGTAAGGTACCCCCAGGGGGTAGAATGCGGCTCCGGTGACCAGTCAGCACGGCACAGGTGGAACTCATGGTGATACGGGCAGCTCACGGCGGCGGTATGGCCGTCCGCTGGGCGTACGGGGCGTCCCTCACCCTGTGCGTCGCGCTGGCTGTACTCCTCCACCACGAGACGTCCATGACGTCCGTGACGTCCGTGACGTCCGTGACGTCCATGACGTCCATGACGTCCATGACGTCCGCGTCGCCCATGTCGACCTCCTTCCCTGTGCCGGCTCCTGCCCACGCGGCTCATGCGATGGCGAAGACGGCTCATGTGATGGAGGGTGACGCGGCATCTTCCGCATCGGAATCGTCCACGCACGGCGTGGATTCCGGCGCCTGCGCCATGTCCGGCATGCAGCACTGCACCACCGCGAGTGTCGTTTCCGTACAACTGGCCGTGCCGGGCCAGAGCGCGCTCGACCCGCCCGCGGACCCGGAACTGGCGGCCGCGGGCCGTGCCCCCGCCAGTGCGGTGGGCCGTGCCCCGCCCGATCTGTCCGTCCTCTCGCAACTGCGCATTTAGGCCACGCCGGACGGCGCGTGACCGCGTGATGTGCCGTCCCTCCGTGACCGCATCGGCAGTTTCGAGACAGAGGACACAACACAAATGGACAGCATCAACCGCCGCTCCGTCCTGCTCGCCGGACTGGGATCCGCAGGCGCCGGAGTGCTCGCCGCCTGCACCAATGGGGGTGGCTCCAGCGGCAGCAACGCTCTGATCAACCCCTCCGGCTCGGCAGTCGCCGCTACCGAGAAGAAGCGCAAGAGCACCGGACGCCAGCAGAAGGTCACCCTGACGGCCGCACCGGCCATGATCGATCTGGGTGGCGGCGTCATGCCCAAGACCTGGGCCTACGACGGACGCACCCCGGGCAAGGAGATCCGCCTCTCCGTCGGCGACACCCTGGTCGCCGAGTTGTCGAACCAGCTCCCGAACGAGCCCACCACGTCCATCCACTGGCACGGCATCGCCATGCGCAACGACATGGACGGCGTCCCGCCCACCACCCAGACTGCCGTGCGGGCCGGCTCCACCTTCACGTACAAGTTCATCGCCGACGCCCCGGGCACGTACTTCTTCCACCCCCACGTCGGCGTCCAGCTCGACCGCGGCCTGTACGCCCCGCTGATCGTCGAAGACCCCAAGGAAACCCTCGACTACGACGACGAGTGGGTCGTCCTCCTCGACGACTGGGTCGACGGCGTCACCGGCACCCCCGACGAGGTCTTCGCCGAGCTCAGGCAGGGCATGGGCGGCATGGAGGGCCACGGCATGGGGGACATGGGCGGGATGGACATGGGTGCTTCGCCGACCCCCTCGGCCTCCGCCTCCTCCGATGGAGGGTCGATGAAGTTCATGCTCATGGGCGCCGAAAGCGACCTGCTCGGCGGCGACGCCGGCGACGTGGAGTACCCGCACCACCTCGTCAACGGCCGGGTGGCGAAGGACCCGGACGTCTACACCGGCAAGCCCGGCAAGAAGGTGCGGCTGCGGATCATCAACGCAGGCGGAGACACCGCGTACCGGGTGGCCCTCGGCGGCCACAAGCTGACCATCACCCAAACCGACGGCTTCCCGGTCCAGCACCAGGAGGTGGACGCCCTGCTGGTCGGCATGGGTGAGCGCTACGACGTCCTCGTCACCCTCGGCGACGGGGTCTTCCCGTTCGTCGCCGTGGCTGAGGGCAAGGACGCGAACGGCTTCGCTCTCGTGCGCACGGGCTCAGGGAGCACGCCGTCCGCGACCGTCCGCCCGAAGGAACTCGACGGCGTGATCGTGTCCGCGTCCCAGCTGCGGGCGGCCGACGATGTAAGGCTCACGTCCGCCAAGACCGACGTCACGCACCAGATCAAGCTGACCGGCGGCATGATGAAGTACAACTGGGCCATCAACGGCAAGCCGTTCACCATGAATGATCCCCAGGCGAACCCGATCCTCATCGAGCAAGGGCAGCGCGTACGGCTCGACTTCGTCAACGACACCGACATGTGGCACCCGATGCACCTGCACGGCCACACCTACCAACTCGGCACCGCTGGGCCGCGCAAGGACACCTCGATCGTGCTGCCCAAGAAGAAGCTGTCCGTCTACTTCGACGCCGACAACCCCGGCCAGTGGATGCTGCACTGCCACAACGCGTACCACGGTGAGGCCGGGATGATGGCGAACGTGGCCTATCGAGCCTGACCCTCCGACCGCGCGGCATTGGTGCCACCGGCCCTCGCGCTGTGTGTCCGGACGGGCTCATCGACTGCCGGTGGGCGCGTCCGGACACGTTGGAGGGTGAGCCCACTTCTCGGGGTATGCAGTCGACGGAGTAGCCGCTAGTCAGCGCCTCCTTGGTCACGGCGGCTTTCGCCCTCGTGCGGATGGCGTTGAGGGCTTGGCGCCAGGGGCTCTCCCTGTCTGCGCTGTCGCCGTTCTCTCCATGCCAGTTCTGCGGTCAGGCCCAGCACGAGGGCGACGACCAGCACCATCGCTATGACGCCGAGTGTGGAAAATCCTGACAGGAGCCCGCCCTGCTCGTCCTTGACGTCTGATGCGAGATGCATGGCATCGGTCATGCTGCTGGCAGTGCAGCCGGTGCAGGCGTCACTGAATCCGGTCATGTCCCCTCCGGTTCCCCCCTGGACGGGGGCGATCCCTACGCTACCCGAATTCTTCTAAGATTCTTAGTAGATGTGGGGCTCAGGTGCCTGGTGGCTCACTGGCTGGGCCAAAGCCCCCAGCGGCAGGGTGTGGTGATGAGGTTCGGTCAGCGGGGGCAGGGGCCGGTGCGCAGTCGGGAGAAGAGCCGAGCGCACTCAGTGATCAGAGTGCCGTGCGCGATGGCTGTGGTGCCCGCGCCGACTTGTTCTTGGCTTCCCGTCGTCGGGCACGGCGTGTGTGTCGCGCAGTCCGGACAACGTGACCGTCACGAGACGATCGGCCGCCGCTTCTCGCAGGCAGCAGGAGGCGCATCGGCAGCGGCCTGACGTACGTGGCGATCAGTCGACGGGGCCGGCAGCTCCTTGAACAAGCGGAACTGACAGCGTTCCGGTCGCGGAGTCAGGAGGCGAGCGGCGCGAGTTCGGTGAACGTCTTGCCGCCGTCGCGGGACTCGTACACGCCGTCCTGGGTCGCGGCGAGGATGCGTTCGGCGTTCACGGCGGTCAGTGCCTGGGGCCGGCCGCCGGGCACGGTTGCGAGCTGCTGCCATGTCTTGCCGCTGTCACTGCTGCGGCTCAGCTTTCCGGACAAGTCGATGCCGAACAGGGACTCGTCCGCGGGCCAGGACGCGAACGCCTGCACGGGCTCGGTGGCCTCGCCGAAGGTGCGCCCGCCGTCCGTGCTGGCCACGACACCGTCGGCCGTGGTGGCCAGTAGTGTGTCCCCGTCCGGGTTCACCGCCAGGTCGAGTGCCTCCAGCGAGGCCCTGTCGTCCCAGCTCTTGAGGTCACGGCTGACCCGGATCCGACCGCCCTCGTATCCGTAGACCGTTCCCCTCACCGACTCCAGGGAGTGGAAGTCGGCGTCCCCCTCCAGCGACCGGGCCGTCCATGTCCGGCCCGCGTCAGTGCTCTGGATCAGGCCGAGGTTTCCCGGGCGGCCGCTGCCCTCGGCGCCGTGTCCGCTGGCGATGAGGGTGCTCTCGTCGGCCACGGTGAAGCCCATGAAGTCGTCCTTGCGGTCGCCGACGAGCTTCGGCTGCCGCCCCTCAGCCACCGTATACAGGCCGTCGTGGGTCGCGACGTACACACCGCTGTCCGCCGGGCCGACGCCGAGGCCATGGACATGGGACAGCTCCGCCCCCTCCGACCCCCTGCCCGTGTCGGACCCCTCACCCCCGCAGGCGGCGAGGAGCAGGGCGGCGAGAGCCGTACCCGCGGTGGTGAGAGGCGCGCGGGCAGGTGGACGGCGGTGGGCGGTCACGGAAGTTCCTTGGACGGTACGAACGTTGGTGCTCAGGGCCGGCTTGCGGCGAAGAACGGCATGGAGTCCAGCGGGACGATCTCGATGTTCTTGCCGGTGCGCGGTGCGTGGATGGCCTTGCCGTTGCCGACGTACATGCCGTTGTGCTGGTTGTCGTTGTACCAGTAGATGATGTCGCCGGGCTGCAGGTCAGATCTGGCCACCTTGCGGCCGGCGTCGTACTGCTGCTTGACGGTGCGAGGCAGCGAGACGCCCGCCGCGCGCCAGGAGGCGCCCGTGAGCCCCGAGCAGTCGAAGGAGTCGGGGCCGGTCGAGCCCCACTCATAGGGCTTGCCGAGCTGCGCGTACGCGAAGTCGAGTGCGGCCTTGGCGCGGCCGCTGGCCGGGCCGTTGTAGGTGGCGGCGCTGTCGCTGGCTCCCGCGGCGACGTCGTCGCGCTTCTGATCGGCTTCCATCTTGGCGCGCTGTGCGGCCGTCAGGCTGTTCAGGAGCTTGCGCGCCTTCGCGAGCTTGTCCTGGACCTCGTTCTTCTTCTTGCCGGCCTGGGTGCGCGTCTCCTCCAGGGCCTTCAGGCGCTTCTGGGCGGCCTCTCGCTCCTGAGTGAGTTCGCGCTGCTTGGTCTGCATCGCACGCAGGGATTCGGCCTGCCTGTTGCTCGTACGGTCGAGCATCTCGGCCTGGTCGAGATAGCTGTCCGGGTCGCCGGACAGAAAGAGCCGCACGCTCGGGTCGACGCCGCCGCTGCGGTACTGCGCGGCCGCCAACGGGCCTATCGCCTCGCGCAGTTCGTTGATCTCCTGTTGCTTGCGAGCCAGGCGGTCCTGCGCACGGTCGGCCTCGCGCTGCAGTTTCTTCTGCTCTTCGCTGATGGCGTTGTACTCCTCGGTGGGGGCCTCGGCCTCCTCGTAGAGCTTCTCCACCTGCTTGCGTACCTCGTCCACCGTGGGCTTGGGGGCCGCCTGGCTCTGCGTCGGCAGGAGGCTCACGGCGCCGGCGGCCATGCCGAGCGTGGCGATCCGGGCGCGGCTGGGCGGCTTCGGCCGACGGTGCGTTCCCATGCTCGGGCGACTCCTCTGCGCGTCTGCGGACAAGGCGACGGTGACAGGACTCGCCGTCAGGAACCGGCGTCTCATGGTCTTGGTCAGCCGGAAGTAAGCGGGTCAGAACTTAGTAGATTAGTAATACCTATCGCAAGTGAGGCCGAGTTACAGGGGTCTCACGCAAGTCGGCCCGTTGAGGACGGGGGGGCGGCGATCAGCCGAGGCCGGGCGGACAGACGACGAGCAGCGGCAGTAGTGGAACGGCCACGGCGGCCACAGCCCCCCAGGCGGCGGGGTGAGGAGCCTTGCGAGGGCCGAGCACCCGCTTCAGGCGGATCAGCACCATGTGCCCGCCCGCAGCGAACGCGCCCTTCGGGGTCCGCGCCGCCGCCATCTCGTACATGGCGGTCGCCAACGCCTCGTCCGAGTGGCCGCGCAGAGCACGGTCATCCGCGACCATCTCCAGCAGGAGTGCCGTTTGCTCACGGGCGTGCCGGGCCAGCGGGAGCCGGCGGAAGACCGAGTGGAACGCCTCCACAGCGGCCAGGGCCAGATGGTGACGGCCCAGAATGCGGGCCTGCTCGTGCTCCAGCACGGCGGCGAGTTGCTCAGGCGTCAGCTCGCGCACAGCCGCATCACTGACCACGACTCTGGGATGGCGGCCGGGCAGGCAGTAGGCGGCCGGGGTGTCGTACGGCAGGACGGTGGCGCTCAGTCGGGCCGAGTGGCGGCCCACCAGGTCCACCGCTTCCCGGTGCCGTGCCCGCGCTCGACGGGCTCGCGCGACGTGGAAGGTGAAGGCCGAGGCCAGGGCGACTCCGATCGAAGCCGGCAGGGCGACGGCGAGCCGGTGGGCGGTCATGGGGTCGGGATCTCCCGCGCTGATGTCCAGTCCGCAGGAGTGCAGCAGGCCCAGCAGGCCCGCGTGCAGGTGCTCGGTGGGCATGGCCAGGTTGTACGCGGTCAGCGCGGCCCCAAGTGAGAATGAGACCGCGAGGGCGTGCCAGACCGCGGTGGCAAGGGCGGGTGCCCGATGCGGCCAGCGGGCGCGCAGGATGAAGTGCGGAGCGATGAAACCCACTGCCCCTGTGTAACCGACCAGGAGGGGGGTCGCGTTCACGACTTCCCCTGTCGTCCCACGGTCCGCAGGGCCTTCCGCAGGGCGGCCACCTCTTCCTCGGACATGTTCTCCACGAAATGGACCAGGGCGGCCGGGCGGTCCCTGCTCTCTTCCAGGCCGTACTCCATGAGTGCGGCGGCGTACGCCTCACGGCTGCGCACCGGCGAGTACAACCAGGCGCGGCCCTGCTTGCTGCGCAGCAACCAGCCCTTGGTGTACAGGATGTTGGTGACGGTCATCACCGTCGTATAGGCGATGGGGCGGGTCTTGTTGATGTCGTCGACGACCTCGCGCACCGTGGCCGAACGGCTCCACGTCCAGAGGCGATCCATGATCTCCGCCTCGAGATCCCCCAGCCGCCGCATGGCCCTGACTCCCTTTCGTCACCTGATGCGCAAGCGAATACGCAAGGCCATAGTAGATGGATGGCCTGTCAGCCTTTTGGAGCAGCCCCGTTCTCCGCGCCGTCGCGCGGTGGCACTTGAGCGCCATGCCGTCCGCAGCTCGTCGATGTGAGCGCCGACCGCCTCGCTTCGCGGCCCCAGTGTGAAGGGGCGACCATGAAGAGAGAGGAGTCAAGCATGAATCACGGTAGCGGCGAGCACGCAGGGCACACTGGGCACACTGGGCACACTGGGCACACCACCGCGCTGCCCGGCGGACTGCAGGTTTCCCAGGACGGCTACACCCTCGATCTGAAAACGCCGCGCATCACGGCCTGCGAGGAGGCGCCGCTGCGCTTCGCGATCAGAGACGACAGCGGCAAGGCCGTCACCGACTACACCACGGTCCACGGCAAGGACCTGCACCTGATCCTTGCCTCACGGGACCTGAACACTTTCCGCCACGTGCACCCTGCCCTCGGGCCCGAGGGAACCTGGAGCATTCCCGTCAACCTGCCGACCGCAGGCGACTACCGCGTTCTCGCCGACTTCGCCCCGGCCAGGCAAGGAGCCAAGGCCATGACTCTCGGCGCGGACCTTGCTGTCGCCGGCTCCTACCAGCCTCGGGACCTGCCCGCAGCGAAGCCCACGGCCGAAGTCGACGGCTACACCGTCACCCTCGACGGCGAGCTCACGCCCGGAACGATGAGCGAGTTGAAGCTGAGCGTGGCCAAGGATGGCAAACCCGTCACCGACCTCGAGCCCTATCTCGGCGCCTATGGCCACCTCGTCGCCCTGCGCTCCGGGGACCTCGCCTACCTCCATGTCCACCCCGAAGGCGAGCCCGGCGACGCCACGACCAAGCCGGGGCCGGAGATCTCCTTCATGGCCACCGCGCCCAGCCACGGCACTTACCGGCTCTTCCTCGACTTTCAACATGAAGGCACTGTCCGCACCGCGGCCTTCACCGTCCACGCGTCCGCCCACGCTTCCAGTGCGGACACCGACGCTCGCACCGCAGGTGGCAACCGCAGCGGCGCCGGGCACCACTGAACCCTCACGCTTCACTACGGGGCTTCACGGCTCGATCGCCGCCCGTGCTTTCGCATGCCGCTGATCAGGACTCCAAAAGCGAAGATCAAGGCCACGATGAAGAAGGCGATACCCAGGGCGTCCTGAAGCCCGCTCGCCAGACCGCTGTAGCCGACGTCTACGCCAATGACCACCGAAATGATGCCCGCGAGAACAGCCGCCCAGCCCAGCGCTCCCGCGACCGAACGACCAGCGATCAACGCTGCCCCGAACAGTGCGAAAGCCAGCCCCAGCAGGATGCGGAAATAGCTCTGAAACCCCCACTCGAGCCACCGCACCGTCTCGGCATCGGCGAATCGGATCTGCTTGTCCGCCGCTGATGCCGCCGCCCAGGCGTCGGCGGCCTGTTTCAGCCCCACGCCGTCCAGCCCCTGCAGAACAGCCCACATCGCAGCAGTCGCAACCGTCAACGCGGCAGCGAGGTGCGCAAGCAGAGCGGACCGGCCGGTACCGCGCAGGGCGCGGTAGAGAACGAGCAACCCACCGAGCGCGACGAGGACGCCGACGAACTGGCCGAGGTGAACCGCGACCCATGCGTCGCTGTCGGCGTACTCAGTGAAGATCGCCTGGTGATCGTCTTCCTCTCCCGACGGGTGCAGCGCGGTCGAAACGATGTTGATGAGGAAGCCCACGACCATGAGCGCGCCGGCGATCGTCAACTCGCTGCCTGCCGAGCCGGCCGGGTGCGTCTCTCGTGTAGATCCTGCTGCCGGCATCCGTCCTCCACCTCCGCGGAAGCCGTCACCGTAATGCGCGCCGGGTGCCGCCGGCGGTCTTCGCCACCGCGTCACTCACTCGAACGAGGGCCGGTCACCGCCGATCAGGCCTGACACGTGCAGCCCGGTCGGCAGCCGCAGGTGCCCGTACCGGTGGCTGCGGGAGCCGCTGTGGCGGCGCAGCAGCCCTTGCCCTGCCAGGCGTCGCGGCCTTCCTTGACAGCGACGGCGGCGATGACGAGGGCGGCGATGGGGTCGGCCCATGCCCAGCCGAGGGTGGCGTTGAGGGCCAGGCCGACCAGAAGCACAGCCGAGAGGTAAGTGCACAGCAGGGTCTGTTTGGAGTCGGCGACCGCGCTGGCGGAGCCGAGTTCGCGGCCGGCGCGGCGCTGGGCGGCGGACAGGAACGGCATGACCGCCAGCGACAGGGCGGCGATGACGATGCCGGGGACGGAGCGGTCCGCCTCACCACTTCCGGACAGCGCGCGGACGGCGTCGACGGTGACATACGCGGCGAGCGCGAAAAACGACAGCGCGATGATGCGCAGGGTGGTCTTCTCACGTGCCTCGCGCACAGCGTGGTCGCGGGCGGAGAACTGCCAGGCGACCGCGGCGGCGGAGGAGACCTCGATGATCGAGTCGAGTCCGAAGCCGATGAGCGCGGTCGAGGAGGCGATGGCGCCGGCGGTGATGGCGACGATCGCCTCGATGACGTTGTAGGTGATCGTGGCGGCGACGAGCAGCCGTATCCGCCGGGTGAGCGCCTCGCGTCGAGCCGAGGACGGCCCGAGGGATATCGCGGTCATCAGCAGCAGCCCTTCGAGGCGGCGTCGGGGCAGGTCTTGTCCGCCTCCACCGCGACCACCGCGACCCGCAGATCGTCGAGCGCGTGGCCGATGCGTTCGTCGGCGAGCTCGTATCGGGTGCGCCGCCCGTCGGGCGAGGTGATGACCAGGCCGCAGTCCCGCAGGCAGGCCAGGTGGTTCGACAGCCGGGTGCGGGAGATCCCGAGGGTGTCGGCGAGAGCGGCGGGATAGGCGGGGGATTCGCGCAGGGCGAGCAGGATCCGGCAGCGGATCGGATCGGCGAGCGCGCGGCCGAAGCGGGCCAGCACGTCGATGTCAGAGGCGACGATCAGCACACCACGACAGTACAGCACATCCTGAATTCAGGAAATCGTGGATTAAGACTGGCCGTTCTCACCAACCCGGTCGGGCACGCCTGCCCCACAGCAGGCCGCGCGGTTCGGGTGGCGGTGGGAGACGCCCGCGCCGGACGAGTACACCGCCTGCAGGACGAACCAGGAGCCCAGGACGATCCAGGCCGGCAGGCGCAGCGGCAGGAAGATCAGGAACGGCACCAGGACCCAGACCCGGGCCTTCGGATAGAGCACGAGGTAGGCGCCCAGGACACCGGCGATCGCGTCGGTGGTAACCCTCGGGGTCGTCAACACCCTGGCCATGTCGCCTTCCTCGGCTGGGCGGTGGGCGAACTGGTCGCCCCGCACATGGTGACCTACGAACCGGTCGTGCCTGCGGGGCGCATGTCGTTCTTCCTGGTCTTCGCTGTTCTCGTCGGGGCGTTCACGGCCTTGTGGCCCGCCCACCGTGCGGCACGAACGGACCCGCTGGAGGCGATCAAGGCCGAGTAGCCGCACCGAACGGGGATTGCGGCGACGGCTGCCCGTTCGAGCCGGAACCGTTCGCTCCGCCAACGGCCGACTGTCGCTCACGAGGTGGCCCACAGCCCCTTCACCAGCAGTGCTACGGATCTACTACCGATGCACTACGCGCGGTGAGAAAGACTCGGGGAGCGCTCACTCGGAGCGTACGTTCCGGGTTTGCGCTGACGCACTCTCACCCAAGGAGGAAACCATGAGCGTTGAGGCCCGCCAGTGGAAGAACGGTTCCCAGGACGAGACGAACCCGGCCGGCGCCGGCTTCGGGGAGCTCGCTCTGGAGGACCTGCGCGAGGGCCACAAGGCCCACTGGCTCAGCAGCGGCGCCCTCTGCACCGTCACCACCGAATGTGGCTGCTGAATTCTCCCGCTGAATGAGAGCCCGTCGGGTCCGTGAACCCGGCGGTCGACCGAGCGGGCGGCGGACGGGGCCCGGCCCTGTCCGCCGGCCCTCTCCGGGGTCAACCGGGCCTGACCGTCAGCATGGACGTACGTTTGGAGTGACATGGCCGTCGCCAGAAGGACATCTTTCGCCCATGCCGGAAACGCCGCCTACAGCTGCGAACGCACACCGGTGGAAGACAGCAACCGCGACGGGAACGCCCCGGCGGTGGCTGCCTGGCGGGAGTCGATGCTCACGTCCGAGGAGACCTTCCGGGTGCGGTTGCGTCACTCGGGCCTGACGGAGGAGAGCTTCGGCGAGCGCATCGGTGCCGGACCCTTCACGCCGGCGCCCGAAGCGATCGCGTGGACCGAGGACCTCGCCGCGGCGCTGGCGACACCGTCTGGCGACATCACGGATCTGCCGATCACCACCAAACAGTTCGCCACCGTTTTCCCGCGACTGCCGTTCGAAGGGCTTCTCGGCCCTCTGCTCGCATACTACGAAGGACAGCTCTCGGACAGGCTCGCCGCCGGACCGGAGCCGGAGACGGCACGCCGCATCGCACGCTCACTGCGCGGGCAGTTGCTCGGTTCGCTGGCCAACCGCCTGCTGCTGATCTCTCTGAGAACCCTCATCCTGGAGCTCAATGTCGCCCGGGTGGACGGCCGACTGCACGGTGCGACGCCCGAAGAGCGTTATGACTGGTACAGCAGGGAACTGCTGGCCGAGCCGTCGTACCTGGAGGAACTGTTCAGCGAATACCCCGTGCTGGGCCGGTCGATGGCGGAGTGCGGCAGCCAGTGGACCGCCCATGTCGCCGAAATGTTCAACCGTCTGGCGGCAGACGTGCCGAATCTGCGTACGCACCAGCTGATCGGCCTGTCCGCCGGTGATCCCTGCGACATCCGGCTCGACCTCGGAGACGCCCACAACAGAGGGCGATCCGTCGTCCTGCTGACCTTCCGGGACGGGAGCCGCGTCGTCTACAAGCCGCGTTCGATGGCCACGGAGATGCTGTACAGCCAGGTCGTGCAGACGGTCAACGCCCACGGATCGCGCTGGCCCAACAGGGCCATGCGCGTACTCGAGCGGGACGGTTACGGGTGGGGCGAGTTCATCGAACACGCCCCCTGCGACTCCTCCGACGACGTGACCTCGTTCTACCGGCGCGTCGGTGGGACGCTGGCGAACCTGCTGTATCTGGGTGCCATCGACTTCCACCTCGAGAACATCATCGCGGCGGGGGCGTATCCCGTCCCGATCGACCTGGAAACCGTGTTCCAGCAGGCCCCGTACGAGGACGACGCCGTCACCGCCCACGAGCACGCGATGCACACGCTGTTCGAGAGTGTCCTCGCCACCGGAATGCTGCCCGCCCTGGTCTTCGGCGATCACAGAAGGGGAGGCGTCGACCTCAGCGGCATCGGCGGCGGGGTGCCGCAAAAGGCCTCCCGGGCCCTGCCGGCCGTTGTCGACGAGTACCGGGACACGATGAGGATAGAGGCCCGTTTTCCCGAGATACAGGACGCCGCGAACCGTCCCTACACCGAGAGCGGGGACATACGGCCCGAGCACTACACCGAGGAGATCGTCGCCGGGTTCAACGAGACGTACGACATCATCACCAAGAACAGCGACGTCTTCTCGGGCGTCCTCGGCCGCGCGGCCGACATCGAGATCCGCCACCTCGCCCGGCCGACCCGGCGCTACGGCCTGTTCCTGACGGAGGGTTACCACCCGGACTATCTCCGCGACGCGCTCGACCGCGAGCGGCTGTTCGACAAACTGTGGGCAGCCGCCGACACCCGCCCCGGTCTCATTCCGCTCGTCGAGCTGGAGAAGCTCCAACTGCTGCACGGCGACATCCCGTGCTTCCGCACCCGCCCGAGCGGTACGGGGCTCGACGCCCCGGGATACGCGGAGGTTCCCGAGTACTTCACCCGGCCGAGCATCGCCGTCCTGCGCCGGAGGTTCCGGCGATACGGCCCCGATCACCGGGACGTGCAGGAGCGGATCGTCCGGGAAACGATGAGCACCCTGGCGACCGGGGCCTGGCAGGTGCGTCACCGACCGCCGACGGAAGACGCACAGATCCACGTTCCCGAGGCCGCCCGGGCCGCCGCCAACAGGCTCGCCGCACAGCTGGCGGACCGCGCCGTGCTGGGCCGGGACGACTGCAGCTGGATCGGGATCAGTATCGACGGTGGCCAGGAGGACGCCCTCACCTACAAGCCACTGGGCACGGCGCTGTACGACGGCCTCGCGGGGATGGCCATGATGTTCGGACATGCGGCCACCCTGTTCGAAGACGACCGGTACCTGGACCTCGCGCAGCGCAGCGCGGTGCCGCTGTTGGAACATCTCGAGGACGCGAGGGAGAACGGGCTGATCGCGTCGTCCGGAGCCTTCGACGGAATCGGCGGGTTGTTGTACGCGCTGGATCACTTGGAGTGGCTCACCTGCGACCCTCGCTACGCCGAGGGGATCGCCGCCGCGGCGCCGCTGCTGCTGCGCACGGCCCAAGAGGAGTCGTCACCGGACGTGGTCGGCGGTCTGGCCGGTTGCGCCGTTGTCGCCGCCGGGCTGTACCGGCGGCACGGGGACCGGCGGTTCCGCGAGGTGGCGGAGGTGTGCGCGCATCGACTCATGGAGACGAGTGTCGAAGGCGACGGGACGGCCGGCTGGAAGCCGGCAGTGAAGTCGCAGCCCCTGGGCGGCTTCTCGCATGGCTCTGCCGGAATCGCTTGGGCCCTGTCCGAACTGGCCGCGCTCTTCGACTCGGCGGACCTTCGCGAACTGTCCCGTAAAGCGGTGGAGTTCGACCGCCGGTTGTTCGTCCCCGAGGAAGGCCGATGGCGTGACCTGAGGCTGGAGCAAGGGATCGTTTCCCGTCGGCCGAGGGAGCAGGCGGGCTGGTGGTGCAACGGCGGCGTCGGGATAGGTCTCTCCCGGCTGCTGTTGTCACGCGGTGAGCCGGAACAGGAACTGCTTGAAGAAGCCCGGGTGGCGTTGGAGACGACGCATGATGGGGGATTCGGCCAGAACCACAGCCTGTGCCACGGGGACTTGGGCAACCTCGAACTCTTCACCCTGGCGGCTCGCGTACTACCCGACGAGGCTGAGGCCACGCGCTGGCGGCGAGCCGGAGAGCGCATCGCGCAAGCGGCGCTGGGACGCATCGAGGAGACGGGCGTGCGCAGTGGCGTGCCGGGGGCTGCCGTCGACGTGCCGGGCATGATGATCGGCACCGCGGGTGTGTGCATGGGACTGATGCGACTCGCTGCTCCGGAGCGCACTCCCTCCGTGCTGTGGCTGGAGTTCCCCGCGAGCCCCGAAGAGCCGGCCCCACTGGTGGGATGACCCGGCCCGTGCCCCGGCCCACGCACGCCTGACAGCCGATCCATCAACTGAATCCGGAGTTCGGAGATGACACAGACCCCCGCCCCCGCGGACCTCTACAACCATGCCCTGGCCGACGCGTACGACGCCTTGAAGATGGCCGCCGACTACGAGATCTGGGCCGATCTCCTGGAAGGCGTCCTCCAGGAGCAGGGCTGCACCGGTCGCCGCTTCCTCGATGTCGGATGCGGGACCGGCACCAGCAGCCTCGCCATGCAGCGCCGTGGTTTCGAGGTCACCGCCTGCGACATCTCCGAGGAGATGCTCGAGATCGCACGGGGCAAGGACCGGGCGGGCAACGTGCGGTTCCTTCAGGCTGACATGCGCGCCCTGCCCGATTCGCTCGCCGGCTTCCACCTCATCCACTGGCTGGACGATGTCGCCAACCATCTGCTCGGCCCCGCGGATCTGGGCGCCGCCGTGCGCAGCAGCGCCGGCGCGCTGGTTCCAGGAGGAGTCCTGGTCTTCGACGTCAACCCCCTCGCGACGTTCACCGCCCACTACAGTCTCCGGCGCCGGAGTGTCGTCGAACGCGATGACACCGTCATCATCTCGACCGGGCTGACCGCGCGGCCTTCCGCCGATTCCCCGGCCGAGGCCCGTCTGACGGCCTTCCGTCACCAGGGCGACGGCCTGTGGACGCGTAGGAGCGCCACTGTTCTGGAACACCACTTCGAGGACCGGACTGTCCGGAATGCCATCGCCGACGCGGGGCTGGACCTGGTCGGCTCGTACGGCTTCGGGGACATGACCGCGCCCGGCAAGCTGGTCCGACCCGCCGATGAGCAACGGCACCCGAAGATCGTGTACGTCGCGCGCCGACCGGTTTCGGCTGACCGAGCGGGGCACTGACCGGCGCCTTGGCAAAGACCTGAGCCTCAACGAGCTGTTCGTCTCGGTGAACGGCCCGGCGTGCTGCCGCAGCTGACCGACGATCCCGACGCACTGTTCGACGAACTCGCCCCTTGGATCACCTCCTGGCCTGGCAGCCGGCGGCACGCCACTACGAGTCCCTGTTCGAGCTGCTGGCCGACCGGTTCGATTGCGGCGCGGTTGTCGAACGCTCCGGGCATTTTCTCGCCCGGGTCCCTCTGCTCCACGCGTCGCACTCCGCTTGCCGCCACAGGAATTGTCGGCACTTGAGGAGCGCTGCACACCTGGTGTCGAGGCTCTCTGCGAATCGATACCCGCCAAGTGACAGCCCCTTGCGGATTTATACAGATGTCCGTTTCCGCACTGAGGTCAACCGGCGTCCATTATTTCCGGCCGAAATCCATGCCCCAGGGGCCCCTTAATACATGCCCGTACCAAGTGGGGTGGTTTAAGGGTGGGTGAAACTGCCCCTCGGCGCTACCGTTTCGGTTTGGAGAGAGGTGGTGCCAGCGGCATGCGTCCGTGAATTTCGCAAGACCGGTTGAATCGTTCCGAAAGCAGCTGAGTCGGGGTTGTGGTTATCGTGGAATCAGTCGTTGGTGTCCGTGGGAGGATGAGAGGGAACGCGAGACAGACCGATCAAAGTCGGGGCGTACATGGCTGTACCGGTCGGGTGGTGCTCGAGGTCGGCCGTGGAGATTAGGCTTCTGGGCGCGGTCGAAGTGATCGACGACGAAGGCACACCCTGGCCTGTGGGGGCGCCGCGGCTGCGAGCCACGCTTGCCACCCTCGCATTGCGTCGAGGACGCGTGATGAGCTCCACCGAACTGATCGACCGGCTGTGGGGACCGACGCCTCCGGTCACGGCGGCTGTCACCCTGCGCAATTACGTCAGGCGGCTGAGGAAGGTGCTGCCGACTCCGCTCATTCAGACCGAGTCGGGCGGATACCGGCTGACTGCCGGTCAGGAGCAGGTCGACGTCGAGCGGTTCCAGGAACTTGTGCAGCGCTCCCGCACCGTACGGGGGCACGACCTGGCCGAGGCGGCGCGGATGTTGGACAAGTCGCTCACCCTGTGGCGCGGGACCCCGCTGACCGGCGTGGGTGACTGTCCCATGCTGGAGATGGAACGCGCTCGACTGGAGGACATGTACCTCACCGTGCTCGAAGAGCGGTTCGAGCTGCGGCTGAGCCTTGGTGAGCACCACCTGATCGTGGACGAGATCGTGGCCGCCGCCCGCACCAACCATGTGCGCGAGCGGCTGATCCGGCAGCTCATGGTCGCTCTTTACCGCTGTGGCCGGATCGCCGAGGCGCTCGCCGCGTATCGCGTGACGCGCGATCGGATGATCGAGGAACTCGGCATCGAACCTGGGGTGGATCTCAGGAACCTGCAGCAGGCGATCCTGCGATCCGACGCAACGCTCGTCGAGCCCCCGCCGGTGTCGCCCCGGATCCTCGCCGATCGGTACTGAACTGCTTCGAGAGGTGAAACGGCCTGGCCGTGCCCGGGAGTTGAGCACGGGGACGGCCAGGCCTTCGGCGGCGTCGAGGCCCGCGGAAGACGGCCCCGTGCCCCTGGTGCGCCCGTTCGACGACTTTCCGGAACGGTCACGGGCCCCGGACTTCCCGGAACGGCCTCGGGCCGGCTGTGCCGGGGTCGAATCGGTGACGCGACTTCTCCGTGATGCGGATCTCGCGCCGACGATGTCGCCAACGCCGTCCTGCTCTTTCGACGCGAATATTCCTCTTCCTTATTGCGTCTTTCGGTCATCTGCGTCAGGCCCATCGATTCCCGCAAGAGGCTAGTGCGGCTTGGGCCTTCCAGGGCGGACTCGAGGACCCTCTTCGTCAGCTGCTGCTGCAGCAGCAGCCCGCCCTCGCCGGTCAGCCTCGATCCGATTGCGCAGCAAGTCAGCCAAGGTGTGCGGCAGAGCGCTTCGTGGGAAGTGGAAGCGACCAAGGTCGCAACCTGTCCGGTGCAATACCCACTTTCGTACGCGCTGTGATGGCCAAGAGAACACATGTGTCCCTGCGACGCCTTGGCCGCAGTACGGTGACTGGCGTGAAGTGCCCGATTCGGTGGTTGGGCCGCGGAGTCGTTCTGGACATCCTTCTCGTCGTCATGCTTGTGGTGTTCAACGTGTACGTGGCCGTGTGGAGTGGTCTCCCGCAGGAGGGGCGTCCCGGGTGTGGTCCGTGGGCCGGGCTTGTTCTTCAGGTCGTGGTCGCGTTGGCCATGCTGGCGCGCAGGACGCGGCCGTTGGCCGTGCTCGGCGTGGTCGCGGTGTCGGCGGTCGTCATGTCGTTGTCGATGTGGCTGGTTCCCGGGTGGTTCCTGGCCTCGGCGGACGGCGCGGGGGTGTGGGTGCCCTCGGCTACGCCCTTCGCGGCGTACAGCGCGGTGGTCTTCTCGGCTCGGCCGCGTGTGGCGTGGGTGCTGACGGGTGTGTTGACGTTGCTGGCCACGCGGCTGTGGGCGTTGTCGTTCGCGGTGACGGCGAGCGGGCTGGTTCTGACAGCGGTTCCGGCGCTGCTGGGCATGTACGTGGGGGCGCGGCGAGGGTTGATCGCGGTGCTGACTGAGCGGGCCGAGCGGGCAGAGCGAGAGCGGGTCCTCGTGGCGGAGCAGGCCCGCGCGGAGGAGCGAGTACGGCTCGCGGGGGAGATGCATGACGTCGTGACGCATCGGGTCAGTCTGATGGTCTTGCAGGCGGGGGCGTTGTGCGTGACGGCTTCCGACGCTCACGCGCGTGCTGAGGCCGAGGCGTTGCGGGCAGCGGGGTGTCAGGCGCTGGAGGAGTTACGGGACTTGGTGGGCGTGCTGAGGTCACCAAGGAGCGCCGTGAAGGTGGTGGGGACCGCTGAGAGGGATGTGAGTGGGTCGGGCCCGGGATTGGCCATGCTCGTGGCGGAGTCCCGGGCGGTGGGCATGGAGGTGGAGTTCCGGGAGGTGGGGGACGGGTCGGTGCTGGCACCGGTGGTGGCGCGGACGGCGCACCGCATCGTGCAGGAGGCGCTGACGAATGTCCGCAAGCACGCCCCTGGGGGCTCGGTGCGGGTGGATGTGCGGTACGAGGTGGACCGGGTGCGGCTGCTGGTGCGCAATACCGCGCCGACGAAGCCGGGCGACGTCGAACTCGCGGCGAGTGGCTCGGGGAGTGGCTTGAGCGGGCTACGGCAGCGCACCGAACTCGTCGGCGGGACTTTCGCGTCGGGCCCCCTCCCCGACGGCGGCTTCACAGTGGAATCGGCCCTGCCGACCTATGTGCCCACGACGAAGACGTGGATCCGGTCCGGCCAGCCGGCTGCCTCGGGGCTGTGGGGCGACGACGACTGACAGCAGCCGACGGCGAATGACGTGCCGGCGTGCACGGTCCTCGCAGCTCTCGTGCCGGAACTCTCTCCTCCCTCGTCCCGCTCCGCGGGACGAGGGCCCGCACGGTCTGCCGCCCCCCTCCGGGCCTGGTCGCAATCGTCGTCTCAGCGGCTGACGAGCCCGGCGTCGTAGGCGAGCAGACCCGCCTGAGTCCTGTTGGTGCATCCCAACTTGACCAGCATGCGCGAGACGTAGCCCTTTACCGTGGCCTCGCTCAGAAACAGCTTCGAGGCGATCTGGGCGTTCGAGAGCCCCTCGCCGAGACAGGTGAGGACGTCCGTCTCGCGCTCGGTGAGTTTGCTAGCCATAAGCTTTGCGCGCTCCCGGGCCGCCTCTTCCTCGGAGGAGGCGGCGACCAAGCGGCGCGCGGCTACGGGCGAGAGGACCGCGTGGCCGTCCGCGGCAACGCGGACGAGACTGATCAGGTCCTCGGGTGGCGTCGACTTCACGAGAAAACCGCTCGCGCCGCTGCGCAGCGCTCGCAAGACGTACTGGTCCGCGTCAAACGTGGTAAGGGCCACGACTTTTGGCGGCTGGTCGAGTTTGGTAATGCGGTCGATGGCGGTCAGTCCGTCGACGCCGGGCATACGCAGATCCATGAGGACGATGTCGGGGCGGTGCCGCACCACGGCCTCCACTGCGGCCGCACCGTCATGGGCTTCGTCGACGACTTCGATGTCTTCGGCGGACCCGAGAATGGTCCGCAAGTGCGCGCAGACCATGGGCTCGTCATCGACGACCAATACACGGATTAATTTGTTCCCCATGCCGCGCAGTCTATCCAGGCGAACCCAGTTCGTCGCCGTCCACCAGCGCCGCCTGGCCGGCTGGGTGCTCGCGGACCCCATGGGCACCCGAGCACGGACCTTGACAATGCACCGCTCGGTGCGGGTCGGGGTTTGGCGCGGGTTGGTGCACGGTCGGCTCGAGCGTTCGGCGGCCTGGTTGGTGTTGCCCCAGAGCCATGATCGCTCGTCTGGCCTCCGGCTCTCCGCGTTCTGGAGGTGCGTGGGAGGCCCACGGCAGCCGCGTTCGCGGTAGCCCTTCCATCATCTGCCGTCTCGTGCCAGGCCCACGAGTAGGGAAATGTCATGTCGCGGGGCAACTTTCATCGGTGGCCATACCAACGTTTCCCGCTGCCTGACGGGGAGTCGACCGGTGTTCCATAGGTCTTGGCACCGGAACAGGGTATCGAGTAGACACCGCTTGGATCTCTGCGGGCCAAGGCGTCCCGGTGGTCGATTTCCCCCGTAATCGACCACCGGGATTTCCTTTTTCCTCCTGTTCCGCGGCGAAAATGTGGTGCCTCCTGTGCGTAAAAGTAATCTTTTGGTACGTGGAATGGTGGAG
This sequence comes from Streptomyces sporangiiformans, assembly GCF_005768555.2. GTDB lineage: Bacteria > Actinomycetota > Actinomycetes > Streptomycetales > Streptomycetaceae > Streptomyces > Streptomyces sporangiiformans. The sequence continues at coordinate 142,359 of NZ_VCHX02000047.1, forward strand.
ACGGTTCGGAAGATGACGGTGTGCCCCGAGTGCTGATTGCGATCTCGTGATCTTCGCAGCGCTCCGGTTCCGCGAAAGCGTCGGATTTCGGGATCGGCGACTTCCGAGCGGTGCGGTGCGCGGGGCTCGGCGGGACCGCTCGAAGCGGTGGGCCCTCGCGAACTCCGGCAGGGTTCCCGAACTGCGCCCGAAGCGAGATCCCAGGGCGGTGAGCGCAGAGGCGCGGGGTGGGTCGATCGCCTCTGCAACCATGGCGCGCGTGATACCAAGGTCGTTTTCGCCACGACGAGGGACGGGTCTGTCCGGGCAGCGAAGGGCGGTCACACCCGCCCGCTCCGAACAGGGGCCGCAGAGACCGTGCGGCGGGGGAATCGCCGAACCGCCGGCGAGGGAAAGTGCCGCAGCCATGAAGCCGTCCAGCCCTGTGCCGAACCGTGCGTCCGTTATTCCTCCTCGACCATCCGGGTGTGACGGTCGCCGCAGTGGGGGAGAGTGAAATCCGGCCCGGCAGGATAAGGGATTTCCCCTGCATCGGTCGCACATTTCGGCCGCGTGCCACGAGCGAGAACTCGCCTGACTGTGGCGAGATCCGGCGCCACGCGCCCCGAGTGACTGCGAAGAGCCGGTATCGGCCGGTGCGTGGAGCGTGTGACGCTCCGGAATCCGGCCATGTCACCCTCCGACCGCAGCCTCGATCGGTGCCGCATGCAACGGTAGGGCGGAACCCCTTGACCATCCCCTTACGCCTGCCATCTCGGTCCACGCGGGTACCGGAAGAGGCGGTATTCACACCATGATCCGCATGACAGTCTCGTCACGGCGCGTGTTCACCAACGCGACCGGACTTGGTCGGGTCCGTCGGTCCGCAACTGTGTACGATCCCGCAGGTCGGCCCGCAAGGCTGTACGACGGCAGCGGTGAGGTGAACATCCCTGAGGGGTGCGCGGATATCCATTGCCGGACTCAACGGATACTTTAGTCGCGCCGTTTCGATCCCGAAGACCGTACGAAATCCGGGTGAAACCTGAAAACATTGGAGCTCCAGCCGCCGCAACGAGCCACACAGGCTCACCATCTACTTGAAGAGCGAACCTCTACTCACCACCGGGAGATTTCATGCAGCCAGGGGCGGACAACCTGAGGTTTCCGGTACATGACAGCAGCCCTGGCAGCATGCTCGGGAAGGCCGACCCGGAACCGGTGGCTGCCCTGGAGGTGAGCAGCAGGACACGGAGCGGCGCACACGGGGTGGCGGGCGAGGGGCTCAGCTTCCGTGTTCCGCAGCATGCCTGTGCGGCTGCCGTGTCGGAAGGCGGATCGGCTGCCTCGTTCCTGACCGGACTGCTCGATCGGGCCCGTCCGCTGGAATGCGTGAAGGTATACGGCGTGGATACGCAGGCGGATCCCTCAGCCGCCGCGCGCCTGGTGGGTCTCGTACCCGAGGGGATGCCGCTGAGGGAGATTCCGGTGCGCGATGCCCTGGTGGAGGCAGGCGTCGACCAGGGGCTCGACCGGGACACCGCCGAGGAGCGCACGACGGAAGTACTCGACGCGTTCGAACTGCGTGACACCGAGTGCGTTCCGACCACCCGGCTCCTCCCCGGCCAGCGTTCCCGTGTGGCGCTGGGGTGCGCTCTGCTGCCCCTGCCCAGACTGCTGCTGCTCTGCGACCCGTTGGACGGCGTGGACTCCGCTTCGGAAGCGATCATCTGTCGTGCCATCAGCCGTTTCGCGGCGTCCACGGGGACCGTGGTGTTCTCCACCGGATCGACGGACGTCGTGGACCGTGTGGCCGACCATGTGCTCCTGATCCGTGATGATCAGGTGGTGGGTTCGCGTGTCTCTCCGCGGTGCTGACCGTGAGGCAGGGCTGCCGGGGTGCAATCGCCGGTTCAAGCAGGTCAGTTCAGCCAGATGTCGCTGCGGTGCGGTCCGCTTCCACAGATGCGGTCGGCCAGTTGGAGGCAGGTGATGTCCGGCAGTCCCGCAGCGGTGGTGGGGGCGCGGCCTCCCACTGCGCCTCCGGGGACTGAGCGTCCACGACAGCGTCAGCGGCGATGATGTGCCGTGCGACGACGGGTGCTTCGGTACCAGGCTGCCGTAGGAGATCGACGGCCCCCAGAATCAGGGCTGTTCGGTCGTCAGGCGGAAGGTCGGCGAGGACGGCGTCCCGCGCGGCCGGGCAGCGAAAGGTTCCTCCGTCGACCAGCCCTATCGCCTCGAGTTCGCGCAGGCTCAACGCGACTGCCTCGGGGGAGAGTTCGAGAACTCGGGCGAGCGTGTCCTCCGCGGCGGCCCCGTCAAGGACTGCCAGGCCTCTGGCTACGGCCAGAACCGATGGCTCGACCCGGTGGAGGCAGCTGAGCACCGCCTGCCGGAAGGCGTGACCGACCGCCGGCGCGTGAGGAGTCCGTAGCCGACGGCCGCACTGCTCGCTGCCGGGGAGGAGGTCATGGACGAGGGCTCGTACCAGCAGTGGATTGCCGCCGCTGATGCGGTGCACGTCCCGGGCGATGCGGCGGGCGGTGGCCTCGTCGAGGTACTCGCGGAGCAGCTCGGCCACGGCCTGCCCGCTCAGTGTGGTCAGGGGCATACGGATCAGACCGGGTTGGCGCAGCAGGCCGGCGCCGAAGAGCGGTCTGGTCAGGCGCAGTCCGGTCCGCCATGCCAGTACCACCGCCGCCGGCTTCGTACGCAGCTCCTCCATCGCGTGCCGCAGACACTGCAGCGACGGGATGTCCGCGTAGTGCATGTCGTCCACCGCGATGAGGACAGGACGCTCTTTCGTCGGGCTCACCATGGCCGTGGTCAGTGACCGAATGGTGTGGGCCTTTACGTGTTCTTCCTGCTCGGAGTCCGGGTCCTTCAGCAGGGCGGAGAATTTCGCGGCGTCGAGCTGCTTCGCCACGGACTCCGACCGCTCCCGCGGCTGTTCGCCTCCCAGGAGCAGCTGCTCGAGCACAGCCATGGGGGTCCGACGCTGTCTTCGCAGACCGATGGCTCTCAGGACCGTGAAACCCGCCGCTTCGGCCTGGTCGACGGCGAAGTTGAGCAACTCGCTCTTCCCCGAAGCCACAGGACCTGTGACAGCGATCACTCGGGAGGACATGTCTCCCGTGCCCGACAGGATCTCCTCCAGGAGAGCGAATTCGTCGGCCCTCTCGACCAACCTCATAGCTCAGTTACCTCCCCGTGAGCCTGCCTGGGTCAACGCGCCGGTCCTCCATGGCGAATTCCGCGCCAACAGGAAGTAAACGGAACCAGATTTCACAACGTGAGGCGGCCTCAACAATTTCCCCACAGAGGCCCCTCCAGTAGCAAGGGCTTACATCAACTATGGCCGAATCCCGTTGGCGAGGTAGCCCCGAAAGAAGCCCCGACGTCGGCCGAATGCATCGCCCCTCACGTCGTTCAGCCCTACCTTCTGATGCTGTTGATGTGATATAGGCGATCAGGTCCAAGCCCGCGAGCAATGAGTAAACCATTCCACTTGTGAGAGCAAGAGGCCGGCGGGTGTCGTTCAAAGTGAAACTGTGGTGGGTAGTGAGAAGGGCTTCACGCAAAACACGTAGTCAAAGGGGAGGAAAGGAATCCTTCCCCGTCGCTGCGAACCCATGGCTCACTGCTCTGCGAGCTGTCGCCCCGCCTGGCGGCCACGTTGCGATCTTGAGGGATGGTTACGCAGAGGCATACACTCCGCCCGCCGGGAGTCCGGCGCGTGGTCCGCTCATGCCGCCGGAGGCAACCGCCTCCGATCAGATTCACACAGCCGCATCGGACTCCGGTCGGTCCGGCGGCCTGATACCGCGTTTCCGAAATCATTGGATCCGGTGGTGTGCCGGATACTGGCCTCGGCCGCTTTCACTTCCTATGCGGGCGACGCTGAAAGCGAAACGTATCCGGAACCTTGGTGCGGGCTTAGTGCAAAATGGATGCAGTGCTGTTTGCTGCGGCGCCGCGGTCTGTTTTCTCAGGGGCGACGGCGTGATTGCTGATGAGCTGAAATCCTGAGTCTTCCGCGATCCCGCCCCCCGGATCCGACGGCTAGGGGATGGCTAGGGGTGGAGGAAGGCTGCCGCCCCGCATAACCTCCCTGAACGAACGCACCGCTGCGGCAGTGGACATCGCCTGATTCTCGAGCGGCTTCCTCGGCGAACCCATGACGTAGTGACCGGCGTGGTTGTGGAGGGCTCCAGGAGCTGTTCTTCCCGGAGTGCCCCTCATTCTCCCCGGCCGGCGGTCGGGCCTGGACCCGCGCCCGTCTCTCGCCATCCCCACGCACAGCAGCTGCCCCACCGCACAACCCGGCGAAACCTGTCGCCCGGAGCCGCGCCGACGTGATCAACCCGCGCAGACTGTAGAGGACGACCATGGCGAGACTGCCCATCACGGGTTCCCCTGCCCTTCGACAGCCACGGCGGGCCTCCGCCCGACCCGCCGGATCGCCAGGGGTGCCTCGATGACCGTAGCCCACCCCGGTGCCGGGGAACTCGACGACGGCGGTGTGCCGAGCGGCGGGAGCAGCAGTGCGACGGTGATCATCCCGACCTTCAACGAAGCAGAGAACGTACGGGAGTTGCTTTCCCAGCTCGCCGCCTGCCTACCATCGCGGGACCGGTACGAGGTCCTGTTCGTCGATGACAGCACCGACGACACCCCGGCCATCGTCGAGCAGGCCGCGGGCGCGTGTCCGTTTCCGGTCACCGCCATGCACCGGGACGTCGCGGTGGGGGGCCTGAGCGGCGCCGTCGTGGAGGGCATGAAGGCCGCGGCATGCGACTGGATCGTCGTCATGGACGCCGACCTGCAGCACCCGCCGTCCCTGGTCCGCGAACTCGTCGCCACCGGACGCCGGACAGGAGCCGACCTCGTCGTCGCCAGTCGCTACGCGGGCGGCGGTAGCAACTCGGGGCTGTCCGGCCGTTATCGGGTCGCCGTGTCACGCGGCTCGACGCTTCTGGCGAAGTCGCTGTTCCCCTCGGCGTTGCGCGGGATCAGTGACCCCATGAGCGGCTTCTTCGCGATACGCCGCAGCGTGGTGCACTCCCGAGCGGACGTCCTGCGGCCCCTCGGCTACAAGATCCTCCTTGAGCTCGCGGTCCGGTGCCGCCCGCGGACCGTCGCCGAAGTCCCGTTCTCCTTCCAGGAGCGCTTCGGCGGCGACTCGAAGTCCACCGTGCGCGAGGGGCTCCGCTTCCTGGTGCACCTGACCTCGTTGCGTACCGCTACGCGCGGGGCGCGCATGCTCGCCTTCGGGCTGATCGGCCTGACCGGTTTCCTGCCCAACCTGAGCGCCCTCGCCACGTTGACCGCGCTGGGCATGCACTACGTGCCGGCCGAGATCGTGGCGAACCAGTTCGGAGTCCTGTGGAACTTCATCCTCATAGACCTCCTGCTCTTCCGTGACCGCCACGGCCGCCGGTCCTGGGCGAACCGTCTGGGCCGCTTCGCCCTCCTGGCCAACGCGGACCTGGTGTTGCGCGTCCCTTTGATCGCCCTCCTCGTCGGCGGCAAGTACATGGCCGTGCTGCCCGCCACGGCACTCGCCCTCCTGACGACGTTCGTCCTGCGTTTCATCGCCACGGAACTACTGGTCTATCTGCCCTGGCGCGGCAGGGACCGGCAGAAGGGCCTGCCGACGGCGAGAGAGCGGGAGACCACCCCGTGAGCTGAGCGAGGCACGGGGATAGGGAGTGGCCCCTTGGCCGGGTCTTCACCGCAGCCTGTTGTGTCCCGCTGCCGTGCGTGCCCTGCGCAACGGCCAGGCTGCGTGCCCTGCGCAACGGCCAGGCTGCGTGCCCGCGTTCGACACGGACCCTTCGGCGCGGGGCGCGGGCCGGTCCCTGAGGGAGGATCTACCGCTGCTCGGAGACGGTGAGCAGTTCGGACACGGTCTGCGCGACAACCGGGCTGCTGAGCATCTCGGTGTGCTTGTCCCTGAAGGAGACCTCCCGGGCGACGAACCCGGCTTCCGGTAGCAGGAGGGCGGCCCGCGTACGGCTGAGTCCCTTGCCGGGGCTCGACGAGCACAGCGCGGTGCAGCGGGACCACACCGGGATCACGTCGTACGCCTCGGCGAGGGCCAGGACGGACAGCCGGTCCACGGCCCGGTTCAGGCGCTCGGTCGTCGCGCGCGCACGCGTGCCCGACCGGTCCGCCGCACGTATGAAGACCGACTGCAGGCGTACGGCCAGGGCTGCGGGATCGTCGAGGCATCGCTCCGCCACGGAGTCCAGGTCCCGATCGAGGCGGGTGACTTCCTCGGCGCTCAGCAGGTGCGGGTCGTCGGCCAGCATGCGTCGGAACTCGCTCACCACCATGTCCGTATCGACCAGTTCCGGGTCGAAGAGCAGAACGGACGGAGGCGGCTGTCCGGGCCCACCGAGCGCCTCGGCGATCGCACCGGCCAGGACGGAGCCCACACGGTGGCCGAGCACCGCGCGCACCCTGAAGCCGCTGCTACGTACCGCGTCCGCCCAGGGCTCGACATACGCGGCGAGACTGCCGCCCTCCAGGGGAACATGGGCCTGTTCCACGGCACGCCACACGGTGTGTGCGGTGTTCAGAAGGGGGACGAGTTCCCGGAGGCCCATCGCGTTCTCGCCGGACGGGATGTCGACGGCGAGAATCAGTTCGCCAGTCGTTCCGGACCGTGACTCTTCCCAGAATTCAGGACCGCCCATGGTGGATTCCCATTCCTTGATGCCGTGGCACGATGCGGCTTTACGAGCCCACGTAAGGACGAGGCAGGCAGACCGGAACGGTGGCGTCAGGGAGGGGATCCACCGTTCCGGATTCCGACTGCGGGGAAAGTGGCCGACGCGTGAAAGAGCGAAGCCGAGCTCTCCCGTTTCGAGCTGTTGCCGTGGCCGGCGGCCAGTAATGGGCGCCCTCTCGCCGACCGGCTGGTCAGCCGTTCACGACTCCAGGCTAGAGCGAGGGGTGGGGACCGAGTACCCCTACTGATCCCTTATCAGGGGGTGATCCAGCCCCGGGCACTGGCCAGTCCGACGACACATTCGCGGACCTGCTTGATCTGGTCTGCGGTCAGCGTGCCCGCCGACTCGAGCAGGGCTTCCGTGAGTTCCGTGCGGAACCGCGCCACGCTCGGGGCAGCACTCCCGGCGGCGGCCCGGCCGTCCTGCCGGTCGGCCGCCGAGCCGTCGGGCAGCGCTGGACGGGCGGGAAGCCGGTTCCCCGACGGCTGGTAGACGAGACGGATCTGTGAGGCCTTGGGGCCCTTGTCCCCCATCTCCATGAAGAACTCGACTTCGCTGCCCTCTTGATAAAGGTACTTCGCATCGAGCAGGTCGTTCGCGTGCATGAAGACATCCTCACCCGCCTCCGCGGGTGCGATGAACCCGTAACCACGGTCCTCGTCAAAACGTAGAACCTTGCCTGTCATCAACACAGCCCACACCTCCGACACCAAAACCACTACAGCCGAGGGACTCCGCACGGAGCACCACTCGATGGGGAAACTTACAGCGCTTCGGCGAATGCGCGAGGTCCGGCAACGGCCCGCCACGGCCAGGCAGCGCGAGATCCGCCGCTGTCCACCGGCTCGGGGCCCCCACCGCACCTCGGTCTACGGTCGCTTCGACCACACCGACGTCCCGTGCCCCGCGGGCGAAGTGGAACCTTGGCGCCGGCACCGTGACAGGGCTCCCGTCAGTGAACGTACAGGGACTCCTGCGGGGTCGCCGCCCATGCTCGCCTGCCGAAGGTCCCGATGGAGTGGCGACTTCTTCGGCGGACTGGCGCGACAGGGAGGTCCGCACTCGACTGGGCGTGGGCCCGTTTGTGTGGGGTATGAAACTTTCTGTCGTACAAGTCGGGAAAAACCCACCGCCACTTCTCATGACCGCACGGAGGCCGTGTCGCGCGATGTTTTCAGCCTAATTGAGGCTGGATTACGTCGCCCTGTGTGGTCTCGGAGTGGCCGCGACGGGCGCGGCGAGTGACGACTGACACATGAACCGAACGCGCATGATGGAACTTGTCCGGCGCTCCGCCGGAATTGCCCGGGCGATTCTGTCGGGTCTCGCTGGCCCCTTTGCGTTGAGGGTCGTTGGAGTGTGAGTTGATTGCCCTGGGGTGATCCATTGTTGCCCGGCGACTGGCTACGTTCGGTAACGGACGCGGGCCGTCGCCCTATGGCTGTGGATCCCGGCTGCGGGGCCGGTTGTGGGCGGTGTTGCCTGCGGAGGCAGGGAGCGGAATGATGTCTTCCAGGTTTGTGGGTGGCTCCCCTTCGAGTTGGGAAGAGCTTCTCCAGGCCTTGCCGCGTCTCTGGAATCTCGACGCTGATGGGCCTTTGACCTGCTGTGTCGGCTGGGGATTGCGACGGGTGCGGCGCTTGACGCCGTCCGGTCGGCATAAGCGGAATTCTCCATTCAGCTCTTGTGGGCTGGGCGGTCGCCCCGACTATCACATCCACCGCCGAAAAGGGAAGGGCTGAACGTTTCGAGTCCCGGTGGATTTGGTTGGCGCCCTCACCTCTTTCGGGGCTACCTTGGCATCGGGAATGAGTCATAGTTGATGCTGTTGTGCTCCGGGAAGCTCTTGAAGAGAAGCCATTGAGTAGAGCCTGTCGCTGTGTGTTGTGGTGAACTTCACCAATAGGACACACCTGGGCAGGCCTCATAGGTGACTTGGAGCCGGAAGAGATGCCTGAGGCAGGCGGAGATGCCTTGAACGGGGAGGTAATCTTGATATGAGCTTGGTTGAGCGAACCGATGATTTAGCACTCCTCGGGGAAATGGTGAGGGGGAATGCCGAGAAGCCTTCTCGGGTTGTCCTCGTCAGAGGGCCGGTGGCGACCGGAAAAAGTGTGCTGCTGAATTACGTCGCCGAGGAGGCCGAAGCCGCAGGCGTCACGGTCCTCGCCGCGGCGGGGCTGCGTACGGAGCGCCGTACGCCCATGGCGGTGTTCGGACAACTGCTGCTCGGCGGCCAGCTTCCGCAGCGGGAAACGGAACGTGTGGAGAAGCTGCTCGACGCCGCCCGCTTCACCGCGATGCTGCGAAATCCCGACTCCGAGCGGGAGGAGCACGTCAAGACTCACCTGATGCGGTCGCTGACCACGACCCTGGTGAGCCTGGTGCGGGAGCGGCCGCTGGCCGTCATCGTGGACGACGTCCAGTACGCGGACATCCCGTCCCTGCAGTGCTTGCAGTACGCGATGCGCGAGCTGCGTACCAAGCCCGTCCTGACCGTCCTCGCCGCGGGCACCGGACCGCACCCGGCCCGGCCGCTGTTCGGCGCGGAGTTGCTGCGCCACCCCCGCCTGACCGAGCTGCGCACCAGCACGCTCAGCGAGCGGGCCGTGGCCCAGACCCTTGAGGAGAGCCTGCACGACGCGGCCGCGCGAAGCCTGGCTCCGGCCATCCACCGGGCCAGCGGCGGCAACCCGCTTCTCGTACGCGCTCTCGTCCACGACCTGCGCACCGATGACGAGGGCAGCGGCGAGGACCAAGGCGTCAGCGGCGCACCGGTGACCGGCCACGCCTATCAGCAGGCCGTCCTCGGGTGCTTGTACCGCAGCGAGCCGGAGGTGCTCGCCGTCGCCCGCGGCCTGGCCGTCCTGGACCGGGCCGCGACCGACCGCCTTCTGGCGGACCTGCTCGAACTCGACCCTGACATGGTCGCCTCGAGTCTGCGTGAGCTCGAAGCAGCCGGTCTCGTCGAACGCGACACGGAGTGCCGAGCCTTCCGCCACCCGGCTGCCCGGGACGCCGTCCTCAACGACCTGGAGTGCGACGAACGCGTCGAGCTGCACCTCCGGGCCGCCGACCGACTGCGCCGGCTCTGCGCCGAACCGCCCGTCGTGGCCCGGCACATCGTGGCCTCCGGGCACGTCGACGACGCCCAGGCTCTCGACGTACTGTGCGAGACCGCGCGGCGCGCCCGCGGCGCCGAAGACGCCTCCTTCGCCATCGCCTGCCTGCAACTGGCCGACAGTGCCTGCGGCAACGGACCACGCCGCAGCGCCATTCTCGGCCAACTCACCAGGCTCGTCGGGCGTCTGAGCCCGACGACGGCCGGCTCCTGCCTCAGCGCGCTGCGCACCGCCTTCGACGAGGGGTGGCTCGCCGAACAGGAGGTGCCGCTGCTCATCAAGGGCCTGCTGCGTCAGGGCAGCTTCCAGGAGGCCGTGGACGTCGCCCACAAGTCCCGTGGCACCTACGACGGTTGGTCGGCCGCGGAGACCTACCTGGCCAACGGCGCCGTACGCACCACGTATCCCGCCCTGCGCGAGCACTTCCCGCCCGATGACAACCCCGCACCGCCACCGGTCCTCGGTAACGAGATCATCGCGGCGCGCGGCGCGGACCCCGGCGTCAAGGCGGGTACGGCCCTGCACATCATCCTGACCAAGGGCTGCGACGCGGGCGCCGCCGACCTCGCCGAGCACCTGCTGCAGGGCACCTCCCTGAGCGAGGTCACACTGGACCCGCTGCTCAGCGCGCTGTCCGTGCTGGTCTACGCGGACCGGCTCGGTACGGCGGCGCACTGGTGCGACGCCCTGCTGCGCGAGGCGACCAAACTGGGCGGGTCCGGCTGGCAGGCACAGCTCTCCGAGTCCAGAGCCAGGATCGCGCTGCGGCAGGGCAATCCGGCGGACGCCATCCGGTACGCCACGAACGGCCTGGGCTGGATGCCCGCGCACAACTGGGGTGTCGCCCTCGGCTCCCTGCTGGCCACCCTGGTGGCCGCGCACACCGCGATGGGTCAGTACGAACAGGCCGCGGCCTACCTGGACGGGCATATCCCGGACGCGGTCCACGACACGCGCCACGGTCTCGAACTGGTCTACGCGCGTGGTCAGTTCTACGCTGCCACCAATCGCCCGCACCCCGCCCTGGACGACTTCCTCACCTGCGGGGAGCGCATGCAGCGGTGGGGTGTCGACCAGCCGTCCCTGGTGCCGTGGCGCTCCGCCGCCGCCGAGATGCACCTGCGTACCGGCGGAGAGGCCGAGGCCGAGAAGCTGGCTCAGGAGCAGCTGGCCAAGTGCGGCCCCGGCCAGTCCCGCACCCGGGCCCAGTCCCTGCGGGTCCTGGCCGAGGCGGCCGGGCTGCGGCGCCACCACCACCTGCTGCGCGAGGCCGTCGAAGAGCTCGAACCCTGCGAGGACCGCCTCGAACTGGTCCGCGTCCTCGGCGCGCTCAGCCGCTCGCACCACGCGCTCGGTGAACTCGGCCAGGCGCGCATGATGGCCCGCAGGGCCTGGCACATCGCCCACGACACCCAGGCGGAAGCGCTGTGCTCGCAGCTGCTTCCCTACGGCGGTGGCGAGACCGGCACCGACCAGCAGGCCGTGGCGGGGGACAGCGGCGCAACCGAACTGACCGACGCGGAGCGCCGCGTGGCAAGCCTCGCGTCATTCGGGCACAGCAACCGCGAGATCGCCAGGAAGCTGTTCATCACCGTCAGTACCGTCGAACAGCACCTCACCCGGGTCTACCGGAAGCTCAACGTGTCACGCCGCAGGGACCTTCCGCACGACCTGCTCGCCGACACGGCCTGCTGACCGGCGGGGCGGGCGCGGCGTACGAACCACATCTGACCGTAGGGGGACAAGAGAGCCGTGCCGAGCGTCACGTGGGCGTGGTCGGCACGGCGCCCGGTCGTGTACCCGCGACCGCCGGCGCGCGGAACGAGGGCGTCCGCCGCGCGCTGCTCGACACGTCGTCGGAAACCGGGTCGTCGGAAATCTGCGGCCTCTGGTCCTCCGCTGCGCGAAGAATGTTTCCTGTGCGTTTCGCGCCGTGTTCAGGGGCAAAGCTGTACTACTGGAATGCCCGACGCATCCCACCACCGATCTTCATTCCGGGCCCTTTCATAGGAGTGATGAGGGGGCGGTCAGGGGTTCCTCGGTCACCCTCAACTACGGCAATAATCAAGGGTGTCGCGAGGACGTGCCGTGTGCTGGAGGCGGGCCGATCGGGGTCCCTCTCGCCGTTGCCGGAACCCGGCCTTTCGCGGCCGTTCGAGAATGTATTGCCGGGCCGGCCCCCACCACGGTCAGAGGAGTATCCGTTGCTTGCCGTCAACGATGGTTTGCACTCTGGAACTACTGATTCCGTCACCATGCTGGGACCGGACTTCCCCTTCGTGTACGACGACTGGATATCCCACCCGGCCGGAATCGGGCGCATTCCGAAGGACGCCCTGGGAACTCCGGTCGCGGTGATCGGCGGGGGCATGTCGGGCCTCGTGACCGCCTATGAACTCATGCGCCTCGGACTGCGACCGGTGCTGTACGAGGCCGAGCAGATCGGTGGCCGGATGCGCTCGGCCGCATTCGAGAGCCGTCCGGACGTCACGGCCGAACTGGGCGCCATGCGGTTTCCGACGTCGGCGACCGCGCTCCACCACTACGTGAACCTCGTCGGGCTCGAGACCCGGCCCTTCCCCAACCCGCTCACGCCCGTGAGCGGCAGCACCGTCATCGACCTGGGCGGTGTTCGGCACTACGCCCGCAACGCCGGCGACCTGCCCGACGTCTACCAGGAAGTCGAGATGGCCTGGGACAAGGCGGTGCAGGAGGGCGCCGAGTTCTACGCCATGGACGACGCCATCCGCCGCCGGGACGCCGCCGCCATCAAGGCCATCTGGAACCCGCTCGTACGTGCCCTGGACGATCAGTCCTTCTACGGCTTCATCGCCGGGTCGCCGTACTTCCAGTCGTTCCGCCACCGCGAGATCTTCGGCCAGGTCGGCTTCGGAGCGGGTGGCTGGGACACCGACTTCCCCAACTCGATGCTGGAGATCCTGCGCGTCATCTACACCGGCGCCGAGAACGACCACCAGCTCATCGTCGGCGGCTCCCAGCAACTGCCCGAACGCCTGTGGCACCGCACTCCGGACGAACTCGCGCACTGGCCCGTGGGCACCTCCCTGGAGGCGCTGCACGGTGGCGCCCCGCGCGGCGGCGTCGCGCGGATCGAACGCACTGCCCGCGGCATCACCGTGCACGCGTTGGACGGCAGCGCCCACACCTATCCAGTGGCCGTGTTCACCCCGCACAAGCGCACCCTCGTCACCAACATCCGCTGCGCCGGCCCCTTGCTGCCCGGGCCTGTGTGGACGGCGGTGGAGCGCAGCCACTACATGGGCGCCTCCAAGCTGTTCGTCCTCGTAGACCGCCCCTTCTGGCGCGAGCGCGACCCGAGAACCGGACGCGAGGTGATGAGCACTACGCTCACCGACCGCATGCCGCGCGGTGTCTACCTCTTCGACGACGGCCCCGACCGTCCCGGCGTGATGTGCCTGTCGTACACCTGGAACGACGACTCCTTGAAGATGGCGCCGCTCACCGTCGAGGCGCGTCTGGAGGCCGTCCTGGAGGTGCTGGCCGAGATCTACCCCGACGTTGACATCCGGTCCCGGATCATCGCGCCGCCGCGCACCGTCACCTGGGAGACCGAGCCCCACTTCATGGGTGCCTTCAAGGCGAACCTGCCCGGCCACTACCGCTATCAGCGCCGCCTGTTCACCCACTTCATGCAGGACCAACTGCCCGACCACCAACGGGGGTTCTTCCTCGCGGGTGACGACGTCTCCTGGACGGCGGGCTTCGCCGAGGGTGCCGTGACCACCGGTCTCAACGCCGTGTGGGGCGTCGTGAACCACCTGGGCGGCGGAACCCCGCCCGGCAACCCCGGGCCCGGTGACCTGTTCCACGATCTGGCTCCGGTCGACCTGCCCGACTCCTGACAGGGACAGGGCGCAGTCGGGGGTGGTTAGGGGTTCTGCTGCCGACGCGGCCTGCATACGGTCGCCTTGCAGCCGCAGTGGCCCCGGTCGCGAACGAGGAGAGAGATGAGCGAAACACCCGAGTCCGAGACCTGGCGCCTGAAGGTCGACCGCTCCTTATCGCCACGGCGCGACCCCGGGCCGATCGACCTGCGCCGCTACTACGTGCAGCCGGCCTACTCGGGCATGCCCACGTTCATGGGCGTTCCGCTGGCCCTGACTCAGGAGGACCTGCGCGCCGGCAAGGTCGACGTCGCCGTGGTGGGCTGCCCGGTCGACTCCTCCACCGGTCACCGGGGCGCCGCGTTCGGGCCCCGGGCGATCCGGGCCGACGAGCGGTACATGTACGCCACGCCCGAGGGCTACATCCACTCGGCCACGCGGATCAACCCGTTCAACATCCTCAAGGTCGTCGACTACGGCGACGCGGCCACCGACCCGTTCGACGTCGCCCGGTCCATGGAACCCATCCGCGGCCTGGTCCGGGAGATCGCCGAGGTCGGGGCGGTCCCTGTCGTCCTCGGCGGCGACCACTCACTGCTGTGGCCCAGCGTCGGCGGGCTCTCCGACGTACACGGGCACGGCAGCATCGCCGTCGTCCACTTCGACGCCCACCCGGACTGCCACGACGAAATCTTCGGCCACAAGGCCACCCACACCACGCCGATCCGCCGCCTGCTGACCGACGAGCGGTTGCCTGGGCCGAATCTCATCCAGGTGGGTCTGCGCACCGCCACCGGCCCCGACGACCAGCTCTTCAACTGGATGCGCCGGGCCGGCATGCGCTCGCATTTCATGGCCGAGGTCGAGCGCATCGGCTTCGGAGCGGTCGTGGACAAGGTCGTCGAAGAGGTCAAGGCGGTCGCCGACCACGTCTACCTGTCCCTGGACATCGACGTGCTCGACCCGGCGTACGCGCCCGGCACCGGCACCCCGGAACCCGCGGGCCTGACCACGCGCGAACTGTTCACGGGGCTGCGACGCCTCGCGCACGAGACCAACCTGATCGGTATGGACGTCGTCGAGGTCGCGCCGCACCTGGATCCGGGCTACACCACCGCGATGAACGCCCGCCGGGCTGTCTTCGAAGCCCTCACCGGCCTCGCGATGAACCGGATCAAGATCTCCACGGAGAACTACGCCAACCCGATCGTGGCCGGCGAGGTGCGCTTCCCGCTCGCCTAGGGGGTGATCCAAACGCCCCCCAGGTCCTCCCGGCGGGCTCCGGAACCCCGACCGTCACCGCGTGGCTCGGCCTCACGTGCCCGGCGGGCCCGAATTCCCCGACGTGACCGAGGACAGGCCCCGTGCCCGTCCTCGGTCCGTTTCGGTTCTCCACGGCTTCATTCCGACGCTTTCCTGTCCGCTTTGCTCACTCGCCTATGTCCACCCTCCCTCACGACCACGGACGGATCACAGCCATGACCTCAACCCTCTCCGCGGGACGGGACAGCGACCAGTGGGTGCGCCGCTACCACCCGGCCCCCGACGCCTCGCACCGCCTGGTGTGCTTCCCGCACGCGGGTGGCTCCGCCAGCTTCTACTTCCCCGTCTCCGCGGCTCTGAGCCCCCGCGTGGAGGTGGCCGCGGTGATGTACCCGGGGCGCCAGGACCGTCGTACGGAACCGGGCATCGAGGACATCGCCACCATGGCTGACCGGGCCGCGGCGGCCCTGGTGCCCATCAGTGACCGGCCGCTCACGTTCTTCGGCCACAGCATGGGAGCCGTCATCGCCTTCGAGGTGGCCCGCCGCTTCGAGCGCGACGGCCGTGGCCCCGTCCACGTCTTCGCCTCCGGGCGTCGGGCGCCCTCGGTGTTCCGGCCCGAGAACGTGCACCAGCGCGACGACGACGGCATCGTCGCCGAGATGAAGGCCCTCAGCGGCACCGACTCACGGGTCCTGGGCGACGAGGAACTGCTGCGCATGGTGCTGCCCGCGATCCGCAGCGACTACCGCGCCATCGAGAAGTACCAGGCCGAGCCCGGCGCCACGATCGGCTCCCCGCTCACCGTCCTGACGGGCGACGCGGACCCCCGCACCTCCCTGGACGACGCCCGTGCCTGGGAGCAGCACACCAGCGGCCGCTTCGACCTCAAGATCTTCCCCGGCGGTCACTTCTTCCTCTCGGAGCGGGCAGCCGACGTGATGGCCGTACTGAAGGAGCACTTCGCGGCACAGACACCGGCCGCCTAGCGCCTCGTACGACAACGGCGGTGTACGACGAGAACGAAGCAGGGGGCGGGCACGGACCTGAGGTCCG
>NZ_VCHX02000018.1 GCF_005768555.2 Streptomyces sporangiiformans
GTCCGTGGTTCGGCGGTCAACCAGGACGGTGCGTCCAATGGTCTGACGGCGCCGAACGGCCCCTCCCAGCAACGCGTCATCCGCCAGGCCTTCGCCAACGCCCGGCTCTCCCCGGCCGACGTGGACGCGGTCGAGGCGCACGGTACCGGCACCGCGCTCGGTGACCCGATCGAGGCGCAGGCGCTGCTCGCCACCTACGGCCAGGACCGCGATGCCG
Organism: Streptomyces sporangiiformans; assembly: GCF_005768555.2. Lineage (GTDB taxonomy): Bacteria > Actinomycetota > Actinomycetes > Streptomycetales > Streptomycetaceae > Streptomyces > Streptomyces sporangiiformans. The sequence goes on from NZ_VCHX02000018.1 coordinate 218, forward strand.
ACCAGCCGTTGTGGCTCGGTTCCATCAAGTCGAACATCGGCCACTCCCAGGCGGCCGCCGGTGTCGCCGGCGTCATCAAGATGGTCATGGCCATGCGCCACGGCATCCTGCCGCGCACCTTGCACGCCGATGAGCCCACGCCCGAGGTCGACTGGGAGTCCGGCGCCGTCTCGCTGCTCCACGCCGCCACCCCGTGGCCGGCCTCCGGCAGGCCCTACCGCGCCGCCGTGTCGGCCTTCGGCATCAGCGGCACCAACGCGCACGCCATCCTCGAAGCGGCCCCGGCCGAGCAAGCGGCCGTCGCAGGGCGCACCGCCCACGGCGCGTACGCCGCCCCCGCCGAGCAGGCCGTCCCGGTCGGTCACCGCGAACAGCCCGGAGCGCACGGCATGTTCGCGTCGACCGAGGGTGCCGCCCCGCTGCCGTGGGTCCTGTCCGCCCGGACCCCGCAGGCCCTCGCGGCACAGGCGGATCGGCTCCGGCGGCACGTCGCCGAACTGCCCGGCGCATCCGTCGCCGACATCGGCCACGCACTGGCCACCACCAGGTCCGCCCTCGATCACCGTGCCGCGGTCGTCGGCCGCGACACCGAGGAGTTCCTGCGCGGTCTGGCCGCCCTCGCCGAGGGCACACCGGCGCCGCACACGGTGACGGGCGAGCAGCGGCCCGCGGGCAAGCTCGCGGTGCTCTTCACCGGGCAGGGCAGCCAGCGTGCGGCCATGGGGCGTGAACTGCACGCTGCGTACCCCGTGTTCGCCGAGGCGTTCGACGCGGTCTGCGCCGAGCTCGACCAGCATCTCGAACGGCCGCTGAAGGAGGTCCTGTTCGCCGCCGAAGGCACCGCCGACGCGGCGCTGCTCGACCGCACCGACTTCACGCAGGCCGCCCTGTTCGCCGTCGAGGCCGCCCTGTACCGGCTCGTCGAGGCCCACGGCATCCGGCCCGCCTACCTGATGGGCCACTCCATCGGCGAGCTGACCGCCGCCCACGTCGCGGGCGTTCTGTCGACGGCCGACGCCGCCGCCCTGGTCGCCGCGCGCGGCCGCCTCATGCAGGCCCTGCCCTCCGGCGGCGTGATGATCGCGCTGCAGGCCACCGAGAAGGAGGTACTGCCCCAACTGGCAGGCCACGAGGAGCGGTTGAGCATCGCCGCCGTCAACGGCCCCACCGCCACGGTGATCGCCGGAGACGCGGACGCCGCCGAGGCGGTGGCCGAGCACTGGCGGGCCCAGGGCCGCAAGGCCAAGCGCCTGAACGTCAGCCACGCCTTCCACTCGCCGCGCATGGAGCCCATGCTCGCCGAGTTCGCCCGCGTCGCCGAGCGCCTGACCTACGCGGCTCCGCGGATCCCGGTCGTGTCGAACGTCACCGGCGCGGTCGCGGACGTCGTGTCGCCCGACTACTGGGTGCGGCACGTCCGGCAGGCCGTCCGCTTCCTCGACGGCATGCGGGCTCTCGACTCGCTCGGCGTGACCACGTATCTGGAGCTCGGTCCCGACGGTGTCCTCACCGGCCTCGGCCAGGACTGCCTGCCCGGCGACGCCGGCGCCCTGTTCGTGGCCGTGCAGCGGGCCGGGCGCCCGGAGCCGCAGGCGCTGACCACCGCGCTCGCGACCCTGCACGTCCACGGCGCCACGGTCGACCTGGCGGCGGCCTTCGCCGGACACCGTACGCGCCATGTCGACCTGCCGACCTACGCCTTCCAGCGCAAGCAGTACTGGCTCGCCCCCGCGGGCCGGGGCGTCGGTGACGTGTCGTCGGCCGGGCTCGACGCGGCACACCACCCGATGCTCGCGGCGGCCACCGACCTGCCCGATGGAGGCGGCACGCTGTTCACCGGCCTGGTCTCGCGGCGCACCCACCCGTGGCTCGCCGACCACGCCGTGGCCGGTGAGGTGCTTCTGCCGGGTACGGCCTTCGTGGAGCTGGCCATGGTCGCCGGCGACAGTGTGGACTGCGACCGGCTCGACGAGCTCACGCTCGAAGCACCGCTGGTGCTGCCCGAACGCGGCGGCGTGCGCCTGCGCGTCGTCGTCGGCGAACCCGACGACGAGGGCGGCCGCTCCGTGACCCTCCACTCGCGGCCCGAGGACGCCGCGGCGGACCAGCCGTGGATCCGTAACGGCAGCGGTTGGCTCTCGCCCACCCCGCCAGAGCCCGACTTCGACTTCGCCGTGTGGCCACCGGCCGACGCCACCCCGGTTGACACCGCGGACCTGTACACGGGCCTCACCGAAGCCGGACTCGGGTACGGACCGGCCTTCCAGGGGCTGCGCGCTGCGTGGCGGCAGGGTGACGACGTCTTCGCCGAAGTGGCGCTGCCAGAGGCGCAGCGCGAGGCTGCGGGTACCTTCGGCCTGCACCCGGCGCTGCTCGACGCCGCGCTGCACGCGGTCGCACTCGGCGGACTCGTCGAGAACGCCGGCGGGCCCGGCCTGCCCTTCGCCTGGTCCGGGGTGTCCGTGCACGCCATCGGCGCCGCGACACTGCGCGTACGGATCTCGCCGGCGGGCGGCCACAGCGTGACCCTTGCCGTCGCGGACGGCACCGGTGTGCCCGTGGCGGTCGTCGAGTCCCTCGCGTTCCGCCCGCTCGCCGCGAAGGCGCTCACCGACGGCCACCAGGACCGCGCGAACGCCTCCCTGTATCTGATCGACTGGACCACCGTCCCGGCACCCGAGGTCCCCGGACAACTCGGCGCCTGGGCGGTGCTCGGCGCCGACGACTTCGGCATCGGCGCCGCCATGGCCGAGGCCGGCACCCTCGTGGAGACCCACGAGGACCTGACCGCCCTCGCCCGGACCACGAAGTCCACCGGAGCGGCACCCGACGTGGTCGTCATCTCCTGCCCGCCCGGCGCCGCGCCCCGCGAGCAGACCTGCCGGATCCTGGAACTGCTCCAGGGCTGGCTCGCCGACGAGACCCTGACCGCGTCCCGGCTGCTGGTGGTGACCCGCGGCGCGGTCACGGCCACCGCCGCGGAGACGGGGAAGACTGGGCCGGACCTCGCCGGTGCCGCCGTGTGGGGCCTGCTGCGCTCGGCGCAGTCGGAGAACCCGGACCGCATCCTCCTCGTCGACCTCGACCCGGGCGCCGCCCCCGGCACCCTGACCCTGCCCCTCGTGGCCGGCCTCGACGAGCCCCAGCTCGCGGTTCGCGCGGGCCGGGCGCTCGCGCCTCGCCTCGCCCGGTCCGGCTCGTCTGCGGCCATGCTGCCCCCGGCGGGGGAGCGCGCCTGGCACCTGGCCACGACGGGCGAGGGCACCCTGGAGAACCTGTCGCTCGTCCCGAGCCCGGACGCCCTGGAGCCTTTGGCCGAGGGCGAGGTCCGTGTCGCCGTGCGCGCCGCCGGCGTCAACTTCCGCGACGCCCTCATCGCGCTCGGCATGTACCCCGGCGCGGCGACCCTCGGCAGCGAGGGCGCGGGCGTGGTCACCGAGGTCGGCCCCGGGGTGACGGAACTGGCAGTCGGCGACCGCGTCATGGGCCTGATCGGCCACAGCTTCGGCCCGTACGCCGTCACCGACAGCCGATTCCTGGCACGCGTCCCGGACGACTGGTCGTTCGAGCGGGCGGCGACGACGCCGATTGTGTTCCTGACGGCGTTGTTCGGGCTGCGGGATCT
>NZ_VCHX02000028.1 GCF_005768555.2 Streptomyces sporangiiformans
GTCCGTGGTTCGGCGGTCAACCAGGACGGTGCGTCCAATGGTCTGACGGCGCCGAACGGCCCCTCCCAGCAACGCGTCATCCGGCACGCGCTGGCCAACGCGCGCGTTGCGGCGTCCGAGGTGGACGCGGTCGAGGCGCACGGTACCGGCACCGCGCTCGGTGACCCGATCGAGGCGCAGGCGCTGCTCGCCACCTACGGCCAGGACCGCGATGCCGACCAGCCGTTGTGGCTCGGTTCCATCAAGTCGAACATCGGCCACTCCCAGGCGGCTTCTGGCGTCGCGGGCGTCATCAAGATGGTGATGGCCATGCGCCACGGCGTGCTGCCGCAGACACTGCACGTGGACGAGCCGACCTCGCACGTCGATTGGGCCGAAGGCGCCGTCGAACTGCTGGCCGAGGCCCGCCCGTGGCCGGAGGCGGACCGGCCGCGCCGCGCCGGCATCTCCTCCTTCGGGGTGAGCGGCACCAACGCCCACGTCATCGTCGAGCAGGCCCCCGAAGCGGCCCCGACGGCGCCCGAGCGACAGCCCGCCGCCGATGCGCCGGTCGTGCCGTGGCTGCTGTCCGGCAAGTCCGCCGCCGCCCTGCGTGCCCAGGCCGAACGCCTCCACGCTCACGCCGCCACGCGGTCCGACCTTTCGCCGCTCGACGTGGGTTGGTCGCTCGCCGCCACTCGGGCGACGCTGGACCACCGTGCCGTGGTCGTTTCCGCCGACCCGACGGCCGCCGTCGCCGCACTCGCCACGGGTGAGGCAGTTGCCGGAGTGGTGCAAGGTACAGCGGACCTCCGGGGCAAGACCGTGTTCGTGTTCCCGGGCCAGGGGGCGCAGTGGGTCGGGATGGCCGTCGAACTGATCGAGTCCTCGCCGGTGTTCGCGGAGCGGATGCGCGAGTGCGCCACCGCTCTGTCCTCGTACGTCGACTGGTCGCTGTTCGAGGTGCTGGGGGACGCGGAGGCGCTGGAGCGGGTGGACGTGGTCCAGCCCGTGCTGTGGGCGGTGATGGTGTCGCTCGCCGAGCTGTGGCGTTCATACGGTGTGAAGCCGGCTGCCGTGGTGGGGCATTCGCAGGGTGAGATCGCGGCAGCGTGTGTGGCCGGGGCGCTGCCCATCGATGATGCGGCCCGGGTGGTCGCGCTGCGGTCGAAGGCGATCCTGGCGCTGTCGGGACTGGGTGGCATGGTCTCCGTGGCCCTGCCCGTGGAGCAGGTGCGGGAGCGGCTGACCGACGGTCTGTCCGTCGCGGCGGTCAACGGCCCTTCGTCCGTGGTCGTTTCCGGCGATGTCGCCGAACTGGACGCACTCCTCGCCGCCTGCGAGGCGGAGGAGATCCGGGCGAGGCGTATCCCGGTGGACTACGCCTCCCACTCTGCGCACGTGGAGGCCATCCACACCGAACTCCTCAATGCCCTGACGGGACTTGAGCCCCGTACGCCCGACGTCTCGTTCTTCTCCACGGTGACCGCCGACTGGCTGGACGAGGCCATGGCCCTGGACGCGGAGTACTGGTACACGAATCTGCGCCAGACCGTGCGCTTCGAGGAGGCCACGAAGGCGCTGGCGGAGCAGGGTTACCGGTACTTCGTCGAGGTGTCCGCGCATCCGGTGCTGACCGTGGGTGTGGAGCAGTCGCTCGAGGGTGTGGACGCGGCCGTCCTGGGCAGCCTGCGCCGCGATGAGGGCGGGCTCGACCGGTTCGTCACCTCGCTCGCCGAGGGCTGGGTGCGGGGTCTGTCCGTGGACTGGCAGCCGCTGCTCGCCGGTGGTAGCCGGGTCGCGTTGCCCACGTACGCCTTCCAGCGGGAGCGCTACTGGCTCGAACAGTCCCCGGCTGACCTCGACTTCACTCTGACCGGCGGTACCGAGGACGCGCGCTTCTGGGAAGCCGTCGAGCAGGAGGACGTGTCGGCTCTCGCCAGGACCTTGGATGTCGAGGACGAGGACGAACTGAGCGCGGTGCTGCCGCTGTTGACGTCGTGGCGCCGTCGGCGTGTGGTGCGGTCGTGGGTGGACGAGTGGCGTTACGGGGTGTCGTGGAAGCCGTTGGCGCTGGAGTCGCATGCGCTGTCGGGGCGTTGGCTGGTGGTGTCGGCCGACGCAAACAGTGACGTGGTATCAAATTTGCTTGAGGACAAGAGCGTTGAGGTTGTGCGCCTGGTGCTCGACGACGGCGCTCGGCTGGTCGAGCAGCTCTCCGGCGTGGGGGCCGTTGACGGAGTGGTGTCGCTGCTCGGTCTGGGGGAGGCCGGCGTTGCCGACACGGTCTCCTTGGTGCGGGCGCTCGGTGATGCCGGAATCGAGGCGCCGCTGTGGCTGGTGACGCGGGGTGCGGTGTCGGTGGGCCGCTCCGACCGGCTCACGAGCGTCGCGCAGGCGCAGGTGTGGGGCCTTGGCCGGGTCGTCGGCCTGGAGTATGCCGACCGTTGGGGTGGTCTGCTGGATCTTCCGGAGGTGTTGGACGGGCGGGCTGCGGGGCGCCTGGCAGCGGTGTTGGCCGCCGTCGCGGGCGATGAGGACCAGATCGCGGTACGTGCGTCTGGCGTGTTCGGGCGGCGTCTGGTGCGGGCGCCACTGGGTGATGCGCGGGCTGTCCGGTCGTGGTCGCCTCGTGGGACGGTTCTGATCACGGGGGGCACGGGTGCGTTGGGTGCGCATGTCGCACGGTGGGCGGCGGCCAACGGCGCCGAACACCTCGTACTGACGAGTCGCCGTGGCCAAGAGGCACCGGGCGCCGAGGAGTTGGCGGCGGAACTCACCCAGCTCGGGGCCCGGGTCACCGTCGCCGCGTGTGACGTGGCGGACCGCGAGGCGGTGGCGGCTCTGCTGGCCGAGCATCCGCCCACCGCCGTCGTCCACGCTGCCGGCGTGGGCCAGTTCGCAGGCCTGGCCGACATCGACGCCACACACCTCACGGCCGTCATGGCGGCCAAGGTGGCGGGTGCCCGGAACCTGGACGAGCTGCTCGGCGAGGCCGAGTTGGACGCGTTCGTGCTGTTCTCGTCGAACGCCGGTGTGTGGGGCGGCAGCGGGCAGGGTGCGTACGCCGCCGCGAACGCCTTCCTCGACGCGCTGGCGGAGGATCGCAGGGCGCGTGGTCTGACCGCGACCTCCATCGCCTGGGGTGCCTGGGCCGAGGGCGGTATCGCTTCGTCGGAGGAAGCCGAGCGTCATCTGCGGCGGCGTGGTGTGCTGCCGATGGAGCCGGACCTTGCGCTGTCGGCGTTGGTGCAGGCGGTGGAGCACGACGAGACCTTCGTGGCCGTGGCGGACGTGGACTGGGCGCGCTTCGTGCCCGGCTACGTTGCTGCCCGCCCGCGCCCGCTGATCTCCGACATCCCCGAAGTGCGCGAGGCGCTCGTCGACGACGTGGCAGAGGGTTCCGCACTCGTGGAGACCTCTCAGTTCGCTGCCGGCCTTGCCGGTCTGTCGGCGACCGAGCGGCTGAAGGTGGTCCTCGATCTGGTCCGTTCCACGGCGGCCGCGGTGCTCGGTTACGCGTCGGCGGACGCGGTGGAGGCGAACCGTGCGTTCCGGGAGATGGGCTTCGACTCGCTGACCGCGGTGGAGGTGCGCAACCGGCTCGCCATGGCGAGCGGGTTGAAGCTGCCCGCGACGGCTGTCTTCGACTACCCGAGCCCGGCCGTGCTTGCCGACTTCGTCCTGGGCCAGGTCATTGGCAGCGACATCGCCTCCGACGCCTCCTTGACCGTACCCGGTGTCGCGGTGGCCGCGGACGAGCCGATCGCGATCGTCGGTATGGCCTGCCGTTACCCGGGCGACGTCCGCACTCCGGAACAGCTGTGGCAGCTCCTGCTCTCGGGCACGGATGCGATGGCGGAGTTCCCGACGGACCGTGGCTGGGACGTCGAGGGCATGTTCGGGGCGGGCGCGCGGTTCGCCCCGCAGGGTGGGTTCGTCTATGACGCGGGGGAGTTCGACGCCCAATTCTTCGGGATCTCGCCGCGTGAGGCGCTGGCGATGGATCCGCAGCAGCGGATGCTGCTGGAGGCGGCCTGGGAGTTGTTCGAGCGGGCGGGGATCGATCCGACGTCCCTGCGCGGCAGCCAGACCGGCGTCTTCGCCGGCGCGAGCAACTCGGGCTACGGCATGGGGTTGGGGGCCCTCCCCGAGGGCGTGGACGGTTACATNCGCGAGCAACTCGGGCTACGGCATGGGGTTGGGGGCCCTCCCCGAGGGCGTGGACGGTTACATGCTGACCGGCAGTTCGGGCAGTGTGGTGTCGGGCCGGTTGTCGTATGTGCTGGGGCTTGA
>NZ_VCHX02000027.1 GCF_005768555.2 Streptomyces sporangiiformans
GTCGACTCGAAATCACCCGGACTGCTCATCCTCGCCGTCGTCCTGGGCCACGGCGTCGCCCAGTCCACGATGTACGGCCCGCTCGGTGCCCTGCTCACCGAGATGTTCGGCACCCGCGTCCGCTACACCGGCGCCTCCCTCGGCTACCAGGGCGCCACCCTGGTCGGCGCCGGCTTCTCCCCGATGATCGCCGGAAGCCTCGTGGCCGGAAGCGGAAGCGGCACCCCCGTCGCCCTGCTGGTGTGCGGGGGCTCCCTCATCACCGCACTGACCGTCTGCCTCGTGCGCGAGACCCACCGCGACTCCCTCACCGAAGCCACCGAACGCCCCACCACCCCCCACACGGAAGAGATCTCCGCATGACGCCCCGCACGCGCACCCACCCCCACACCCGCACCGCACGACGCACCGCCTGCGCGGCCGCTCTCCTGCTCGCCGCCACGGCTCTGCCCACTTCGGCCGCGGCGGCCACCGCCACCACGGGCCACATCGAGGGCCACCTCCCGTCGGGCGCGACGTACATGATGGACATGCCCGCGACCTGGAACGGCACCGTCCTGCTCTTCAGCCACGGCTACACCCCGGCCGGCTCGCCCAACCCCGCCCAGGACGCCCCCGACGACGCCACGAAAGCCCTCCTCCTCGAAAAGGGCTACGCGCTCATCGGTTCCTCCTACGCCACCACGGGCTGGGCGGTGACGGACGCGGTACCCGACCAGCTCGCCACCCTCGATGTGTTCACCGACCGCTTCGGGCCCGCCCGTCGCACCATCGCCTGGGGCAGGTCGTACGGCGGTCTGGTCACCACCGCCATCGCCGAGCGCAACGCCGACCGCATCGACGGTTCGCTGTCCCTGTGCGGCCTCGTCCACGGCGGCGTCGCCAACTGGAACAACACCCTCGACCCCGTCTTCGCCCTCAAGACACTCCTCGCGCCCGACTCCGACGTCCCCCTGACCGGACTGCCGGACCAGGCGGCCGCCACCAGCGCGGCGAACGCCCTGACGGCCGTCGTCGACTCGGCGCAGTCGTCGGCCGCCGGGCGGGCCCGGATCGCCCTGGCCGCCGCCCTGCACAACATTCCGGTCTGGAACCAGCCGGCGCAGACCCGGCCCGCCGAGACCGACTGGGACGCACAGCAGGCCAACCAGTACGAGGCCGTCAAGGGACTGCTGAAGATCGCCGCCTTCAACCGGCGGCAGGAGGCCGAGGTACGCGCGGGCGGCAACATGTCCTGGAACACCGGCGTCGACTACGCGGCGCTGCTCGGTCAGTCCTCCGTCCGCAAGGAAGTCACCGAGCTGTACAAGAAGGCCGGCCTCTCCCTGCGTGCCGACCTCGCCACCCTGAACCGCGCTCCGCGCATCGACGCCGACCCGCACGCCGTCGACTGGATGAGCCGCACCAGCTCCTTCACCGGCAGGCTGGCCAAACCGCAGCTCTCCGTCCACACCATCGGCGACGCCCTCGTCCCCGTCCAGACCGAGAGCGCCCTGCGCCGGGCCGTCACCGCCGCCGGTTCGGCGCCTCTCCTCCGTCAGGCATACGTCGACAACGCCGGCCACTGCACCTTCAGCCCCGCAGAGCAACTCGCAGCCCTGCACACCCTGGAGGACCGCCTCACCACCGGCAGTTGGCACGGCACCGACCCGGAGTCCCTCAACTCCCGTGCCGCGGCGGCCGACCCCTCGACCCCCGCCCGCTACGTCACGTACCGCCCCACCCCGTACCTGCGGCCGTACGACCTGGCCCACCCGGCCGACGGCCAGTGACGCCGTAAGGCCGCCCGCCGCGTCGTCGGCGGGCGGCACAGCCTTACGCTTGCCCCCGTGGAAGACGACGACATGCTGGACACCCCGGACACCCTGGACACCTCGGACGGCCCGCAGCAACGCCCGCAGTCGCTCATGCTCGCCTTCTTCGGCAACCACGTCCTGGAAGAAGGGGAACTGTGCGTCTACTCGGGCAGCATCATCGACGTCCTCGGCCGCGTCGGGGTCGGTGAACAGGCCGTACGCTCCACGCTGACCCGCATGGTCAACCGGGGCCTGCTGCGGCGCCAGCGCGAGGGCCGCAGGATGTACTTCGGCCTGACCCCGCAGGCGACGCGTGTCCTGCAGGACGGCCGCACCCGGATCTGGAAGCAGGGCGCCGTCAACGACGACTGGGACGGCGCCTGGACGCTGCTGGGCTTCTCCCTGCCCGACTCCTGGAAACGCCAGCGCCACGACCTGCGCTCCCGGCTCACCTGGTCCGGCTTCGGCGCGCTGTACAGCGGCCTGTGGATCGCACCCGGAAACGTCGACGCCGCCGGCATCGTCTCGGAACTCGGACTCACCGCCCACGTCAAGATCTTCCATGCCCGGGCGGACGAGGCCACCGACATCGAGCTGATGATCCGTGACACGTGGGACCTGGAGAGCATCGCCGCCCGTTACGTCACCTTCGACAAGCGCTGGACCGCCCACCAGGGCGCGGCAGCCGGAGACGACCCGATCGGAACCCTGCTGCGGCTGGTCAGCGAATGGCTCTGGACCATCCGTACGGACCCCAGACTTCCCGCCCGGCATCTTCCCCCCGCCTGGCCGGCGCGCCCCGCCCAGGAGACCTTCCGACGCGTCGCCGCACACACCGCGGCGCCCGCACAGCGCATGGCCCGCGAACTGCTGGAGACCGCCCCGTCGCGGTAGGCGATCTCCCGGACACCCCCTTCGACACCCCCGTGAGTGTCACTGCCCGCGCCAGATGTTGTCGAAGGCCGCCTCCTCGATGCTGCGCCGCTGCCGTACCGCGTCCAGTTCCATCACCGCGTCGCTGACGGCGGCCAGTACGGTCACCACCGCGTCGTCGGCGAGACCCGCGAGGTCTTCGGTCGGCTCGCCTCCGATCCCCACGGCGGCCGCGAGGCCGGCGAGGACGGGGTCGCCCGAGGACCAGCGCTCGGCCGCGTGGCGGCGGGCGGGTGAGTCGGCCAGTGACGTTCGGTCGGTCCGGAGGGGGAGCCAGCGGTTGCGTTGCCGGGTGACCTGTCCTTCCGCCTCCAGGTCGGCGAGATAGGTCGCGTACAAGCCCTGGCCCCGGCGCCACAGCCAGTCCTCGACGGACTCGTACGGCGCCTCCCGGATGAGGGACGACGCCGCCGAGTCCAGCAGCCGGTCGTCCATGGGCGGTGGCAGGCCGGGCACGATGCGGTCACCGTCCACGGCGAGGGCCTCGGCCTTGATGAGGTCGCAGAGTTCGGCTCCCGCGAGGACCAGTGAGAGGTCGCCCTGCTCGACGGGACGGTCCGATGCGATCTCCATGGTGGTGATCAATAGGTCCCGCGGTGTGGTCATGTCGACTCCGTGTCAGAAGCATCGGGTACGGCGGTTCGATCGCCTGCGTCGGTTCGACTCCATCAGACACCGCCCTCGAGGCACTCGCAGCGTCGGCAATCCTTGCCTTGCCGCAAACGTTGACAATCTCATCGTTCCCCATCCGACGTGGCCGCGCGAGCAGGAGTACATGGGCTACGAGCCCGCCTGCCTGCCCTTCCTCCGGCGCCGTGACGGCTCGATGATGAACTGGTGAGATGACGAGCACCTCCTCTCTGCCCGGTCTGTCGTCCCTGCCTCGCCTCAGCTCCCATACCGTTCCCGAGCGTTCGCTGCTGCACCGGCGCGCGGTCACCGAGACCGGCGTCGTGCACCTCGGGCTCGGCAACTTCCACCGCGCCCACCAGGCCGTCTACACCGCGGCCGCACTGGACCACGCCGACGGCCCCTGGGGCATCCTCGGCGTGGCGAGCCGCTCCACCGCCGTGGCCGACGCGCTGCGGGAGCAGGGCCACCGCTACTCCGTGGTGGAGATCTCGCCCGAGGGCGCACAGGTCGCCGTACCCGCCGTGCACACCGGCGCACTCGTCGCCGCGCACCACCCGGACGCAGTCGTCGACGCCATCGCGGCCCCGGGCACCAGGATCGTCTCCCTCACCGTCACCGAGCACGGCTACACCTTCTCGCCGCGCACCGGACACCTCGATCTCGACCACGAGGGCGTACAGGCCGATCTGCGCGGCGACGCACCCCCGCGGACCACGATCGGCCAGGTCGTACGGGGTCTGCAGCGGCGCCTTCGGGATCACGCGACGCCGGTGACGGTGCTCAGCTGCGACAACCTCGCGGGCAACGGCACCCAGACCGCGCGCCTGGTACGGGAGTTCGCCGAAGTCCTGCCGCGCGCCGAGCGCGACGAACTGGTCCACTGGCTCGACGAGGGCGTGGCGTTCCCGAACACCATGGTCGACCGGATCGTCCCGGCCACCACCGACGCCTACCGCACCACCGTCGCCGATCACCTCCATGTGCGCGACGAAGTCCCCGTTGCCGCCGAGCCGTTCACCATGTGGGTCCTTCAGGACCGGTTCGCCGCGGGACGGCCCGGCTGGGAGCACGGCGGAGCCCTGTTCACCGACGACGTCGAGCCCTACGAACTGCTCAAACTGCGTCTGCTGAACGGCACCCACTCGCTCATCGCCTATCTCGGTGCCCTGGACGGCAGGGCGACCATCCCGGACGCGATCGGCCGGCCCTTCGTCGCCGAGGCGGCACACCACGTGCTGCACGGCGACTACCTGCCCAGCCTGACCGTCCCCGACGACATCGACCTCGACGCCTATGTGGCACAGCTCTTCGACCGATGGGCCAACTCCGCGCTGGGCCATCGCACCCGGCAGGTCGGCTCGGACGGGTCCGTGAAGCTCCGCCAGCGCGTCCCGGACCCGGCACTGCGGCAGTTGCGCGGCGGGCGGATGCCCCACCATCTCGCCCTCACCGTCGCCGCGTACCTGTGCTGCATGGCTCCCCCCTCCGGTTACGAACCCGGCCCGCACGCCGCCGCCATGGCGGACCCGGCCCGCGGCCGCCTTCGGGAGGCGGCCGAACACAGCACCTCCGTACGGGACTTCGTGGCCGCCGTCATCGACGAAGGCCTGCTCGGCGACGGTCTCGCCGAACACTCCGCCTTCACCGAGCGCGTCGCCGAACTCATCGGGGTCCTCACCCGGCACGGCACGGCAGCGGCGGCCGGCGCCGCTGCCGAAGCCGCGGACGCGGAGCCGCTGCCGGCGCCCTGAGCCCGATCCACTCTCCGCCCACGCCGGTCAAGGCCGCACGCGCGCCACTCAGACGGCGCTGAACGTCCACAGCAGGTTGGTGCTGGTGCCCCAGGCCCACTGCTTGGCGACGGCGCCGGAGGTGACGTTGCCACCGCCGTCCAGCACGAGTTTCGTGGTGCGGTTGGCGAGGGAGTACCTGCCGTCGCCGCGGTGGGTGATCAGCCATTGCTGGTTGGTGTGGCCGTTCCACTCCAGTTGCCTGACGGTGGCGCCGTCGCTGGTGGCGCCCCACCCGTCGGCGACCATGCCGTTGGCACGGTTCTCCAGCTTGTAGTAGCCGTTGCCCAGGTCGACCGCGTGCCACTGCAGGTCGGCGTGACCGTCCCAGGTCCGCTGCTTCAGGTCGGAGCCGCCGGAGACGTCCCCGCCGCTGTCCAGGGCCAGGCCGTTGGTGACATTGGTGATCCTGAAGTAGGCCGACGGGTTGAAGATGACCTTCAGCGAGGTGATCTTGTCGTTGCCGCCGGTGGCCCGCAGGTCGGCCTTGTCCGCGGTGAAGGTCCACGAGGTACCGGTGAAGTCGTCGCCGGAGTAGCCGACGATCCGGTACCCCGGAGCCAACTTCAGCGAGGACAGGGTGCGCGGCGGCATTCCGGCGAGGGTCAGCTCTTCGGCGGTGTAGCTGCCGAGGGCGAGCACGGCGCTGTCGCCGGAGTAGTCGACGTCCTTGAAGACCAGAGCGCCGGCGAGGGGCCGCAGCGCGGGGATCCGGCCGGAGAAGTGGAGCTTCAGGACGTACGCGGGAGCACTGAACGGCGCCGTGGACGGAAGGTTCACCTTGAGCCCGGTCGCGTCCTGGGTCGGCGTGGGGAGGTCGATGTACTCGCCGGCCGTCGAGCCGAGCAGTTTCACCGAGGACAACGAGTCGAGATCGATCCGGTCGGAGCTCAGCGTCGTGAGCGTCAGCGAACCGCCGGGCCAGCCCAGGGCCGTCGCGTACAGGACGGTGCCCGCCTTGTTGCGGGTGAACCGTATGTCCTGCGCGGTGCCGGCCGTGGGTCTGGTGAAGGAGCCGCCGCCCATCTTCGTCGGCCCCTCGCCGTACGCGGTCCATGCCCGGGTGCCGTAGACCGACTCACCGAAGCGCTTCAGGTAGTCGCCGATGCCGAGCAGGAGGTCGCGCTGGCCCTGCGGGATGGTGCCGTCGTCCTTCGGGGCGATGTTGAGCAGCATGTTGCCGTTCTTGCTGACGCGGTCGATGAACGAGTGCAGCATCTGCGGGAGCGTGTAGTAGCCGATGCCCTCGGTGTAGCACCAGCTGGAGTTCGAGATGCTGTCGTCGGTCAGCCAGTAGGGCGCGGTCAGATCGGCCGGGCCGCCCCGCTCGTAGTCGAAGACCTCGCCGTGGTTGTTGAACCCGTCCTTGTAGGTGGCGACGACTTCCTTGCCCCACTTGTCGGCCTGGTTGTAGTAGTACGCCAGGAAGTTCAGCCGCTGCGTCTCGTCGACCTCGGTCAGATTGAAGTCCTGCCACAGGATGTCCGGCCTGGCCCGGTCGACGACCTCCTTGAGCTTGTCGTACCAGAGCTGGTTCTCCCGCTCCGAACTCAGCTGCCCGTACAGCTTCTTGAGGCTCGGGTCCGACTGCGTCGGCGCGTACTCGAAGAAGCCGGTGAAGTTGTACGCGTGGTGCATCGCCACCAGCAGCTTCAGTTTCTTCGCGCGGATGGCGTCGGTGAACAGCCGCAGCAGGTTCAGGCGCGGGCCCTTGTCCACGGAGTTCCACTCGTTGACCTGGCTGTCCCACATCGAGTAGCCGTCGTGGTGCTCGGCGACCGGCCCGGCGTACTTCGCTCCGGCGTCGACGAACAGCTGGGCCCACTCGTCGGGGTCGAAGTCGCCGCCTTCCGACTTGAGCTTCGGCGCGAACTCCTTGTGGTTGCCCGCCAGGTCGTCCGCCCCGTTGACGAAGTTGTGGTAGGGCCACGCGGACGGGCTGCCGTACGTGGCGACATGGTGCTGGTTCGCCTTCTGGCCGCTCTCGTACATGTTGCGCGGGTACCACTCGCTGTCGTACGCGGGCACGCTGAAGACGCCCCAGTGGAAGTAGATGCCGAACTTGGCGTCCCGGAACCACTCGGGGGCCGCGGGGTGCCGGTTCACCGAGTCCCACGTGGGCGTATAGGTGCGCGGGGCCGCCCGGGCACTGCCGGCGGCTGACTCGGTGGCGGCCGCGGCCGCCACGACGGCCGTGGCACCGGCCAGTAACCTGCGCCTGCTGATCGATTGCGACACTGCGGATACCTCCGGCGACGCGGTACTCAGGGGGCTTGAGCGCTTGGTGTTACGCACGAAGGTCAGGCATGTGACGCATCACTGTCAACGGGCGTGCAGGGATGAATGAACCTGATAGGAGAGAAGAGTTGACCGTTTCATTGGTTAACTGCCCTATATACCCAGAGGGAGACATCACATGTCTTCCGGAGAGGAGCCTGCTGTGTCGCTGACCGACAGAGCCATCGAACGGATCCGTGAGCTGATCCGCTCGGGCGCGTTGCCACCAGGCTCCAAGCTGCCCCCGGAAGCGGACCTGGCCGCCGAGTTGGGGCTGTCACGCAACCTGGCGCGGGAGGCGGTCAAGGCGCTGGCCGTCGCCCGGGTACTGGAGGTCAGACGGGGCGACGGCACCTATGTGACCAGCCTGCAGCCGAGTCTGCTGCTGGAGGGCATCGGCGGCGCGGTGGACCTGCTCCAGAGCGACTCGGGCGCTCTGCTGGACCTGATGGAGGTCAGGCGGCTGCTCGAACCCGTCGCCACCGGCCTGGCGGCCACCCGGATCTCCGACGAGGCCCTGGCCGAGGTGAAGCGGCACCTGGACGCCATGCGGGAGGCACGCGACGACGTCGAGCAACTCAACGCGCACGACGCGGCGTTCCACCGCGCCGTTGTCGCCGCCACGGGCAACGAATCACTGGTCACCCTCCTGGAGGGCGTGTCGGGCCGCACCCTCCGCGCCCGCATCTGGCGCGGTCTGGTCGACGACCAGGCCGCGGGGCGAACCCTCGCGGAGCACGAGGCGATCTTCACGGCTCTGGCCAGTCGCGACGCCGCGCTCAGCCAGGCCGCCGCGCTGCTGCACGTCAGCAGCACCGAGCAGTGGCTGCGGACCCATGTGCGTTCCACCGCCTCGAAGGAAGGGCGGATGTGACACGATCGTCGAGTGAATGACACGATTAACGACGCATCCTCGACATCACCGAACGGCATCGGCAAGACACTCAAGCCGCGCTCCCTGGTCTTCGACCTGTTCGGCGACTACCTGCGCTACCGGGGTGGGGCGGTCCGGCTGCGCGGCCTGGTCGCCCTGATGGACTGCTTCGACGTCCCCGAGTCGACGGTGCGGGTGGTGGCCGCGCGCATGCGCAAGGAGGGCTGGCTGGACACCCGCCGCGAGGGCCGGGAGACCGTCTACGCCCTCACGGACGCCTCCTGGCAGTTGCTCGACGAGGGCCGGGAGCGGATCTTCGCCCGCGCCGGCGGCCCCTGGAACGGCCAGTGGCACATGGTCATCTACTCGGTGCCCGAGACCGACCGCGCGCTGCGCGAGCAGCTGCGCAAGCGGCTCGCCTGGCTCGGGTTCGGCATGCTGTCGGCATCGGTCTGGATCAGTCCGCACGACCGTCTCGCCCAGGTCGAGGAGAGTTTCACCGACCACTCCCCGGTGCGGCTGGACATGCTGCGCGCCCGTTCCGCGGGTACCGCCGCCGACCGGGACATGGCATCCAGGTCCTGGGATCTGGAGGGCCTGAACAAGGACTACGGGGAACTGCTGGACCGCTACCGGCCCAGGCTGGCCGCCTACCGGGCCGGCGAGGTGCACGGCCGCGAGGCACTCGTCGAGCGGATCCGCCTGATGCACGACTACCGCCTGTTCCCCTTCCGCGATCCGGATCTGCCGCCCGAGCTGCTGCCCAAGGGATGGACCGGCCGAGCCGCGCACGAGGTGTTCCTGGAGGCGCACGGACTGCTGCGCGCCGAGGCCGAGGCGCACGTCGACCGGCTCGTCACCGGCACGGAAGGTGGCAACGGAACCGGCACCCCCGGCTAATGTGTTTCACATTCTAGACGCTCGCTTCATATTTGTTGTACGTTGCGTGGGAAGAAGGCCGCGCTGGTGAAGCGAGGCCTGCTCGCACGCAACGAGAGGATCCGTCCGTATGAGGCTCGCCACGATCCGTACCGCCGACGGGACCCGCGCCGTACGGGTGGATGACGACGCCGCCGTCGAACTCGGCCACCCCGACCTGGGCGCACTGCTGCGCAGCCCCGGCTGGCGTGCCGAGGCCACCGCAACGGACGGCCCGCGGCATGACCTGGCCGGGCTCGACTACGCGCCGCCCGTACCCTCCCCGGAGAAGATCGTGTGCGTCGGGCTGAACTACCGGAACCACATCCTGGAGATGGGCCGGGAACTGCCCGAACACCCCACGCTGTTCGCGAAGTTCGCCCGCGCCCAGGTCGGCGCGTACGACCCGGTGGTGCTGCCCGCCGGATCTCAGGCGGTGGACTGGGAGGCCGAACTCGGGGTGGTCATCGGCGCCGAGACGCGGCACGCGACACCCGAGCAGGCCCGGGCCGCGATCGCGGGCTACACCGTGGTCAACGACGTGACCGCGCGCGACTTCCAGTACCGCTCGCCGCAGTGGCTGCAGGGCAAGACCTTCGAGGCGAGCACCCCGGTGGGGCCGTGGCTGGTCACGGCGGAGCCGGACGACGCACCCCTGACGGGCGAGCTGAGCTGCACGGTCGACGGCGAGCTGATGCAGAAGGCCGACACCGCCGACCTGGTCTTCGACCCGGCGGCCCTGGTCGCGTACATCTCAGGGATCATCACCCTCTCCCCCGGCGACCTCATCGCCACCGGCACCCCCGGCGGCGTGGGCCACGCGCGGAAGCCGCCGCGCTATCTGGCCGAGGGAAGCGAGCTGGTGACCCGGATCGACGGCGTCGGCGAATGCCGCAACACACTGGTGAGAGGCTGATCATGCGTATCGCTGTCGTAGGCGGCGGCCCCGGTGGCCTGTTCTTCGCCGCCCTGATCCGGCAGGCCGATCCGACGGTCGAGGTGACGGTCTTCGAGCGCAACCGCGCCGACGACGCCTTCGGCTTCGGTGTGGTGTTCTCCGACCGCACGCTCGCCGGCATCCACGAAGCCGACCCCGTATTGCGGCAGGCGCTGGACGGGCACGGGCGGCACTGGCAGGACATCGAGGTCCGGCTGAAGGGCGAGCGGATCCGCTGCGGCGGAAACGGGATGGCCGCCATCGCCCGGCGCACGCTGCTCGCGCTGCTCCAGGAGCGCGCCGTGGCCATGGGCGCGGACCTGCGTTTCTCCACCGAGGTCGATCTGGCCGATCTGGACGGCTACGACCTGGTGGTCGCCGCGGACGGCAGCGGGTCGCGGATCCGGGAGGGGCTCGCGCGGCCGCTGAAGCCGTCGGTGGAGACGGCGACCGCCAAGTTCATCTGGTTCGGCACGGACTACATGTTCGACGGTCTGACCTTCGTCCACGAGCGCGGCCCGCACGGTGTGTTCGCCGTCCATGGCTACCCCATCAGCGCGGACGTGAGCACCTTCATCGTCGAGACCGACGAGGAGTCCTGGCGCGCAGCGGGTCTCGACGCGTTCGACATCACCCAGCCGCCGGGGCCGAGCGACATGACCAGCAAGGCGTACCTGGAGGAGCTGTTCGCCGAGCAGATCGACGGCCACCGGCTGCTGGTCAACAACTCCCGGTGGGGCAACTTCCGCACCCGCCGCACCCGCCACTGGTATGTGACCGACCCCCGGCCCGTCGCGCTGCTCGGCGACGCCGCGCACACCGCGCACTTCTCCGTCGGCTCCGGCACCAAGATGGCCATGGAGGACGCCATCGCGCTGTCGGCGGCGCTGGCCAAGCACGGCGTCGACCTCCCGGCGGCGCTGGCCGGCTACGAGGCCGCGGCCCGGCCGTCGGTCGAGACCATCCAGGGCGCGGCACGCCCCAGCCTGGGCTGGTGGGAACACTTCGGGCGGTACCACGACGCCTTCGAGCCGTGGCAGTTCGCCTATCACTTCCTCTCCCGCAGCATCACCGACGCTCGACTGGCCAGACGGGCACCGGACTTCGTACGGGGCAGCCACGAGCGGTGGTGGGCGCGGTTCGGCACCGCGCCCCTGGACACTCCGCTGGACCTCGGCGGCGGCCTGCGCCTGCCCGGCCGGATCGTCGTGGTGGAGCCGGAAGTCGACGGCACCGTGGTGGCGCGCCCGGCCGACGGCGGGGGCGAGGCGCTGCCGCTGCTCGCGTCCGCGCCGTCCGAGACGCCCGGTTCCGGCGCGCCCGGTTCCGGGGTGCCCGGTTCGGCGGTACCCGGCTCGGCAGCGCCCCATTCCCAGGCGCCCTGGGGAGCCTGGGTCACCGCCCCCGACGACGAGTCCGGTCTCGCCGCCGCGCGCGAGTCTCTGGCCGCTCTGGCGGGGGCGCGTCCGGTGCTCGTCGCCGTGCACGGCGGCACGGGGTACACCCGGACCCTCCTCACCGAACAGGCCCGGCTGCACCACCGGTTGCCCTCACTGCTCGTCGACGACTCCATCGACCGCGACCGCGCGGTCACCGCCGTCCTGTCCGGGCGGACCGACCTCGTGGGCGCCGCGGCGGCCACCGTCGCTTCGTGGGAGGTGTCCCGATGACCGGAGTGGAACTGGACGGACTGGACAGGCTGGACGGTTTGGACGCACTGTTCGCGCCGCGTGGCGTCGCCGTCGTCGGGGCGTCCCGCGACCCGGCGAAGCTGGGGGCGGCGCTGGCCAGGTCGGTGGCCCGATTCCCCGGATACGTGGCGCTGGTCAACGCCCGCGATCCGGCTCCGGCCGCCGGTGTCCACGCCTCGATCGCCGAGGCGGCCGAACACGGCCCGGTCGACCTGGCGCTGATCTGTGTGCCGGCCCGGGGCTGCGCGGACGCCGTCGCCGAGGCCGCCAAGGCCGGAGCGCGGGCCGCCGTGATCTACGGCGGCGGGTTCGCCGAGGCCGGCCCCGAGGGCGAGCGGTACCAGCGCGATCTCGCCGCGGTGGCGGAACGTACCGGCATCAGGCTGCTCGGTCCCAACACCTCCGGTTTCCTCTCCCCCGGGCGCGGCCTCATCGCGAGCTTCGTGCCCGGTGCGGCCGATGTGCCAGCCGGCCGGATCGCCGTCGTGGCGGCCAGCGGCGGCGTCAACCACGCGTTGGCGTACTTGCTCGCCGAGGCCGGTCACGGGGTCAGCCTCGCGGTGGGGCTGGGCAACGGCGTGGACCTGGCCGCCGAGGACGTGCTGGACCATCTGGAGTCCGACGAGCGGACGACGGCGGTCGCCCTGCACATCGAGTCGGTTGCCGACGGCCGGAAACTCGTCGGCGCGGTCGCGCGGCTGGCCGCCACGCGCCCGGTCGTGGCACTGGTCGTGGGCCGCCATGACGTCGGCGCGTTCGCGGCCTCGCACACCGGCGCGCTGGCCACCTCATGGCGCACCACGCGGGCCGCGCTCGCCCAGGCCGGGGCCGTGCTGGTGGACGACGAACGGGAACTGGTCGACGCGGTGGGCGCGTTGTCGCTGCTTCGGCTGCCCGCGGCCGCGGACCCGGGCGTGGGCATCGTGACCGCACAGGCCGGGCCCGGCCTGCTGCTCCTGGACGATCTGCGCGGCCGCCACGCGGCCGTTCCCGAGCTGAGCGACGCGACCGTCGGGGCGCTCGCGGAGCACCTGCCTCCGCTGACCTACCAGCGCAACCCGGTGGACACCGGCCGTCCCGGCCCCGGCTTCGCCGCCGTGCTCACCGCCGTGGCCGCCGATCCGGCCGTGGACCTGCTCGCCGGGTACGCGCTGCACGAGCCGGACGCTTTCGACCTGCCGAAGGCCGTCGACGCCTACCCGGGGACCGTTCCCCTGGTACTGGGCGTCGGGGGCGCCGGAGACGACGTACCGCGCACCCGCCGCGCCCTGATCGACCGGGGGATCCCGGTGGCGGGCGACCCGCACGGGCTCGCCGCCATGACCGGGGCGTTGCTCGCCGACGCCCGGGCCCGGCACCGTACGCGGGCGGCATCGGTTCCGGCCCGCCGTCCCGCAGGCATCGAGCCGGGCCCGGGTCCGTGGGACGAGGACCAGGCCAAGACCCTGCTGGACTCTCTGGCCGTGACGACCATGCCACGCAGGGCGTGCGCCGACCGGGCCGAGGCCCACCGGGCGCTCGCCGAGCTGTCGGGGCCGGTCGCGGTCAAGCTGCTCGACGCGGCCGTCCTGCACAAGACGGAGATCGGCGGCGTACGGCTCGGCGTCCGCACCACGGAGGAACTCGACGCGGCCCTGGACGCCCTGCGGTCGGCGGGCGCCCCACGCTTCCTGGTGGAGCGGATGGCCCCGGCGGGCGTCGACCTGGTCGTGGGTGCCCGACGGGACCCGGTCTTCGGACCCGTCGTCCTGGTCGGGCTGGGCGGGACCACCGCCGAGGCGCTGGCCGACGTGGCGCTGCGGCTCGCACCATTGACCGTGCCGGAGGCCGCCTCCATGCTCGCTGAGCTGGCCGGGCGCGCCCTGCTGGAAGGCTGGCGCGGCGGCCCCGTGCTGGACCCGGCCGCGCTGGCCGGCGTGGTGGTCGCGCTGGGCGACCTGCTGGCCGCCCACCGCGAGCTGGAAGAGATCGAGATCAACCCGCTGCGGCTGACGCACCAGGGCCTGTTCGCCCTGGACGCCGTCTGTATCGCCGCCGAACCGGAGGTGTCCGATGGCCGCACCCATCACTGACGGCACGGTCCCCTGGCCCGAGGCCGACGCGGCGCGCTATGTCGCCGCCGGGTACTGGGCGGGCCGCCCGCTCGGCGACCTGCTGCGCGATACGGCCGACCGCGTTCCGGACCACGTGGCGCTCGTGGACGGTGCGCGACGGCTGACCTACGCCGAACTGGCCGACCGCGCCGACGCGGCGGCCGGGAGGCTGCTGGACCTGGGGCTTGCCGCCGGGGACCGGATCGTCGTCCAGCTCACCAACGGATGGGAGTTCACCGTCCTGACCTGGGCCTGTCTGCGGGCGGGCATCGTGCCCGTCATGGCGTTGCCCGCCCACCGGCGCACCGAACTGGCGTACCTCGCGGCCCACGCGGAGGCCGCCGCCATCGCCGTACCCGACCGGCTGCGCGACTTCGACCACCAGGCACTCGCCCACGAACTCGGCAAGGAGACCGGCGGCCCCTGGCATGTCCTGGTGGCCGGGGAGGACGTCAGGTCGGGCAGCGTCGACCTGCGTGCCCTGTGCGGCCCCGGCGACGACCCGGCGGCCGACCGGGCACGCTGCGACGCGCTTGCGCCCGGCAGCCGCGATGTCGCCGTCTTCCTGCTGTCCGGCGGTACGACCGGGCTGCCGAAGCTGATCGCCCGCACGCACGACGACTACGCCTACAACGCCCGTGCCAGCGCGGAGGTCAGCGGCGTCGACGACGGCACCGTCTATCTGGTGAGCCTGCCCGCCGGACACAACTTCCCGCTGGCCTGCCCCGGGATCCTGGGCACCCTGCTGGCCGGCGGCCGGGTCGTCATGCTGCCCTCGCCGGATCCCGGGCGGGCCTTCCCCACGATCGCCGCCGAGCAGGTGACCCACACCGCGGTCGTACCGGCGGTCGCCGGACGCTGGCTGGAACACGCCGAACGGCACGGCGCGGCCGAACTGGCCTCCCTGCGGGTGCTCCAGGTCGGCGGTGCCCGGCTGGCCGACGAACTGGCCCGCCGGATCCGCCCGGTGCTCGGCGCGACGCTGCAGCAGGTGTTCGGCATGGCCGAGGGACTGCTGAACTACACCCGGCTCGACGACCCCGACGACGTCATCTGCACCACCCAGGGCCGCCCGATCTGCCCGGACGACGAGGTGCGGCTGGTCGACGAGTCCGACCGTGACGTCCCCGACGGCGAGCCGGGCTCCCTGCTCACCCGCGGCCCGTACACGCCGCGCGGCTACTACCGCGCGCGGGAGCACAACGCCCGCGCGTTCACCGCCGACGGCTGGTACCGGAGCGGCGACATCTGCCGCCGCACAACGGACGGCAACCTCGTCGTCGAGGGCCGCGACAAGGACATGATCAACCGGGGCGGCGAGAAGATCTCCGCGGAGGAGGTCGAGAACCTCGTCTACCAGCTGACGGACGCGAGCCAGGTGGCGGCCGTGGCCATGCCCGACGCCGATCTGGGTGAGCGGGTGTGCGTGTACGTGGTGCTGAGACCGGGAGGCAGACCGATCACCCTGGAGCAGGTCCGCGACGCCATGGACGCCGCCGGGGTGGCCCGCTTCAAACTCCCCGAACACCTCGTGCTCGTCGACGAACTGGCCACCACCAAGGTCGGCAAGATCGACAAGAAGGCGCTGCGCGCGGACATCACCGCCCGGCTCGCCCACACGGCGGGCTAGGGGGTACGCCGGTCCGCGTCAGGTGCGGCTGCACGCCGTGGACGCCCCGCACCTCTCCGACGGCGGACCGGGCCGCCGCCTAGGATGATCGGGCAACAGCTCGACCAGGGAGGCGATGATGTCGGCAACGTCCGCCGATGCGCGCGACAACGGCGGTGCCGAGCGCCAGGGCATCCAGTCCGTCGAGATCGCGATGCGGATCCTGCGTGCGCTGGAGGAGAGCGGCGGACCGGTCGGCCTGTCCGCCATCGCCCAGGCAAGCGGCACCCAGCCGAGCAAGGCCCACCGCTACCTGGTCAGCCTGGGACGCGTCGGCCTGACGCAGCAGAACCCGTCCTCGGGACTGTACGACTTCGGGCCGGCGCTGCGGCATCTGGGCGCCGAGGCGCTGCGCCGCACCAACGAGGTCGCCGTGGCGAGCGACCACGCGGCACGTCTGCGGGACGAGACGGGTCACTCGCTGAACGTCGGCGTCTGGGGGGAGACCGGCCCGATCATCGTGAACTGGGCCTACGGCGCGCACCCTTTGCCGATCACGGTGCGGGTGGGGGCGACACTGCCGCTGCTGTCCTCGTCGATCGGCAACGTGTTCCTCGCCCACCTGCCGGACACCGTGACGGAACCGATCCTGCGGCAGGCGCTGTCGGTGCAGCAGGGCCGGGCCTGGAGCCGGGCGAAGGTGGACAAGCTCACGGCGGAGGTGCTGCGCCGCGGCTACGCGGTGTCGCTGGGCGGTGTCATCCCGGGCGTGGTGTCGGTCGCCGCTCCGGTCTTCACGGCGACCGATCCGATGCCGCTCGCGATGTCGTTCGTCGTGCCGGACCGCCTGGCCACGGACGAGACGGTGGAGAACCTCTCCGATCGCCTGATCGTGGCCACCCGGGCCGTGTCGGGTGAGCTGGGCTATTCGGTCTGACCAGGTACCGGATCGCGTACCTGCGCCGGTATCAGCACGATTCCCTCATCAGTACGATTCCGGCATCAGCACGATGTCGAAGCGGGCGCGGGTCCAGGTGCCGTCGACGACCCGGCCGTCCGGGGTGGCATCGCCGCTGTCCCGCCGCGCGAACTCGGTGACGAGCGAGGGCTTCACTCCGAACACCGAGTCCCGGCCGAGGTACTCGTCGCCGTCGACGAAGATGTGGGTGACCAGCCGCCGGAAACCGGGCGCCGCCACCATGAAGTGCAGGTGGGAGGCGCGCATCGGGGACCGGTCGGCTGCCGCCAGAAGGGCTCCCACCGGGCCGTCGTGGGGGATCGGATACGGCGTGGGGGTCAGGCCCCAGAACGCGTAGCGGCCTTCGGAGTCGGTGAACAGATGCGCCCGGCCCGCGAGACGGCCGTCGTCGTACTGGACGTCGTACTTGCCGTCCGCGTCCGCCTCCCACACATCGATGCGGGCGTCGGGCACGGGCCTGCCGTCGACGTCCGTGACGGTTCCCTCGACCCAGCAGGGCTCGCCCACGGCCCCGCCCGACATGTCACCTCCGCAGTCGATGCGCGGGGCGTCGTCGACGAAGAACGGGCCGAAGACGGTGGATTCGGTGGCGTTGGCGCGCGTCGGATGGTTGACCGCGATGGTCTGCATCGAGATGCCGAGCACGTCGGAGAGCAGGATGAACTCCTGCCGGGTGTCGGTGGTGATGTCGCCGCAGGCCCGCAGGAAGGCGATGGCCTCGTGCCATTCCCGCTCGGTGAGCCCGGTCTCCCGTACGAAGGCGTGCGTGTGCCTGACCAGGGACCGCATCAGCTCGCGGAACCGTTCGTCCTTCGCTCCGGCGAAACTGGCGATCACCTCGTCGGTGATCCGCGTGCCGTCGTCCGTGCCGTACTGGGCGTCAGTGTCCGTCATCGGTGTCACCGGGTTCTTTCTCGCCGAGGTCGGGGCCGGCCACGGGGATGAGCCGGGCCGGCTCGCCGCGCCAGGCGCTCCACAGGATGTCGGCCACGTCTCTCGTGGCGGCCGGCCGCGGGTTGGACGACGGGATCTGCTCCGCCGCGAGCTCTGCCGCGCGCTCCACGTCCGGCTCGGCCAGGCCCAGACCGGCGAGTGACCGGGGCGCCTCGACCGAGGCGTAGAAGGAGAGCAGCGCGTCGAACGGGTCGGCACTGCCCGGGAAGACCGAGGACAGCCGCCGCCGGGCGTCCGCCGAGGCCGGCAGGTTGTAGCCGGCGACATGCGGCAGCACCACGGCGTGCATCGCCGCGTGGTCGAGGGCGAACGCCCCGCCGAGCGCATGGCAGATCTTGTGGTGCATGCCCGATCCCGCGCCGGCGAAGGCGACGGCGGCCACGTACGAGCCGAGCAGCATCGCCTGCCGGGCCCGCAGGTCCGCGCCGTCCTGGCGCACCGCGGGCAGGGCGTCGACCAGCTGGCGCGCGCCCTCGGCGGCCAGGGCGGAGCTGAGGGGGTTCGCGCGCGGTGCCCACCACGAGTCGACGCAGTGGGCCAGCGCGTTGAGGGCCGAACTCGTGGTCAGTCCGGGCGGGAGCGAGGTGGTGAGGGCCGCGTCGTAGACGACGGCCTTCGGGAGCACCGAGGCGTCGACTCCTGTCGTCTTGCGCCCCTCGTCCGTGATCCCCCAGACCGGGGTGGCCTCCGAGCCCGCGTACGTGGTCGGTACGGCGATCAGTGGTGCGCCTTCCGTCAGCGCCACCGCTTTTCCGGTCCCGGTGGTGGAGCCGCCGCCGACGGTCACGACGACGTCGGCCCGGCTGTCCCGGTGGAGGCGGCGCGCCTCCTCGGCCACCTCCATCGGCACATGCTGCCTGACCCCGGTGAAGGTGGCGACGACCGGCAGGCCCTCGGTCACGCGGGCGGCCAGTTCGCGTTCGCCCTCCGCGACCACGACGAGGACCCTGGAGCGGCCCAGCCGTTCCACCTCCTCGGCGAGCAGGGCGCGGGCCGCGCCGGTGGCGAAAACGGCCCGCTGCCCCCAGCTCTCGTGGACGAGAACGTCTCCGTGCGTCACAGGGCTTTCCTCGTGCGCGGCACGGCGGCGACGGCGGCCGCGCCGATCAGTCCCGGGACGGCGAAGGAGTAGAAGGCCCACTGGACGGGCAGCCCGGACGTCAGCACCAGGGCGCCCATCGTCGGGCCCACGATGGCGCCGAACCGTCCGATGGACAGCGCCCACGCGAGACCATTGCCGCGCACCGTGTCGGGATACGTGGTGGCCACCAGGGCGTTGCCGAGGATCTGCGAGCCGATGAAGCCGAATCCGCTGACGAACAGCAGCGGGTACATCAGCCACAGCCCGGGGTCGAGGCTCATCACGGCCAGGCCGGCCGTACCGGACAGGAAGGCCACGATGACCACCCGGCGGGGTCCGACGGCGTCGGCGACGCGGCCGCCGAGGATGACGCCGAAGCCGACACCGAGCCACATCGCCGCGGTCTGCATGAGCGCCGACCCCAGCGAGTACCCGGCCGCCTGCATGATGGTGGGCAGCCACGCGCTGATGCCGAACACCAGCAGCAGCCCGCAGAACGACATGACCCAGAACAGTACCGTCGTCACGGCGAGCCGGCGGGTGAGCAGGCTGCCGAGGCCCAGCCATTTGCCGGGGTTCGCCACGGTGACGGTGGCGGCGGGCAGGCCGTACGCGGTGGTGATGGCCAGCGACTCCTCGGCGCGGCCGGTGCGCTGCAGGTGGAACGGGCTCTCCGGAATCCGCAGCAGGAAGGGCGCGACGACGAAGACGGGCACGACGCCCAGGATGAACAGCCAGCGGAACGAGGTGTGGGGCAGGAGGAGGGTGCCGAGCACGGGTGCGAGCAGGGCCCCGGCGGCGTAGCCGCTCATCATCAGGCAGATGTTGCGGCTGCGGTGCTCGGGTCTGCTGAGATCGGCGACGTAGGCGTTGAGGGTGGGCAGGACGACGCCGAGCCCGAGGCCGACCACCAGGCGCCCCAGCCCGAACGCGCCCGCGCCGGGCGCGACGGCGCTGATCAGCATGCCGCCGGAGAAGCAGAGGGTGCCGGCCATGACGAGCCGGCGCGGGCCGGTCCGGTGGGTGACGGCTCCGGCCAGCGCGGCGCCGACGAGCATGCCGATGCCGACGAACGAGCCGATCGTGCCGGCCTGCACCTTGTCGATGCCCATCGAGGGATTGCCCAGCAGGGACGGGACGACGACTCCGTAGACGGAGAGGTCGAAGCCTTCCAGCGAGGCGACCACCCATGCCAGAAGCATGACGTGGCGTGCGGTCAGGGTACGGCCGGGGGCTCGGACCGGGGCGGTGGTGACTGCCATGGTTCTTCCGTTCTTCTGGGGACGACTGGGGATGTGCTGACTGACTGGGGATGTACTGCTGACAGGTGGGGATGTACTGCTGACAGGGGATGTGCTGCTGAGAGCGGGTGTGCTGCCCCGCTAGGGGGATGTGCTGACCGGCGAGACAGAGAGAGCCAGGGCGGCCCTCAGCCGGTCGATCAGGTTTGCCAGCCCGGAGGCCGAGTCGGCGGTGCCGTAGACGTAGTGGTCGGGCCGTACGATCACGGCCGCGCATCCGGTCTCGTCGAACCACGCGCCGTACACACCGTCGAGGTCGGCGACGGCATCCGCGGTCGCCCGCTCACCAATGTGCCAGACGCGGGCACCGAGCTCCGCCGCCGCTTCGGCCGCGGCCCCGGTCTTTGGCGCTCCGTCCCGGGCGTCGACCAGCACGGTGAAGCCGTGGCCGAGCACCTCGTCGAACCGGCCGGACCGCTCGCCGTCACCGACCCGGCCCTGCGGGACGAGGGCGCCGGCGCCGGGCGTGCCGACGGCCACCAGCCCGGGTCCGAGGCCGGGGAAGCGCATCTTCTCCGGCTTCTGGTGCGCCTCGCGGGCGGCGACGAGCCGGGCGTCGCGGGCGGCCGCCGCGACCGGGTCCCGGGTGGTCTGCACCCGGCCGAGCTCGATGCCCTTCTCGACGACGGCCCGTACGTGCGGCTCGCGTTCGGTCTGGTAGGTGTCCAGGAGCGACGGGTCGGACTGGCCGCGCAGGACGCGGTCCAGCTTGAACGCCAGGTTCTGCGCGTCGCGGATGCCGGAGCACATGCCCTGCCCGAGGAACGGCGGCATCTGGTGGGCGGCATCACCGGCCAGCAGGATCCGGCCGGTGCGCCAGGAGTGCGCGATACGGGAGCGGAAGGTGTACGTGGCGACCCGGATGAGGTCGGCGTGGTCCTCGTCGAGGAAGGCCCCGACGCGCTGCCACACCCGTGCGGGCTGCGACTCGGTGGCGAACGCCTCCGCGGAGTCCAGCATGAAGCTGAACCGGTGGTGCCGGGGCCCGAGCGAGATGATGGATATCGGCTGGCGCGGGTCGCACACCTGGCGTGCCATCGGCAGGTCGACCTCGGCGGTGAGCCGGAAATCGCACACCATCCACGGCTCGGAGAAGCCGTAGTCGTCCTGGTCGATGCCGAGCCACTGCCGGGTGAAGCTGTGGCCGCCGTCGCAGGCCACGACGTGGCGGGCGAGCACGTCACGGTCATCGTCCAGGAGCACGCGTACGCCGGTGTCGTCCTGCTCGTAGCCCACGACACGGCTTCCCTGGCGGATCTCGACGTTCGGCAGCGCGCGGCAGGTGTCGTCGAGGGCGTCCTCCAGATCGGGCTGGTACATCATGTACCACTCGGCCCAGCCGCTCCGGCCGACCGGCGAGAACTCGTGCTCGATGAGCAGCTCACCGTCCCCGTTGCGCCACTCGTAGTTCCGCTGCACATGCACCAGCGGCAGCATCCGGTCGGCGATGCCCAGGCGCGCGAACGTGCGCATCGTCTCGTCGTCGAAGATCGCGGCCCGGGGCAGGTTGTACAGCGTCGGATACCTCTCGAGGACGACGACCCGGTGCCCGGCGCCGCCGAGCAGCGCGGCGGTCGCCATGCCCACGGGGCCGTATCCGACGACTGCGATGTCGTACATGGGTGCTCCCTCTCCCCGGCTCAGACGGTGACGAGCTCGGCGTCTGTCGACGCGGCGAGGCCGAGGAGCCGCTCGGCGTTGAGGTGGGCGATCTTGGCCCGGTCGGCCTCGCTGATCGGCGCGGTACGCAGGAAGTCCGTGGCCACCGACATCGACTCGAAGGGGTAGTCGGTGCCGAACAGGATGCGGTCGGCACCGAGCGAGAGCAGCGCGGCCATCAGCGGAGGCGCCGAGCAGACGCCGCTGGTGGTGATCCAGATGTTCTCGCGGAGGTAGGCGGAGGGAACGCCGCGGGCGAGTTCGATGCCGTGGTGCGCGTGGAAGGCCCAGCGTGAGTCCATCCGCCAGAGGACGAACGGAAGGCCTTCGCCCATGTGCCCCAGCAGCAGTTTGGCCTTGGGGAAGTGGTCGAAGACACCGCCGAAGATCATCCGCAGCACATGGGTGGCGGTGTCCACGCCCCAGCTCCACATCGGGCCGACGAGCTCGGGGTGTCCGGAGAAGACGTGTGCGGTGTCCACGCCGTTGGCCGGGTGCAGGTAGAGCGGGACGTCCAGCGCCTCCGCCCGCTCCCACACGACCCGGATGGAGGGATCGTCGAGGTACGTGCCATGGGTGTGCGCGTTGACCAGGGCTCCGCGCATCCCCAGCTGCGTCACCGCGCGCTCCAGTTCGTCCGCCGCCGCGGCGGGGTTCTGCAGGGGCAGTGCGCAGAAGCCTCCGAAGCGCTCCGGGTGCTCGGCGAGGACCCCGGCGAGGAAGTCGTTGACCTTGACCGCCTTGGCGACCGCCACCGAGGCGTCGGTCTCCGCCTGGATTCCGGGAGCGTTGAGGGAGAGCACCTGCATGTCGAGTCCGGCGGCGTCCATCTCGGGGATCCGCTCGTCGACCAGGTCCAGCAGACGGCGTGATGCCTCCGCCCACGCGCCGGGCTGCGCGATCGAGGCCGTCGAGGCGCCGTAGCCGACCAGATCGGCGGTGACGAAGTGCTCTTCGAGAGCGATCAGCTTCATGTCGAGGTTCCTGTCGGGGGTCGTGGGCCGGGGGGTTCGCCGGCGGCCCGTCGCCGCCGGCGGGTTGCCGGGGCGCGGTGGGAACCCGGCGCTTACCAGGGCACCTCGGGACCGCGACGTCCGTTCCGGCATCGTGGCACGCGTTTCACCATCCGTAAAGCACTTCATCCATTCGGAAATGAGGCGGACCTTGTGGGTGTTGCTGTGCCCATGACAACCGCGCCAACTCGGCCTCGCCAGGAGTCGGTCGCGGCACGCGCACCACCGGATGCGGCGACCCCGGCCCGGGTCGCCGCATCCGTCCGTTCACGCCTTCAGCAGCGCCGCGGCCAGTTCGGCGGGGCGGGTGAAGTTCGCTTCATGACTGCCCGGCGCCTCGATGACCGGCACGTCGCCGAGACGCTGCGGGAACCGGGGGACCCAGCCCCACTCGCCGGGCGGCAGCGCCAGATCGTCGGCGGTGATGACGTAGCTGGCCGGAACTCCCAGCGCCGCCGGATCCACCGGGGTGACCGTCTCGGTGAAGTAACGCATGGGCTGGGGCACCAGCAGGCTGTACACGAGGCGCTGCAGGTTTTCATCGGCGTCCTGCATGAACGCCCCGGTGAACACCTCATAGGGGAAGGTCACGCTGTTGTTCCCGGACGCCGCGGCGACCTGCTTGAACATCTCGGCGTAGTGCGGCGGCACCTCCTCCAGCAGCGGCACGCCCTCGGCCGGCACGAAGGCGCTCCAGTAGACGAGCTTGCGCAGTCGCGGCGCCAGCCGGTGCGCGGCACCAGTGAGCGGATAGCCGCCCCAGCTGTGCCCGACCAGGGTCACGTCGCGCAGGTCTTCCCGCTCGACCAGGTCGACGAGAAAGTCGACGACGTCCGCCAGGCTGTGCCGCTCGGGGTCGTCGCCGTCGGCGAGACCGGGCAGCGTGGGCGCGAGGACACGATGTCCGGCCGCGCGCAGGTGTTCGGCGACCGGCCGCCAGCTCCAACCGCCGTGACAGGCACCGGTGATGAGGACGAAGGTTTCTCGCATGCGGGGCTCCTTACGGCGGGCACTGCCCGTCAGCGACTCACAGAGGGCACCCCATCATGAGACACAACAAAAACGGCCGTCAATGAATTGACACAACATTCCGGTACGGTCGCCCCGACTCCACCCCTCCCAGCGCCCGATACGGGCAGGTGAAGCCTCGGATTCCCTGCATCTGGCCGGTTCAGTAATGGCGGCGATCACGCGTCAGTTGTCATAGATCGATCAGCCCCGGCCCCCTACCCCTGCCCCCTGCCCCCTGCCCCCGGACCCTGGGCTGCGCTCAGGCGTCGTGCCCCCGCACGCTCCTGCGNGGCTGCGCTCAGGCGTCGTGCCCCCGCACGCTCCTGCGGAAGCCGATCGGAGACTGGCCGGCGCGCTGGTGGAAGTACTTGCTGAACTGGGTGGGGTCGGCGAAGCCGAGCTGGTCGGCGATCTGGGCGGCGGTGCGATCACTGTGCGCGAGGAGGCGCTTCGCCTCCAGCACCACCCGGCGGTCGATGAATTCCTTCGCGCCCAGGCCTGCCGCGGCGAGGGTGGCCCGGGACAGGGTGCGTGTGGAGTAGCCGAGCATGTGGGCGTAGTCCTCCACTCGCCGGGTGCGGGTGAAAGCCGTTTCGAGCGCGTCACGGAACCTCAGGTACGTCTCGTCCGGTTCTGGCACGGGGCTGCCGAACGGTGTGGCCAGATGGGCCAGGCGCAGCACGAGGACGGAGAGGAGATGGCGCAGGGCAGCCGTGTGCACCGCCAAGGGCAGTTGGCCGAGGGCGTGGAACTCGCGGGTCAGGTGTTCTTCGGCGATACGGAGCGCTTCGGCGTCGTCGGCCACCGGGGTGCTGAGCACGGGTGCGTGCGGGTCCTCCACGCGTGCGGCGGTCGCGGTGGCCTGGTCCAGGAAGTCCTGCCGGAACAGGATCAGGGTGCCTTTGGCGTGTGTCACGTCGCCCCACTGATGCACCTGCCCCGGCCGTACCCAGAGCCAGGAGCCGGGCCGGAGAGAGTAGCCGGTGAAGTCCACGGTGTGCCGGAGGCCGCCGGAGGTGAGCGTGAGCAGATGGTGAAACTCGGGTCGCTGCGGCCCGGCCAGTTTCCCCGGCGCGACCCGGCGGCGCAGGTCGGCCAGCGACAGCACCTCGACGCCGGCGGGGGTGCCGGGCGGGGCCGCGAACGGGATCTCGGGGATGCCGCGAGCGGCAAGCTGTCGGCTTCTGGAACTGCTTCCGGATCGGTCTCTGGCCATGAGCAGCGGCAATCCTATCCCGCTCGACTCGTCATGTCGGAATCTGACCATGACCAGACGCAGTCCTGCCCCGTTCCACGCGGCGCGTCCTCCTACGTTGGGAGTGAGCCGTAGCCACGCATTTTCAACCGCACCGCCCGACCCCCGCACCCGGACGCGAAGGGAACGCGGACCGAAGGGATCTCCTCAGATGACCATCCAGCACGACACCCGGAGCGCCTCGCTGGGGCCGGCCGATCTCCCGGCCGCCGCCGAGACGCTCCGTACCTGGCTCGACGAGGCCGACCGGGTCCTGGTCGCGGCCGGTGCGGGGCTGAGCGCGGCCGCCGGGTACGACTACGGCGACATCGACCGGTTCAGAGAGCTCTTCCCGGCGCTGTACCGGTTGGGGCTGCGCTCCCGGTACCTGCTGGGCGTGCCGCTGCCGGACGACATGATGTGGGGCTACTGGGCCGTCCATATCGACGACATACGTTTCGGTTCCCGGCCCAACTCCCTCTACCGGCACCTGCGTTCGCTGGTCGGGGACCGCGACCACTGGGTGATGACGTCGAACGTCGACGCGCTCTTCGCCCGCAACGGCTTCGAGCCGGACCGGATCTTCACGCCCCAGGGCGACTACGGACGTCTGCAGTGCACCGTGCCGTGCACGCAGGAGACCTGGGCCGGCAAGCCGTTCCTCGAGCGGATCCTCGCCGCGTACGACCCTGGCACGGGGCGAGTGACCGACCCGGCCGCCCTGCCCGTCTGCCCCAACTGCCGAGCGGCCGTCTTCCCCAACGTGCGGGTGGGGCCCGAGTTCGTCGACGGTGCCTACATGCCCGCCGGGGACCGGCTGGCGCGGTGGCTCGGCGACGCACCCAGCGATGCCCCTCTGCTCGTCGTGGAGATAGGCGCCGGTTTCAACACCCCCGGCGTGATCCGCCGGCCCATGGAGAACGTCGTTCGCCACACTCCCGGGGCGCGCCTGGTGCGGGTCAATCCCGACCACCCGGAAGTGCCCGCCGGACTCGGCGCCCGCGCCCTGTCCGTGCCGTTCGGGGCGGACCGGTTCCTGCACGCGCTCACCGCGTGACGACGGGCCTCGCGGAGTCCGCCTCCTCCCCCTGCCCCCGACCGACTTCCCTCTTTCCCCACCGACACGACAGGAAGTAATGCAGGCCATGACTGAATTGCCCGAATCACCGGTGGTGGTCACCGGAGCCACGGGACGCCTCGGCGGGCGCGTCGCCCGCCGCTTGGCCGAGCGAGGCGTGCCACTGAGGCTGCTGGTGCGCAGCCCCGAGCGGGCGCCCAAGCTGCCGGGCGCCACGGCGGTCCGCGGCGGCTACGGCGACCACGACGCGATCCTGCGCGGCCTGAGCGGCGCGGAGACCGTGTTCATGGTGTCCGCTTCCGAGAGCGCCGACCGGCTCTCCCAGCACAGGGCTTTTGTGGACGCTGCCGCGGAGGCGGGTGTCCAGCACCTGGTGTACGTGTCCTTCTTCGGCGCCGCGCCCGATGCCGCCTTCACCCTGGCCCGCGACCACTTCCACACCGAGGAGCACATCCGCGCCGGCGGCATCGCGCACACCTTCCTGCGCGACAACTTCTACGCGGAGCTCGTACCCGATCTGATGGGCGAGGACGGCGTCATCCGCGGTCCGGCGGGGCAGGGACGTACCGCCTTCGTCGCCCAGGACGACATCGCCGACGCCGCCGCCGCGATCCTGACCCGGCCGGCCGACCACGCCGGTAACACCTACGACCTGACCGGGCCCGAGTCCCTGACGCTGGACGAGGCCGCGGCCATCCTGTCCGACGTGCTCGGCCGCACCGTCACCTACCGGCCCGAGACGGTCGAGGAGGCGTACGCCTCCCGCGCCCCCTACGGCGTCCCGCGGTGGCAACTCGACGCCTGGGTGTCCACCTACACGGCCATCGCGGCCGGCCAACTCGACGGCGTCAGCAACGCCGTGCCCCGCCTCACCGGCCACCCCGCCACGCCCCTCGCCGACGTCATCCGCACCACCCGAGGCCCCGACCAGCGGTGAACCGCACCGCCGTACCCAAGGAAAGAACCATGAGCGACAGCAAGAGCACAGTCCTCGAGGCCGCCACCGAACTGTTCGGCGACAAGGACCCCTCCGCCGTCGACCGCTGGGTCGCCGCCGACTACAAGCAGCACAGTGCCCTCGCGGCCGACGGTCCCGAGGCACTGCGCCAACTGGTCCGCGGCCTCGGCGACGGCTTCCGCTACGAAGGGGCCCGGGTCATCGCCGACGGCGACCTGGTCGTCCTGCACGGCACGTACTACGGCTTCGGGCCGGACCCGCTCGTCGCCTTCGACGTCTTCCGGGTCGACGCGGACGGCAAGGTGGCCGAGCACTGGGACGCCCTGACTCCGCGGGTCAAGGACACCGCCTCGGGCCGCTCCCAGACCGACGGCGCCACCGAGATCACCGACGCCGACAAGACCGAGGCCAACCGTGCGCTGGTGACGGAGTTCGCTCAGAAGGTGCTCGTCGGCGCCGACTACTCGGTCCTGACCGACTACATCTCGACGGAGACCTACCACCAGCACAACCCCGAGGCCGCCGACGGCCTCGACGGCTTCGGCGCCGCCGTGGCCAGGTGGGCCGAACAGGGCAAGAACCTCATCTACAAGAAGGTCCACAAGGTCATCGCCGAGGGCGACTTCGTCCTGACGCAGTCCGAGGGCGAGTTCGGCGTACCGGTCGCCTACTACGACCTGTTCCGTGTGGCGGACGGCAAGATCGTCGAGCACTGGGACGCCATCGTGCCCGTCCCGGCCGAACTGCCGCACGCCAACGGCCTGTTCTGACCATCCCCCGCACATCAGCCGCGAACCCGTCGACGGAGCACAGGACATGAGCGATCTGACGTCTTCCTGGTCAGCAGGACGGCTGGAGTACTCATGACCGCCGCCCGCCCCCACGCACCGAGTTCCTCCTGGCCTGCCGGGCTGCCCCTGGGCGCCTACCGTACGGCCGTCGCGCTGGACGAGCCCTTCCGGCCGGCCGCCGCACCGGCCTCGTCCTCGTCCTCGTCCTCGGCCGACCGTCTCCTCCGGCATGTCCGTACGGCGCTCGACCTGCTGAGCACCGACCCGGCCGCGGCCCGGCTCGGAATGGGCGCCGACTCCGTCCGAGGCCTCCGGAACGCCGGTCTCGCGACGGCCCGCCAAGCGCTCAGGGCCGTGCTGACCGTCCGTGACCCGGGCCCGCTGCCCGACGGCGCGGCCGCCGAACTGGACGCCCTGCTCGGCGGCGAACGCCTGGCCCGTCCCGCTGTCGACGCGCGCCGACTGCCCACCATCGCCCAGACGTTCCCCGGCACGCCCTACCCGGCGGCCGACCGAACCGTACTGTGGCAGGGCGACATCACCACCCTCACCGCCGACGCGATCGTCAACGCCGCCAACAGCGCCCTGCTCGGCTGCTTCGTCCCGCGGCACCCCTGCATCGACAACGCCATCCACCATGCCGCCGGCCCGCGCCTGCGCGCCGACTGCCACCTCATCATGAGCCGGCAGAACGCACCGGAACCGACGGGCACCGCCAAGATCACCCGCGGCTACCACCTGCCCGCCCGGTACGTTCTGCACACCGTCGGCCCCATCGTCGACGGCCCCCTGCGCCCGCGGCACGAGCACGCGCTGGCCTCGGCCTACCGCTCCTGCCTGAACCTCGCCGCCGAGGTGGACACCGTCCGCACACTGGCGTTCTGCGCTGTCAGCACAGGAGTCTTCGGCTTTCCCAAATCCCCGGCCGCGCGCATCGCACTGCGGACCGTGGCCGACTGGATGAACACCCACCCGGGCCGACTGGACCGCGTGGTCTTCACCGTGTTCAACGAGGACGACCAGGACGCCTACCGATCAGTCTTGACCAACGCCCCTGTATGACCTGGATGTTGAAGACTCATTCCATCAGCACCGTCGCCCGGTCGGCGGCGCGCCAGAGTGATCGGTCACGGCAGCGAGGGTGCGCGATGTCGGACCTCTTGGCGCGGCAGCGAGCGCACAGCCAGCACCGCGCACAGCGTCGCCAGTGGCAGTTCAGCGCCCACGGCCATGGCGAGGGCGGTGGCGAGTTCGTTTCCCGGCAGGGAGGTCAGTACGTCGAACCAGGCGTCGACGACCAGTAGCGCGGCGGTCGCGGCAGCCGTGAGGCAACGCCGCGGATCCCTGCGGAGCAGCAGGATGCCGGTGGCGGTCAGTCCCAGCGCCTCGAGCGCGTCGAGTCCCACCCACAGGGCGGACCAGTGCGGCACCTGGGCGACGGTGGGCAGGGAGGTGGCCGGTACGAGGAGCCACAGCACCAGGGCGACGCCGCAGCACACCAGCGCCGGGCCCAGACGACCGGCGCCCGAAGTCGGCCGCGGCGGAGGCTCTTTCAGCGGAGCGGCAGTGCGTGCCGTTCCTCGGAGATGGTCCTGTACGACGGTCATGGCTGTCCTGACGCTCGGGGTAGGCGCGTGCCGTGCCTACGCGGGAACCGGTCGGTCGGCCCGTTCCAGTCCACGTCCGGCATGTGGAGGGCGAAGCGCCGGGGCGGGGTGGCTCCCCCACGGCATCCGGCTGTTGACCTCCGGCTCGGTCGTCCCGTCGCGGCCGTCGGCGAACACGAACAGGCGCAGCACCAGGAACCGCCCGACGCCGGCGAGCCCTGCGGCACCGAGGTACACGGCCTGTTCCAGGAGCCCGCCGGCCGTCGGCTGCACGGCGTGGAGTACGAGCACCGCGGCGGTGGTGACCGCGTAGGAGGCCGTGGCCGATCCCGCGGACTGGAGGTGGCGGCGCCAGCCGGCCGGCCGCCCGGTGCGGAAGGTGATGAGTGCGTGCAGTTCCGTGCACAGGAGGGTGGAGACGACGGTGATCAGCGCGTTCGCCATCGTCCACGGCATCACCTCGGCCGCCATCGGTACGGCGGCGCTCGCGAGGAGACCCACTCCGCCGCCGCACAGGACGAAACGAACGAAGGAGGCGAGCGGACCGGGAGCCACGGGGACACGGCCCCCGTCGGGCTTGCCGATGGCGATGACCTCCACATGCCGTGACGCGCTCATCGTCTCCCCCACTCACGTCAGGGGGTGACCCCCTCCTGGTTTCCTCCCTTGTCACGCTAGGAGCGCGCGGCCCGCGAACAGTGGTACTGGGGGCGTCAATGGTGGGACCCCGGTGGTACCGCGGTACCACTCGGCCGCCGAAGTGTCCCCTGTGGTCCCAGGGTTCAGGCCTTCCGCACTCGTAGTTTCGAACGCAGATGCCGCGGTGCTTCCGTGGCCGGATTTCGAGGCGAGGAAGGCCAATACCCATGATCGAAGCACGTGAGCTGACGAAGCGGTACGGGGACAAGACGGTCGTCGACCACCTGAGCTTCACCGTGAAGCCGGGTGAGGTGACCGGATTCCTGGGCCCCAACGGCGCCGGCAAATCCACCACCATGCGCATGATCATCGGCCTGGACTCCCCCACCGAGGGCTCGGTCACCGTCAACGGACGCTCCTACGCCCGGCACGCCGCACCGCTGCAGGAGATCGGCACCCTGCTGGAGGCCAAGTCCGTCCACCCGGGGCGCACCGCGGTCAACCACCTGATGGCGCTGGCGCACACCCACGGCATTCCGCGCCGCCGGGTGGAGGAGGTCATCGAGCTGGCCGGGCTGACCAGCGTGGCCGGCAAGCGCGTGGGCGCCTTCTCCCTCGGCATGGGCCAGCGGCTCGGCATCGCCGCGGCCCTCCTGGGCGACCCGGGGATCGTCATGCTCGACGAACCGGTCAACGGCCTCGACCCCGAGGGCGTGCTGTGGGTGCGCAACCTCCTGCGCAGCCTGGCCGAAGAGGGCCGGGCTGTGATGCTCTCCTCGCACCTGATGAGCGAGACCGCCCTGATCGCCGACCACCTCGTGATCATCGGACGCGGCCGGCTGCTCGCGGACACCACCGTCGACGACTTCGTCCAGGACGCCGGCGGCGCCGGCGTGAAGGTCGCCAGCACCGAGGCCAGGAGGCTGCGTTCGGTGCTGGCCGGCCCGGACGTCACGATCAGCTCCTCCACCGACGAGGAGCTGCTGGTCACCGGACGCGATGCCCGGGAGATCGGGGCCATCGCCGCGCAGCACGGGGTGCCGCTGTACGAACTCACCCCGCAGTCCGTCTCGTTGGAGGCTGCCTTCATGGACCTCACCCGAGACGCCGTCGAGTACCACAGCGCCCCCGCCGACACCGAACGAAAGGCCGCCTGATGGCTACCACCGCACTGCGCCGCAAGCAGCGCCCTGGCAAGGACCGAAACCTCTCCGCGGCGCCTGATCCCGAGACCCCTGCTTCCAGGACTCCCGCTTCCAAGACGGCTTACAAGGTGACCGGCATCCGGATACTGCGTTCGGAGTGGGCCAAGTTCTGGTCGCTGCGCTCCAGTTGGATCACCCTGGGTGTCGCCGTGGTCCTGCTGATCCTCTTCGGGGCGATCGCCTCCTACACCTACAGTCCCGACGCCGTCGCGACCGGCGGACCGCCCGGCCCGGGCTCCGGAGGCGACAGCGACGCGATCAGCCTGGCTCTGACCGGCGTGACCTTCGCGTCGCTGGCCATCGGCGTGCTCGGAGTGCTGCTGTCCGCGGGCGAGTACAGCACCGGAATGATCCGCTCCACCCTCGCCGCGGTACCGCGCAGGCTGCCCGTCCTGTGGTCCAAGGCCGCCGTGATCGGGCCCATCGCCCTGGTCCTCACCACCATCGGCGCGCTGGCCGCGTTCCAGTTGGGCACCCCGGGCCTGGACGGTGAGAACATCGCGCTCGCTCTGGGCGACGACGGCGTGCTGCGCAGCCTGGCCGGCGCCGGCGTCTACCTCGGCCTGGTCGCCGTGTTCGGTGTGGCCCTGGGCGTGCTGATCCGCTCCTCCGCCGGGGCCATCGCGGCCCTGGTCGGCGTCCTGCTCATCCTGCCCGGCCTGGCGTCGCTGCTGCCCGACTCCTGGTACGACACGCTCAGCCCCTACTTCCCGAGCAACGCGGGCTCGGCCATCTACGCCCTGCACGAGTCCTCGGACGCCCTCTCGCCCGGGGCAGGGCTCGCGGTCTTCGCCGGCTGGGTGGCACTGACACTCGCCGGGGCCGCATTTCGGCTCGCCCGGACCGACGCCTGACCAGCGAACCGAGGACAATGAGGTCCATGAGTCCGGAACGCGCGGCCACCGCCGCGGACACCGCCCAGGGGACGGCGCTCGCGCCGTCCCCTGGTCTCGACGCCGCCTGGGCGCACCCGCTCCTGGGCCGTCTGCTGCGCGACCAGAGCCGCCGGCAGCGGCTGGACCGCCGGCATCCGTGGCTGCTCGACACCGCGGTGGTGCTGATCGTCGTCCTCATCAGCCTGCCCGACCTGCTGTCCAGCCGCAGCAACGGTCCCTTCGGGGACGCGGTCCACCGCGGTCAGGTGCCGACCGGCGTCCTGTTCCTCTTCGCCGCAGCACTCATCGTGCCGCTGTGGTGGCGTCGGCGGGCTCCGGCCGTCACGTTCTTCGTGATCGCGCTGGTGTCCCTCGTCCAGTGGTCGTTCGGCGTGTGGCAGCAGGCGGGCATCGCTACTCTCGTGGCCCTGTACTCCCTGGCCCTGCACGGTTCGTTGCGCGTGCTGGGCTGGGCCGCCGCGGCGACTGTCGCCGAAGTGACCGTGGCGGTCTGCGTCCTGGTGGACGTCGGGAATCCGCTGCGCGGCCTCTTCTTCCTGCTGGGGACGGCGACGGCCGCCATCGCCGTCGGCCTGACACTCCGTATCCGCCGGATGTATCTGGCGGCGCTGGAGGACCGGGCCCGGCGCCTCGAGATCGAACAGGACCAACGCGTCCAGCTCACCGCCGCCGCCGAGCGCTCCCGGGTCGCACGCGAGATGCACGACATCGTCGGCCACAATCTCTCGGTCATGGTCAGTGTCGCCGACGGCGCCGCGACCCTCGCCACCAACAACAACGAGCGATCCGCCGAGGCCCTGCGCATCCTCGGCGACACGGGCCGCCAGGCCATGAGCGAACTTCGCCGCGTCCTGGGCGTCCTGCGCGAGGAACAGCAGGACGACGTACGGATGCTCAGCCCGCAGCCCGGGGTGGGTGACCTGGACTCCCTGCTGGCGCGGGTCCGCGCAGCGGGGCTGAGGGTGACCTACCGGACCGTGGGCGATCTCGACGCCCTGGGCAGCGGCGTACAGCTCACCGTGTACCGCATCGTCCAGGAATCACTGACCAACACGCTCAAGCACGCGGGTACGGGCTCCGCGGCCGAGGTCACCGTGGCCGCCGAATCCGGCACCGTGCGGATACGGGTCGCCGACACCGGAACACCACCGGAGGCCCCCGTGCGAGCGGAGCCGGGGGCCGGCGGCCCCGGGCATGGCCTGGTCGGCATCCGTCAGCGGGCGGCCATGTACGGCGGCACCGTCACCATCGGCCCCCGCGACACCGGGCACGGCTGGATCGTGGACGTCCTACTCGACGTGCCCTCCGCACCCATCCTGTCGGCATCAGGAGAACATCTGCCATGACCACCGTGCTGATCGCCGACGACCAGCCCCTGCAGCGCATGGGCTTCCGCATGCTCATCGAGGGCACTCCCGGCCTGACCCCGGTCGGCGAGGCCCAGCACGGGGCCGAGGCCGTCCGCCTGACCGCGGAGCTGCGCCCCGACGTCGTCCTCATGGACGTCCGCATGCCCGGCATGGACGGTCTGGAGGCGACGCGCCGGATCGTCGCCACCGGCGGCCGCACCCGCGTCCTCATCGTCACCACCTTCGACCTCGACGAGTACGCGTACGAAGGTCTGCGCGCCGGTGCCAGCGGCTTCCTGCTCAAGGACGCCCGCCCCGAGGAACTCGTGGCCGGCATCCAGGCGGTCGCCACCGGCGACGCCGTCGTGGCCCCGAGGCTGACCCGGCGGCTGCTGGACGCCTACGCCCACCAGGTGCTCGCACCGGCCGGCGCCGCCGCGCCGGAGGATCCGCGGTTGCAGACGCTCAGCGACCGCGAACGAGAGGTCCTGGTCGCCATCGGACAGGGCTGGACGAACACCGAGATCGCCGAACGATTCGTCCTCACCGAGTCCACGGTGAAGAAGCACGTCGGCCGCGTCCTCGCCAAGATCGGCGCTCGCGACCGCATCCAGGCCGTGATCATGGCGTACGACGCCGGGCTGGTCCGGGCGAAGCCGTAGCCGGCCCGAGGTGCCGGCCCGTTTCTCAGGAAGTTCCCAGAACCGCACGGCTCCCGGCACCACCGTGCGGGGCGGGCGAATCAAGCTCAGGGGCGACTGCCCGAACCGGTCGCGAGCAACCCGTTGACCACGAGCGTCGCCAACGATTCCGCCGTGGCCGTGAGTTGTTCCGGTGAGGCGGTCTCGGGCCGGCCCAGACGCCGCGCCAGAGGCCCGTCCACCATTCCCGAGACGGGAGGGATGACGGCGAAGAACAGCACGTCCATCGGGATGGGCGCCATGCGTCCGGAGGCGACGAGCCGCTCGATGCTGGGCACCAGAGTCTGCAGGGTCGGAGCGATGTAGCGCTCGTACAGGTAGTCCAACCGCTCGGTGTCCCGGGAGAATTCGTCGACGACGACCCGCCCGATCAGGGGCGTGTCCACCGCGGTCCGGTAGAAGCCGGTGATGATCTGCCGCAGCCGCTCCGCGTCATCTTCATCGCCGTCATCGCCGTCATCGCCGTCATCGCCGTCATCGCCGACCGAGGAATCCACCTGCGGCAGGCGCGCCAGCTGCGCCCCCAGCGCGGAGTCCATCACCGCACGCCAGAAAGCCGCCTTCGACCCGTACCGGTCGTTGATGAAGTTGTGGCTGACGCCCAGGCGGCGGGCCAGCTCGCGCGCGGAGGCATGGTCGTAGCCCAGCTCCGCGAAGGCCTCCAGCCCTCGCAGCAGGATGCTCTCCTCCTCGGGCACCGCGGGAGTGTGCGCGCCGGGGCGCCCCGGCCGTCGAGCGGATTCGGCTCTTGCTCCCACCACTGCCTCCATACGTACTCGGCGGTCTGTCCCGGGACCATCGTAAGGACCCGCGAGCACCCCGCGAGCACCCCGCGAGCACCTTACTTGACACGCGTCAGATTACGGCTAATCTGACAGGTGTCAGAGCAACGGGGGAGCGATCACCCGGGTGCCCGGGCGGCCCTGATGCTCATTCCTTCCACGTGACGAGCTCCAGCGACGCAGCCGTCCCGCCCCGCACCACCGAACGTCCCACCCCCTTGTCCCACTTCCTCTTCTGGTCTTCGGGAGTTTTCGTCATGTCCCACACCTCAGCCGACACACCGGGCGCGGCCACCGTGTCCCCCCTCCCATCCACCGACGCACCCCCTCGACATCGCTGGTGGATCCTCGCCGTCATCGGCGTGGCCCAGCTCATGGTGGTCCTGGACGCGACGATCGTGAACATCGCCCTGCCCTCGGCCCAGAAGGACCTGGGATTCTCCGACGGCGACCGGCAGTGGGTCGTCACCGCCTACGCCCTCGCCTTCGGCAGCCTGCTCCTGCTCGGTGGCCGTATAGCCGACCTGTTCGGCCGCAAGATGACCTTCCTGGTCGGGTTGGTCGGGTTCGCCGGCGCCTCCGCCGTCGGCGGCGCCGCCACCAGCTTCGAGATGCTCATCGCCGCCCGCGCCGGGCAGGGCCTGTTCGGCGCCCTGCTGGCACCGGCCGCCCTGTCACTGCTCACCGTGACGTTCACCGACGCCAAGGAGCGCGCCAAGGCCTTCGGCGTGTACGGCGCCATCGCCGGAGCCGGCGGCGCCATCGGCCTCCTCCTCGGTGGCGTACTGACCGAGTACCTCGACTGGCGCTGGACCCTCTACGTCAACCTCGCCTTCGCCGCCGTCGCCTTCATCGGCGGTGTGATCCTGCTGCAGCGCGCCACCCGCGACAAGTCCGCCAAGATCGACATCCCCGGCGCCGTCCTCGTCGGCGGGGGCCTGTTCTGCCTGGTCTACGGCTTCTCCAACGCCGAGAGCCACGACTGGAACTCCGTGGCCACCTGGGGCTTCCTGCTCGCCGG
The DNA here is from genome assembly GCF_005768555.2 of Streptomyces sporangiiformans. Taxonomy (GTDB): domain Bacteria; phylum Actinomycetota; class Actinomycetes; order Streptomycetales; family Streptomycetaceae; genus Streptomyces; species Streptomyces sporangiiformans. Next base: position 35,811 of record NZ_VCHX02000027.1, read on the forward strand.
CGCCGTACTGCTCGCCGCGTTCACCTGGTGGCAGACCCGCGCCGGCCATCCCCTGCTGCCCCTGCGGATCCTGCTCGACCGCAACCGCGGCGCCTCCTTCATCGCCATCCTGATCACGGGCGCCGGCATGTTCGGTGTCTTCCTCTTCCTCACCTACTACCTGCAGCAGAGCCTCGGCTACACCCCCATCGAGACCGGTCTGGCCTTCCTGCCCATGGTCGCCGGGTTGATGCTCGCCTCCACCCTCGCCTCCACCGTGCTGATCCCCCGCCTCGGCCCCAAGCCGGTGGTCCCGCTGGGCATGGGCCTCGCCGCGGCCGGCATGGTGTGGCTGACCGCCCTCGACCTGAACAGCTCGTACGCCACAGACGTCCTGCCCCCGCTGGTCGTGGCGGGACTCGGCCTCGGTCTGGTGATGGCCCCGGGCATGAGCCTGGCGACCGCCGGCGTGCGCGCCGAGGACTCCGGCGTCGCCTCGGCGGCCGTCAACACCATGCAGCAGGTGGGCGGTTCCCTCGGCACCGCCCTCCTCAACACCCTCTCCACCAGCGCCGCCACCGACTACCTCGTCGGCAAGAACCCCAAGGACCCCGCCGTCCTCGCCCACGCCGGCCTCGAGGCCTACTCCACCGCCTACTGGTGGTCCGCCGCCTTCTTCGCGGCCGGCCTGGCCATCAGCGCGATCCTCTACCGGCGCGGCGCCCCCGCCACCGACCCCGACGCGGCCCCCGTCGTCCATATGTAAGGCCCCAGTTGGGGCCACACCGACCCCGCCCCCCTCCGCGACGGCCCGCCGGATGTCCGGCGGGCCG
>NZ_VCHX02000007.1 GCF_005768555.2 Streptomyces sporangiiformans
AACGGCCATGAGGTTCTCGCGGTGGTGCGGGGTTCGGCGGTGAATCAGGACGGTGCGTCGAATGGTCTGACGGCGCCGAACGGCCCCTCGCAGCAGCGGGTCATCCGGCAGGCGCTGGCCAATGCGCGGCTCGCCTCGTTTGAGGTGGATGTGGTGGAGGCGCACGGTACGGGTACGACGCTGGGTGATCCGATCGAGGCGCAGGCGTTGCTGGCGACGTACGGGCAGGGCCGGGAGGCTGGGCGGCCGTTGTTGTTGGGGTCGGTGAAGTCGAACATCGGTCATACGCAGGCGGCGTCGGGTGTGGCGGGTGTGATCAAGATGGTGCTGGCGATGCGGCATGGTCTGGTGCCGGAGTCGTTGCATGTGGATGCGCCGTCGTCGCATGTGGACTGGTCGGCGGGGGCGGTGGAGTTGNGTTCGGGGTGAGCGGCACCAACGCCCACATCCTGCTGGAGCAGGCGCCCGCATCCGAAGCCCAGCCGGAACCGGAACTGGAGCCGGCTGACGGGGTGGTGGTGCCGTGGGTGCTGTCGGCGAAGTCGAAGACCGCGCTGAGGGCACAAGCGGAGCGGCTGCGGTCGGCGCTGGCCGAAGGTGTGCGGCCACTGGACGCCGCGTACTCGCTGGCGACGACACGCGCGGCCCTGGAACATCGCGCGGTGGCCATCGGTTCCGAACGCGCGGAGTTGCTGCGAGGTCTGGGTGCGATAGCGGAAGGCACTACCGCTGCTGGCGTAGTGCGGGGTGTGGCCCGGGACGATTCGGGACTGACCGCGGTGCTGTTCTCGGGGCAGGGGTCTCAACGGGCAGGTATGGGCCGGGAGTTGTATGAGGCGTACCCGGTGTTCGCGGAGGCGTTGGATGCGGTGTGTGCGGGGTTCGACCGGGTGCTGGAGCGGCCGCTGCGTGAAGTGATGTTCGAGGGCGGGGAGTTGCTGGATCAGACCGGCTATACGCAGCCGGGTCTGTTCGCTCTTGAGGTGGCCTTGTATCGGCTGGTGGAGTCGTGGGGTGTGCGCCCGGACTATGTGACCGGGCATTCCATCGGTGAGCTGGCGGCCGCCCATGTGGCCGGGGTGCTCTCCCTGGACGACGCGGTCACGCTGGTGGCGGCACGGGGCCGGTTGATGCAGGCGCTGCCCGTCGGTGGCGCGATGCTGGCGATCGGTGCGGATGAGGCGACGGTGGCCCCGTATCTGGAGGGCCGCGAGAGCCAGGTGTCGCTTGCCGCTGTCAACGGTCCGTCGTCGGTGGTGATCGCTGGTGACGCGGACGTGGTGGCCGAGCTGGGCGCGCGGTTCGCTGAACTCGGTTGCAAGACCAAGCAGTTGCGGGTCAGTCACGCGTTCCACTCGCCGCACATGGACGCGATGCTCGACGACTTCCGGCAGGTCGCCGAGGCGCTCACCTACGAACAGCCGTCCATACCGGTCGTGTCGAATGTGACCGGTCAGGCCGAGGCGGACGTGGCGTCGGCGGAGTACTGGGTACGTCATGTCCGTGCGGCGGTGCGTTTCGGTGACGGGGTGCGCTGGCTGGAGGACCAGGGCGTCAGTGTGTTCCTGGAGCTGGGCCCGGACGGTGTCCTGTCCGGGATGGCGCAGGAATCCCTCACCGGGGACGCCCAGTTGATCGCGGCCCTGCGCAAGGACCGACCCGAACCGGACGCCCTCGTCACCGCCCTGGGCCGCCTGCACGTCGCAGGCGTCACCCCGGACTGGCCGACGTACTTCGCCGGCACCCACGCTCGCCGAATCCCCCTGCCCACGTACCCCTTCCAGCGCCAGCACTACTGGCTGGAGTCCGCCCCCTCCACCGGCGATGTGGCCCCCGCCGGGCTCTCCTCCGTCGAGCATCCGCTGCTGGGTGCGGCGCTGCCGTTGGCCGACGCCGACGGGTTCCTGCTCACCGGGCGGCTGTCCCTGCGGACCCATCCGTGGCTCGCGGGGCACGCGCTGTCCGGCGTCGTTCTCGTACCGGCGACCGCGTTCGTCGAACTCGCCGTCCGGGCGGGTGACGAGGTCGGCTGCGACGAGCTGGAGGAGCTGACGCTTCAGGCTCCGCTGGTCCTGCCGCAGGACGAGGCCGTGCAGGTCCAGCTCGTGGTCGGCGCCGACGACGGTTCCGGGCGGCGGTCGCTGACCATCCACTCGCGTGCCGCGGACGCCGCTCGCGAGGAGCCGTGGACGCAGCACGCCGCCGGTGTGCTCGCGGCCGGTGGCCCGGTGGACGGAGCCGTACTCGCCGCATGGCCGCCCGCGGACGCCGTCGAGGTGCCCGTCGAGGAGCTGTACTCGGGGCTCGCTGATGTCGGCTTCGCCTACGGGTCCGCTTTCCTCGGGCTGCGTTCCGTGTGGCGGGCCGAGGACGCCGTCTACGCCGAGGTGGCCCTGCCTGATGAGCACCTCGACGGCGCGGGCACGTTCGGGCTGCATCCGGCGCTGCTCGACGCGGCGCTGCATCCGCTTGGTCTCAGTCTGACCCTGGGTGCCGCCGAAGACCCCACCGACGGCGAGAGCGAGGCCGAGGACAGGGGCGCGGGGCTCCCGTTCGCCTGGACCGGGGTACGGCTGCACGCCTCGGGGGCCACAGCCCTGCGTGTCCGCCTCACGCCCAGTGGTGACGACGGAGTGTCCGTCCTCGCCGTCGACGAGACCGGGGCCTTGGTTGCCTCAGTGGAGTCGCTGGTCCTGCGGCCGGTGGCGGACGAGCAACTCGCCGCCGCCCAGTCGGCCCGGCGCGACGGCCTGTACGCCGTCGACTGGGTGCCCGCCGAATCCGGTGCCGACAGCGGTACCGGCGCCATGACGACGTACGCTTTGATCGGCGCGGGCGCACCGGCGCTCGCCGAAGCCCTCGCCACGACGGGCGCCACCGGTGCCGGACTGCCCGACCTCGAAGCCCTCGTACGCCGCATCGCCGAGGGCACACCGGTCCCCGAGCTGGTCTTCGCCGAGGTGCCGTCGGAAGACGGCTCGGACGCCGCCGGTGTCGCGGCCCAGGCGCGTACCGCCACCGGACGCGTCCTGGAGCTCGTACAGGACTGGCTTTCCAGGGATGAGCTGGCGGACTCCCGCCTGGTGCTCGTCACCCGCGGTGCGGTGGCCATGGCCACGGACGACAGCGGTGTGCCGGACGGTGTGCCGGACCTGGCCGGCGCGACCGTGTGGGGTCTGGTCCGCTCCGCGCAGTCGGAGAACCCGGAGCGCCTGGCGCTTGTCGACATGGACGGCACACCAGAGTCGTACCGCGCTCTGGCCGCCACCGCCGCGTCCGGTGAGCCACAGGCCGCGCTGCGCGCGGGCGAGGTCCTGGTGCCCCGGCTCGTTCGGGCGGCCGGCGCCGCGGCGGACGACGGCCTGGGTCTGGACCCGGACGGCACCGTCCTCGTCACCGGGGCGACGGGCACGCTCGGCGGCCTCGTCGCCCGGCACCTGGTGACCGAGCACGGGGCGGGCCACCTCCTGCTGGTCTCGCGCCGCGGCCGGGACGCCGAAGGCGCCGAGGCGCTGGAGGCCGAGCTGAGGGGGCTGGGCGCCCAGGTGACCTTCGCGGCCTGCGACGTCGCCGCCCGCGACGCCGTGGCGGAGCTGCTCGGCTCCCTCGACCGGCCGTTGACCGGTGTGGTGCACACCGCCGGGGTGATCGACGACGGAGTGTTCCCGGCGCAGAGCCGGGAACGCCTGGAGAAGGTGTTCCGGCCCAAGGCGGACGCGGCCCAGCACCTTCACGAGCTGACCGCGGAGCACGACCTCGCGCTGTTCGTCCTGTTCTCCTCGGCGGCGGCCACCTTCGGCAGCGCGGGACAGGCCAACTACGCGGCGGCGAACGCCTACCTCGACGCCCTCGCGCAGCGCCGCCGGGCCGATGGCCTGCCCGCCACCTCGGTGGCGTGGGGCATGTGGGCCCAGCGCAGCGGCATGACCGGAGACCTCGCGGAGGCGGACATCGCCCGGATGAGCCGCGGCGGCTTCGGCGCCCTCACGGCCGAGCAGGGCCTCGCCCTGTTCGACGCGGCCGTGACCGCGCCCGGGGCGGCGCTGGTCGCCGTACGTCTCGACGTGCCCGCCCTGCGGGCATCGTCCGGACGGCCCGACGGGCCCGGCGAGCTGCCGCCGCTGCTGCGCGGCCTGGTCCCCACGACCGGCAAGACCGGCCCGACGGGTCGCCGCACCGCGGCCGCCGCATCGCCGGACGCCGGCGGCGACACCCTCGGACGGCGGCTCGCGACGCTGCCGGAGGCCGAGCAGGAAGCCGAACTGCTCGCCCTGGTGCGCTCCCACGTCGCGGGCGTCCTCGGCTACACGGGGCCGGAGGAGGTCGAAGCGGACCGGACCTTCCAGGAGGTCGGCTTCGACTCGCTCACGGCGGTCGAGTTCCGCAACCAGCTCACCGCTGCCACCGGCGTCCGCCTCGCCGCCACGGTGATCTTCAACTATCCGACACCGGCGGCGGTCGCCGGACATCTGCGCGGCCGGCTCGTCACCGACGCGGTGGCCAAGGCCGGCACCGCAGAACTGGACGCCCTGGATCGGCTCCTCGGACAGGAGTCGTTCGGTGGACAGGCCAGGTCCCGGATCACCGAAAGGCTGCAGGCCCTGCTGGCCAAGTGGGGGTCAGACGCCGGGACCGGACCGGTCGACGCACACGAGGCACACCAGGGACCAACGGTCGCGGACGAACTGGATGCCGCGTCGGACGACGAAGTCTTCGACTTCCTCAACAAAGAGTTCGGGATCTCCTGACGCACGCAGGGCTCGGGTTCCATCCACTAGGAGAGCTGACTTTAGATGGCGAACGAAGAACGACTCCGTTACTTCCTCAAGCAGGTCTCAGCCGACCTGCACGCGACCCGCCGTCGCCTGCGCGAGTTGGAAGGCAAGGAGCAGGAGCCCGTCGCGATCGTCGGGATGAGCTGCCGCTACCCCGGCGGCATCGCCTCGCCGGAGGACCTGTGGCGGCTCGTCGCGGAGAGCGGCGACGGCATCACCCGCTTCCCGGAGAACCGCGGTTGGGACCCCGAAGCCCTCTACCACCCCGACCCCGACCACGAGGGCACCTCGTACGCCCGTGAAGGCGGCTTCCTGCACGATGCCGGAGCCTTCGACCCGGCTTTCTTCGGCATCAGCCCGCGCGAGGCCGTCGCCATGGACCCGCAGCAGCGGCTCCTCCTGGAGGCCGCCTGGGAAGCGGTGGAACGCGCCGGCATCGACCCGGCGGAAATGCGCGGCAGCCGCACCGGTGTCTTCGCCGGCGTCATGTACCACGACTACGCGGCCAGCGTGGACGTCGTACCCGAAGGCGTGGAGGGCTACCTCGGCACCGGCAACTCCGGGAGCGTCGTCTCCGGTCGCATCGCCTACGCCCTCGGCCTGGAGGGCCCCGCGGTGACGGTCGACACGGCGTGCTCGTCCTCCCTCGTCGCCCTGCACTGGGCGAGCCAGGCTCTGCGCGACGGCGAGTGCACGATGGCGCTCGCCGGCGGCGTCACCGTGATGGCCACACCGAGCACGTTCGTCGACTTCAGCCGGCAGCGGGGCCTGTCACCCGACGGCCGCTGCAAGTCCTTCGCCGACGCCGCCGACGGCACCGGCTGGGCCGAGGGCGTGGGCCTGCTGCTCCTGGAGCGCCTGTCGGACGCGCAGCGCAACGGCCACCGCGTGCTCGGCGTGATCCGCAGTTCGGCCGTCAACCAGGACGGCGCCTCGAACGGCCTCACCGCGCCCAACGGCCCCTCCCAGGAACGCGTCATCCGGCAGGCCCTCACCTCCGCGGGGCTCACTCCGGCTGATGTGGACGCGGTGGAGGCGCACGGCACCGGTACGACCCTCGGCGACCCCATCGAGGCCGAGGCGCTGCTCGCCACCTACGGCCAGGAGCGCGAGGCCGGCCGTCCGCTGTGGCTGGGCTCCATCAAGTCCAACATCGGCCACACGCAGGCCGCTTCGGGTGTCGCGGGCATCATCAAGATGGTCATGGCCATGCGCCACGGCGTGCTGCCCAGGACCCTGCACGTCGACACGCCGTCGTCGCACGTCGACTGGTCGGCGGGGGCCGTCGAGCTGCTGACCGAGCCGCACCCGTGGCCCGACACCGACCGGCCGCGCCGGGCGGGCGTCTCGTCCTTCGGTGTCAGCGGCACCAACGCCCACGTCATCGTCGAACAGCCGCCCACGGCCGAGGCGCCCGAGCCCGAGCCCGAGTCGGAGTCCGGGGCCGCGCCCGAGTCCGAGTCCGAGCCCGAGCCCGAGCCCGAGTCCGGGGCCGCGCCGGTCGCCAGCGGTGGTGTGGTGCCGTGGGTGTTGTCGGCGAAGTCGGAGGCCGCGCTCAAGGCACAGGCGGAGCGGCTGCGGTCGGCGCTGGCAGAGGACTGCTCGCCGGTTGATGTGGCGTTCTCGCTGGCGACGACCCGTGCGGCCATGGAGCGTCGCGCGGTGGTGGTGGGCGCCGGGCGTGAGGAACTGGTACGGGGCCTTTCGGCGCTGGCGGAGGGAACGCCGGCGTCGGGTGTGGTGAGCGGTGCTTTCCGGGGATCTGGCGGGCAGTCGGCCGTGTTGTTCTCGGGGCAGGGGTCTCAACGGGCGGGTATGGGCCGGGAGTTGTATGAGGCGTATCCGGTGTTCGCGGAGGCGTTGGATGCGGTGTGTGCCGTGTTCGACGGGGTGTTGGAGCGGCCGCTGCGTGAGGTGATGTTCGAGGGCGGGGAGTTGCTGGATCAGACCGGGTTCACGCAGCCGGGTCTGTTCGCTCTTGAGGTGGCTCTGTACCGGTTGGTGGAGAGCTGGGGTGTGCGCCCGGACTATGTGACCGGGCATTCCATCGGTGAGCTGGCGGCCGCCCATGTGGCCGGGGTGCTCTCCCTGGACGACGCGGTCACGCTGGTGGCGGCACGGGGCCGGTTGATGCAGGCGCTGCCCGCTGGTGGCGCGATGCTGGCGATCGGTGCGGACGAGGCGACGGTGGCCCCGTATCTGGAGGGCCGTGAAAGTCAGGTGTCGCTTGCCGCTGTCAACGGTCCGTCGTCGGTGGTGATCGCCGGTGACGCGGACGTGGTGGCCGAGCTGGGCGCGCGGTTCGCTGAACTGGGTTGCAAGAC
>NZ_VCHX02000022.1 GCF_005768555.2 Streptomyces sporangiiformans
GTCGACTCGAAATCACCCGGACTGCTCATCCTCGCCGTCGTCCTGGGCCACGGCGTCGCCCAGTCCACGATGTACGGCCCGCTGGGTGCCCTGCTCACCGAGATGTTCGGCACCCGCGTCCGTTACACCGGCGCCTCCCTCGGCTACCAGGGCGCCACCCTGGTCGGCGCCGGCTTCTCCCCGATGATCGCCGGAAGCCTCGTGGCCGGAAGCGGAGGCGGCACCCCCGTCGCCCTGCTGGTGTGCGGGGGCTCCCTCATCACCGCACTGACCGTCTGCCTCGTGCGCGAGACCCACCGCGACTCCCTCACCGAAACCGGAGCCGAAACCGGTGCCGGCGCCAGTGGCGAGGCCGGTGCCGAGGCCGGAGCCACCACCCCCACACCTCTGCCCACAAGGAGCCGTTGACCTCATGACGTCCCCATCCCGCACCCGCACCCGCACGTTACTGTCGCGGTGGACACGGTCACCGCGGCCGCCTCGGCTGTCGCGGTCGTCGCCCCTGTCGCGCGGCACCGCCGCCTCGGCCGCCCTCCTGCTCGCCGCGTCCGCCGCCTCCATCGCCGCCCCCGTGGCGCCCGCCTACGCCGCCGCGCCCGCCGAACACATCGAGGGACGCCTCCCGTCGGGGGCCGTGTACGTGATGGACAAGCCCGTCGACTGGAACGGCACCGTCGTGCTCTTCAGCCACGGCTACCGGCCCGCCGGCACGCCCCTCGCCGCGCAGAATGCCCCCGACGACGCCACGAAAGCCCTCCTCCTCGAGAAGGGCTACGCGCTCATCGGCTCCTCCTACGCCACCAACGGGTGGGCCGTGGCGGACGCCGTGCCCGACCAGCTCGCCACGCTCGACGTGTTCACCGGGCGCGTGGGCCCGGCACGGCGCACCATCGCCTGGGGCATGTCGTACGGCGGTCTGGTCACCACCGCGATCGCCGAACGGCATCCGGAGCGGATCGACGGCTCGCTCTCCACCTGCGGGCTCGTCCACGGCGGCGTCGCCAACTGGAACAACACCCTCGACCCCGTCTTCGCCCTCAAGACCCTGCTCGCGCCGGGCTCCTCCGTCGACCTGGCCGGCTTTCCCGACCAGGCTTCGGCGGCCGCCGCGTCCGGCACCCTGAGCACGGCCGTCGCCGGCGCCCAGGCCACACCCGAGGGCCGTGCCCGCATCGCCCTCGCGGCCGCGCTCCACGACATCCCCGGCTGGAACGCCACCTCACAGCCGAAGCCGGCGCCGGACGACTGGAACGCCCAGCAGGCCAACCAGTACCAGGCCCTCCAGGGGCTGCTGGCCCTGCCCGCGTTCATCTGGCGCCAGGAGGCCGAGAGCCGTGCGGGCGGCAACATGTCCTGGAACACCGGCGTCGACTACACGAAGATGCTCCGCCGTTCCCCCGTCTTCAAGGAGGTCACCGAGCTCTACCACGACGCCGGACTGTCCCTGAAGAACGATCTGCGCGCCCTGAACCGGGCCCCGCGCATCAGCGCCGACCCCGCAGCCGTCGACTGGATGAGCCGCACCAGCGCGTTCACCGGCCGGCTGCGCAAACCCCAGCTGGACATCCACACCACCGGCGACGCCCTCGTCCCCGTACAGACCGAGAGCGCCTACCGCAGGGCCACCACGGCCGCGGGCTCGTCCTCGCGGCTCCGGCAGGCGTACGTAGACAACGCGGGCCACTGCACCTTCAGCCCGGCCGAGCAGATGGCCGCCCTGCACACCCTGGAAAAGCGCCTCAGCAGCGGTCATTGGCAGGGCACGGATCCCGCGTCGCTCAACGCGACGGCCGCCGGGGCCGACCCCACGACCCCGGCCCGCTACATCCCCTACCGGCCCGCTCCCTACCCCCGCCCGTACGACCTGGCGCATCCCGCCGACGGGCGCTGACAAGCGCGTACGGCCGCCCGCTCCTCCCCGAGGGGGCGCCCGTACGCTTACCGCTGTGGAGGACGACAACCTGGACACGACGGACACCCCTGATGCCGCCGATATCGCCGACGCCCCGCAATTGCGTCCCCAGTCGCTCGTGCTCGCCTTCTTCGGCAACCACGTCCTCGACGAGGGCGACCTGTGCGTCTACTCCGGCAGCATCATCGACGTACTCGGCCGCGTCGGGACGGGGGAGCAGGCCGTACGCTCCACGCTGACCCGCATGGTCAACCGGGGCCTGCTGCGGCGCCAGCGCGAGGGCCGCAAGATGTTCTTCGGGCTCACCCCGCAGGCGGCGCGGATCCTCGAGGACGGCGGACAGCGCATCTGGCGCGACGGCGCGGTCAACGAGAACTGGGACGGCACCTGGACCCTGCTCGGCTTCTCCCTCCCCGAGTCCTGGCAGCGCCAGCGCCACGACCTGCGCTCCCGGCTCACCTGGTCCGGCTTCGGCGCCCTCTACAGCGGGCTGTGGATCGCCCCGGGCCGTGCCGACGTTCGCGGCGTCGTCTCCGAACTCGGCCTCGATGCCCACGTCAAGGTCTTCCACGCCCAGGCCGACGAGGCCACCGACATCGGCGAGATGATCCGTGAGAGCTGGGACCTGGAAAGCCTGGCCGCCCGCTACGTCGCCTTCGACAAACGCTGGAGCGCCGGCCCGGACGCCGGCTCCCGCGACCCCGTCGCGACCCGGCTGCGGCTGGTCGGCGAATGGCTGCGGATCATTCGCACGGACCCGAGACTGCCGGTCCAGCACCTGCCCGCAGAGTGGCCGGCCCGCCAGGCCCAGGAGACGTTCCGGCGCATCGCGGAGGAAACGGCCGCGTCCGCGAACGGGATGGCACGGGAACTGCTGGAGACGGCACCGTTGCGCTCGGCTTGACCGGTGTGGTACCGGAGGGCGTGCGGCGGGGTGGGGACGTGCGGGTCAGCTCTTGCGGTGGCCTATCAGGCGGGGCTTGGCTTCCAGGCCGTCGAGGCCGTGCCAGGCCAGGTTCACCAGATGGGCGGCGACCTCGGCCTTCTTGGGGCGGCGTACGTCGAGCCACCACTGGCCGGTCAGGGCGACCATGCCCACCAGGGCCTGGGCGTACAGCGGCGCCAGCTTCGGATCGAAGCCGCGGCTCTTGAACTCGCGGCCCAGGATGTCCTCGACCTGCGTGGCGATGTCCGAGATCAGCGAGGCGAAGGAACCCGTGGACTGGGGGATGGGGGAGTCGCGGACCAGGATGCGGAACCCGTCGGTGTACTCCTCGATGTAGTCGAGGAGGGCGAACGCCGCCTGTTCGCACAGCTCGCGGGGGTGGCCGGCCGTCAGCGAGCTGGTCACCATGTCCAGCAGACGCCGCATCTCACGGTCCACGACCACCGCGTACAAGCCCTCCTTGCCGCCGAAGTGCTCGTACACCACCGGCTTGGAGACCCCGGCCTTCGCCGCGATCTCCTCCACCGACGTGCCCTCGAACCCCTTGGCGGCGAACAGCGTGCGGCCGATCTCCAGCAGCTGCTGGCGTCGCTCCGCCCCCGTCATCCGGGTCCGGCGCGCACGCCGCGGCTTGTCGTTGCTGGGTGTGCTGGAGTCGGTCGCCACACCGTCAATCATGCCGCGTCAACGGTCACCTTCTTGCGTCGGGCGCCGTTCCCGTCCTGGTTCCGGCGGGAATCGATACGCGAGCGTGACGGCCAGCGCACGTCGTACGCCCAGCCGAGCCGCTCGAACCAGCGGATGATCCGGGCCGACGAGTCCAGCTGACCGCGCTCCACACCGTGGCGGGCCGACGTCGGATCGGCGTGGTGCAGATTGTGCCAGGACTCACCGCAGGAGAGCACGGCCAGCCACCACACGTTCCCCGAACGGTCACGCGACTTGAAGGGCCGCTTGCCCACCGCGTGGCAGATCGAGTTGATGGACCACGTGACGTGATGCAACAGCGCCACTCGAACGAGCGAGCCCCAGAAGAAGCCCGTGAAGGCCCCCCACCAGGACATCGTCACCAGACCGCCGATCAGCGGAGGCAGCGCCAGCGACAGAATGGTCCACAGGACGAACTGCCGCGAGATCGCGCGGATCGCCCCGTCCTTGATCAGATCCGGCGCGTACTTCTCCTGCGGCGTCTGCTCCTCGTCGAACATCCATGCGATGTGCGCCCACCACAGGCCCTTCATCAGGGCCGGAACCGTCTCGCCGAAACGCCACGGGGAGTGCGGGTCGCCCTCCGCGTCGGAGAACTTGTGGTGCTTGCGGTGATCGGCCACCCAACGGACCAGAGGACCCTCCACCGCCATCGAGCCCGCGATCGCCAGCGCGATCCGCAAGGGCCGTTTGGCCTTGAACGAACCATGCGTGAAGTAGCGGTGGAATCCGATCGTGATGCCATGGCAGCCGAGGTAGTAGAAGAAGACCAGCAGACCCAGATCCAGCCAGCTCACACCCCAGCCCCAGGCCAGCGGAACCGCCGCGAGCAGTGCCAGAAACGGGACGGTGATGAAGAGCAGGAGCGTGATCTGCTCGATCGAACGCTTCTGCTCACCGCCCAGTGTGGCGGAGGGAAGTGGGGTGTCGTTGGCCGCCTTCGGGGCGTCGTCGATCACATCGGAACTTGTGGTCATGGGCGTCCCCTGTGGGATCGAGGGTGGAGAGAGTGGCCGGATACGGTGCCTACGGTTCCGTAACCTACGGCATCGTAAGTATGGCAGCGCGCGGCCCGGCGGCAAGAGCCCGAAAGTCTGCGCGTCCGCATCGAGACCTATCCTTGGAGACGGTCGGACAGCGCGGTCCGCTCTGTTTTTCTTCCCGGAAGCCCTCGCCCTAAGCGGCGCACCGCCGCGCAGGACGGACGGGTTCCCCGCCAGACGAGCTTCAACACTGCAAGGAGCCGCACCTGTGAGCAGTGCCGACGACCAGACCACCACGACCAGCAGTGAGCTGCGCGCCGACATCCGCCGCCTGGGCGACTTGCTGGGCGAGACCCTGGTACGCCAAGAGGGCCCCGAGCTCCTCGAACTGGTCGAGCGAGTCCGCCGCCTCACCCGAGAGGACGGCGAGGCCGCCGCCGAACTGCTGCGCGGCACGGAACTGGAGACCGCCGCCAAGCTCGTCCGCGCCTTCTCCACGTACTTCCACCTGGCGAACGTCACCGAACAGGTGCACCGCGGTCGCGAACTGCGCGCCAGGCGAGCCGCCGAAGGCGGACTCCTCGCCCGCACCGCGGACCGGCTCAAGGACGCCGACGCCGAACACCTGCGCGCCACCGTGCGCAACCTCAATGTCCGCCCAGTCTTCACCGCCCACCCGACGGAAGCCGCCCGACGTTCCGTCCTCAACAAGCTGAGGCGGATCGCCGCACTGCTGGAGACCCCCGTCATCGAGGCCGACCGGCGCCGCTACGACACCCGTCTGGCCGAGAACATCGACCTCGTCTGGCAGACGGACGAACTGCGAGTCGTCCGCCCCGAGCCCGCCGACGAGGCCCGCAACGCGATCTATTACCTCGACGAACTCCACGCGGGCGCCGTCGGCGACGTCCTCGAAGATCTCACCGCCGAACTGGAACGCGTCGGCGTCCAACTCCCCGACGACACCCGCCCCCTCACCTTCGGCACCTGGATCGGCGGCGACCGCGACGGCAACCCGAACGTCACCCCGCAGGTCACCTGGGACGTCCTGATCCTCCAGCACGAGCACGGCATCAACGACGCCCTGGAACTCGTCGACGAACTGCGCGGATTCCTCTCCAACTCCATCCGCTACACCGGCGCCACCGACGAACTCCTCGCCTCCCTCCAAGCCGACCTCGAAGCGCTGCCGGAGATCAGCCCCCGCTACAAGCGCCTCAACGCCGAGGAGCCCTACCGCCTCAAGGCCACCTGCATCCGGCAGAAGCTGGAGAACACCAAGCAGCGCCTCGCCAAGGGCATCCCCCACGAGGAAAACCGCGACTACCTCGGCACCGCGGAACTCCTGCGCGACCTCACCCTCATCCAGAGCTCCCTGCGCGAACACCGCGGCGCGCTCTTCGCCGACGGCCGCATGAACCGCACCATCCGCACCCTCGCCGCCTTCGGCCTCCAGCTGGCCACCATGGACGTACGCGAACACGCCGACGCCCACCACCACGCCCTCGGCCAGCTCTTCGACCGCCTCGGCGAAGAGTCCTGGCGCTACGAGGACATGCCCCGCGAGTACCGGCACAAGCTGCTCGCCAAGGAACTCCGCTCCCGCCGGCCCCTGGGACCCACCCCGGCCCCACTGGACGCGGCCGGACACAAGACCCTCGGCGTGTTCGAGACCGTCAAGCGGGCCCTGCAGGTGTTCGGACCCGAGGTGATCGAGTCCTACATCATCTCCATGTGCCAGGGCGCGGACGACGTGTTCGCCGCCGCCGTCCTCGCCCGCGAGGCCGGACTGATCGACCTCCACGCCGGCTGGGCGAAGATCGGCATCGTGCCCCTCCTGGAGACGACCGACGAACTGCGCGCCGCGGACGTCATCCTCGACGACATGCTCGCCGACCCCTCCTACCGGCGACTCGTCGCGCTGCGCGGCGACGTGCAGGAGGTCATGCTCGGCTACTCCGACTCCTCGAAGTTCGGCGGCATCACCACCAGCCAGTGGGAGATCCACCGCGCCCAGCGGCGCCTGCGTGACGTGGCCCACCGCTACGGCGTACGCCTGCGCCTCTTCCACGGCCGCGGCGGCACCGTCGGCCGCGGCGGCGGCCCCTCGCACGACGCGATCCTCGCCCAGCCCTGGGGCACCCTGGAGGGCGAGATCAAGGTGACCGAACAGGGCGAGGTCATCTCCGACAAGTACCTCGTGCCCTCACTCGCCCGCGAGAACCTCGAACTCACCGTCGCCGCCACGCTCCAGGCCTCCGCCCTGCACACCGCCCCCCGCCAGTCCGACGAAGCGCTCGCCCGCTGGGACGCGGCCATGGACGTCGTCTCCGACGCCGCCCACGACGCCTACCGGCGCCTGGTCGAGGACCCCGACCTTCCCGCGTACTTCTTCGCCTCCACCCCGGTCGACCAGCTCGCCGACCTCCACCTCGGCTCCCGGCCCTCACGGCGCCCCGACTCCGGCGCCGGCCTGGACGGACTCCGCGCCATCCCCTGGGTGTTCGGCTGGACCCAGTCACGGCAGATCGTGCCCGGCTGGTTCGGTGTCGGCTCCGGACTGAAGGCACTGCGCGAAGCCGGGCTGGACAGCGTGCTGGAAGAGATGCACGAGCAGTGGCACTTCTTCCGCAACTTCGTCTCCAACGTCGAAATGACGCTGGCCAAGACAGACCTGCGCATCGCCCGCCACTACGTCGACACCCTCGTCCCGAGCGAGCTCAAGCACGTCTTCGCCACCATCGAAGCCGAACACGAACTCACCGTCCGCGAGGTCCTGCGGATCACCGGCGGACAAGAACTCCTCGACGCCCAGCCGGTGCTGAAGCAGACCTTCACCATCCGGGACGCCTACCTCGACCCGATCTCCTACCTCCAGGTCGCCCTGCTCAAGCGGCAGCGCGACGACGCCGCAGCGGGCGCCGAACCCGACCCGCTGCTCTCCCGCGCCCTGCTCCTCACCGTCAACGGCGTCGCCGCCGGCCTGCGCAACACGGGCTGACGGTCCGCACATCACGGTGCCCCCATGGCCGTACTGCCATGGGGGCACCGTCATACGCCGGGGCTCAGCTCCGGCTGCCGGCCCTGTGGCGGCGGAAGAGCAGGCAGCCGCCGACGGCGACGAGCACGGCCGCGACGGCGGAGAGGATGCCGACGGGCGCGCTGCTGCCGGTCTCGGCGAGGTCACCGCTGTTGTCCTTGTCGCCGCTGTCGCCGCCCTGGGCGGACGGTGCCGGGGAGGCGGACGGGGACTCTCCCATGGCACCGCCCGCCACCGCGGTGGAGGCGGACGGGGAGGGTGACGGGGACGGAGTGACGTCGTCCTCCTCGGCGGAGTCCCCGGGGCCGCTCTCGCAGTTCGTCCAGAACACCTTGTGCTTCGCGGAGCCCTTCTCGCCGTCGAAGTTCCAGAACAGCTTGTAGTGACCGTCCGGCAACGACATGTCGTTCGTACGGCCATGCCCCTCGGCATCGAGCGTCAGCCAACCCGAGGTGACGGTCTCGCCCTTGACGTCGGCGGTCGGAGCCCAGGCCTCGATGTGCCAGTCGACCCGCTGGCCGCCGTCGAAACCGAAGGCGTCGAGGTAGAAGGCGCAGACATGCGGCTCGTTGTTGCGGAGATCCTCGCCGGTGACGGCGTCATGGATCTTCACGGTGCCGTTGTCGCCATGCGGAGCGGAGTGGGCGGCGTGGGCGGCGGGGGCGGTCAGCAGCATGGCTGCCGCAGCGGCGGCGAGGGCGCCGGCGCGGAAGAGGGTACGCATGAGCAGTCCATCTCCGTGAGTGGAACGGAAGATGTGGAGGGGGCGGTTCAGCTTCCTGGTGCGCCGAAAACCGGTCAAGCGGTGAAGCGTCCCACCTGTCCCATGTGTGACTTCTCGCCACAATGATCCCGGTAACGATCAGGGAACACACAGAGGTTCGAGCGCTCAGAGCGCCACGAACGTGACCGTCAGCAGCGTCAGTCCCGCCCCGCCGAGCACCCACGCCAGACGCGTCAGACGCAGCCCACCCGCGACCACCACCGAAGCGAGAAGCAGCGCGCCACCGAGCGGAACCCACGCGTACAACACCCCGCCCGGGCCCGTGCGCACCACGTCGTCGCTGCCCGGCTTCACCACCACCGCGTACGTCCGGCCCTTCTTCGCCACGACCGTGCTCTGAATGGTGACCCGGTCACGCGCCCTGGAACCCTCCGACGCAGGCGTGTAGGGGCCCGTGCAGCGGTCGTCGGCGCACGCCTCGACCGTCATCGTGCCGCGCTCGCGGCCCTTCGTGAGCATCACATGCTGAGCGGTACCCCACGACGCCCAGACGCCCGCGATCAGGATCAGCACCGCGACCGTCCCCATCGCCGCGAGCCGCCCGATCCGCAGCGCCGAGGCCGCGCTCCGACGGGAGGTGAGGGCAGACATGGCGGCGATCCTTGGCCATGCCCCTGCGCCCGGTCAACTCCGAGGAGCATTTCTGGGGGACAAGTCCCGCGTTGTACGGACCTTTCGGCGACCTCAGGAGTTGTACGTGCTCTGCGCCCGCTCCAACCCCTCGATGACCAGACACTCCACCGCGTCCGCCGCACGGTCCACGAAGTAGTCGAGCTCCTTGCGCTCCACCGACGAGAAATCCTTCAGCACGAAATCCGCCACCTGCATACGCCCCGGAGGACGCCCGATTCCGAACCGCACGCGGTGATAGTCCGAACCCATCACCTTCGTCATGGACTTCAACCCGTTGTGCCCGTTGTCGCCACCGCCCAGCTTGAGCCGCAGCACGCCATAGTCGATGTCCAACTCGTCATGCACCGCGACGATGTTCGCGACCGGCACCTTGTAGAAATCCCGCAAGGCGTTCACCGGACCACCCGACACATTCATGTACGACATCGGCTTCGCCAGGATCACCCGACGGCTCCCCGGACCCGGCGGACCGATCCGGCCCTCCATCACCTGCGCCTGAGCCTTGCCCGCCCGCTTGAACCCGCCACCGATCCGCTCCGCGAGCAGATCGGCCACCATGAACCCCACGTTGTGCCGGTTCATCGCATACCCCGGCCCCGGATTGCCGAGCCCCACGATCAACCACGGAGCGCCCGCGTCGGTCGTCACGTCCATGTCTCCTTCATATACGCCGGCCGCCGCTCC
>NZ_VCHX02000035.1 GCF_005768555.2 Streptomyces sporangiiformans
GGGGGTGGGAATGTATGGGGGTTGGACCGAGGGCCGGACTTGGATCAGGTTGGGCTCCGTCGTACGGACCGGAGACGCCGTGGCGGACCCACCGATAACAGAAAACTTCCCGGGGAGGGACGACAGGGATGACAGAGCCGACAGGGCCCCTGACCAACTGGGCGGGCAATATCACCTACGCCGCCAAGGAACTGCGACGCCCGCACTCGCTCGACGCGCTCCGCACGCTCGTCGCGCGGAGCGCGTGGGTGCGGGTGCTCGGCAGCGGGCACTCGTTCAACGAGATCGCCGACCCGGGCAGCGAGGGCGTCCTGCTCTCGCTGACCGCGTTGCCGCCGTCGGTGGAGGTGGACACGGCGGCCAGAACCGTGCGGGTGGCGGGTGGCGTGCGGTACGCGGAGCTGGCCCGGCGCGTCCATGAGCACGGGCTCGCGCTGCACAACATGGCCTCGCTGCCGCACATCTCGGTGGCCGGCTCGGTGGCGACGGGCACGCATGGTTCGGGGAACGCCAATGGCTCGCTGGCCTCGGTCGTACGCGAGGTCGAGCTGGTCACCGCCGACGGCTCGACGCTGACGATCGGTCGTGGCGACGCGCGCTTCGACGGTGCCGTGACCGCCCTGGGCGCGCTCGGCGTGGTCACCGCGCTCACCCTCGACCTGGAGCCGGCGTTCGAGGTCGCCCAGCATGTGTTCACCGAGCTCCCGCTGGCCGGGCTGGACTTCGATGCCGTGTCGGCGACGGCGTACAGCGTGAGCCTGTTCACCGACTGGCGGCAGCCGGGCTTCGTCCAGGCGTGGGTCAAGCGGCGCACCGACCAGCCGCTGAACGACTTCCCATGGGCCGCGCCCGCCGCCGTGGCCATGCACCCGGTGCCGGGCATGCCCGCGGAGAACTGCACCCAGCAGTTCGGTGTGCCGGGCCCCTGGCACGAGAGACTGCCGCACTTCCGCGCCGAGTTCACCCCGAGCAGTGGCGCCGAGCTCCAGTCGGAGTACCTGCTCCCGCGCCCGTACGCGCCGGACGCCTTGCGTGCCCTCGACGCGATCCGTGAGACGATCGCCCCGGTTCTGCAGATCTGCGAGGTCCGCACGGTCGCCGCCGACGGCCAGTGGCTGACCCCCTCGTACGGACGGGACACCGTGGCCTTCCACTTCACCTGGATCGAGGACACGACCGCGGTGCTGCCCGTGGTGCGGCAGGTCGAAAGGGCGCTCGCCCCCTTCGATCCGCGCCCGCACTGGGGCAAGGTGTTCACCACGCCCCCGTCCGAGCTGCGCGAACGCTATCCGCGGATGGGCGCGTTCACGGCCCTGGCCGAGGAGCTGGACGCGGCGGGCACGTTCCGGAACAAGTTCGTCCGGGAGATGCTCGGCCTCTGACGGCCGGCACCTCGCGAACGGCTTCGGCCATCACAGCGGCCGGCTCCCGCCGCCGGAAAGACTTTCAACAACCCCTTTCCTAACCCCTTGTCGAAAGTCGGTGCAGGCCATAGCCTTGCGCCGCGCCGAGGCCGACGTGCCCCGGCATCGGCCTGAAAGGATCGAGGGGGCACCCGGTGAAGCGCACTTCACGCGACATACGCACCGCGAACCGCTATGGGGTGCTGCGCGAGATCATCGCCGAGTCGCCCACATCCCGGCAGGAGCTGGCGGCCGCGACCGGGCTGAGCCTGGCCACGGTCGCCACACTGGTCGG
This sequence comes from Streptomyces sporangiiformans, assembly GCF_005768555.2. GTDB lineage: Bacteria > Actinomycetota > Actinomycetes > Streptomycetales > Streptomycetaceae > Streptomyces > Streptomyces sporangiiformans. Next base: position 1,699 of record NZ_VCHX02000035.1, read on the forward strand.
CGAGCTGCTCGACCTCGGCCTGCTCACCGAGGTCGGGTTCGAGGACTCGGCGGGCGGGCGCCCACGAGGGCTCGTGGCCGTCAACGCGTCGGGGGGCGCGTTGATCGGCGTCGACATCGCGGAGACATACGTCCGCGTCGAGCTGTTCGACCTGGCGCTGAACGTACTGGCGCGGGCCGACGAGGACATGCGCCCAGGTGAGAGCCACCCGGCGCAGGTCGTCGGACATGTCGCCACGGCCGTCGGCTCGGTGGTCGCGCAGGCCGGCATCGAGGGCGCGCGCGTCCTCGGGGTCGGGGTCAGCGTGCCGGGCCAGGTGGACCGGGAGGGCGGCGTCTCCGAGTACGCCCCGAACTGGGACTGGCACGACGTGCCGCTGCTCGACCTGCTCTCCGAGCACATCACATATCCCCTGTACCTGGACAATCCGTTGCGCGCCTGCGCGGTGGCCGAGCTGTGGTTCGGGGCGGCCCGCGGGCGCGGCGATGCCGTGGTGGTAAACCTCGGCACCGGAGTGGGTGCCGGGCTCGCGCTCGGCGGCGGCCTGCACCGGGGGGTCAGCAACAGCGCGGGCGAGTGGGGGCACACCACGCTCGTCCTGGACGGGCGGCTGTGCCACTGCGGCAACCACGGATGCGTGGAGACGTACGTGGGCGCGCCCGGAATCATGCTGAACCTTCGGGAGATGAGCCCGCGCAGCCCCCTGCTCCATCCCGAGGACCAGACGTCGACCATCAACGCCCTGGCCCGGGGCGTCGCCGCCCATGACCCGGTGGCGATCAAGGTGGTCCGGGACACGGCCCGTTACCTCGGTGCCGGCATCGCGGACCTGGTGAACCTGCTCAACCCCGAAGTGGTCGTGCTCAGCAGCTGGGTCGCGGCCACGCTCGGCGAGCCGCTGCTCGAGGAAGTGCGCGAGGCGGTGGCCCGGCACGCCCTGAAGCGTCCGTTCGCCGCCACCGAGATCGTCCTGTCCCCCATCCCCACCGACCCGGTCTGCTTGGGAGCCGCGACGTTCGCCCTCGAGGGCGCCCTGTCGGCGGTCACCCAGAAGTCCAACCGCCGAACCATCCCCGCAAGAAGCCGTACCGCACCACCTGCGTGACGACGGAAGGGATGCACCATGCCCCGCACCACCAGATCGATCCTCGCGACGGCCTCGGCCGCGCTGGCTGTCACGGGGGCCCTGATATCCGCCCCGCCCGCGAGCGCCGCCGGTCCGGCGGACGCCGAGGTCTCCCCGCACGCCGCTCAGACCATCGACAACATCGGTGCCTCGGGCGCGTGGTGGGTCAACGATCTCAAGAACTTCGACCCCAAGGTCCAGGCCCGGGTGGCGAAGCTGTTGTTCTCCTCCGACGGGCTGGACCTGAGCAACTACCGCTACAACATCGGCGGTGGCGGCACGGACGTCACCACCCCGTCCCGCGCGCCGGAGGACTTCCACAACGCCGACGGGACGTACGACTGGAGCAAGGACAAGGGCGGCCGTACGTTCCTCGCGTACGCGGCCAAGTACGGCGTCGAGGACCTGGTCGCGTTCGTGAACAGCGCGCCCGCCGAGTGGAAGACCAACGGCAAGAGCTGTGGCGGGTATCTGAAGACGGAGAACACCGGGGACTTCGCCGAGTACATCGCCGACGTCACCGACCACTTCCGGGGGCAGGGCGCGAAGTTCGACTACATCAGCCCCTTCAACGAGCCGACCAACAGCTTCGACAGCTGCGGCCAGGAGGGCATGCTGGTGCCGGTCGACCAGCGCGACGACATCGTGCGGGCGCTGGGCGCCGAGCAGCGGGCGCGCGGCCAGAAGACCGGCATCATCGCCGACGAGTCCAGCAGCACGGTCGGCTTCAACACCGAGGTCCCGCAGTGGATCTCGCAGCCGGGCACAGCCCAGTACGTGTCGAAGCTGGCCCACCACACGTACAACAACCCCGATGACAGCCAGCGGGCGAAGATCTACGAGACGTCGCAGTCGGTCGGCAAGCGGTCCTGGTCCACCGAGATCTGCTGCTTCGGCAAGGGCGGCACGGGCTGGGCGCAGGAGTACGACCCGACCATCGACGGCGGCCTGAACCTGTCGCGGATCATGTACAAGGACTTCGCGACCGCACACGACTCGGCGTTCCACTGGTGGGTCGCGCTCTCCGAGATGATCGGCAGCGACCCGTACGCGCGAAACGACGAGGGCTGGAACGACGGCCTGATCTACTACGACCCCGACTACGCCACGAACGGCAATCAGACGCTGTACTTCACCAAGCGCTACTACGCGCTCGGCCAGTACAGCAAGTTCGTGAAGCCGGGTGCGGTCGCGCACAACGTGACCGGCGCGCCGGACGGTGTCGAGGTCTCCACCTACGACAGCAAGGGCAAGTGGGTGGTCGTGGTCAACAACCACAACGCCACGGACACGGCCCTGAACCTGAACTTCAACAGCAAGGATCCGTTGACGGCCGGGCAGGCCGTCCGCACCTCGGCCACGGAGAACTGGGCCTCGGTCGCCAAACCGTCCGTGAAGGGCGGCAAGGTCTCCGCCAAGCTCGCCCCGCGCTCGATCACGACGTACGTCCTCGACCAGAAGGGCTACGGCGGTTCGGCGGTCACGGGCGCCTGGCAGGGCGAGCAGTCCGGCAAGTGCCTGACGGCGGACGCCTCGGGTGCCGCCGTCAACACGTGCACGGGTGAGGCCGCGCAGGACTGGTCGTACGACGCCAAGGGCGCGCTGAAGAGCGCGGGCGGGTGTCTGACGGCCGGGAGTTCGGGTCTCGCCCTCGCGGAGTGCACGAACGCTCCCGAGCAGAAATGGCTGTTGAACGCGAACGGCCAGATGGTCGGCGAGGCGTCCGGCAAGTGTCTGGACGTCAGTGGCCAGGCGACCGCCGACGGCAGCAGGGTGATCCTCTACAGCTGCTCGGGCGGGGTCAATCAGGCCTGGTCGAAGGTGTGATGCGCACCATGTCACCCCACTGAGGAGTGGTGTGCGGGCCGCTGGTGCGGCGGCCCGCACGCCCCGAATGTCCGGCATCCCGAACGTTCCACAACGCTTCGAACAGACTTCGTCCAACCCCTTGCCGAAGCCTTAGCCGAAGGTTAACGTCCCGCACCGCAACACCATTTGAGCCACCTGGCGCGAGCCAACTGGCAGTGAGCCGTAGCGCCGCAGCCGCACTTCGAGACAAGGACGTCAGCATGTCGGCAATGAGCAGCAACAATTGGGACCGCCGATCCGTACTGCGGGCCGCCGCCGGCCTCGCCGCCCTCGGCCCGCTGGCCGCGTGCGGCGGCAACACCGGCCGCGCCAACGGTTCGGGCGAGGTCCTCACGCAGTACTTCCACGCGTACGGCGAGGCCGGCACGCAGGAGGCCATCAAGCGGTACGCGAAGGCCTACAAAGAGGCCAACGTGTCCACTCAGTGGATCACCGGCACCAACTTCGAGAGCAAGCTGTTCTCGGCCCTGCTGACCAAGAACGCGCCGGACGTCTTCGAGTTCCACCCGCAGCTCCAGCTCATCAAGAGCGGTCAGGTGGCGCCGCTGGACGACATCATCAACCCGGTCAAGGACGACTTCAATCCGGCCGACATCAAGTCGCACACGGTCGACGGGAAGATATACGGCGTCCGCATGATCGACGACCCGCAGTTCTTCTTCTACCGCAAGTCGATGCTGGAGAAGGCGGGCGTGGACGTCCCGCAGACCCTCGAAGAGCTCGCCGAGGCCGCCGAAAAGCTCACCACCGACAAGGTCAAGGGCCTGTTCCTCGGCAACAACATGGTGTCGACGAACTACGCCCTGGTCTGGGCGGCCGGCGCCGACCAGCTCAACGCCAAGAACGAGATCGCGTACCACACCGACGAGGTGGCCGCGGCGCTGAAGGTGTACCGCAAGATGTTCACCAGCGGCCACCTGCTCCTGGACGCCCCCGCCGACTACTGGGACCCCTCGGCCCTGGTCCAGGGCCTCACCGCGATCCAGTGGTGCGGTATGTGGGCGATGCCCGTGATGCAGAAGGCCCTCGGCGACGACCTCGGCATCTTCCCCTTCCCCTCGGCTGCGTCCGGCGCCAAGCCCGCCGTCTACAACGGCGGCTGGTCGATGTTCGTCAACGCCAAGGGCAAGAAGGTCGACGAGGCCAAGGAGTACGTGAAGTGGCTCTGGATCGACCAGAAGAAGTACCAGGAGGACTGGGCGCTCAGCTACGGCTTCCACGTCCCGCCGCGCATCTCGATCGCCGAGTCCGCGACCAAGCTCAAGTCGGGCCTGCCCGCTGAGGGCGTCAAGCTCTTCTCCGACTACGGGCGCTTCGACAACATCAACTGGACCCAGGCGATGATCACCGCGCTCGAGGGCGTGATCGCCGACGCGGTCCGCAAGGGCGTGGACCCGGAGAAGGCCCTCGACACGGCCGACAAGAAGGTCAACCGTGAGCTCAAGAAGCTCTTCGGATAGGCCCGCGGACAGGTAACGACATGTCGACCACCACGACGCGTGACGCCACGCGCCCCGCCTCGGCCAAGGTCTCCCCGACCAAGCCGCGGCGGGGCGCGCAGGGGCGCACGCTCAACTTCTGGCTCTTCACCGGCCCGTTCCTCATAGGCCTGGTGATCTTCGTCTACATCCCCATCGGCTGGAGCATCTGGCTCAGCTTCTTCGAGGCGCGGTACACGGTCACGCCGAGCACGTTCATCGGCTTCGACAACTACAAGCAGATGCTGACCAACGGTGACTTCGTCAGGTCGCTGGGCACCTTCACCGTCTTCGCCGTCATCATCGTGCCGGTCACCTGGGCGCTGTCGCTCGGGCTCGCTCTGATGGTGCACAGGCTGCGCTTCATGAAGGCGTTCTTCCGGTCGGTCTTCTTCCTGCCGACGGCGTGCAGCTTCGTCGCCGCCTCGCTGATCTGGAAGATGTCCATCTTCAGCGGTGTCCGCTTCGGCCTGGCGAACACCGTCCTCGGCTGGTTCGGGATCGAGAACATCGCCTGGCTGGCCAACCCGAACCCGCCCTGGTACTGGCTGGTCATCGTCACCGTCCGTCTGTGGCTGCAGGCCGGCTTCTACATGATCCTGTTCCTGGCGGCGCTGCAGAACATCCCGCCGGAGCTGTACGAGGCCGCCGCCATCGACGGCGCCAAGCCGGGCTGGCAGACCTTCCGGCACATCACCCTGCCCCAGCTGCGGGCGACGTCGACCGCCGTGATCCTGCTGCTGCTCGTGGCCGCGTACCAGGCCTTCGACGAGTTCTTCAACCTGCTCGCCAAGACGACATGGGGCCGCCCTCCCCTCGTCGAGCTGTACTACACCGCCCTGGGCGACAACCAGGACTACGGCGCCGGCAGCGCGGGCGCGGTCATCCTGACCCTGCTCATCTGCACAGTGACCCTGCTCCAGGGCAAGTTCATGGGCTTTGGAAGGGGGGACGAGTCCAAGTGAGCACCACGACCGAAGTACGCGACCCGGTGGAGGCACGGACCCTGCGCAAGGCGGGGAAGAAGCCGGGCCGCGGCGTGATCAGCAGCGCCGGACTCTACTGCGCCACCGCCGTCTGCGCGTTGCTCTTCCTGATCCCCTTCTATCTGATCGTCCGCAACGCCCTGTCCACGGACGCCGAGATCACCGGCGAGAACTGGAAGTTCTTCCCCACCGACATCCAGTGGGGCAACATCAGCGAGCTGTTCAGCGACAACACCGTGCCGTTCGCCACGTCCCTTTGGAACTCCGCGGTCGTCGGCGTCCTGCACACCGTGGGCACCCTGCTGGTCTGCTCGCTGGCGGGCTACGGTCTCGCCCGCATTCCGTACAAGCACGCCGACAAGATCTTCTACGCCGTGCTGGTGACGCTGATGGTGCCGGCCGCCGTCACCTTCGTCCCGAGCTTCGTGCTGGTCTCGTCGCTCGGCTGGGTGTCGAGTCTGCAGGGTCTCATCGTTCCGGGGCTGTTCAGTGGTTTCACCTGCTTCCTGTTCCGGCAGTACTTCCTTGGGTTCCCCAAGGAGCTGGAGGAGGCGGCGCGGGTGGACGGGCTCGGGTACTGGGGCGCGTACTGGCGCATCGTCGTGCCCAACTCGCTGAACTTCTTCGCCGCGATGGCCACCATCACCTTCATCAGCGGCTGGAACGCCTTCCTTTGGCCACTGGTCATCGGCCAGGACCAGGAGGCGTGGACGGTCCAGGTCGCGCTCTCCTCGTACATGACCAACCAGACCGTCAATTTCCATCTGATCTTCATGGCCACGGCCATTTCGATCCTGCCCCTGGTGCTTGTGTTCCTCTTCCTCCAGCGATGGCTGGTGCAAGGGGTCGCGCAGACCGGCATCAAGGGATGAGCTAGGAGACCGATGTCTTTCCGCACGCCCCCCTCCGTCGACTACGTCGAGGATTTCTCGCCCGGGAACGGGGCACTGCCGCCCCGCGCCTGGTACGCGTCATCGGACGCCGCATCCCTTTCACTCAACGGCAGCTGGCGTTTCCGCCTGTCGGCGACCGCCGACGCCGAGGACGACTCGTTCGCGGAGGACGGGTACGACGCCGGGGACTGGGCCGAGGTGTCGGTCCCGGGCCACTGGGTCCTTCAGGGCGACGGGGCCTTCGGCTCGCCGATCTACACGAACCACCTCTACCCCTTCCCGGTCGACCCGCCGCGCGTGCCGACCGAGAACCCGACCGGTGACCATCTGCGCGTCTTCGACCTGCCGGACGACTGGCCCGCGCTGACGGAGGGCGGCTCGGTACTGCGCTTCGACGGTGTGGAGTCCTGCGCCCGGGTCTGGCTGAACGGCACGGACATCGGGGAGTTCAAGGGCTCCCGGCTGCCGCACGAGTTCGCGGTCGGCCATCTGCTGAAGCCCACGGGGAACGTGCTCGCGGTCCGGGTCCACCAGTGGTCGGCGGGCTCGTACCTGGAGGACCAGGACCAGTGGTGGCTGCCCGGCATCTTCCGGGACGTCACGCTCCTGCACCGGCCGGCGGGCAGCGCGCTCGACTTCTTCGTGCATGCCTCGTACGACCACGTCGGCGGCCTCGGGACGCTTCGCGTCGAGTCCGACGTGGACGGCAGGGTCACCGTGCCTTCCCTGGACATCGATGTCGCCACCGGCGAGTCCGCGACCGTCCCCGTCGAGCCGTGGACCGCCGAGACGCCCCGCCTGTACGACGGCGTGCTGGTCACGGAGGGCGAACGCGTGCCGCTGCGGATCGGTTTCCGCACGGTCGCGCTGGAGGACGGCCTGATCAAGGTCAACGGCAGGGCGATCCTCTTCAAGGGCGTCAACCGGCACGAGTGGCACCCGGAACGGGGCCGCGCCCTCGACCTGGAGACGATGCGCGAGGACGTGCTGCTGATGAAGCGGCACAACATCAACGCCGTCCGCACCTCGCACTATCCGCCCCACCCGGCCTTCCTCGACCTGTGCGACGAGTACGGCCTGTGGGTCATCGACGAGTGCGACCTGGAGACCCACGGCTTCACCGAGCAGGCCTGGCGCGACAACCCCGTGGACGACGACCGCTGGACCCCGGCGCTCCTCGACCGGGCGGCCCGCATGGTCGAGCGCGACAAGAACCACCCGTCGATCGTCCTGTGGTCCCTCGGCAACGAGGCCGGCACGGGGCGCGGCCTGACGGCCATGGCCGAGTGGATCCACGGCCGGGACAGCTCTCGGCTCGTGCACTACGAGGGCGACTGGGGCTGCCGGGACACGGACATGTACTCGCGGATGTACGCGGACCACGCCGAGGTCGAGCGGATCGGCCAGGGCCTGGACGGCGGACCGCACCAGCGGCGCGGACTGCCCTTCATCCAGTGCGAGTACGGGCATGCCATGGGCAACGGTCCCGGTGGCATCGCCGACTACCAGCGGCTCTTCGAGGCGTACGACCGGCTGCAGGGCGGCTTCATCTGGGAGTGGATCGACCACGGGATCAAGCACCCCGAGCTGGGGTACGCCTACGGCGGCGACTTCGGCGAGGAACTGCACGACGGGAACTTCGTCTGCGACGGACTGGTGTTCCCGGACCGGAAGCCGTCGCCGGGCCTGGCCGAGTACAAGAAGGTGATCGAGCCGGTCCGTATCGAGGGCGACGGCGGCGACGGCACCGTACGGGTGACGAACAGGTACGACTTCGCCGACCTGTCCGCGCTGGCCTTCGAGTGGGCGTACGACGTCGACGGCGAGACGGTCGAGGCGGGAGCCCTGTCGGTGCCCGCGCTCGCGCCGGGCGAGTCGGCCGAGGTGAAGCTGCCGGAGCCGCCCGCGCACGGCCGGGGCGGCGAGACACAGTGGACGGTACGGGCGCTGCTCGCGGGCGACACCGCGTGGGGGAAGAAGGATCACGAGGTGGCGTGGGCGCAACTGCCCATCACCGAGCGGTCGTCGTTGCCGTCCGTCCCGGCGAGCGAGGGCCCCTCGGCGAGCGAGCGACAGATCCGTCTCGGCCCGGCGTCCTTCGATGTCCGTACCGGGGCGCTGCTGACCATCGGCGGCATCGACGTGACGGGCCTGCGTCTGGACGTGTGGCGCGCGCCCACCGACAACGACGAGGGCGCGAGCTGGCAGACCGGCGAACGCTACGGCGAGCTCTGGCGCAAGTACGGCATGCACCGTATGCAACACCGCTTGGACGGCGTCGAGTTGGGCGATGACGCGCTCACCGTACGGACCCGGGTGGCGCCCGCCGCCTGGGAGGTGGGCCTGCGCACGGTCTACCGGTGGACCTCCGACGGCTCGCGGCTGAAGCTGACCGTGTCCGTGGCGCCCGAGGGCGACTGGACGCTGCCGCTGCCGCGGCTCGGTATCCGTTTCGGGCTTCCGCGGGCGGACCGGGTCAAGTGGTTCGGCGGCGGCCCCGGCGAGGCGTACCCGGACACCAGGTCGGCGTCGAAGCTGGGACTCTGGCACTCCTCGGTGGACGAGCTGCAGACCCCGTACGTCCGTCCCCAGGAGAACGGCGCGCGGGCCGACACCCGCATGGCCGAGCTCGGCGGGCTGCGGATCGAGGGCGAGCCGGAGTTCTGGTTCACGGCCAGGCGCTGGACGACCGAGCAGCTGGACGCGGCCGGACATCTGACCGACCTGGAGCCCGGCGACACCGTGTGGGTCAATCTCGACCACGGCCAGCAGGGCATCGGCTCGCAGTCCTGCGGTCCGGGCCCGCTGCCGCAGTACGAACTGCGGGCGTCACCCGCCGAGTTCTCGTTCGTGTTCTCGAAAGATGCGTGACTGACACCGTCAACCGACCGCGGCCGTCCGGGACTTGATCCGGACGACCGCGGTCGTTCTCATGCGCACGCCAAAAAGAGCTGGCGCTCGGGTGTTCGCTACCTCCAGGATCGACGGGGTCTCGCCGCGACCGTGTGCCCGACCGGGCCGAACAAAAGTGACCAGAGCGACCAGGAGGACCGCCGCATGAGCGGAAGTATCGAGGTCCGTGGACTGTCCCGGACCTTCCACACCACCGTGCGGCGTCCCGGTTTTCTGGGCGGCGTCAGATCCCTGGTGAACCCGGAGCGGGTCGCCAAGGAGGCCGTGTGCGACATCAGCTTCGACGTGGCGCCCGGTGAACTCCTCGCCCTGCTGGGGCCGAACGGCGCGGGCAAGTCCACCACCATCAAGATGCTCACCGGCATCCTCACGCCCACGGCTGGCGAGGCGCGGGTCGCGGGCGTGGTGCCGTACGAGGAGCGGGAGCGCAACGCCCGTAACATCGGGGCCGTGTTCGGGCAGCGCACCCAGTTGTGGTGGGACCTGCCGGTGCGCGAGTCGTTCTCGATCCTCAGGGACATCTACGAAGTTCCGAAGGCCGAACACGCGGCACGCCTGAAGGAGTTCGACGAACTGCTCGCCCTGTCCTCCTTCTGGGACACCCGTGTACGGCACCTCTCCCTCGGCCAGCGCGTACGCAGCGACATGGCCGCCGCGCTGCTGCACGACCCGCCCGTGGTGTTCCTCGACGAGCCGACGATCGGCATGGACGTGGTGGTCAAGGAACAGGTGCGTGAGTTCCTCCGTCACCAGGTGGAGGAGCGCGGCCGCACCGTCCTGCTCACCACGCACGACATGACGGAGGTCGAGCGGCTCGCCGAGCGGGTCGTACTGATCAACCACGGGCGGCTCGTGCTGGACGGCACCCTTGACGAGATCCGCCGGAAGTTCGGCTCGACCTGGCAGGTGCGGGCCACGCTCGCCGATCCGCACACACCCGTCGAACCGTTGCCGGGGATCACGCTGCTGCGGCGGGAGGGACCCCAGGTGGTGTTCGGGCCCGACGGACCGACGGCACCGACCGTCCACCAGGCGCTGAAGCAGGTCATCGAGCGGTACGAGGTGACGGACATCGCTCTGGACGAGGCCGAGTTGGAGGACGTGATGCGGGCCGCGTACGTCCAGTCGGAGGTACGGGTGGAAGACCGGGCGGGAGGGGCGTGACCGTGGCCGTCCTGAGTGCCTGGCGGGTCGCCCGGGTCACGCCGCTCGGCGAGCTGCACACCCCGCCCCGTATGACCGCGGCGCTGCTCCGTCTCACCGTGCAGATCGTGCTGGTGGCGTCCCTGTGGCGCGGCCTGTACCACGCGACCGGCACCACCGCCGGACTCGACCGCGACCAGGCCGTCACCTACGCGGTGCTGGCCGTACTGGCCAGCCGCGTGAGGGAGTTGGACCAGTACTCGGGCCGCGACACCGTCCTGCAGCACATGCACTTCGGCACGATCGTCTACTGGTACCTGCGTCCACTGCCGCCCCAGCGCTACTACGCGCTGCGGGCGCTCGGCGAGCAGGTGTACGGGTTCGCCTGGGCGCTCGCCGGATACGCGGTCTGTCTGGCCGCCGGGGTGGTGCGGCCGCCCGGTTCGGCCGCCGTGGCAGGGGTGTTCGCGCTCAGTCTGCTGCTCGGCCAGCTGGTGATGTACTACGTCATGCTGGTCATCGACCAACTGTGCTTCTGGACGCTCCGCAACGGCGCCGCGATCATGATCCTGATCTTCGCGCAGAACCTGCTGTCCGGGGTGTACGCGCCGCTGTGGTTCTTCCCGGACTGGTTCATCACGCTGAGCGCCTTCCTGCCCTTCCAGGCGACGCTGAGCGTGCCGCTGTCGCTGTACGTGGGCCGGATCCCGTTGTCGGACGCGGGCTTCCAGCTCGCCGTGCAGGCGGGCTGGGTCGTGGTCCTTGCCCTGTTCACCCGGCTGCTGTGGCGGCGGGCCGCCCGGCGCGTGATCTCGCAGGGAGGCTGAGGTGTCATGTCGCTGAACGCCCTTCGCATCATCTGGCGCGTCACGCGTCTCAACTTCCGCGCCCAGCTGGAGTACCGCTCCGAGTTCCTGATGATGATCGCGATCGGCGCGATCTGGCAGGTGTCGGTGATCGTGTTCGCGACGGTCCTGCTGAGCCGGTTCACCGGGATGGGCGGCTGGGACAGCTCGGACGTCCTCCTCATCCCGGCGACGCGGATGCTGGCGCACGCGCTGTTCGTGCTGTTCCTGGGGCGGATGCACGGCGTTGGCCGGCACATCCAGGAAGGCAGGATCGACACGTATCTGGTCCGTCCCATGCCGGTCCACCGCCAGGTCCAGCTGGAGTTCTTCCCGACGAACGCGATCGGCGACATGACGGTGGCGGTCGGCCTCATGGTGGGCGCCCTGTCGCGCAGTCAGCTCGACTGGACGGCCGGCCGGATCACGTACCTCATCGCCTGCTTGATCGGCGGCATGCTCCTGGAGGCGGCCATGTTCACGGTGGTGGCCTCCGCCTCGCTGCGCTTCCCGGCCGCGGACTACTGGAGCCGCTGGCTGGAGGAGCTGCTCGGAACGTTCGGCAGTTATCCGCTGAACGTGCTGCCGAGGGCGGTGGGCGGCTTCCTGACGTTCGGGCTGCCGCTGGCGTTCGTAGCGTACTTCCCGGCGGCCGTGCTGACCGGGCACGGCGACAGCACCGGAGTGCCGTACTGGCTGGCGGCGGCCTCCCCGCTGCTGGGGGCGCTGGCGTATCTGGGGGCGCGGCTGCTGTGGAGGTGGAGTCTCGGGCACTACACGGGGGTGAACGGGTGACGAGCCTCACCCGGCCGACAGCAACGGAACGTTTCCGGGAGTGATCGCGCCAGGGTGAGCGATCACCACGGCGGCGACCTCGCTCGCCGTCCGAAGGGCCTCGGCGGGGGCCCTGCCGGTGATCCTGGCGGCGAGGTAAGCGCCGGCGAAGGAATCGCCGGCCGCCGTGGTGTCGAGGACACGGGCCGGTATCGCGGCCGGGGTGTGCTGAAGTCGGCCGCCGGTGAGCAGGTGGGCGCCGTCCGCCCCCGTTTTGACGATGACTTCGCGGGGGCCGAGGGCGGCGAGCCGCGCGGCAGCGGCCGCCGGGTTGGGGCAGTCGTGCAGGGCCGTCTCGTCCTCCCAGGAGGCGAAAACGATGTCGGCGAGCTCGGTGAACTGGTCCATCGCGTCGGCCGCGTCTGCGGGTGAACACCAGCCGCTGGGGCGGTAGTTGGTGTCGAAGCTGACCAGGGTGCCGCGCAGACGCAGTTCGCGCAGCCGGGTCGACAGAGCCTGGCGGGCTGGTGCGGAGGCGATCTGGAGGGTGATGCCGGACAGGTGGACGAGGTCGCCGGTGATGTGCTCGGCCCAGTCGGTGCCTGCGAAGAGCTTGCGGGCCGCGGAGTGGGAGCGCCAGTACGAGAAGCGCCGTTCCCCGTCGTCGTCGACCCGGACGGTGTAGAGGCCGGGCATGCCGCCCTCGACCGGGAGCGAGTGGTCGACCACGCCTTCCGTCAGCCACCGGGCGCGCATGTCGGCGCTGTACTGGTCGGTGCCGAGTCCGGTCAGATAGCCGACCTCGGCCTCCGCACACAGCAGTTGGGCCACCCGCCGCAGGTAGACCGCGGTGTTGTAGGTGTCTCCGGCGATACCCAGCCGTGCGGTGGTGGAGTCCAGGTGGGTCAGTTCGAGCATGCACTCGCCGACGCAGAGCACTCGGGTCATCGGTCCAGCACCTCGCGGACTCGGGCAGCGATGTCGCCCGTCGCGGTCAGATCACTGCCCACGCCGACGGCGAAGGCCCCGGCGTCGAGCCAGGCACCGACGTCGGTGAGCGGGATGCCGCCCGTGGGCATGATGCGGGCGTCCGGAGCCACGGCGAGGAGGGAGCGCAGGTAGGCGACGCCCCCGAGGTGGGCCGGGAAGAGTTTCGCGACTCCGTGCTGTGCCGCGCCGAGGATCTCGGTGGGCGTGGTACCGCCTTCGATCAACGGGACGTCGGTGCCGCGGAGTTGGTCGCGGACTTCGGGTACGAGGCATGGGCTGACGCAGAACCGTGCGCCCGCCGCCACGGCCTGCAGGGCGAGGCGAGGTGTGGTGACGGTGCCGGCGCCGACGCAGACGTCCGGGTGCCGGGCCGTGGTGGCGCGGACGGCGTCGTCCCATCCCTCGATGGTGGTGGTGAGCTCAATGACGTCCAGGCCTGCTTCGGTGAGCCGATCGACGAGGTCAAGGGCCGCTGCCGCGTTCCGTACGCGGACGACGGGCACGATCCGGGCGCGCCGGATGCGGGCGAACACGGACTCGGCCGAAACGGCCGCTGAGGCAGTGCCGGCGGTTGGTGAAGTCATGCGGTGACGCTTCCTTTCGCGGCGACACGCAGGGCGTTGGCGGCGATGGTGAGAGCGGGGTTGAGCGCGGCGGACGACGGGAAGCAAGAGCTGTCCACGGCCCAGACGTTGGTGAGGTCGTGGGCCCGGCAGTCCGGGTCGAGGACGCTGCGCGCCGGATCGGCACCCATCACCGCGGTGCCGCACTGGTGGGAGTTGGTCTCGATGCCCATCCGCTGAGTGAAGACCACGGGGTAGCCGGCTCGCCGCATCATGCGCGCGGTCCGCCGCACCAGTTCTCGATGGGGCCGCAGGTTGTTGGGTCGCCAGTGCACGTCGATGCGTCCCTCGGGACCGACGGTGATCCGGTTCGCGGGGTCGGGCAGGTCCTCGGTGGTGAGGTAGAGGTCGGTACTGCGGCGGGTCATCAAGTCCAGCACCGGGAGGGGTACGGAGCGCCGGGCGGCCTTGACCATGGGTGCCTGGATCTTGCCCAGCATCTGCAGGTTTCCCAGCGGGTAGGGCGTACTGGGTCCGGCGTTGTACCAGTCGTTGAGTCCCAGGGTCTTCTGGAAGTCGACCGGGTTGCGGCGCCGGGGGTCCACGGCGACCAGGAAGGTGCTGTTGTGCACCATGTAGTTCCGGCCGACCAGTCCGGAGGAGTTCGCCAGTCCGTGCGGATGGCGCTCGGAGGCCGAGGCAAGCAGCAGAGCAGCCGTGTTGACGGCCCCGCAGGCGAGGACGAAGCGGTCGGCACGGATACGGACGGGGCTGCCGTCGCGTTCGGCGACGGCTTCGGTGACGCGGCGCCCGTCCGCCGAGGTGAGCAGCCGCCGGACGGTGGTCCGGTTCAGCAGCCGCACGGTGGGGCTGCTCAGCGCGGGCCGCATGGCGCATGTCTCGGCGTCGCTCTTGGCCCCGTACGGGCACGGGAAGCCGTCACAGGTACGGCAGCGGACGCAGGTGCCGCCCTCGCGCAGGTCGACGCCGACCGGCATGGGGAACGGCCGCAGACCCTGCGCGGACATCGCTTCGGCCAGCCGGGCGACGGGCGGCTCGTGCGGCAACGCCGGGTAGGGGAAGCCGCCCGAGCGCCACGGCTCGGTGGGGTCGTGGCCCGTCTCGCCGTGGACGCGGTAGAGACGCTCGGCCTCGGCGTAATGCGGTTCGAGGTCGGCGTACGTCACCGGCCAGGCCGGGGAAGCACCGTCCTCGTGTTCGACGGTGCCGAAGTCCTGCTCGCGGAAGCGGGGAAGGCAGGCGCCGAAGACCTTGGTGTTGCCGCCTACGTAGTAGTGGACGCCTGGCTGGAACGGTCGGCCGGTGGCGGCGTCGTACCACTGCTCGGCGTTCTTGTATCGGCCGCGGAGGAACACCTCCGTCGGCGACTGGTTGGCGTCCTCGCGGGGCAGGAAGTCGCCGCGCTCCACGACCAGGACCCGGGCGCCGGAGTCCCGCAGGGCGTGGGCGAGGGTGGCCCCGCCCATGCCGGAACCGATGACGGCTACGTCGCACCGCACTGTGTCGTCGTCCAGTACGCCGACGACGCGCGGAGAGCGCGGTCCAAAGACAGCGAAGGCTCCGAAAGGCCCCGTCATGTCATTTCACCGATCCGGCGGTCAGGCCGCGCACGAAGAAGCGGCCCAGCAGGATGTAGACGAGGGCGGTGGGGAGCGCGGCGAGCAGCGCGCCGGCCATGACGGTGTTCCACTGCACGGAGAAGTTCCCGGCGAGGTTGTTGAGTGCCACGGTCACGGGCTGCTGGGTGGGATCCGGTACGACGGTGATGCCGAACAGGAAGTCGTTCCAGATGTTGGTGAACTGGAAGATCGCGCAGACCACGAAGCCCGGCAGGGACAGCGGCAGCATCACCCGCAGGAAGATCGCCGCGTTGGAGCAGCCGTCGACGCGCGCCGCCTCCACCATCTCGTGCGGCAGCTGGTTGAAGTAGTTGCGGAAGATCAGCGTCGTGATGGGGATGCCGTAGATGATGTGGACGAGGATCAGGCCCGGCAGCGTTCCGTACAGATCGACGGACTGGAGGAAGCGCACCAGCGGAACGAGGATCACCTGGTACGGGATGAACATCCCGAGCAGCATCGCGGCGAACAGCACCTTCGCCCCGCGGAACGGGAGTTTGGCCAGGACGAACCCGTTCAGGGCTCCCACGAGCGAGGAGACGATCGTGGCGGGCAGGACCATCAGCAGGCTGTTGCGGACGTTGGGGGACAGCTTCTCCCACGCCTGCTCGACGCCGCTGAAGTCGATGCTCTCGGGCAGCTCCCACATGTGGACGGCGTCGGCCTGGACGGGGGGTTTCAGGGCCGCCATCATCAGCACGTAGACCGGAACCAGGAAGAGCGCGGCGAGCAGGACCAGGGCGACCGCTCCCGCGAGCGGCCCGGTCCCGGGGTACCGGACAGGGCGGCGCCGTGGTGGGGCGGAGATACGGGCGGTACTCATCAGTTCTTCTCCCTGATGACGCTGCGGTAGAGGTACGGCACCATGACTGCGGCCACCAGCAGGAACATGACGACGGAGGCGGCGGCGCCGGTGTTGTAGCGCAGCGCCCGGAAGGTCTGCTCGAAGACGAAGATTCCGGGTACGTCGGTGGCGAAGCCGGGTCCCTGGCCGACCATGGCGTAGACAAGGTCGAAGGACTTCAGGCTGATGTGGCCGAGGAGAATGAGCACGACCGCCGTCACCGGACGGAGCCAGGGCAGGACGATGTGCCAGTGGTAGCGCAGTGTTCCTGCGCCGTCGAGGCTGGCCGCCTCGCGCAGTTCCTCGGGCATGGCGGTCAGCGCGGCGAGGTAGTTGGCCATCACGAAGCCGCCGAGCTGCCAGGACGCGGCGATGACGACCGGGATGAGGGCGAGCGGGACGCCGAGCTCGACCTGGATGAAGTGCCCGCCGGGCAGGATCGGTTCGAGTGCGGATGAGACATCGCCGGCCACCGCTGGGTCGGTGATCCATTTGGGTCCGTGGTCGACGCCGAGCCCTTGAAGGATCAGGTTCGCGCCCGTCGACGGGGTGAAGATCCACCGCCACACCACGCCGGTGACGATGAACGACAGTGCATACGGGAAGAGGAAGACGCCCCGGAAGAACGTCCGGCCGGCCAGCGCGTTGTGGACCAGCAGGGCGAGCACCAGACCGACCACGACGGCCAGGGTGAGGAAGAGGAGCGTGAACACGGTGACGTTCCGCAGGTCCGCCTGGAAGCGCGGAGTGTGGAACATGTCGTCATAGGTCTGGTACAGCGGATCACGGGGCGACAGGTCGGGGTTCAGTCCCTGCCACTTGGACACGGAGACACGGACCGAGTATCCGATGAAGCCGTAGACGAAGATCCCGATCATGATCAGGCTGGGTGTCAGGACGGCGATGCTGAAGCGGTGCTTCCGCCACCGTGAGGACCCGGCCGAGGTCTTCGCGGGCGGTTTCGTCATGTGGGGCGCCGGTGCGGCGGGCCGGGTCAGTACCGGCATGGGGACCTCCTGGGTGGGGCGGCGGGCTGGGCTGGGCCCGCCGCCAGTGACCCGAGTGGGACGGGGGTCAGCCCTTGGCGGCGGTGGCCAGGGCCTGAACGAAGGAGTCCGCGTCCTTGGACTGGACGAACTGGGTGACGGCGTCGTAGAAGGACTGCTGGAACTGCGGGCTCATGGCCTCGCCGTGCACGATCGACTGCACGAGCGAGTCGCCACGGAAGGACTTCGCCGCCTGCTGCTGATAGGCGGGCAGCGAGTCGGTGGGGACGTCGCCGCGGATCGGCGTCGAGCCCTTGTCCTTGCTGAAGGCCAGCTGGACTTCCGGTGAACTGATCACGGAGGCCCACTTGAGCGCCAGCTCCTTGTGCTTGGCGTTCTCGGCCACCACGAAGGTGTCGACCACGGTCACGAAGGTGCCCTTGGTGCCGGGCTGCGGGATGTAGCCGAAGTCGGTGCCGTCCTTCGCGCCGTCCTTGACGAGTTCGCCGTACGCCCAGTCGCCCATGCTCTCCACGGCGCAGTCACCCGAAGCGAGCCGCTTGGTGGCCTGGTCCCAGGAGAGTGCGGACGCGTCCGGGTCCGCGTACGGGAGCATCTTGGCGAACAGCTTTGCCGCCTGCTTGACCTTGGCGTCGTCCCAGTCCGTATTCCCCGAGGTCAGGGAATCCCAGCCGTTCGGGCCGAGCGCGCCAAGCAGGATGTTCTCGAAGAGCTCGGCGGCGGCGAAGGCGTCCTTGCCGCCCAGGCACAGCGGGGTGATGCCCTTGGCCTTGAGCTCGGTGAATGCGTCGACGAGCTGGTCCGGGGTGGTGGAGGCGGTCAGTTCGACGCCCGCTTGGGCGGTGAGCTTCTTGTTGAACCAGAGCACATTGCCCCGGTGGGCGCCGGTGGAGACACCGTACGGTTTGCCGTCCTTGCTGACCGAAGTAACCAGTTCCCGGGGGATGGCACTGTTCAAGCTGTCCTGTTCGTACACTGAGCTGAGGTCGGCGACCAGATGTGAGTTGATGTACTCGCCGATGGCCGCTCCGGGGTGGGTCTGCCAGGTGTCGGGCGGGTTGCTGCCCTGCAGCCGGGTCTGCAGGACGGCCTGTGCGTTGCCGCCGCCTCCGCCCGCGACCGCCCCGTTGACGACCTTGACGCCCGGGTTGTCCTTCTTGAATCCGGCGATCAGCTCCTTCAGTGCGGCGTCCTCCGAGCCGGAGGTCCACCAGGAGAAGACCTCCAGTTGCTTCGCGTCGGATCCGCCGCTTCCGGCGGGCTTGCTCCCGCCGCCACAGGCGGACACGGTGAGCAGGGCTGCCACCGCGGTGGCAGCTGACAGGTATCTGGGTATGCGGTGCTTCATGACGCGGCTCTCCTAGGTCATGGCTTTACGGGCCGTTCGTAACTCCACGTACTGCTGGATCAGTTGGCGGGGCGGGCGACGGCGTCGACAGCGGCGATGGCGTCGAGGAACCAGTAGTCGCCCCACATCACGGACTCGTCGACGCCGAGGCCCTTGGCCTCGTGGTAGCTGCCGTGCTTGAGCAGGCCCTCCCACGCCGGGTCGTCGTGTGCGAGGAAGTCGTCCTCGCACAGCCGGGTGAGGATGCGTACGGCGTAGTCGGCATAGCCGCGGGCCCGGTCGCTGTCCGGTTCCAGCCCGGCCAGCTGCCACAGCCCGCCGGCCGCCGCTGCCGCGGCGGACGACTCGTAGGGACGCTCCGGGTCGGGCTCCTCCCAGTCGTTGGGGGGAACGAGCCGGTCTCCGGTGCGTTCGATGTAGAAGTCGGCGCAGGCGCGGGCCGTGTCGAGGAAGCGGCGGTCGCCGGTGTGCCGGTAGACGGTGCCGAACCCGTACAGGGCCCATGCCTGGCCGCGCGCCCAGGAGCCGTCGTCGGAGTAGCCCTGCTGGGTGGTCTGGCGCAGGAACCTGCCGTCAGTGAGGTCGAAAACTCCCTCATGGGAGGCGCTGCCGTCGCCGCGCACCAGCACCCGGCGGGTGGTGAGGCAGTGTTCGTGGGCGATGCGGGCAAGGTCGGGGTCCCCGGTGCGGCGGGCGGCGTGGAAGATGATCCCGACGTTCATCATGATGTCGATGAAGAGGCTGTCGGGGGCGAGGAAGCTGGGCAGGTACCGGCCCAGCTCGTTGAAGCGGGACGCCGCCGTGCGCCCGGCGTGCACGACGACGTCGTCGCGGGCAGGGTCGCCGGTGGCCTCGTACCAGCGGCGCCAAGTGGACCAGAACAGGAAGCCCAGGTCGTGCACGTTCCGGTCGTCCTTGCGGTGCTCGACGAGCCGGCTGTAGTGCTCGGCCCGTTCCCGGAACCAGGGGTCGCCCGTGTGGTCGGCCAGCATCCACAGCTGCCCGCCGAGGAAGCCTTCGCACCAGTTGGTCCACGCCTCGGCGTCCACCGCCCAGGCCCCGCCCTGGGTGTAGAGAGGGAATCGGTCGGGGTGGCGTTCGACGAGGCCACGGACCTTCGTCGCGGCGGTCCGCCAGGCGCGGTCGGCGGCCGGGGCGAAGGAGGCGGGGACGGTCCAGCCATCCGGGAGGGCGAGCGGCAGCGGCTCGGGCAGGATCGCGTACGTCGTCATGTCACGCCTCCTCGGGCAGCCAGCGGGCCGTGCGGGGGCCGACCTGGAGCTGGATGGTCTTGGTCTCGGTGAAGGCGGTGAGCGCCTGGCGTCCCAGTTCGCGGCCCAGGCCGCTGGCGCCGTAGCCGCCGAAGGGCAGTTCGGGGTAGCCGTCCATCCAGCGGTTGACCCAGACGGTGCCGGCCCGGATGCCGCGCGCGGCCGTCAGCGCCGCGTCGATGTTCCGGGTCCAGATGCCGGCGGAGAGGCCGTACATGGTGGAGTTGGCGATGCGGATCGCGTCGTCGAGGTCGTCGAAGGCGATCAGGGACAGAACCGGACCGAAGATCTCCTCGCGGGCGATGGACATCTCCGGGGTGACCCCGGTGAAGACGGTGGGCTGGTAGAAGCGCCCCGTCCCGGTCGGCAGGCTGAGCCGGTCACCGCCGAGCAGCAGCTGTGCTCCGTCGGCGTTTCCTTCGCCGACGTAGCGTTCGATGGTGTCCAGCTGCTGCTGATTGACGATGGCGCCGACCTTGGTCGTCTCGTCGAGGGGATCGCCGACGGGGACTTGGCGGGAGCGCTCGACGACCGCAGTCTGCAGTTCCTCGGCGATGACGCGGTGGACGAGGACGCGGCTGCCGGAGTTGCAGCACTCGCCGGCGTTGAAGTAGATGCCGAAGACGATGGCGTCCAGCGCCGCGTCGAGGTCGGCGTCGGGGAGGACGATCTGCGGGTTCTTGCCGCCGAGTTCGAGTTCGACGCGTTTGAGCTGCTCGCCGGCGGTGCGGGCGACCAGGCGTCCGACCGCGGTGGAGCCGGTGAAGGAGATCAGGTCGATGCCGGGGTGGGAGGTCAGGGCCGAACCAGTCTCACCTGCGCCGGTCACGGTGTTGACGACACCTTCCGGGATGCCCGCCTCCAGAAGGAGCCGGGTCAGGTGCACGGTGGTGCCGGGGGTGAGCTCGCTGGGCTTGACCACGGCGGTACAGCCGACGGCCAGCGCGAACGGCAGCTTCTGGCTGGCGATCAGCAGCGGGAAGTTCCAGGGCGTGATCACCCCGACGACGCCGACCGGCTCCTGGACGACGAGCGCGAGGACGTCCTCGCCCAGTTGGTTGTGGGCGTCGCCGTAGGAGTGCCGGGCGAGGGTTGCCGCGTACTCCCACAGTCCGGCGCTGCCCTCGATCTCGTCGCGAGCCTGGGAGATCGGCTTCCCACTCTCCAGCACCTCGGTGCGGGCGAGCTGTTCGGCGTCTCGGCGGATCAACTCGGCGACCCTGTACAGCAGTTGGGCGCGCTCGGCACCGGACATCCGGGGCCAGGGGCCCTCGTCGAAGGCACGGCGGGCAGCACGCACAGCGTTGTCCACATCGGCGGCCCGGGCCTGCGGGTAGCGGCCGACGACCACGTCGTGGGCCGGGCTCTCGCGTTCGAACCACTCGTCGACCGCGGAACCGACGTCCTTGCCGTCGATGACCATCAGCCGTTCTACGGCAGTGATCTGATGGGTGGTCATTTTCAATACCTCGATCTCGTGCTCGTCCGCGTGGTGGCGGTCAACGCCCGTGAAAGTGCGGGGCGCGGCGCTCGTGGAAGGCGCGGACCCCTTCGGCGAGGTCCTCGGTGGCCGAGGTCAGGCCGCCGCCGAGGACCTCCAGTACGCGGCTGGGGGCGCCCTCGGCCGCGGCGTCGATCAGCTGCTTGGCGATCTGGACGGCTGTCGGTGCACCGGCGGACAGCCGGTCGACCAGGTCCGTCACGGCGGCCTCGGCAGCGTCCGGTTCCGGGCACGCCGTGGCGAGGCCCCACGCGGTGGCCGTCGGCCCGTCCAACTGCTGCCGAGCCAGGACGACCTGCTTGGCGCGGGCCCGGCCGACCAGCTCGGTCAGCCGCTCGGTGCCTCCCCAGCCGGGGACGGTTCCCAGGCCGACCTCGGGCAGGCTGAGCCGGGCGCCCGCGGTGACGATCCTGAAGTCGCAGGCGAGCGCGAGTTCCAGCCCGCCGCCCGCGGCCACCCCGTGCACCACGGCCACCGTGGGCTGGCGCAGCGAAGCGAGCAGGTCGAAGACGCGGTGGCCGCGGGCGGTCCACTCCCGCCACATCTCGACGGGGGTGAGGGAGGAGAAGCGGTTGATGTCCGCGCCGACGCAGAACGCCTTCGGGCCGGCGCCTCGTAGGACGACCACTCGGGCGTCACTTGCGGCGACGGTGCGGAGTGCCGCTTCGAGGTCGTCCAGCATCTCGGGAGTGAGCGCGTTGAGCTTGGCGGACCGGTCGAGGAGAATCGTGGCGACGTGGCCTTCGGTCTTGACCTGTACGGCGCCCGCACCATCGTTGATGGTCATACGACGCTCCCGCCGAGGTCTCGGGCCAGCTTCTCGGCGGCGCGCAGGACGACCGCCCAGATGGTGAGCGTCGGGTTGATGCCGGGGCAGCTGGGGAAGGCCGAGCCGCCGTAGACGTGCAGGCCCGGGGTGTCGTGAACGGCCAGCCACGGGTCGAGGACCGTGCCGGTGGGATCCTCGCCGAAACGGGTGCCGCCCAGGTCGTGGCTGGAGCCGACGCCGGTGAAGTGCGGACCTTCCCACGTGGTGGCCGCGCCCATCTCGCGAAGGATCATGTCGGCCTGCCCGCCCATCCAGGCCGCGAGCCGACGCTCGTTCTCGCGCAGCCGGTAAGTGACGCGGACCACCGGCATGCCCACGCCGGATCGGTCGCGGTGTCGTGGGTCGAGGTCAACGAAGTGCCCGGCGTACGGGAGCGAGTCCGGCTGGATCCGCACCACGCCCTGGTGCTGCCAGCGCAGCAGGTGGTCGCGGTAGGACCGCCCCCAGGGGCGGACGTCGGGCGGCAGGCACTCCCGGCTTATCTGGAGTGGCAGGAACTGCTGCTCGGCGCCGAGGGTGGCGCCTCCGAGGAAGCCGTGCGTCGCGAAGTCGAACTGCTCGGCGACGTAGTCGTCCAGCACCACGCCCTGGGCCGCCGGACCGGTGTGCCGGTTGAAGTACACGCCAGGGAAGTAGCCGTTGACGTGGGCGAACATCTTGGTCATGTAGTGCTTGCCGAGCTGGCCGGTGTTGTTACCCAGTCCGTCGGGATGCTTGCTGTCCGCGGAGACGAACATCAGCCGCAGGTTCTCGTACGTGTAGGCGGACAGGATCACGGCACGGGCATGCTGAGTGCGCACCCTGCCGTTCGGGTCGAGGTACTCGACTCCGACGGCTTTCCCGGTGGAGTCGAGCAGGACGCGGGTGACGCGGCAGTGGGTGCGCAGCTCGAACCTGCCGGTCCGCAGAGCCTGCGGCACCGGGCCGAGCCCGGGGTGCCACCGCTCCCCGCTGCTGGTGCCGAGCCCGTTGCTCCACGCCGAGTAGGTCGTCGCGGGCCGACCGCCGTACTCGACGGTGTTGACGCCCACGGGCACGGCATGCGGATGCAGGCCCCGGGCCTCGGTCGAAGTACGGAACCGCTCGCCGAGGGAGAAGGGCCGCATCGGGGGCATCGGCAGCGGCTTGCTGCGTTCGATGTACGGGTTGGACTCGTCGCCGGCCACACCGATCAGGTGCTCCAGGCGTGTGTAGTACGGCTCCAACTCGTCATACGTGACCGGCCAGTCGGCGAGGGTGCAGTCCTCGGGGAGCACGTCTCGCCCGTACTGCCCGGTGATGCGGGTCAGCGGCCGGAAGTGCCAGGGGTGAAAGCGGCGCAGCCAGGCGCCGTAGTGGCCGGCCGAGCCGCCGACGCCGTTGACCATCCGGCCGAGCGAGAACGTCGCCTCCAGGGTCTCGGCGTCGTCCCCGTCCTGGCGCCAACGAGGCGTCTCCGTCTGGAACTTGGGCCCGAGTCCGGCGCGGGCGTAGTAGGCGTCGCCGAGCTCGTCGGGCCGGAAGTCGTCCTTGGCGCGCCAGGGGCCCGCCTCCAGGCCTACGACGGACAGGCCGGCCTCGGCAAAGGTCTGGGCGACCAGTCCGCCCATGGCGCCGACGCCCACGAGCAGGACGTCCACTTCGTCCGTGGACCGGGGCGAGAGGGCGTTGCGGTACGCCTCGCGCGTCCACTCCTCCTCCGCCTCGTCGTGAGGCAGCGTGTCCGCGACATCGGCCAGGGCGCGGACGACTCCGTCCTTGGTCACCGGCTCCGTGGAGAGGTTCTCCTCGGCGGAGTTCTCCAGCCAGACGCCGGGGTGGCCGAGCAGCCGCCAACCCGCCTCCTCACGGTTGCCGCCGTAGGCCGGATCGGCGAACAGCCCCTCTTGGAGATGGGCGCGGATCTGCGCGAAGGCGAGCTGCTGCTCGTCGGGGCCGAGCGGTGCGTCGAGTCCACCCTCGCTGAAGTGCTGTACGAGCGCGTCCTGTTGGTCGGTGCGCAGGTCAGCGAAACCGTGGCCGAAGGTGCTGCGCGCCGAGGCGTCGAGGGATGCGAGGACGGCCTGGTAGAGGGGGACGTGGCGGCTGTCGTGGCCGGCGAGGGCGCGGTCGACGTAGTCGAGGACGCCGATGGCACGGGCCCCGGGGCCGTTGTCGTCCGCGGGGAAGAGCCGTTCGAAGAGAGCGTCTGCGACGTGCGCCTCGGTAGCGGTCAGCGCGGTGCGGGCCGCGCCGGACGGGAAGGAGATCCCCGACGGGGATGTCCCGGGCGAGGGGGTGGTCATCGCATACCTGCCTTGGTGTGGTGCGGGGTGTCGAGTGCCAGGCCTACGGGTTCAGGGCGGAACAGCCGCGCATCCATCTCGCGCAGGTCGTCCGCGACGGCCGGCGGGAAGGCGGCCTTGTCGAGTACGTCCCTCTGAAGATCGGCACCGGGTGCGATCTCGATGACGGTGAGGCCCTGTTCGCGCAGTTCGAGCACACAGCGCTCGGTGACGTAGCGGACACGGCGGCCCTGGGCGAGGGCACGACGGCCGGAGAAGGTGACCGCGCTGACGCGTTCCACGAGCTTGGGCACGGCGCCGTCCTGGCGGATGATCAGTCGGCCTTCCTCGATGGCTATGTCGCGCCGTCCGGCGGTGAAGTTGCCGCTGAAGATGATGTTCGGCGCCGCGGAGGTGATGTCGGCGAAGCCTCCGACGCCGGCGGTGACGTGGCGGCGGCCGGGCAGATGGTGCACGTTGACGTCGCCGAACTGGTCGATCTCCAGGAAGGAGAGCATGGCGCACTGGAAGCCGCCGCCCTGCAGCAACGTGAACTGGTCGATGCTGGGCATCAGGGCCTGCGGATTGAGCGCACAGCCGAACGCGAACCCGGTGAGGGGCACTCCGCCGACGGCGCCCTGCTCGATGACCCAGGTGACGGCGTCGGCGTGGCCTTCCTCGACGAGGACCCTGGGGATCAGGGCGGAAATGCCGAAGCCGAGATTGACGGTGTCGTCTTTGCACAGCTCCTGCGCGGCTCGCCGGGCGATGACCTTCTCCAGGCCCCAAGGTGCCGGTTCGACGACCTCCAGCGGTCGGCGGATCTGGCCGCTGATCGCGGGATCGTAGACGGTCTGCGTGGTCTGCCATTGCTCCTCGTGCACCACCAGAGCGTCGACGAGGATGCCAGGCACGCGTACCTGGCGGGGATCCAGGGTGCCCGCGGCAGCGACCCGCTTGACCTGGGCGATGACGATCCCGCCGTTGTTGTGCGCGGCGTATGCCTGGTCCAGCGCGCCCAGCGTGGAGCCCTCGTCCTCGAAGGTGAGATTGCCGCACTCGTCGGCGGTGGTCGCCCGGACGATCGCCACGTCGGGGCGGACCGCGGGGTAGAACAGCCACTCCTGGCCTTCCCGCGATTCGAGGGTGACGAGATCTTCGGTGGTGGCGGAGTTCATCCGGCCGCCCTGGTGACGGGGGTCGACAAACGTGTCAAGGCCGACCTCGCTGAGGATTCCCGGCTGGCGGGCGGCACCCGCCCTGTGCATCTGGAACAGCGCGCCGGAGGGGAGGTTGTACGCCTCGACCTCATCGGCCTCGATCATCTTCCAGATGCGGGGCGGTTCGGCGGACGACGGCCCGCTGGGATATGAGCCGGCGACGATCCGGGACAGCAGCCCCGGCTGCGCCAGGTGGTCGATGCCGGGGACGCCGTACATGTCACCGGCCGCGATGGGGTGCACCGTGGTCAGTCCGCACGGTTTACCCGTCTGTGCGAAGTGTTCACCGATACCGGCGAGGACGGCGTCCGGGCAACCCAGCGCGGAGGAGGAACTCACCGAGACGACCGCTCCGTCCGGGATCAGCTCGGCCGCCTCGACGGCGGTCACCGCGGGCACAGTTCGCATGGAGATGCCTTTCCTTCTTCTTGGGGGCACGGTCAGGCAGGCGAGTGGTCAGCGCGCTGTGGCGGGGGCGAGGTCGACGGGTGTCGTACGCCCGGTGCGGGCGGCCTCCTGGACGGCGAGGGCTACCGCGAGCGCGTGCACTCCCTGCGAGCCGGTGACGGTCGGCTCCCCCGCGCCACAGACCGCGCGGGCAAAGTCCTCCAGGACGACCTCGTACAGATCACGTCGGCCGGGTACGTCGATCTCCCGGGAGCCGGCGGCGTCGTGCAGGTGGACCGTGCCGACCGGGTTCTGGGTCATGACGTCGACCGCGGTGATCGACCCGCCGGTGCCGTGGACCTCCAGGCCGGTGCGGGCGTGGGCGACGGTGAACGCGTCGTGGGTCTGGGTCAGTACGCCTTCGCCGTAGCGGACGACACTCATCGCGGCGTCCTCGACCGCCGCCTCCCACGGGCCCTGGCGCACCGCCAGGGCCGTGGCCTCGACGGGCGTGCCGAACAGCGCGTTGGTGACCGAGGCGTCGTGGCAGGTGATGTCGAGTACGACCCCTGCTCCGGCGCCCGGGTCACGCAGCCGCCAGCCGCGCAGCCGTTCCGGCAGCGCCACGGCGTGGGACACCCGGGCCGCCAGAGGCCGCCCCACCGCGCCGGCCGCGACGAGTTCGCGGATGCGGCGATGGGTGGCGGCACCGGGCAGATGGTGGTTCACACCCAGCACCACGCCCGCGGTCCGGCAGGCCTCGACCATCGACCAGGCGTCGGCGAGGGAGAGCGCGAGCGGCTTCTCACACAGCACGTGCTTGCCGGCGGCGGCAGCGGCGAGCGTGTGGGGCAGGTGCAGTTCGTTGGTCGTACTGATGTAGACGGCGTCGACGTCGTCCCGGGCGAGCAGGTCCTCGACGCTGGTGGTGGTGTGGGGGACGCCGTGCACACCCGCCCAGACGGTGGCGCGCAGTGCCGATGAAGAGCAGAGCGCGGTGACACTGTGGCCGAGCCCCCGCATGGCCGGGATCATCCGGGTGGCCGCGATGTCGCTGGCTCCGATCAGGCCCCAGCGGAGTCCGGTCGAGGGCGCTCTCATCGCGTGTCCGGGGTGTGCGGGGCGGAGCCGTCCTGGCTCCGGGTGGACTCGCGCACCTTCAGTTCCGGTGTCAGGAGCACGGTGTGCGGCTGGAGGTCCGGTTCCTCGATGCGGCGGAGCAGGAGCTCCGCCGCTTCGGCGCCGGTCTGGTCGGGATGCGTGGCGACCGTGGTGAGCGAGGGGTGCTGCAGGGCGGCGTCGGGGACGTCGTCGAAGCCCGCGACGGCCACTTCCCGGCCCGCCTCGACGCCCCGCGCCCGGAGCGCGGAGATCGCGCCGAACGCCACCACGTCGCTGTAGCAGACGATCGCGTCGTACGGTCGGCCGGTCTCGGCGAGCAGTTCGACCGCACGCTCGCCGCCGTCGCGGTCGGCGCTGGTGGCAATCGACAGGGCGGGGTCGAGGGCGAGCCCATGTCCCTCCAGTGCGGTGCGCAGCCCCTGCTCACGCTCCACTCGTGCCGTGGAACGGGGCGGGCCACCGAGGAAGGCGACGTGTTGTCGCCCGGACCGCACCAGGTGATCGCCGAGCAGCTGTCCCGCCGCCCGGTTGTCCACCCCGATGTAGTCCGCCTGGTGACTGGGCACATGGCGCGTGACCAGCACATGGGGGGTTCCTGACGCGCCCAGGGACTTCTGGAGCATGTCGCCGCTGGTGTCGTACGAGGGAACCAGCAGCATCCCGTCCACCCGGTGCTCGCTCATCGCCTCCAGCAACCGCGTCTGTCGCTCCTGGTCGTCGTGGCTGTAGCCGAGCAGCAGCGTGTAGCCGCGCTTGTACAGCACACGCTCGATCGCCATCGTCAGCTCGGCGAAGTACGGGTTGCGCACGTTCGTCGCGACGAGGGCCACCGTCATCGACCGCTGGGCACGCAGGTTCGCCGCCCGCCGGTCGTACACGTAACCCAGCTGCTCCATGGCTTCGCGAACGCGCGCCTTCGTCGCCGCGGACACCCGGGAGCTGTCCCGCACCACGAGGGACACCGTGGCCTTGGAGACTCCGGAGGCCGCCGCGACGTCGCTGAGGGTGACTCTTGGCATCTCTTCCCCACTGCCTAGTAGATCGGTCTACTTGCTGATGCACAGGACTGTCGGCCGCGTTGCGTCCATGCGTCAAGAGGTGCGACATAAGTTTCCGGAAAAGATGCGTTGATTCGCAGGTACGGCAGGTATTCGCCTTGACAGATGCCGCATGCTCG
Source organism: Streptomyces sporangiiformans (assembly GCF_005768555.2). Taxonomy (GTDB): domain Bacteria; phylum Actinomycetota; class Actinomycetes; order Streptomycetales; family Streptomycetaceae; genus Streptomyces; species Streptomyces sporangiiformans. Next base: position 29,868 of record NZ_VCHX02000035.1, read on the forward strand.
CGCAAGCGTGGAGCCAGAACTTGGTATATCGATCTACCAACCGTCGTGTGAGTAACGGCAACGTTCCACTGACCGGCGGCGACTGGAGTGCGACCACTCCCACCCACGAGGAGCCGCCGTGTCGCACTCACCGAGAACCCACCGTCGCCGTGCCCTCCGTCCCCTCCCCCTCCTGGCCGCCGGCGCGCTCGTGGCGACCGCCGTCGTCGTACTCCCCCAGTTCACCGACCAGGCTTCGGCCGCCACGACCCTGCGCGGCTACGCCGATGCCCGCGGCGTGAAGATCGGCGCCGCGGTCTCCGACGGACCGCTGCGCACCGAGTCGGCGTACACCACCGTGCTGGACCGCGAGTTCAACTCGGTCACCGCCGAGAACGCGATGAAGTGGGACGCGCTGGAGCCGAGCCGGGGCAGCTACAACTGGGGCGCCGCGGACCGGCTCGTCGCGCACGCGAGTGTCCACAAGCAAGGCGTACGCGGCCACACCCTCGCCTGGTACAGCCAGCTCCCGTCCTGGCTCAAGAACGGCAACTTCTCCGCCTCCGAGCTGAACACGATCCTGAAGAAGCACATCGACACGACCGTCGGCCGCTACAAGGGCAAGATCTACGCCTGGGACGTCATCAACGAGACGTTCAACGAGGACGGCTCGATGCGCGGCTCGCTGTGGCAGAACAAGCTGGGCACCGGCTACATCGCCAACGCCCTGCGCTGGGCCCACGCCGCCGACCCGGCCGCGAAGCTGTACATCAACGACTACAACATCGAGGCGGACAACGCGAAGAGCGACGGCCTGTACAACCTGGCCAAGCAACTCCTCTCCCAGGGCGTCCCGTTGCACGGCATCGGTTTCCAGTCCCATTTCGTGGTGGGCGGGGTACCGAGCTCGATGAAGGCGAACCTGAAGCGCTTCTCGGACCTCGGTCTGGAAGTCTCCGTCACGGAACTCGACATCCGCATCCCGCTGCCCGCCTCCAGCGCCGAACTCGCCCAGCAGTCCACCGACTACAAGACGGCGACCGAGAACTGCCTCGGTGTCCCCCGGTGCGCCGGCATCACGGTCTGGGGCATCACCGACAAGTACTCCTGGGTCCCGGGCACCTTCAACGGTTACGGCGCGGCCCTCCCGTACAACGAGAGCTACGCGGCGAAGCCGTCCTACACCGGTCTGTCGAACGGACTCAACCCGGCGGCCTGACGGCCTGACGACCGACGAGACCGAGGAAGTCGGTGCTGTCCGCCCACTGGTCCACGCCGCCGGTCAACGGCTGGGAGCACAGCTCCGGGTCGGTGACCGTGCGGCTCAGGGCCTGCGCGAAACGCTCGGCGTGCAATACCAGGAACGGGCGGCTGTGGTAGCGGCGGCGGGCGGGGTCGACCGGCTCCGCGAGTCCGGACGCGTTCTGCAGGGCGCCTGCCTTCTCGTAGGCGTCGCACAGGTGCCGTTCCCGGTCCGCGTACTCCGTCGCGGCGAGCGCCCCGCGCAGCGACAAAGTGAGGTCCGCGGCCACCGGCAGCCGCGCGAAGGCGCTGCCCAGCCATTTGCTGTACGGGGCGTACGTCCGCTCCAACAGCAGGCACAGCCGCATCAGGTCGCGGACCAGCCGCGCGGTGACCACCGCCGAGCCGAGCTCGTCCCCGACCTCCGCGCAGCGACCGACGAACGCCTCCTCCTGGGAGAGCCGCTGCCACTGGCAGGCGAGCAGGTGACGCCACACCTGGTCCGGGTACCAGGTGAGGCGCCGCCGTACGGCGTCCAGCCCGAGCCCGTCGTGGAAGACGGCGCCCGCCGTCACTTCGGCCAGCCGCTGTTGGGGGATGGACAGCCAGTCCCGCGTGGTCGGTTCGGCGGCGAGCGCGTCGACGCCGAGCTGTGTCACGGCCCACGGCCCGAGCCCGTCCACCGACACCCGGTGATCGACGGGCCCGTCCGCCGGCTCCATGTGCCCCGACACCGGATCCAGCGCGTCGTCGTCCCGGCGGCGGAAGTGGGTGGGCCAACCGCGCACCTCCTTGGGCAGACGCTCGGCCAGCAGCCGGTGAATCCGCTCCCCGTGCTCGGTGACGTCCTCGGCCGACAGGAACAGGTTCAGCCGCGGCCCCCACTCGTGATCCGCCGACCGCGGTGTGTCGAAGCCCAGCACCTCCGAGCCCGAGCCGACGCGCGCGGCCGTGTACCGAAGCCCGGGGTACGCCTCGGCCAGGATCGGCCGCACCGCCTCCTCGTACAGGACCCGGGAGAGCTCGAGCCCGGGGAGGAACGCGGCGGGGGGTGAGGGAGGCCGTGGGCTGGTTGGTGAGGTGGGAGATGTCGGCATGCGGTCACTCTGCCGGGCCGGGCCGCCGCGAACCACCGGATTACGTCTGGGCCTTCGGCCGCTTGGCAGCCAACCCCGGAAGGCACGTGCCCGTCCTACAGGGCACCATGTTCACCGCAAGCATCATCGGCCCCCTGGCCTCATCGGTTCGCCAGCTGCTTGATTTCGCCTGGATACACACCCGGGCCTGTGCCTTCGCCATCGCGCTGCTGTCCGGGGTGGCGGCGTCCACCGTGTTGCCGGATCTCCCCGTAGCCCGCTACGACCTGCTCGTCGCCTACGGCGTGCTGCTCACCCTGCTGTTCTGGCTGCGTGGCTGGGAGGACGGGCGGGACCTCGCCGTCATCGCCGTCTGCCACGTCATAGGCCTGGCCTTCGAGCTGGTGAAGGTGTCCCTCGGCTCGTGGAGCTATCCGGAGCCGGCCGTGCTGAAATTCGCGGGCGTGCCGCTGTACGGAGGATTCCTGTACGCGGCTGTCGGCAGCTACGTCTGCCGGGCCTGGCACCTGTTCGACCTGGAACTGGTCCGCTACCGACCGCGGTCGACAGCGGCTGTGGCCGCAGCCATTTACGTCAACTTCTTCACCCATCACTGGCTGCCCGACGCGCGCCGGCCGCTGGCCGTACTGCTCCTCGCAGTCACTGCGGGCACCTCGGTGCGTTACACGGTGCGCGGTGTACGCCGACGCATGCCCGTGGCGTTGTCGTTCGTCCTGATCGGTTTCTTCCTGTGGGTGGCCGAGAACCTCGCCACCTATCTGGGCGCTTGGCGCTACCCGTACCAGCTCGATGGCTGGCAGCCTGTCGGAGTCGACAAGTTCGGCGCCTGGACGCTGCTGATCAGCATCACCTTCGTACTGGCAGCGGTCGGCCGATCGCGGCACAAGGACAACGCCGGACCCAGTGCCACTGGCTGAAGCGGCGGACGTCCTTCATGCCTCCGAGGTACTGCTGGCTGCCGGGATCCGGCAGTCGGCACGGCATCGTTTCGTCTGGCGCTGATGGTCACCGGTGGTGCGGCGCGATCCGAGGGAGTGCGGCTCGAACGAATGCGACATCCGCTGCGTCGGTGTTCATGAGGCCGGGCGCGTTCTTCGGGACGGAGGGCGGTGTCCTCGGCCTCCGCAGCATCCACTGAGCAGGAGCTGACGCTCCAAGACAAGGTGTGTCGATGAGAGTTGTACTCCCGGTCGGCCGGAGCGGATCCGTGTGGACACTGCTGGCGGCAGTCACCGTGACGGCGTCCGTCGCCTGCACTTCTTCGAGCGGTGGCGTCGAGTCCGCGTCGTCCTGTGCGTTTCTGGTCGACTACGAGACCCGAAGGTACTCGGAGGTGGCCAACGTCGATTTCACGGTCGGGGAAAAGCTCGGTACCGCTACCCACCCGCCGTGCGACGACACACCGAACAACGATGACGACGGCAGCACCGCGACCCCGACGACGGCCTATGAAGTCGAAGGGCTGGACCCCGGCGTCGCCATCGCGGTGGGAGGCACCCCCCAGCGATGCTGTCTTCGTCGCCGTCCGCTCCGGCCAGGGGCTTCCGCCTGAAGTCAAGAAACTGATCGACGGTTCATGATGCCGGCCCGGTGGCGGCCGCTTCGCGCAGGTCGCGCGCCGTCTGTCCGTAACGCGCCTTGAGCGCACGCCCGATGTGCCCCGGGTCGTGCAGGCCCCAGCGGGCGGCAACGGCGGCGGCGGTGCGCCCTGCGTGGGCCGGGTCGAGCAGGTCCCGGCGGATGCGGTCGAGGCGCTCGCTGCGCAGCCACGCGGCGAACGTGGTGCCGGTGTGCCGGAAGAGGCGGTGCAGATGACGGGCCGAGATGCCGTGGGCCGCGGCGACGGACTCGACGCACAGGGACGGGTCCGCGATGTTCGCCAGAGCGTAGACGCGGATGCGGTCGACCAGGTCGGTGGCGGTGTCCACCTGCTCCGGCACACGCTCCGTGAAAGCGGCGACCAGCAGGGAGACGAGCGCGTCGGCGACATGGCTGTCGGCCGGTGCGGCCAGTTCGTCCAGATGGCGTCCGAGGCCCGACAGAAACGCCGCGAGCACGGCCTGGGCACCGCTGTCGGTCGGCAGACGCTGGGCGCTGAGGCGGGCGACGGCGTCGCAGTGGCGGCCGAGCGCGGCGCGCGGGACGCCGACTGCGATGACGTCGCACCCTTCGGAGACGGCGAGCCGATACGGCCGTGTCATATCGAGAACGACCAGGTCACCGCTTCCCGCCGGGGACTGGCTGCGACCTTGGGAAGCGATCGCGTTTCCCGACCCGTGCAACGTCACCTTCAGCAGTTCGGGGTCCGTGGAGGTGATGGCACGCGGCAGGCGCGAGACGACGTGTCCGGAGCCACGAATCCGGGCAACGGCTCCACACCCCAGCGCGGCCGCATCGATGTCGGCACGGAACGCCCCGGCATCCGGAGCCGTCACCGCGAGCGGTGCGAGTACCGACGATGCCGCCCTCTGCAACTGGCCGACGGTGGCGTGGTGTACGTGTAAGGCGCCGGTGTGCATGGAGGTGTCCCCCGCTCAGCCGTTTCCCCGTGAAGGGCATCTCACTTTCTGTGACGACCTGGGGCATTGCGTGGTTCCGTGGCGCGAATCGGCGACCACCTGGGCACGATGTGGAGAGTCACCGCGACGCCGTCTGTGTAGCGTGCTCTGTGGGGGAGCACTGTCGGCCGGGACCACCTGGACCCGGCCGGCCGCACCCTCTCTTTCCCGCCGTCCCCTCAGTGATCCGCACAGCACGGTGTCGGGTCCGGGACCTCGAAGGGAACCAGCACGCCGCCCGCGGCCGGCATCGCGGTCAGGACCAGTGCTCCGTCACGCCATAGCGGGCGTACGTGATCTCTCGTCAGGACCCGTTGGTCCGGAGGGGGTTCGCCGGTCGAGCCGAGCACGGTGACGTGGTCGACAGCCGAGTTCGACAGCAGCTCCGCGATCGTCAGCGTGCCGGTCAGCCGCGAGACCCCTGGGTAGAGGACAGCGCGGCCCGCCTCGTCGGGGGCGCCGGGTGTCACTTCGTAGCCCTTGGCCGTGAGGTGGCGGGCCGCCTCAGCCACCGTCACCGTCTCCGACTCCGACGCCGCCGCCGTGAACGACAGCACGATCCTCGGCCGCTCCCCCCGTACCAGGTGTGTGCAGCCGAACATGTCCTCCGAGAGGGCGAGTTCGGCTGCCAGGGTCTGGAGAAGGTGGTCCGCCTCGCGGAGGGTCGTCGTCTCGGTGTCGACCCAGAAGGTGTTCCCGACGGTGGTCACGAGGGCAGGACCCACACCGGGTTCGAGTAGAACCACAGGTCGTTCCACGGGTCCGCGTCGCCGACGACGTCGATGGCCGGGCCGGACGGGTCGACCGCCGCGCCCATGAGGCCCGTCGCGGAGCGGTTGCCGTCCGTGCCGCGCAGGCGGACGTACAGCGGACGATCGACCGGACCGAGGGAGTACGTGAGGCGGACCCTGCCGGTGGACTTGCCGACCTCGTACGACTTCGCCACCTTCGCCGTGGGCGCGGTGAAGGTGTCCTTGTCCGCGACCGTGCCCGTGACGTCGCCCCGGATGACGTCGACCCGGGCCAGCTGCGGCACGAAGCCGGCCCAGTTGGGGGCGCCCGCGAGGGCGACCTCGACCGTCAGGGTCACCTTCGTGCCCTTCTTGACGTGCAGCGCGCCCCCGAGTGTGGCCCACCGGCCGCCGCCCGAGACACGGACGTCGAGGCCGCTGATGAGCTGACCGTGGTCGACCCAGACACGGCCGGCGCGGATGCCGTCCATGACGGCGGCGTAGGTGAAGCCGTCGGCGCCGACATGGGTGCGGCTGTACTGGCCGGGCCAGTAGTCACCCTCGGTGAGATCGATCTTGCCGCTGTAAACGGGGTCCGTGTGCTTGCCGTTGGCCAGGTAGTCGCTGTCCGGGCCGCCGCGCTTCGCGGTGTCCGTGTAGACGTTGTGGGAGTCGGAGTTGGCGGTGATCCACCAGGGCTTCCCCTCGGCCAGGAGGCTGTCCCACAGGCCGCCGACGGTGGCGGTCATCCAGTCGAAGCCGCCCCAGGTGCGGTAGCTCTCCAGGGGGTACGCGGCGAAGGAGTTGGCGCCGGGGCTGCCGTCGTACAGACCACGGGCGCGGCCCATGCCTACGGACTTCTCGATGCCGGCGGCCTGGTGGCCGGGCGCGCCCTCCATGCCGACCGCGATCTGGCGGCCCGAGCCCGTGGCGTCGCGCCAGGCCCGGATCTCGTGCGGCGAGTCGATGCCCTTGCGCGCGGGGTGGTTGGCGAGCATCAGGATGTCCTTGACCTTGCGTCGCTGGACCTGCTCCGCAAGGAAGTTGAGACCCGCGATGGCGAGGGCCTCGTTGGCGGGCGTCGAGTCCGTGGCCTTCTTCACGCCGCCGTCGTACGAGGTCTCGAACTCCTTGAGGACGGCGACCTCGTTCTTGCCGGGGTGGACGAAGACCGTGCCGTGCTCGGCGGCCGGGATGTTCCACTCCAGGCCCTGGAAGACAAGCGTGTCCTCGTACGCCGCCCGAGCCTCTTTGATGTCCGGATTGACCTTCTCCACGCCGATCTTCGCGTGCGTCTCGTTGCCGTGGTCGGTGATGACCATCCAGTCGAGGCCGTGCCGGGCCCCCTGGCGGACCTGGTCGGAGACGCGGTACTTGCCGTCGTTGCTGTACTGCGTGTGGATGTGGTGGTCGCCGGCCAGCCACAGGAAGCCACCGTTCCTCCGGCGGCCTTCGGAGGCGTACGCGGGGGTCGTGGCCCCTTGTGCGAGAACGCTCCCGGCCGTCAGGCCGGCGCCGAGCAGACCGGCCCGCCGCAACATGGAGCGGCGTGAGTGCTGGTCAGGGGTCAGGGCCTCGTCGGGCACGGAGGTGTCGAAGGCGGCGGGGAGATCGGTGGCCTCGTGGTCGGAATGATGGTGGGGATGCCCATGCACGTGCCCATGTCCATGCCCGTGCGCCTGCCCGTGTCCGTGTCCGTGTCCGTGTCCCATGTCGGCCTCCTCAGTCCCGCGGCGCGGCTGCTGCCGCGTGAGGAGACTCCGCGCGAAACATGAACATCGCTCAACAACAGGGTGATCACCGGGCGACCCGGACGCGGCACCTCGTCCCTGCCCTCACTGTTTCCCCAACTGCTCTTGTACGCCACACTGGTTGACCTCGAACCTGAGCACCGTTCACCTTCCCCCGTTTCCTCCGACTGGAGACGCCCCCACCATGAGAAAACTCGTCGGCACCCTCGTGGCAGGCGCGCTGGCCGCGGCCGGACTCGCCACCGCCGCCACGACCACCACCGCCGCCACGGCCACCGCCACGGCTGCGGCACCCGCGGCAGCCGCCGCCCCCTCCTCGGGCACCTTCAACGTCCTGACGTACAACGTCGCGGGCCTCCCGGAGGGGCTGAGCTCCGGCAATCCGAAGACCAACACCCCGCTGATCTCCCCGCGTCTCGCGCCGTACGACATCGTCAATGTGCAGGAGGACTTCAACTACCACGCGGCGCTGTACGCGGGCGACAACCACCCGTACCGCACCGCGACCAGCGGCGGGGTCCCCTTCGGCGACGGGCTCAACACCCTCTCGGACCACTCGTTCGAGGACTTCGAGCGGGTGAAGTGGAAGAACTGCACCGGCACCAACTGCCTCACCCCGAAGGGCTTCTCACAGGCCCGGGTCCGGCTCGCCGAGGGCGTCTTCGTGGACCTCTACAACGTGCACACGAACGCGGACTCGACGGATGACGCGCTCGCGGCCCGCCGCGCCAACATCGAGCAGCTCTCGGACTTCATCCAGGCGAACTCGGCCGGCAACGCGGTGATCGTCATGGGCGACACCAACACCCGCTACACGCGCACGGGCGACAACATCCGCACGCTGGTCAACGAGAACGGCCTGACCGACCCATGGGTCAAGCTGGTCCGCGGGGGCAGCGCGCCGGCCCAGGGCAGCGACGCACTCGTCTGCTCCGAGACGGCCCCGACGAACGACTGCGAGGTGGTGGACAAGGTCCTCTACCGCGGCAGCAACCTGGTGAACCTCACCGCGACCCGCTACAACAACGAGTGGGCGAAATTCCTGGACTCGAAGGGCGGCAATCTCTCCGACCACTTCCCGCACACGGTCGACTTCTCCTGGTCCCTGCCCGCAAAGCTCCGCGCAAGCGACTTCTTCGGCGGCCCGCACGGCACGGCCTTCAACGACGCGGACAACCTCCCGTCCACGCCCGCGCCCCGCACGCTCACGCTGCGCGGCGACTCCCGCCTGGACGCGGTGTCCCTGACGCACGACACCGGTACGCCCCTGACGCACGGCGGTACGGGCGGCACGGCCAAGTCCCTCACCCTCGCTTCCGGCGAACACCTCACCTCGGTGAAGCTCACACGCGGCCAGAAGGACGGCCGGACCCGGATCTTCTCGGCGTCCTTCACCACCGACAAGTCCCGCACCCTGACGGCCGGTTCGGCCACCTCGGACACCGTGACGTACACGGCCCCGTCCGGCTGGCAGATCGTCGGCTTCACGGGCCGCTCGGGCGCCGAGGTCGACAAGCTGGGAGTGCTGTACGCACCGATCGACTGACCGCGGTTCATGTGGGCCTCCGCCCAGACGTCTTGTACGTTCCGTCCGGGCGGAGGCCACCGGTCACCCGCGTGTGCGTACGGCACTTTTCTGGTGACCTCGGGCCCTCGATGTCGGGTCAGGAGACGGCGGCTTCGGCGAACAGCCGTCGATAGAAGGGGCCGAGGCCGCTGGGAACGGTCAGGAGCTGGAACGCCTGCTCAGCCGGCAGGAGACGACGGTGGGCCATCTCGAAGCGCGGTTCCCACGCAGCCAGACGCACTTCTGCCCGCCATATCGACCGGATCAGCACCAGCCCTTTCTGCGGACCTCGCACACAGACGCCCCGACTGAAACCGAGAAGCCGGCAGTCCGTCACCTCCGCGCAGGCTTCCTCACGGACCTCGCGTCGCATCGTGTCGACCCACCGCTCGTCCCGCTCGGGGCGACCGGCGGGCAGACCCCACCGCTGCCCGTCTCCGCTGACCATGACGATCCGATCTCCGGCGACGCACACCGCCTCCGCGCCGTGCGGCGTACCCGACGGTGGGTCAGGAGGCGGATACCACGCAACGAGCCACTCCTGACCGTTGATGGACGCGGTGAAGTCTGCGCCATTGGCAGCGATGTCGTTCATGGTGTCCTTCCAGGGACACTGTTTGCTCGCCAGGACAGAGCTGTGCGAATCTTCTGGTTCACCTCTCTGACAGGGCTGGTCATGACGCTCGGCATGGTTCTCGGCATGGTCGTCGGCGACTTCTCCTCTCGCGCTTCGACGCGGGAGCGATAGCCCAGCCTGCCCAGTTACTCCCGCACGTGCCACGGCACGCGCGGTTTCACGGCTTCTCCCGCTCCTCGTCGAAGTGCTCTTCGTGCCCCCGCACGTTCGATCACGAGGAGTACGTCGTGTCCACGATCCACTGGACCGAGACCGAGACCCAGCCCCAGACCGAGTCCCGCACCGTACGATCCGCCCGCTGGCATTCCGAGAGCGCGACACCGCCGCCCGGCCGAGTCGTCGTCGCGGACGACCGGATGAAAGCCGACACCGCCCACCGCCTGGCCTGCGAGGGCACGGCGCTGTTGTGGCGGGGCGACTTCCACAACGCACGTCAACTGCTGACAGCGATGGGCCGCCGTATCGACCGAAGGACGCCCCGGTCGGGTGACGGCCCCGCCGAGACCTTCCATCTGCAGCGCCGGGCCCGCAACCACCGCGCCCGCGTGCTGGGCAGGCTCCTCGTCCTGCTGGAGGACGACCACTCCCTGCACCTGCGCAGAGCGCCCGAAGTGCGCCGGGCGTGCACCGAGGCGTACGGTCCGCCGCGCCCAGGCCAAGCAATGGCCGTCTCCCTCAGAGAGCTGCTGGGCGTGATCGGAGCACATCAGTGGCGCCTCAAGGGCGTTGACGTACCGGCCCTCGGCTCTCGCGTCCACGCGCACTACGGTGTGTTCGCCCCCACCAGGGACGAGTACGTCGACCTGGTCGCCCAAGCACCCCTGCCCGCACCGAAGCGCCGCCACCCCCGTCCGCTCACCGCGTTCGACCTGGGTACGGGGACCGGAGTGCTCGCCGCCGTTCTGGCCCGGCGGGGCCTCGATCACATCGTGGCCACCGACATCAGCCCGCGTGCCCTGGCCTGCGCCCGCGAGAACGTCCAGCGTCTCGAACTCGCCGCGCGGATCGAGGTGTTCGGTCCGGCTCTCTATCCCGACGGCCGTGCCGACCTCGTCGTCTGCAACCCGCCCTGGATCCCGGCCCGGCCGGCCTCCGCCCTTGAGTACGGCGTCTACGACCCGGACGGCAGCATGCTCCACGGCTTCCTCGACGGGCTCGCCGCCCACCTCGAACCGGGAGGTGAAGGGTGGCTCATCCTGTCCGACCTGGCCGAGCACCTCGGTCTCAGAACACGCCGCCAGTTACTGACCGCCGTCGAGACGGCGGGGCTGCGCGTGGTGGACCGGACCGACGCCCGGCCGCGGCACGCACGGGCCGCAGACACCGCCGATCCCCTCCACACGGCCCGCGCCGCGGAGGTCACGTCGCTGTGGCGGCTGGCGGCCCGCCAGTGACCACAGCCGGTCTGTATATTAGGCGCAAACCTAGGACTGTTAGGTTGCAGCTTGCCGGAGGAGACACCCCATGGCCCGAGCAGGGCTCACAGCCGCCCGCGTGGTCGAGGCCGCCGCCGATCTCGCCGACGACGTCGGGTTCGAGAACGTCACGGTCTCCGCACTGGCACGGCAGTTCGGGGTGAAGGACGCGAGCCTGTACTCGCACGTCAAGAACGTGCAGGACCTGCGAACCCGGGTCGCGCTGCTGGCGGGCGGCGAGATGATCGACCGGATCGGGGTCGCCGTGGCCGGCCGGGCCGGAAAGGACGCACTCGTCGCGTTCGCCAACGCCTACCGGGCGTACGCGCTGGAGCGGCCCGGGCGGTACGCGGCCACGCAGATCCGGATCGACCCGGCCGTCGTCGCCGAGTCGAGCGTGTTCCGGCGGACCGCCGAGGTGACGTACGGAATGCTGCGCGGCTACGGGCTGTCGGAACCCGATCTCACGGACGCCGTACGCCTGTTGCGCAGCACCTTCCACGGCTACTGCGGCCTGGAGGCCAGTGGCGGATTCGGCGCCCCCCGCGGCGTACAGACGTCCTGGGAGAGGGCCCTCGACGCCCTGCACGTGCTTCTGGAGCACTGGCCCAGGGACGAGACGAAGGCTGCCTGACCGGCCGAGCCGGCGGCAGCGCCTTCGGGAAGCCCGCGGAACACGCCGCGGACAACCTGCGGAAAACCGGCGGAAAGCCTGCGGAAAACCTCACGGAGAGACTGCTTCCGGTCGCCACCCCAGGCGTCCCGCTGACCACTTAGACTGGAAGCTTCGCCAACACCCACGTGTGCCGCCCTGGGGGAGGGAGCGCGCCTTGTCTCAACAGCAGCTGGGACGCGGTCCGTTGAGAACGGATGCGGATTCCGAGCCACCCCCGCCCAGCGGCCCTCGGCCCGCGCGGTTCGTACGGTGGCTGGGCGGCTTCGGCTGCGCGGCCGCCGGTTACGCCGTGTTCCAGTCACTGGTCGGAGTGCTGCCGGACAGCATCGAGGGTGAGTCCGCGCGGTATGCGATCGCCGCGGTGAGCGGCCTCGGCACGGCCCTCGCCGCCTGGCTGGCGGCGGCGCTGGTGCGGTCCCGGTCCGGGGAGAACACCCCGGTGGGCACGGGCCGGGTGGTCGCCGCCGCCCCGCCGCTGTCGGGGCCCGGCCCGTTCCCCGAGCTGTTCTCGGCGACGTACGCCGCCCTCGCCGAGCACGTCTCCGTGGTCGACGACCCGGACGCCGGGCGGCTCACGGGCTGGCCGCACTCCCTGGGCGAGAGCGCGCAGAGCAGGCCGACGCCGGTCGGCACGGCGTACGGGCTGCACAGCACGCTCGACCTCGGCGTCCCCGACGGCCGGCTGAGCACCGGCGACCTGGTCGAGACCCTGTGGCGGCTGCGTCTGCCGGACGGCGGCTGGTCGGCGCGCTCCCAGGGGACCGTGGCCCGCCCGGAGGTGACCGCGCTGGTCCTCGGCGCGCTGGCCCGGGCCGGGGCGGACCCGGCGCGGCTGGCCTCGGAGGTGTCGCACTGCGCGTCCGGCTTCACCCTGGAACTCGACCCTACGGGGCGGGAGCTGACGCATGTCGTGACGACCGTGCTGCGGGGGCTGCTGCGCGCCGCGCCCCATGCGGACGTGCTGCCGCTCTTGAGGGACTCACTCGTCGACGGAGCGATCACCGACCCGCGCCGTCAGCACCGGCGCTGCTGGGGCTACCGGCTGGCGCCCGTCCACGGCCAGCCGTCCCCGCTGCACACCGCCTTGGCCGTGCTCGCCCTGGACCGGGCGGCCCGAGTCCTGGGCGAGAGCGGCAACGCGCGCGCGGCCCGTGAGGACGGCATCCGCTGGCTCCTCGCCTGCCCGGACGCCCCGCACCACTCCTGCCTCGACCTGTCCAACCTCCGCGAGGAGGTGCGCCGACCGCGCCCCGACGACCCCTCACGCCACGAGGTCCTGAACGTACGGCACTTCACCGCCTCCTGGGTCGTCCGCGCTCTGCTCACCCCCGGCGCCCGCGACATAGCGCGCGAGGACGGCCTGGAGGAGGAGTGGCGGGAGCAGGTGAACGGCGCGGCCACCGCCGTATGGGCGGCGCAGACGGACGGCGTCTGGACCTGGGTCCGCGACGACACCGGAGAGCTGCGGCGCCCCATGTGGATGACCTATCAAGGTCTTTCGGCGCTGCGGGCCCATGCCGTATGGATGTACCAACCGCCCGGCTGAGGCGGGCAGATGCGTCAGCGGCATCGCTGGGGCGGGGACACCAGCCGCAGGGCTGAGTGGAGGGAGCGTGCATGGGTGGTCGGCAGGTCCAGGCGGCGCGGCGTCTGCTGGCCGGGGCACTGGACGGCGAACTGCCCGAGCACGAGCGGGTGTTGGCGGCCCGTGCGGTCGTCGCCGAACTGGGCTCCCCGGACCGGCTGTTGGAGCTGGCCGCAGAGCTCGCCTCCGGTGAGGGCGACCCGGAGGGGTGCGCCCGGCTCTCGTACCGCCATGTCCTCGGCTTCGACAAGCTGCTGCTCATCGACGGCGGACCGCACCACATGCTGCGTGCCCACCTGTGGCACCCCGAGCGCGGCGCTGTGGGCAAGGAGGACATTCACAACCACCGGTCCCCACTTGCCTCTTATGTCGTACGCGGGCGCCTGACGATGGAGTTGTACGCGCCCCTGCGCGACGGCGGAATCGAGGCGGACCGCTACCAGGAGTCCCTGTCCCACCAGGCCGCCGACTGGCTTCTGGAGCCCGCGGGCCCGGCCCGGCTGCACCTGACGCAGGTGGCGGAGTACACGGCGGGCAGCACGTACGCCCTTCCCGCCGACACCCTGCACCGCGCGTGGAGCGACACGACGGAGCCGACGGTGACGCTCTTCCTGGAGACCGGCAGCGGACGGCGGCGGCACACCGATGTGTTCACGGCGGCAGGACCGCATCCGGGTGCGGTGTCGAAGGTGCCGCTGGAGGTGGCGGAGTATCTGGGCGAACTCGACGCGTTGGCGGAGCTGCTCCGGAGCTGACGGACCGAGGCGGCCGGCCCCGCTCAGGAGTTCGTGAGCGCCTGCCGCACGATGTCCAGGTTGTACTCGTCGATCTCGACGCTGCTCAGCTCGGCCGGCGTCAGCCAGGCATACGCCTGGTCGGGCTCGGGCAGGGTGATGTGCAGGGAGAGGGCCTTGACCAGGAAGTTGTCCTGCCAGTTCTTGACCTCGTGGCCCCGGTACTCGCTCACGAACGACGATTCGCCGACCTTGCGGACGACCTCGCCGAGGAGTCCGGTCTCTTCCTTCAGCTCCCGCAGCACCCCGTCCCGGGGACTCTCCCCCGGCTCCAGCTTCCCGCAGGGCACGCCCCAGACCCGGGGCAGGAACCGCTCTGTCTCGCTGCGACGCACCAGCAGCACACGCCCTTGGTGCATCACGACGGCGGCGGCCAGTCGCTTGTCGCCGGGGATGTCCATGTCCATGGTTCCTCGGTCCCTTGCCGGTCGGAGTCCAAAGAGTCTTATACCCGCGAAAGCTTCAACCGTACCAGGTTTACGTCGGCAAGCTCGGGCTCAGCGCCTGTACCTCCTCGTACGCCGGGGTGGCGCCCCTCGGCGTCCGGCCGGCCCGGATATCGGCGGCCGTCTCCAGAGCCGCGCCCAGGGCCCGCCGGTACAGCAGCGAGCCGAGGCTGACCCTGCGCACTCCCAGGTCGCCGAGCCGGGTGACGGTGGGTCCGGCGGGTGAGTAGAGGATGTTGAGCGGGACGCCGAGGCCCTTCACGAGGGCGGCGATGCGGTTCTCGTCGGTCAGTCCCGGAACGAACACCCCGTCGGCACCCGCCTGTTGGTACGCGTCGAGGCGACGGGACGTCTCCCGCTCGTCACCGTCGCCCAGCCAGTACGTGTCGGTGCGGGCGTTCACGAAGAGGCCCGGCACGGCGGCCTTCACGGCGACGATCTTCGCGGCGTGCCGTGACGCGGAGCCCAGACCGTCCTCCAGGTTGATGCCGACTGCTCCGACGGCGGCGAGTTCGCGGGCCACCTCGGCGACCTCGTCCGGGTCGTCGCTGAAACCGCCCTCGACGTCGACCGACAGGAGGAACGAACCGTTGCCCAGCGTCAGAGCGAGCGCCAGGGTCGCGTCCCGCGTCGCCGCCGCGCCATCGGGCAGTCCGGCGGCCGCGGCGACTCCCAGACTGGTCGTGCCGATCGCCTCGAAGCCCCGGGCGGCGAGCGCCGCCGCCGAGGCGTGGTCCCAGGCGGTGGGCAGGACCAGGGGCACGTCCCGGTGGTGGAGGTCGGCGAAGGCGGTCATGAGAGGTCGCCCACCGCATCGGCGTAGTACGTGGATTCCGTGAGATGGCAGGCCAGTTGGCGGAAGGACCAGCCGTCGCCGGGAGAGCGGTCGAGCTGTGCCTCGGTCAGCTGACCGAGGCGGTTCGCCCAGATCCGGGCGAGCCGGGTCAGACGGCTGCGGGCCTCGTCGAGGTCTTCCTGTGTGAACGGCGCGCAGTCCGCCTCCGTGGTGCTCGCCGAGGCATGCCAGTGGTCCGGTTGCGGCTCCTCCCCCACGAGCCTCGCCTCCAGTTCGGCCAGGTGGTCGACCAGGTGATCGGCGACCCGGCGGATCGCCTTGTGCGGGGTGTACATCCGGTCGTCGACGTGGGCGGGCTTCCCGTCCCAGGCGGTCCAGGTCGCCGCCACGGCGAGGACGTGGTCGACCATGGCGACGACGGCCTCGGCGGGGTCGCGGTCGTCGGTGGCCGGGCTGTCGTCGACGGCCGGGCTGTCGTCAGCGGCTGGACTGTCCTCGGTGGCCTGCGCCGGTTCCTGCGGGGATTCGCTCATGCCGCAACGCTAGAAGCGCAACGCTTCGGTACCGGCCGAAGCGTCCTGCGGGGCGGGCTCTTGATCGCGCGGCAACCTCCAGCCCGCTCGGCGGCGACTCGGGGGCATGACTTCCGCAACACCCATGACAACGCACCGTCGCCGCAGAGTCGCCCGCAAGCCCGTCGTGGGCTCGCTCGCCGCGGCAGTCGTGCTGGCCGGGGCGTGGTACGCGACCGCCACGGCCACACCCGCCCCGAAGGCAGCAACCACCGGGCTCACCGTCACGAACACCACGGTGAACCTCGGCGCCAAGTTCCCCTACCTGTCGGCCGGCTACGACAACACCCGCGAGTGGACGCGTACGGCGACGGCAGCGGCGCCCGACGGGACCCTCCGAGTGGCCTGGCCCGCGTCCGACGGCATCCACGTCACGCCGCTGACGAAGGCCGGGAAGCGCTCCGGCGCCGACACGGTGGTCAAGGGCGCCAAGGAGGTCGGCGGTCTGGTCGCGCACAACGACGGGTTCGCGCTGCTGACCCGCGTCTCCGACAGCAACAAGTGGAAGGAGACGGCCGCCGCGCTCGTCCGCTACAAGAACGGCAAGCAGGCGTTCCGTACGAAGCTCACGGGCACCTCCTCGCACAACACGGCGCCGCTGCTGGACGGGCAGCTCGGCTGGAACGGCAAGAAGTACGGCGCGTACTTCGTCGTCCACGGCGCGGGCGGCTTCGCCGACGGCCACTTCGGCGACAAGATGGCGTACGTCAGCTCCAAGGGCGCGAAGCAGAGCGGCGGTTGGGGCTGGGGCTGCAGCCACAACGAGGGCATCGCGCTGCGTGCCGAGTCCACCGGGGCGTTCACCTCCCTCTGCTTCGACGACTGGCGTTCGGGCCTGTTCGTGTCGACCGGTATCGGCGCGCCCGACAACGCGCCGGTCGTGCAGCGCGAGCAGTGCTGGGCGGGTTACTGCGGCGGCACGTTCGCGGGCCGCACCGGCGAGCTCGTGAAGTCCTCCAGCGGCCGCTACGCCACCGCCTTCGCCTCCCGTGGCGCCGCCTCCGCCGCGAAGAACCCGGACGACGCCAGCGGGCGCGGCTGGACGGTGAAGCCGAAGACGAAGACCCACCAGGTCGCCGTCGCCTTCCTGAAGAACCGCAACACGCCTGCGGGCAAGCCGGTTTACCTCACGAGCGCCGCCGGCACCGAGCATGTGAACGTCCATGTCGCCCCGTACGGCAAGGACCGGCTCCTCGTCTCGTGGGAGTCGCTGAAGAACGCGAAGTGCGCGAACGGCACATGCACGGGCACCTTCACCGGCACGCATCTGCGCCTGATCGACTGGAACGGCAAGTTCAAGACGCCGGACAAGGTCGTCAAGGCGCGTATCGCGGGTGACATCGCGGTCCTCGCGGACGGCTCCCTCACCTGGGCGTACGCCCCCGTCACGCCGTCCTACACGACGGCGCTCACCGGGGCTTCACCGACCACCAAGACGCTGCGGATCGCCCGTCTGGAGCGCTGAACCGGAAACGCGCCTCGGGGCCGTCGGCCCAGCGCACGCACACGTCGTACGCGCCCTCCACGTCCACGGACACCAGCTCCTGGAGGGGGAGGGCGTCCCGTTCACCGGTGAGACGGGCGAGGGCGACGAAGAGGGTGCCCTCGCCCGCCGCGCCCATGACGCCCGCCGCGCCCACCGGGTCAGATGTGTCCGACAGGCCGA
Source organism: Streptomyces sporangiiformans (assembly GCF_005768555.2). Taxonomy (GTDB): domain Bacteria; phylum Actinomycetota; class Actinomycetes; order Streptomycetales; family Streptomycetaceae; genus Streptomyces; species Streptomyces sporangiiformans. The sequence continues at coordinate 47,380 of NZ_VCHX02000035.1, forward strand.
AGACGGGGAGGAGTTCGGCCCGTACTCGCCCCTCCCCCGCCGCCCATCCGGTGACCCGCACCGGTGTCCCGGGGGCCGCGTCCGCCACCAGGTGGGCACGCACCTCCACCGCGCCACGGGCCACCACCAGGCTGGTGACCCGGGCGCCGTCGCCCGCCTCGTGCCGGGAGGCCACCCAGCCGTCACCGGTTCCCAGCGGTTCGATGGCCGTGCGGCTCGGATTCCCGTCCACGATCACGCTGTTGTCGTACGCCCCCGAGTTGTCGTATTCCTCCGAGGGCGCCGTCACCGTCGAGTACGCCAGCCGCGTGTAGTACGGGTCGTAGCGGACGTCTTCGCTGCCGTGGTTGTGGAGGCGGACCAGGCCGTCGGACGACGTGGACTGCAGCAGCCAGTTGGGCGCGGGGACGGAGGTGACCGCGTCCGACCGCTCCGCCGGGCCCGGTTCCTCGGCCGCCGTCCACACCTCGTGGCCGGCGGGCAGGAGCAGGCCCAGGAAGCCCTTGCTCGCCCAGTACGGGGAGGCCGGGCCCGAATAGCCCTGCAGGACGGACGCGTCGGGGCCGTGCCAGCCGAGAGTGAGGAGCCCCTGGTCGTTCACGGCGCCCCGGTCGAGGAAGTAGCGCAGCGCTCCGGAGGCCAGGCGGCGCGTCTCACCCGGCGGCAGCGGCGTACGGCCCGTCAGGGCGCCCAGCCACAGCGGCACGGTCGTCGCGAAACGGTAGGTGAGCGAGCGGCCCTGGTGCATCGGCGCGCCGTCGGCGCCGAACAGGCGGGCGTAGTCGGCGAGATGCGTCTCCAGGCGGCCGCCGTACAGGTCGAGCAGTCGCGGGTCGTCCGCGAGCCAGGCGTACAGCACCGGGTACAGGTGCATCGCCCAGCCGTTGTAGTAGTCGAACTTGCGGCCGTCGCCGTCGGTGTACCAGCCGTCGCCGACGTACCACTGCTCGATACGGTCCAGCCCCCGCTCGACCGCCGCCCGCGACGCCTCGGCCTCGTGCCCGATCTCCTCCAGGAAGCCCCCGACCGTGACCGGGAACAGCTCCCAGTTGCAGGGCCAGGCTTCGGCGGTGAGGGCGTCGCCGAGCCAGGCCGCGGCCCGTTGCCGTACGGCGTCGTCGAGGCGGTCCCACAGCAGGGGGCGGGTCAGGCGCAGGGCGAGCGCGATCGAGGCGGCCTCGACGAGGGGCTGGCTGCGGTCCTCGATGCGCGGCCAGACGCCCGCGGTGCCGGCCGCGAGCCCGTCGGCGTACCGCTCCAGGGCCTTCTCGTCGCGGCGGAAGGCCGCCAGCATGAGCGTACGGGCGTATCCCTCCAGGCCGTCGGAGAGCCGGCCCGACCAGCTCTCCCGGTCGCCGGGCAGGTGGTAGAGGGCGCGGTCCTCGGTCGCGAAGGGCTCCACGGCCGCGAGCAGGGAGTCGGCCGCCGCCTCCCAGTGTGCTCGGGTGTAGCCGGTGAACGGACTGAGGGTGCGGTCCTCGGGAACGCCAGCGGGCATGGGTCGGGCTTCCTGTCTCGCTCGGGTCGTGCGGTTCTTCTCGTTCGGTTCCGACGCTGTGTCTTGCTCGGGTCGTTCGGGTGGGTACCTGGGGCGCCCCGGTTCCGGTCGGGACGCCCCAGGAGCTCTGGCTACCTCTTCGGGTTACCTCATCAGGCCCTTCGGGACCAGGCGCTGGGCGATGAGCTCGTCGCGGACGAGGTCCGCGTAGGCGGTCGCGCCCCGCACGGAGGTGTGGGTGTTGTCCCGCTTCTCGTTGTAGAGATAGAGCGCCTTGGAGCCCTCCACGCCGAGTGACTCCACCAGGGCCTTGGTCTGGGCGGTCAGGTCGATGAGCGGTACGTCGTGCGTCTCGGCCACCGAGCGGGTGACCGCGGGGTGGTCGACACCGAGGCCGTTCACCAGCAGGGCCGTGCCGTTGTTGAGGGTGCCGTCGGCGTTGAACCAGCGGCGGACGATGGGCGTGACCAGCACGGGCCGACCGCCCTTGTCGCGTACGCCGGCGACGAGCGTTTCGAGGTTCGCGCGGTACGTCGGCTCGTCGGTCTGCTTGTCGTTGTGCGCGAGCTGGATGAGGACCAGGTCGCCCTGGCGGATCAACGGCTGGACGGTCGCGAAGAGCGCCGGGTTGGCGAGGTAACTGACCGTACTCTCACCGGAATCCGCGTAGTTGGCGACCGACAGGCCCTTGCGGAGGTACTGGGGCAGCTGCTGGCCCCAGCCGGAGTACGGGTCGCCGGGCTGGTCGCACACGGTGGAGTCGCCTACGAGGAAGATCTGGCGGGCGTGGCGGGCGGGGGTGACGCGTATGTCCGCGAGGGCGGGGGCCGTGCCGCCGAGGACGAGGTCGAGGCCGGCCGTACCGGCGGGGCCGGTGGGCTCGCCCTCCGGCGTGCGGACGTTCACGGTGAAGCTGCGAGCCACGCGTTCCCCCGCCGCCGTGGCCGTCTCGGGCAGCAGCGTGCGGCGGGTCTCTGCGGCGATGCCGGTGCTCGCGGCGGTGTCGCCGCCGAGCAGGACGCGTACGTCGTATGTGCCGGGCGCGACGTCGAAGTGACAGGCCGTCTGTGTGCAGTTCTTAAGGCCCGGCCCACGGCCGCGCCCCTCCGCCTGCGTCTCCGCCTGCGCCGGGGCGGCCGCCAGGGCGGGGGTCGCGGACAGGACCGAGGCAACGGTGACAGCGGCTGACACGGCGATGCGGATACGTCTGGTGCGGCTCATACGTCTCGCACGCCTCATGGGCGGCTCCTCCTCAAGACGTCAGGACCTGGTGGCTTGGACCGTACCCCGCGATGGCAAGCGCTTTCTAGAGCTCAGGACGGAATCTTGACCCGCACACCGCACGAGAAAACCGGCCATGGCCGGAAATCGCTCTGGATACTCCGCAATTCGGAGTGATCAAATCGTTACACGCACATCCCGGCACAAAGGAGACAAGGGTGAATTCCACCTCCTACCTGGACCTGTACGAACGGTTCTCCGTCGACATCGAGACGGAGATCGAAGGCGGCATCGAGCGACTCGGCCCCTCGCACGACGCGGTCAAGAACGCGATGGCCGAACTCTTGCGGCATCAGAAGTTCAAGTACCCCCTGCAAGTACTGCCGCTCCTGGTGCACGCCATCGAGACGGGCAACCCCGAACCCGCCGTCCCTTTGTCCGCGGTACATGTGCTGTGGTGGACTTCCGCGTGTTATCTCGACGACCTGGCGGACGGGCAGGGTGCCGGGACTTCCCGTGAAATCGGCGAGAACGAGGCGCTGCTCGCCGCCGTCATCAGCGGGAACGCACTTCCCCTTCACATCATTCAGTCACAACGGGTTCCCGAGTCCGTGCACAACGCTCTGACGGCCGAGCTCGCGAAATGCTGGATCGTCGGCACCGAAGGGCAGTTGAGCGACTTGCGGGGCGATGCCCGCGGCGCCACGCGGGACTCGGTGGTCACGACCTACCGCGGAAAGTCCGGCGCACCCTTCGGCATGATAACGGCGATGGGTGCGATATTGGCCGACGCGGAGAGCGAACGAATAGAGCTGTGGCGGGAGTTCGGCTATGTCTTCGGCGTCCTGTGGCAGATGTTCAACGATCAGGAAGACATCCTTTCCGGCCGCAACGAGGATCTGCGGAACGGCACAGTAACGTTTCTCCTCGCATGCGCCCTCGAGCATGCATCCATGCGCTCGTCCACGCACTCCAGCGAGGAACTCCTGGACCTGCACTCCGCCTCGAGGAGCTGTGAACAGGCACGATCGGAACTCGCGACAGCACTTCTCGCGCCTTCCGTGCTGCACCGGTTCCAGGAGGACCTGGACAGGTTTCGCGAGGACGCTCTGCGGATTCTGAGCAAACTGGGGGGCGACGAGGACTACCTGCCGGTGCTGCGCCGCCTGGTGGAGGAGTCCGCCTCGCTGCTCCTCCACCGGGCGGAGTGACGTCAACTCGTCCGGCTCCACTGCTGGTTGGTGGCTCCGTTGCAGGTGTACGTGATGATCGCGGCCGAGTCGGCGGTCGACGCGCCGCTCACGTCGAGACACTCGCCGCTGGCGCGTGACTTCACCGTCACATAGCCGCCGGACGTGGTGAGCGACCACTGCTGCGTGGTGGCCGTGGAGCAGTTCTGCTGCGTCACGTTCGAGGCGTTCTCCCGCAGGCAGAGGGAGCTGTGACGGGCCATCAGCTGGACGTATCCGTTGCCGAGGTCCTTGGCCCAGAACCGCTGGTTGCCGCCACCGTTGCAGGTGTACTGCTTGAGTACGGCACCTTCGAGGATCGACTGACTGGTGACGTCCGCGCACTTGGCGCTGTGCCGGGCGGTCAGCGTCTGGTACGGGCCGCCCTGCCCGGTGACGGTGCCGGCGGCCGTGTCGATGGTGACCTCCGGATACCAGGACATGGACATCGTGGTGGAGGTCGGGAAGGTCAGCGGCAGCCAGACGTACCGCGAGTCGTTGACCGTCCCGCCGAAGGAGTTGCCCCAGCGGTCACCCATGTAGAGATACGAGGTGCCCGAACTCCCCTGTACAGGTAGGACGTACGCGGTCTGTGAGCCGTATGTCGTCGAGTCGCCGATGTTCTTCATCGCCGTCCAGGGACCGGCGAGGGAGGTGGCCGTCGCGTACTGCTGCTGGTTGGGGTTCCAGCCCGTGGCGCCCGACGTCAGCATGAAGTACACGCCGCCCCGCTTGAAGAGGGCCGGTGCCTCGCGGTGGCCGCCGTGCCAGGGGTCGGCGACGAGGGCGGCGATGCCGGTGTAGTCGCTGGTCAGCCGGTAGATGTGCAGGTCGTAGTTCTCACGGGCGGCGGACACCATGTAGCCCGTGCCGTCCGTGTCGACGAACACGGTGATGTCGCGGGACATGTGCTGGCCCAGCGGGCGGAAGCTGCCCCGCCAGGAGTAGTTGCCGTCGACGGTGTCGGAGACGGCGACGGCGGCGCGCGCCTCGCTGTAGTCGACGCCGTTCTCCTTGTGCATCCACATCACGAACTTGCCGGTGGCCGCGTTGTACATGACCTTGGGCCGCTCGATGTTGGCGGTCGCCAGCTCCGGGTCGGTGGCCTCGGTCAGGACGTGGTTGCGGAACTCCCAGTTCTTCAGGTCGGTGGAGCGGTAGGCGTCCACGTACCGGAAGGTGTTGTCGGAGTTCCGGTTCTCGCCGAACCAGTAGTAGTACGAGCCGACCTTGATGACCCCGCCGCCGTGCGCGTGTACGGGGTTGCCGCCCACGTCCGTGAACTGCGTTCCGTTCGTGATGGTCTGGGGTGCCGCCTGGACCGGGCCCGCGGTCGCCAGTGCTCCGGCGAGCGCACAGCACAGGGCGAGCAGGATCGCATAGGCACGTCTCGCGTAGGCATGTCTCATCGCGCTACCTCCTTGGGCAGGGGTCGAACGCTTGACTGGAGCGCGGCTCACACGCGCTCCCTGAGCACGGTGACGTTGTGGACGACACCCGAGAGTCCTGGCAGTTGCTGGACCGGGGTCCAGGTGCGCAGTCCGTCGAGGCTGTCGCTGAAGTAGTACTTGCGGTCGGTGAAGCCGTCGAAGTAGATCCGCCAGCCGCCGTTGTCGAGACGGACGAGCGCCTGTCCCTGGCGCCAGCGTCCCCAGCCGGCCCAGTCGTCCGTGCCGGTGAACCTGTACGGCCCGTCGAGCCGGTCGGCGACCGCGTGTTCCACGTAGTTCGTCGTCTGGTTCTTGGCGAAGGCGTGGTACCGGCCGCGGAACCGGACGATGAACGTGTCGATGTAATTGGCCTGGTCGAGCCCGGTCAGGGGCCTGGGGACGGACCAGTTGAGCAGCCTTCGGTCCGTGGCGGTCAGCAGGTGCGGCCGGAAGACCTGGTTGTTCTCGGTGTCGAGCGAGACGACGACGTGCACGCTGCCGTCCCGGTCGACGAACCACTCCGGCGCCCAGGTGCGCGCGAGCCCCGGTGTGGACAGGGTCCGCGGACCGGCGGAACGCCACGTCACCCGGTCCTCACTACGGGCGAACCCGATGGTGTTCCCGGTGAAGTTCGTGGTGTGCACGAGCCAGTAGGAGCCGTCGGTGTGCTTCATGATGCTCGGGTCGCGGAGCAGCCCACCGGGCGGCGTGTACGCCGGTCCCTTCAGCAGGCTGTACGTGAACGCGTCCTCGGACTCGTACACGTACAGGTCGGTGTTGCTGGCGCCGGTGAACGCGGTCATCGTGTACCGGCTCTTCTTGTCCGGCGGGACCGGGGTGTCGGCGACCGGGATGCCGAAGTCCGGTGTGCCGTCCGGATTCCAGCCGAGCTTCTGGATGCGGGTGTGGCGGTTGGGGTCGTTCAGCGGGTCGCCGACGATCTCCTTGTACTGGCGTGCGTGGTAGACGAGGACGTCGGTACGGCCGTCCTCGGCCACCGTGAAGCTGTTGTGGCCGGGACCGTACTGCTTGGTGGTGTCGTTGCTGGTGAAGACCGGGGTGGGCGACTTGGACCAGTTCGCGGGGTCCATGAGGTCGCTGTCGGCGTCGGCGGTCAGCAGGCCGAGGCAGTAGTGGTGGTCGGTGGCGCTCGCCGAGTACGACATGAAGACGCGGCCGCCCCGCTGGATGACCGACGGGCCCTCGTTGACCTTGAAGCCGATGACCTCCCAGTCGAGCTCCGGGGTGGTGAGCCGGACCTGCGGCCCCGTCAGCGTCCATGGGTTGGCCATCTTCGAGAGCCAGACCGCGGTGTTGTTGTCCATTCCGGGCTCGTGCTGGGCCCAGGCGAGATAGCGGGTGCCGCGGTGGGTGAAGGTGGTCGCGTCGAGGGAGAAGGTCTCCCAGGCCGTCTTCAGCTGGCCCTTCTCCGTCCAGGTCCCTTCGAAGGGATTGCGGCTCGCGTTCTCCAGGACCCAGATGCGGATGGCCCATATGTCGTTCGCGGGCGCGGCGGCGAAGTAGATGTACCACTTGCCGTCGATGTGGTGGATCTCCGGCGCCCAGATGTGTGCGCCCATGTCACCGCTCGTGTGCTTCTTCCAGATGACGGACTCGTCGGCCGTCGTGAGTCCGCGCAGGGTGCGCGAGCGGCGCAGGATGATCCGGTCGTACTCGGGGGCCGTGGCCGTGAAGTAGTAGTAGCCGTCGGTATGGCGGTGGATGTGCGGGTCGGCACGGTTGCGGACGAGTGGATTGACGTACGAGGCGGTCGGGCCGGCGGCGTCCGCGCCGTCCGCGGCGTCTTCAGTGGCGGCCTGCGCGACTGACGGTACGGCGGTGAGGGCGCCCGCGGCCAGGGCTCCCTTCAGGACGAGTCTGCGGCTCGGGACCTCGGGACTGTTGTCGTCGCGGCTCATGTCGTCGGCTCCTCATCTCGAAGCGCAGCACCTGGTGGCCCATGCGTGCGTCCCCACCCGCTGGTGATCCGATATTTCGACCGGTATTTCGAACGGCATCTGTCATTCCGAACGCGGAAACGGTAAGGGGGTGTTACAGGGAGGTCAACGGTTCGGGAGTGTCGAAAACGACGAACACTTTCGGAGCAAGTTTTTGTTATCGGCTCCCCGGTGCGCCCGTCTCCACGGACGTGAACGACAACATTCGCGTACGGGCGGCAGGGGCAGGCGCGGCACTGGCCGTGATGGCAACCGTGGTCGTCGCACCGGGGGCGGCAGCGGCGCCCGCCGGGGCCGACGACGTCACCGCCGCGGTCCTCGACGGCAGCGATGTGACACTCGACGGCGACACGGTGGTGACCGTGCCGGCCGGGACGACGACGTACAACGGAGTGTTCCGGGGCGAGGGCACCCTCACCGTGCGCGGCTCCGGCACCCTGATCCTGACCAAGGACAGCGACTTCACGCTGCCCAGAGCACAGCAGCGGCAGAAGGTCAGCACGCCGGGCGGCAACCACCCGTACACGGTGGTCAACAACCCGGACCCGCCCGCGATCACGGTCGAGCGCGGTGCCACCCTTCAGTACGGGAACGGCGGCACCACCGGTCTGCTCGGTCACTTCCCGTACAACACACCCGGTTTCAGGCTCAACCAGAACAACATCCGCGTCGACGGCACCCTGCGCCTGTCCCTGAAGAGCGCCTACAACCTCGGCACGATCAGCGGCTCGGGGCTCATCACGCAGCCGCGGTTCCTGTGGGGCATGTGGGACCTGTCGGGCACCCACTCGTTCTCGGGAGTGATCGACAACGGGACACAGCTGCACGCGGGGAAGTCCGAGTACCCGGTCGCTCTGCCGAACGTCCGCAAGGTCCTCAACCAGGGCACCTGGACCGTCGACACCCCGCTGGGCCAGACGACCACCATGCCGATGGACTTCTACCAGCGGGAGTACGGCAGCGACATCAACGTGCAGTCGCGGCCCGGCAGCAAGGTGGTGCTGACCGGCCAGTACAGCTGGTCGAACCAGGGCGGGGACACCAACCCCTCACTCAGTGACCCGGCGCTGAACTGGCGGCCCGCGACGAAGAACGTCAACAAGCGCGGCACCAACATCAAGGGCGCCAACGTCGAGTGGGGCAACGGCACCACGAGCAAGATCTTCATGCCGGGCACCGCCGAGACCGTCTACATCAACCTGCTGGCGGCCAGGTTCCGTTCGCTGCTCACCTTCAACTACAACGGGCCGGTGACGCTGGGCGCACCCATCGGCGGCGGCGTGTTCCACGACACGCTGTCCGCGCCCGGCGCCGGGGACATCGTCATCAAGGGCACGAAGGGCAATGACGTCACCTTCGCCGCCGTCCAGTACTACAACGGCTCGACGACCGTCCAGAAGGGCGCCGTGCTGCGGCTGGGCAGCGGAAAGCGGGGCGGCGACGGCGGGCTGTACACCAAGGGCGACCTCTACAAGGTGGTCAACGACGGCTCGCTGGTGCTCCGCAACACGGCCAAGCCGATCTCCCTGTCCAAGATCAGCGGCAGCGGGTCCCTCACACAGTCGGGTGCCGCCACAGCGACGCTGACGGGCGGCGCGGTGACGTACACCGGCACGACGACCGTCACCAAGGGCACGCTCCGGCTCGACGGGACGACTCTGGCGCGCAGCAGGGCGATCCGGCTCACGACGGCGGGCGCGCGGCTGGACGTGCGCGGGGCGAGCGGGCGGGCGCTGAACCTGACCACGTCGCTGTCCGGCAAGGGCAAGGTCGTCGGATCCGTGACCAGCACGGGGAAGGTCACCGGCGGCGTGACCGTGACCGGGGACTACACACAGCGCGCCGACGGTGAACTGACCGTACGGGACGGGGCGTTGAAGGTCGGTGGCAAGGTCCGGCTGGGCGGAGAGCTCGAAGTCGACCCGAAGGCCTCGGGGTCCTCCAAGTCCTCCAAGCCTTCGGAATCCTCGAAGTCCTCGGAAGAGATCACGCTTGTCAACCACACCGGCAAGACGAAGACGACCGGCACCTTCAAGGGCCTGAAGGAAGGCGCGAAGGTCAAGGTGGGCAAGACCAAGTACCGGATCAGCTACCGCGGCGGCGACGGCAACGACGTGGTCCTGACCGCCTCCGACGCGAGCTCTTCCGCGGCCGTCCGCGCCGCCGCGCAGCCCTCCGGCGACGCCCCGAAGTCCGCCGCCACCGAGAACGCGAGCAGCGAGAGTTCCTTCCCCCTCGCCTGGTGGGCGGCCGCGGCGGCACTGGGCTGCCTGACCGCGCTGGCGATCCCGATGACCCGGCGCCGGCGTGCGCGACGCCGTGGCGGCAGGCACGCGGCATGAACCTACCTGGATTCGTGGACGGCCCGGTGACGTTCAGCGGGCGACGCTCGACACCTTCCGGGCCGCGCGCAGACAGGCGAGCACCAGCGGGCGATGGTCGTCGACGCGGGCGGCGAGCGCCAGCCTGCTGGGCGACAGACCGTGGACGGGGCGGGTGATGACACCGCCCAGGCTGATCAGGGGCGCGTTCCCGACCGCGACAAGGCAGACGCCACGGCCGTCCACCAGCGCTTCGTACGTCTCGTCCGTGCCGGCGATCTCCGCGCCGATACGAGGCGGACGGCCGGCTCGTTCGTCGAGGGCGAGCCAGTAGTCGCGCAGGACGCCCGCGCTCTTCGGCAGGGCGAGGAACGGTTCGTCCAGCAGTTCGGCGAAATCGAAGGACTCGCGGGCCGCCAGGGGATGCGTCTCCGCGAGGGCGACCACGCGCGGTTCCTCGGCGACCACGACCGTGGTGTAGCGATCGAGGTCCGGGACCGGCAGCCAGATGAAGGCCACGTCGACGGTGCCGTCCGCGAGTCCGGCGGTCGGGTCCTCCCAGCCGATCTGCCGCAGCCGCAGGGTGGCTTCGGGGTGGGTCTCCGTGAACCTGGAGCGGATGGCGGGGAGCAGGCCGCCGCGCGCGGGGCTGGTGCTCATACCGACGAGGAGCACGGCGGCCTGCTCCGTCTTCGCACGCTCGGCCGCGTTCAGGGCCGCCTTCCAGGCGGCGATGACCTGCCGGGCGTGCGGCAGCAGAGCGGTGCCCACCGGCGTGAGCCGCACGCCCTGCCGGTCACGCTCGAACAGCGGCGCGCCCAACTGCCGCTCCAGCGCCCTGACCTGCTTGCTCAGGGCCGGCTGCGACACATATAACCGCTCGGCGGCCCGCGTGAAGTGCAGTTCCTCGGCGACCGCGACGAAGTACCTCAGATCTCTGCCATGCACATCCATAGCCAACGGCTATCACGACAGATCTTGGACGGGCGACTGGATTCGCGGCCAGGCTTGACGACATCGGGAGTCGACGAGCGAGGAGCTTGAGATGAGCAAGGTGTGGCTGGTGACCGGGGCGAACAGCGGCTTCGGACGGTCGATCACCGAGGCGGCCGTCGCGGCGGGGGACGTCGTGGTGGCCACGGCGCGCCGTCCGGACACACTGGGCGATCTGGTCGCTGCGCATCCCGACCAGATCGAGGCGCTGGCCCTGGACGTCACCGACGCGGCGGGGATCGAGGCGACCGTGCGGGACGTGGTGGAGCGCCACGGGCGGATCGACGTGCTGGTCAACAACGCGGGGCGCAGTCATGTCGGGGCCTTCGAGGAGACCACGGACACCGAGCTGCGCGACCTCTTCGACGTGCACGTGTTCGGGCCCGCCACGCTGGTCCGCGCCGTGCTGCCGCACATGCGCGAGCGCCGTTCCGGCGCGATCGTGCAGCTCAGCAGCATGGGCGGGCAGTTGTCGTTCGCCGGGTTCGCGGCATACAGCGGTACGAAGTTCGCCCTTGAGGGTATGTCGGAGGCGCTGGCGGACGAGGTCCGGCCGTACGGCATCAAGGTACTGATCGTCGAGCCGGGCTCCTTCCGCACCGGCCTGTTCGGCAATGTCAGCGCCAGCGCGGAACTCGACGCGTACGCGGAGACGGTCGGCGCGACCCGCCGCATGGTCGCCTCCGGCGACGGTACCCAGCCGGGCGACCCGGCGAAGGCCGCCGCCGCGATCCTCACGGCCCTGGATGCCGAGCAGACGCCGCTGCGCCTGCCGCTCGGCGACGACGCCGTCGACGCCGTGGTGAGCCACCTGGACGGGGTCCGCGCGGAGATCGCCGCGTGGGAGAAGGTCACCCGGGCGACGACGTTCGACGCCTGAATCCGGCCGACTTGGGCGGTTGGTTGGTGGGTGGGTCGGGGTCGTGTGCCGGTGCGTCCGCGGGGTGCCTCCGGCGGTTGGGCGGGGGCGCCTGCGGTGGGTGGTCGGGTCGGGGCCGTGTGCCGGTGCGTCCGCCCGTCGCCGCGGGGGCGTACGGCCCGGTGTTGGTACAGCGTGCGGGTTTCCTGAGACAAGCCCTACGCGACGGGCGTTGACGCACCGGCACACGACCCCTCCCGCGCGTAGGCAACCGCGGCTGGGTGCCCCGATCCCGCCCCTCCCGCCGGTGGCCCACTGCGGCTGGGTGCCCCGATCCCGCCCCTCCCGCCGGTGGCCCACTGCGGCTGGGTGCGCCGATCCCGCTCCTCCCGCGCGTGGGCGACTGCGTGCGCGCTCCTTCCCACCCACCCTCCGGGAGCGCCCCTTCAGGGGCGCGGGGAACTGCGCGACCAGCCACAGCCGCCCCGCAGCCAAAGTACGAGCCGAACCGGAGGGCCTGGGGGCGCAGCCCCCAGCCAGGGGCGCGAGGAACTGCGCGACCAGCCACAACCGACCCGCAGCCGAAGTACGAAGCCCACCCACCCCACCCGACTGAGTGCAACCGCAGGTATGGGGGGCCTGGGGGCGCAGCCCCCTGTTTCGGGAAGGGGTGGGGTTGGGGAAGGGAACCCACCCCAGAAAAACCCGAGCGGAGCGCGCCGTTGCGCTGCTACCGTCTGCGACATGAAGCGCGCCCATATGACGACGACGCCGGAGAGTGTCCCGGCGCGCTGACCGATGAGCCAGTCCGAAGCCCCGGGGCGAGTGCCCCGGGGCTTCGGCTTGTGCGGTGGTCACTCGGCCGGAGCCCTCACCGAGGAGACCACCACCATGCACGACCACCGCAAACTCGGCCGTGAACTCGCCCTGTTCGACACCGACCCGCTGATCGGCGCGGGGCTGCCGTACTGGCTGCCCGACGGCGCGGTCGTACGGCACGCCCTGGAGGAGTACATCCGCACCGCGGAGCGGAAGGCGGGCTACCGGCATGTGTACTCACCGGTGCTCGGCAAGCGCGAGCTGTACGAGATCTCGGGTCACTGGTCGCACTACAGCGACGACATGTTCCCGCCGATGGACCTGGGCGCGGAGCAGGTCGTCCTGCGACCGAGCCTGTGCCCCCACCACGCGCTCATCTACCGCTCCCGATCCCACAGCTACCGCGAACTACCCCTGCGCATGGCCGAGTTGGGCGGCATGTACCGCTCGGAGCTGTCCGGCGTGCTGGGCGGGCTGACCCGCGTACGGGCCATCCAGCTCAACGACGCGCACATCTTCTGCACCCTCGACCAGGTCGCCGACGAGGCAGGCGCGGCGCTGGAGATGATCCGGCGGGCGTACGAGGCGCTCGGCATCGGCGCGGCCCGCTACCGGCTGTCGCTGCCGGGCCCGGGCGGCAAGTACGTCGCCGCCCCGGAGAAGTGGGAGCGGTCCGTCGCGCTGCTGACCGAGGTCCTGGACCGCTCGGGTCTGCCGTACGAGGCAGCCGAGGGCGAGGCCGCGTTCTACGGTCCGAAGATCGACGTTCAGGTCGTCGACGGCCTGGGCCGGGAGTCCACCCTGTCCACCGTGCAGGTCGACTTCCACCAGCCGGAGCGGTTCGACCTGCGTTACATCGGCGCGGACGGCGCCAAGCACCGGCCGGTCATGGTCCACCGCAGCATCATCGGCAGTGTGGAACGCGCCGTCGCCCACCTCATCGAGGAGCACGGCGGCGCCTTCCCGGCCTGGCTGTCCCCCACCCAGGTGGTCGTCCTGCCGATCTCCGAGGCCGAGCTGCGACACGCCGAGGCGCTCGCCCGGCGGTGCGCCGACCTCGGACTGCGGGCCGAGCTGGCCGGTCCGGAGCGCGGCAGCCTGGGCGCCCGTATCCGGGAGGCCCGACTCGTGCCGTACCAGGCGGTGATCGGTGCCAGGGAGGCCGCCGACGACCGGGTGGCCCTGCGCCTGCGGGACGGCCGGCGTCTGGATCCGCTGCCCGCCGAGGACGTCCTGGACCGGATCGGCGCCCTGGTCGGCGCTCACCGCACCGACTTGTGGGACCCCGCCTCACCGACCTCTGGGAGGGCGTGACCGGCGAGCCGGCCGAGCGGTGGTTCTTTACCGCTTGGCCGCATGCCGTTTACACACAGTTCACATATGGGCGATTTGGTCGAATTGTTCGAGTAGTGCGGTTCGTCCGTCTCATGCATATTGACCGAAAGGGCGACCACGCGAGGATCGGGGAGTCACGTGAAGAGTCACGCTTCGTTGCGCAGACCCGTGGCCCCTGTGGCCCCCGTGGCCCTGACGGCTGTCGTACTGCTGGCCGCGAGCGCGTGCGGTGGTTCCGCCAGCGGTTCCGCTTCCGGCGATGGTGGTGTCGAGGGCGACCTGTCCGGCACGATCCGGGTGGACGGTTCCAGCACGGTGGCTCCGCTTTCCACGGCGGCGGCCCAGCTCTTCCAGGGGGAGAACCCCGGTGTCAGGGTGACCGTGGGCACCTCCGGTACAGGTGGCGGGTTCGAGAAGTTCTGCGCGGGCGAGACCGATATCTCCGATGCCTCGCGCCCGATCGAGGCCGACGAGAAGGCGGCCTGCCAGCAGAACGACATCACCTACGAGGAGCTCCAGATCGCCAACGACGGGCTGTCGGTCGTGGTGAACAAGGACAACGACTTCGCCGAATGCCTGACGATCGAGCAGCTGAAGAAGATCTGGGAGCCCGGCTCCAAGGTCAACAACTGGAACCAGGTCGACCCCAAGTTCCCGGACGAGAAACTCGAGCTCTTCGGCCCGGGCACCGACTCGGGCACGTTCGACTACTTCACCGAGGCCGTCAACGGCGAGGAGGGCGCCTCCCGTACGGAGTACTCGCCGAGCGAGGACGACAACGTCACCGTGCAGGGCGTGGCCGGTTCCAAGGGCGGTATGGGCTACTTCGGCCTGTCGTACTACGAGGAGAACAAGGACGAGCTGAAGGTCCTGAAGATCGACGGCGGTGACGGCTGCGTCGAGCCGACCTCCAAGACCGTGCAGGACGGCAGCTACAAGCCCCTGTCGCGGCCGCTGTTCATCTACCCGAAGGCGTCCTCGCTGGACAAGCCGGAGGTCGAGGCGTTCGTCGAGTACTACGTGGAGAACAGCGCCGAGATCGCCGAAAAGGCATTGTTCGTACCACTGAACCAGACGCAGCAGGCCGACCTGAACAAGGACCTGAAGAGACTGCAGGAGCAGCACGGGTCATGACCTCCACGGGCAGCGGGCGCAGGGTCGCCTCGGGAAGCCCCGGCTTCCTGAAGCGGTCCCAGCCGCGCTACGGGGAGAAGGCCGTCAAGGTTCTGCTGGTCGCCGCGTCCCTGGTCTCCGTGCTGACCACCGTGGGCATCGTGATCGCGCTCATCCCGCCCGCCGCCGAGTTCTTCGGCGAGGTGAGCTTCGGCGACTTCATCACCGGCACCGACTGGTCACCGCTGTTCAAGCCGGCGCACTTCGGTGTCCTGCCCCTGGTCACCGGCACGCTGATGGTCACACTGATCGCGCTGCTGGTCGCCGTGCCGCTGGGCCTGGGGGCGGCGGTGTACCTGAGCGAGTACGCCAGGCCCAGGGTCCGCGCGTTCTTCAAGCCGATCCTGGAGGTCCTCGCCGGTATCCCCACCGTCGTGTACGGCTTCTTCGCCCTGCAGGCCCTCACCCCGCTGTTGCAGGACATCTGGCCGGGTGGCGAGGGGCCGCAGGTTTTCAACGCGCTCTCGGCGGGATTCGTCATGGGCATCATGATCATCCCGACGATCGCCTCGCTTTCCGAGGACGCCATGAACGCCGTACCGAACGACCTGCGCGACGGCGCCTTCGCGCTGGGATCGTCCCGTATGCAGGTCGCCACCCGGGTCGTCTTCCCCGCCGCGCTGTCCGGCATCGTCGCCGCGATCGTGCTCGGCGTCTCGCGGGCGATCGGCGAGACCATGATCGTCGCGATCGCCGCGGGTGGCCGGCCCAACCTGTCCTTCGACCCGCTCGAAGGCATGCAGACGATGACCGCGTTCATCGCGGCGGCCGGAATCGGCGACCTGCCGACCGGCACCATCGGCTACCAGACGATCTTCGCGGTGGGCTCGCTGCTGTTCGTCATGACGCTGGTGATGAACCTGGTCAGCATTCGCCTGGTGCGCAGGTACCGGCAGGTGTACGAGTAATGGGCAGCCCCGTCCTCGACAAGGGACCGGAGGCCGGCGTCCCGGAGGTGCGCCGGCTCAAGAGCGACGGCACTCCGTGGCGGGAGCGGTTGTTCCAGCTGAGTCTGTGGGCCTCGCTCGCCGTCGGCGTGGTCTTCCTCGGCTGCCTTCTCGTCTACATCGTGGTGGAGGCATGGCCCCGGCTGAACTTCCGGATCCTGACGAACTTCCCCGACATCATCGACCCGTCACAGGCCGGCGCCCAGTCGGCGATCATGGGCACCATCTGGGTGATCGGCTTCACCGCGCTGTACTGCCTGCCCGTCGGCTTCCTCACCGCCATCTACCTGGAGGAGTACGCCGACCCCGAGCGCTGGTGGAACCGCGCGGTCGAGATCAACATCCAGAACCTGGCGGCGGTCCCGTCGATCGTCTACGGCATCCTCGGCCTCGGCATCATCTCCCGCGGTCTCGGCTTCGGACAGACCGTGCTCACCGCCTCGCTCACACTGTCGCTCCTGGTCCTTCCCACCGTGATCATCGCCGCCCGGGAGGCGATCCGCGCCGTACCGCAATCCATCCGCGAGGCATCCCTGGCGCTGGGTGCCACCCAATGGCAGACCATCTGGCGCCAGGTGCTGCCCGCCGCCGTACCCGGCATGGCCACCGGCTCCATCCTCGCCTTGTCCCGCGCCATCGGCGAGGCAGCCCCGCTGCTGCTGCTCGGCGGCCTGACCTTCATCACCTTCAACCCGACCGGCCCGGAGAGCGCCTTCACGGTGCTGCCGATCCAGATCTTCAACTGGATCAGCCAGTCCCGCTCCGAATTCGTCTCACTCGCCGCCGCCGCGATCGTGATCCTCCTGGTCATCCTGCTGGCCATGAACTCTCTGGCCATCTGGCTCCGCAACCGCTACTCCCACCGCTGGTGACCGCGCCATGACCACAGAGCCCTCCCGACGCATCCAACGCCTTCGTCGACGGGCCCTTCGGTCCGCGCAGACGGCCGCCGTCGCCTCCCCCTCCAACGCCCCCGACGCCCCCGACGCCCCCGACAGCACCACGGCCCCGCGGGTCTCCTTTCGCGATGCCCCGCCGCTGACCACGCCGGTCTTCGAGGTCGGCAGTCTGTCGGTGTTCTACGGCGACCACGAAGCCGTCCGCGACGTCAACATGACCATCGGCGACCGCCAGATCACCGCGATGATCGGCCCGTCCGGCTGCGGCAAGTCCACCATGATCCGCTGCTTCAACCGCATGAACGACCTCATCCCCACGGCCCGCGTGGTCGGCAAGATCCGCTACCACGGCGAGAACCTGTACGGGAAGGAGGTCGACCCCATCGAGGTGCGGCGCCGCATCGGCATGGTCTTCCAGAAGCCGAACCCGTTCCCGAAGTCGATCTACGACAACATCGCGTACGGGCCCCGAGTGGGCAGCTTCAAGGGAAACCTCGACGACCTGGTCGAGGAGACCCTCACCCGTGCGGCGCTGTGGGACGAGGTCAAGGACAAGCTGAAGACCTCCGCGCTGGCGCTGTCGGGCGGTCAGCAGCAGCGGTTGTGCATCGCCCGTACGATCGCGGTCAAGCCCGAGGTGATCCTGATGGACGAGCCGTGCTCGGCCCTGGACCCGATCGCCACCGCGAAGATCGAGGACCTGATGGAGCACCTGGCCCAGGAGTTCACGATCGTCGTCGTCACGCACAACATGCAGCAGGCCGCGCGCGTCTCGCACCGCACCGCCTTCTTCACCTCGGACGTCGACGTCAAGGGCGAACGGCACGGCAGGCTCGTCGAGTACGACGAGACCGAGCGGATCTTCTCCAACCCCTCCGACCAGCGCACCGAGGACTACATCTCCGGCCGCTTCGGCTGATGCCCGCGGATCCGGATCTCGCGATCCCTCGCAGCCGGTCCGCGGGCGGTGATCGCCGCCATCGCCACCTCCTGAGCGGTCGTCAGGACCGGGAACCGACTCGCGTGTCGATCGAGCAGGTGCATTGTCTGAGAGACCCTCAGAGACCCCTGTCGGCAGCCCCCTCGCGTATGTGCTGCCGACGGCTGCGATGCGCGACGCTTCCGCGCCGAGGCCGCCAGGGTCCTCGATCGGCCGTTCCGCCGGTGACAAGAAGACGCAAACCCGTGTTCGACGTGTCCATCGTCGCCGTCACCTTCGGCTTCGTCTTCGTCTTCGTCTTCGTCACCGAACTGCCCGACAAGACGGCTGCGGCTGTTCTGGTGCTCGCGACCCGCTACCCGGCCGGCTATGTCTTCACGGGCATCGCGGCCGGTTTCGCGGCCCACGTCGTGCTGGCGGTCAGCGCGGGGAGCCTGCTCGGCCTGCTGCCGACCCGTTGGCTGCAGGTCGCATCAGGAGTGCTCTTCCTGGTGGGAGCGGGGATCCTTCTGGTGAGCAAGCGGCAGGCGACCGAGGAGCACGTCGGGCAGCCGGGCGACCAGAGCTTCTGGAAGGTGGCGGGCGCGGGCTTCATGCTGATCCTGGTCGCGGAGTTCGGCGATTTGACACAGATCATGACCGCCAGCCTGGCCGCCCGCTACGGTGCGCCGGTGTCTGTGGGCATCGGTGCGGTGGTTGCGCTGTGGGCGGTGGCCGGTCTCGGCGTACTGGGTGGGCGCACCCTCATGAAGCATGTGCCGCTGCCGCTGATCACGCGCGTGTCCGCCGGGGTGCTGGCGGCACTGGCTGCCGTCAACCTGTACCAGGCCGTCGCCGACTGACCGCCGGTGCGCCGGGCGGCGCGTAGACCTCTCGCCCGGCGAGCGCCGGGATCTCCGTCATGTCTTGTACTGGGTGGCCTTCCGCCGGCCCTTCGCTTCTTCCTTCGCTTCTCCCCTCGCTTCTTCCTGCTGCTCTGCCTTCGCTTCTTCCTTCCGCCGGCCCTTCGCTTCTTCCTTCGCCTCTCCCTTCGCCCTGCCGCGCAGGACCATGGCGGCTCCTCCGACGGCGAGCGCGACGGGCCATTCGAGCGCACCCGCGACGGTGAGTGCCCCCAGGCCGCCGTAGAAGATGACGTCCCTGACCGGCACCCGTGATGTCATCGACTGGGCGTTGGCCTTGAGATCTCCTGGAGTGAAGTACGGAACGGGCACTGCGGGATGGGCGGTATGCATGTGCAGAAACTGCCCGTCCTTCTCCGATTGCCGCTCCTCGGCGGTGGTGCTTCGTTCTGCGGTTGACATCCCAAACCTCCCTATTCTCTCGAACAGGATGAAATGCTCCTATCACCCATTCTGACGCGGGGACGCCGCGAGCGGTATGACTGCGGCGAACAGGACAGCGCCGTAGAGGTGTGACCATACTCAAAGAAGGTGCTTTTGCCCGACTTTTTCGGGTCGTCGGCGCCACCATGCACCACCGCAAGTCATGGCGGAGGCCGTGTGATCGGGGCACTCCTTTCCAGAACCGCGCGCGCCGCCGCAGGGGCGGTGAGCGCGGTACCCGTGGCGTTGTCGGAGTTCGGACGTCTGCTGACGCCGGGTACGCGTCGGACCTGGCAGGTTCCGGGTGGGGTGCAGATCGAGGTCGGCCGTGTGGGACTGCCGGGAACCACCGGGGCCGCACGCGACCTGGAGGCCCGGCTGATGGACGTGCCCGGGGTGGTCCGGGCCGAGGTGAACGGGACGCTCGGCTGCGTGTACGTCGGCTGCGAGCCCGCTGGAACCGATCTGGAGCACGTCGTCCGCCTCGTCGCGGACGCCGAGGCCGAAGTGGCCGCTGAGGAGGCGGCAGGCGGGGAGGGCCGGGGCGGGGCCGACGCCGGCGTGGGACGGGCGCCACACGCTGTGGGCTTTCCCGGTGTGCCCGAGAGTCAACTCGGTGCGGCGGTGCAGCTGGGAGCGAGCCTTGCCGCGGTCGGTGTGGCGGTGATGGGCCGAGCCGCCAGAGCCGCCGGTCTGCCGCCGGTCGTACCGGCGCTGGTACAGCTCGCGGAGGCCACGCCGCGGCTGCGCCGCGCCGCCGATCGGCGCATTGGCGGGGCCGCCGAGACCGGCTGGGCGACGGCGAACCTGCTCACCACGACGTTCACGTTCCGGCCGCTCGGCCCCCTCGTGACCGCCTTCCTGGCCGGTGTCCGGTATGCGGAGGCCAAGGCCAGGCGCCAGGCATGGCAGGGCTGGGCGCTGCGGCTGAGCGAGCGGGAGGGGGCGTACCGCCACGACGCCACACCCGCCTTCGAACGGCCGGTTCCTCTGCCACCGGGGCCGGCGGAGCGGTACGCCAACCTGGCCGTCCCCGCGGCGCTCGCGGGCTACGGGTTCATGGCGGCCGTCGCACGCAGCCATGACCGGGCTCTGGCCATGATGATCGGGGGGACACCGAGAAGCCCCAGGCTCGGCCGCGAGTCCTTCGCCTGCTCGGTGGGGCAGGCCGCCTCCGGCCGGGGAGCCCTTGTGCTCCGGCCGGAGGCGCTGCGCCGCCTCGACCGCGTCGACACGGTCGTCCTCGACGCCCGCGTGCTGGCCACCAGTACCTGGACGGTCGGTGCCGTGGTGCCTCTGGCGCCGCACGGCGAGTACCCGGACACGCTCGGGAGCGCGGACGCGGCTCCGGACGTCGACGAAGTCCACGCGAGAATCCACGAGTTGATCGACGGCGCCGATCCGTCACAGCCGCAGGAGCGCGCGGGCTGGGCACTGCGCTCGCTCACCGACGGCCCCGCGGCGGAGACCGAGCTGCCCGGGGAGGCGGCTGCCGCGGTCGCGGAATGGGCCGATCAGGGCGGGAGAGTCCTGCTCGTCCTCCGCGACGGCAAGCCCGTCGCCGTCGCGGATCTGGTGCCTCAGCTGCACCCGCTCGCCGAGCACCTGGTAGAGGCGGCGCGCGGATGCGGGCGGGTCGTGCTCGCGGGTGGCCCGCCCGGGTTGCACCGCCGGTTCGGGCTGGACGAGACCGTTCCCATCGGCGGAACACGCATGGCCGCACTGGTCCGCTCCCTCCAGGCAGAGGGCCACGGTGTCGCCGTCGTGACCACCCGGTCCGGCCGCGCCGTCGTCCGTGCCGACCTCGGTATCGGGGTGACCACCGGCCCCCGCCTAGTGCCCTGGGACGCCGACATCGCAGGTCCGCCCGACGTGGCGCATCTGCTGCTGACCGCCGTCCCGCAGGCCCTGCGACTGAGCCGGCAGTGCGTTCGCCTGGAATCAATCGGGGCCTTTGTCGGTGTGGCACTGGCACTTGCCGTCCCCCGGCCCCGCGCCTGGGCGCGCGCCCGCATGGTGACCGACGGCGTGACCATTGCCGCGATCGGGGCGGGCGCCTGGGAGGGGTGGACTTTGCGAAGCCGCCCGGCTCCCGTCGCCGTCGAGCGGACGCCCTGGCACACCATGACGGTGCGTCAGGTCCTGTCCCGACTCGAAGCCTCCCCCAGGGGACTCGACGATGCCGAGGCCGCACGGCGCCGCCCGTTCGACGGACTCGAACGACGAACCACTCCCGGCACCCTGATCGGCAGGGTGGCGGAAGAGCTGGCCAACCCGATCACCCCCGTCCTGGCGATCGGTGGCGGCATCTCGGCGGCGCTCGGTTCCGTCCTGGACGCGGTGCTCATCGGTGGAGTGCTCGGGGTCGACGCACTCGTCGGCGGGGCCCAGCGGCTCGGGGCCGACCGCGCGGCGGAGCAGCTCGTGGAGGCGACCTCCGCACGGGTACGGCTGCGGAGGGCGAACCGGCCCGGCGCCACGGAGACGGCCGCCGACCGCCTGGTGCGCGGTGACATGATCGAGTTGCGTGCCGGTGACGCGGTCCCGGCCGACTGCCGCGTGGTGGAGGCCACGGGCCTGGAGGTCGACGAGTCGAGCCTCACCGGCGAGTCCCAACTCGTCCTGAAGACACCGGCGCCGACGGCCGCGCAAGCGGTCGCGGACCGCCATTCCATGCTGTACCAGGGCACGACGGTGGCGGCCGGCGGCGCGCTGGCCGTGGTGGTCGCCACCGGAGCCGCCACCGAGGTCGGCAGCGCCGCCGAGTCAGACCTGGGGGGCGGCCTTCCGGACAGCGGCGTGGAACGCCGCCTGACCGCCCTCGGCCGCTGGTTCCTGCCCCTGTCCATCGCTTCCGGTCTCGTCCTGTTCGTCGTCGGTCTGGCACGGCGGCAGCCCCTGGGCGCGGCGCTGGGCTCCGCGGTCAGCCTGTGTGTCGCCGCCGTGCCCGAAGGACTGCCGTTCATCGCCACCGTCGCGGAACTCGCCGCCGCCCGTCGGCTGTCCACCCGTAACACCCTCGTGCGCAGCGCCCCGACCATCGAGGCGCTCGGCCGCACCGATGTGCTGTGCTTCGACAAGACCGGCACCCTCACCGAGGGAAGGATCAGCCTCCAGCAGGTGTCCGACGGCGGTGAACGGCGCCCACTGGACGCGCTCACACCGCGGCTGCGCCGGGTCGTCGCGGCAGCGGCCCTCGCGGGTCCGGCGGGCCCGGCCTCGACGCTCACCCACCCCACGGACCGAGCCATCGCCACCGGGGCCGAGCGGGTCGGCGCCACCCCGGACATCGTGGCGGCTGAGGGCTGGCAGCGGCTGGCGGAGCTGCCGTTCGAGCCCGCGCGCGGCTACCACGCGGTGCTGGGCCGGACCGGCGCGGAGGAACCGTCGACCGAGCGGGACCGAGAGCGCGGCAGGACGCTGCTGGTCGTCAAGGGAGCACCGGAGGTCGTCCTGGCCCGCTGCGACCGGGTACGGCAGAACGACACCACCAGGCCGTTCGACGCCGAGCTGCGGGACGAGCTCGACCGGGACATCGACCGGCACGCCCGGCGGGGTCTGCGGGTCCTGGTGGTCGCGGAACGCACCCTGCCGGGTCCCCGCGCGGAGGCTCCCCCGGCCCTCGACGACACGGACATCGACGGGCTGTGTCTGCTGGGCCTGCTCGGACTGGCGGACCCCGTACGGCCCACCGCCGCCGAGAGCGTCAGCCGACTGGCGGCGGCCGGCGTACGGATCGTCATGCTCACCGGAGACCACCCCAGCACCGCTGCCGCGATCGCCGGCGAACTCCAGCCGGACGAGGAACCGCGGATGATGACCGGACCCGAACTGGACGCCCTGGACGACGCCGACCTCGCCAGGACGCTGCCCGGGATCTCGGTGTTCGCCAGGGTCACCCCCGCGCACAAGGTACGGATCGTCACCGCGCTGCGCGCGGCCGGCCGGGTCGTCGCCGTCACCGGTGACGGGGCCAACGACGCCCCGGCCATCCGGATCGCCGACGTCGGCATCGCCATCGGGTCCCGGGCGACCCCGGCGGCCCGCTCCGCCGCCGACGTCGTGGTCACCGACGACCGCATCGAGACCATCGTCGACGCCATCGTGGAGGGCCGGGCCATGTGGGCCTCGGTCCGCAAGGCGCTGGGCATCCTGCTCGGCGGCAACCTCGGGGAGATCGCCTTCGTCCTGGCGACCACGGTGTTCACCGGCCGCAGCGCGCTGAACGCCCGCCAGCTGCTCCTCGTCAATCTCCTCACCGACATGCTGCCGGCCATGGCCATCGCCGCCCGGCCCCCGGCGGGCAGGGCCGAGAAGCTGCTCGCGGAAGGGCCCGAGGCCTCCCTGGGCGCGGCCCTCACCCGGCACCTCCGCCTTCGCGCCACCGTCACCACGGCCGCGGCGGGCAGCGCGTGGATCGTCGCCCGGGCGACCGGTACGCGGGCCCGGGCCGGCACGGTCGCACTGGTCGCCCTCGTTGCCTCCCAGCTCCTGCAGACGCTCATGGACGCGGGCCGGGACCCGGTGGTCGCCCTCGCCGCCGTGGGGTCCCTGGTCGCACTCGTCCTCGCGGTGGCCGTCCCCGGACTGAGCCACTTCTTCGGCAGCCGGCCCATCGGCCCTGCGGGCTGGACGATCGGTCTGGCAGCGGCAGTTGGTTCCGTTCTGCTGTCGGCCGTGCTGGATCGCCTCGGCACTCAGAGCGGGCATCCCGGCGCCGCCACACCCCGACGCCTCTGACAGTTCACTCTGCGGTCACCCACGTTCTGGCCGCACGAAGCCCGCAGACCCCACAAAGGAGCAGCACGGACGCACCCTGCACAAGAAAGGCGGCTCACTGTGTCGCACCTGCTCACCTCCATCCTCACCAAGGTGGCGGTCGCCGTGATCGAGGCGATCATCATGCGTCTGCTCATCCAGCTCTGGAAGACCTACGCCCCCAGCCACCGCCCGGCAGCCGCCTAGCCGCCTTGGCCTTTCCTGATCGTCACGCGGTGGAGGTTGCACGGCGGCTGCGGTGAGGAGCCGGTGCCGGACCTCGCACTGTGCGCCTGAAGGGCGACGCTGGTCAGGCTCAGCAGCACATCGGCGTCCGTGGCACAGTCCAAGCGCACGGTCACCCATGGCGATGAGGACAGCACCCGTATCGCCGTCGACCGCTCGAGCTCGGCGGCCAGATGCCGGATGGCCAGGACGGTGAGATGAAGGTCCGCGCTCCGATCGTCATGGAAGTGCACGATCTCGCACTGGTCGACCTGCAGCGCCAGTCCTGTGCCGCAACTGGCCGGGGCCCCCGTGAGGTCGGGCCATGTCTGCAGTTGCTCCATGGCGCGACGTGCCGCGTTCATGTGGGCATGCTCGCCCGGTTACCGATCCGCCACCAGTACGCGGCCGGATCGTAATCTCATCGTGAGGTGAACAGCACCCCCTGCTAGACCGCCGCATAGCCCGCGCCCGCGATCAGCGGCGGACTCGTCGCGGCGTCGGCTCCCGCTTCGGCTAGCGTCGTGACATGACCAGCGACACCTCCCCCACCCTCGCCGAAGCGCTCGCCGGCACCGGCACCACCGGCACGGTCGTCCTCGACGGCGGTATGTCGAATCAGCTCGAATCGGCCGGGCACGACCTGAGCGACGAACTCTGGTCGGCGCGGCTGCTCGCCGAGAAGCCGGAGGCGATCACTCAGGCGCATCTCGCCTACTTCGAGGCGGGCGCGAACGTCGCGATCACCTCCAGCTATCAGGCGACGTTCGAGGGGTTCGCCCGGCGCGGCATCACCCGCGAGCGCGCGGCCGAACTGCTCGGGCTCAGTGTCGAACTCGCCCGCGAGGCCGCCCGGCAGGCCGGCGCCAAGGGCGTAGGGCAGCCGTTGTGGGTGGCGGCGTCGGTCGGTCCGTACGGTGCGATGCTGGCGGACGGTTCGGAGTACCGGGGGCGGTACGGGCTGAGCGTGGCCGAGTTGGAGCGGTTCCACCGGCCCCGCCTCGAGGTGCTGGCCGCCGCCGCGCCCGATGTGTTCGCGCTGGAGACGGTGCCCGATGCCGACGAGGCCCGGGCCCTGCTGCGGGCGGTGCGCGGGCTGGGTGTACCGGCGTGGCTGTCGTACAGCGTGGCCGGCGACCGGACGCGGGCCGGGCAGCCGCTGGAGGAGGCCTTCGCGCTCGCCGCCGACGTCGACGAGGTGATCGCGGTCGGCGTCAACTGCTGTGCCCCCGACGACGTGGACGCGGCGGTGGAGACCGCCGCGCGGGTGACCGGCAAGCCGGTCGTGGTGTACCCCAACAGCGGCGAGGCCTGGGACGCCGAGGCCCGCGCCTGGACCGGGCGCTCCACGTTCACCCTCGAACAGGTCACCGGGTGGCAGCGGGCCGGCGCGCGGCTGATCGGCGGCTGCTGCCGGGTGGGACCGAGGGCGATCGCGGGTATCTCGGAGGCAGTGGCGTCCACGCGGCGCTCGGCCTGACCGCTCCTGGCGAAACCGCTGAGGGCTCCGCCCGCCCCCGCAGACCCCACCATGTCCAATGCGCTCACCCCGAGCCACGTGTTCGACATTTCGAAAGTTTCGGCTCACCAGAAATCCGCTGAACAGCTACCCTTCCGCGCACACTCGTGGCAGCCATAATGTAGGAAGCGCTTTCTAGGCGCGGTCGATGCCACCGTGCCTGACCGGTGGCGATCCGAAACTTTCGCTGGCTCTCGGGACGGAGCCGGAGAGGTGGGCTTCCATGGTGCGTACCGGGAGCGTGGCCGGGCCGACGCTGGCTGTCGTGGCCCGCGAGGCCGGGGTGTCCGTGCCGACGGCGTCGAAGGTGGTCAACGGCCGTGAGGACGTGGCGCCCGAGACCCGCCGCCGGGTCACCGAGGCGCTCGACCGGCTGGGCTACGTGCGCAAACCGCGCTTCGACTCGGCGAAGTCCCCGGGCATGGTCGATCTCGTCGTGCACTCACTGGAGTCCTCCTGGTCGGGCGCGGTGCTGCACGGCGTGGAGGAGGCCGCGCACGACGCCGGCCTGGAGGTGGTGGTCTCGGCGGGCCTGACCCGGACACGCGGCGGGCGTCCCGAGCGCGGCTGGCTGGACAAGCTCTCCACGCGCGGCTCCGCCGGGGTGCTGTTCAACCTGGCGGAGTTGACCCCGTCCCAGTACGCCTGGCTGGAACAGCACCGCATCCCGTTCGTCCTGATCGACCCGGTGCTCGACCCGCCGCCCGGCGTCGTGTCGGTGGGCGCCGCCAACTGGCAGGGCGGGGTGACGGCCACCGAGCATCTGATCTCCCTCGGCCACGAGCGCATCGCGGTCATCGCCGGATACCGCCGCAAGATGTGCAGCAGCGCCCGCGTCGCCGGCTACCGCTCGGCCCTCGCGGCGGCCGGCATCCGCCACCGGCCGGAGTACCTCCGCTACGGCAGCTTCAACGAGGTCGGCGCCCACCGTCGCATGCTGGAACTCCTCGACCTGCCCGAACCGCCCACGGCCGTCTTCGTCTGCTCGGACAAGATGGCCCTCGGCACCTACCGGGCCCTGGCCGAACGGAAGCTGACCGTCCCGGACGACATGAGCGTGGTGGGATTCGACGACCTGCCGGAGGCCCACTGGGCCACACCCGCGCTGACCACGATCCGCCAGCCCCTGTCGGAGATGGCCGCGACCGCGATGCGCCTGCTGGTACGGCTCATGGCGGGCGAGCGGCCGGAAGGGACACGGACCGAACTGTCCACGCGGCTGGTGGTGCGGGAGAGCACGGGGAAGCCGCCGGGGTCCGCCCAGGGCGTCGAGCAGCCCTGAGGACCGCGCCCCAGGACCGCGCCCCAGGACCGCGCCCCTGCGCGGGCCTACGCCTGCGCGAGACCGGCCGCCCACATGATGCCGCCGAGCAGATGCGCCCGGAAGTCCGGGTCCTCGTACGCCTCCGAGGCGTGTCCGAGCGCGGTGTAGAAGACCTTGCCCGCCCCCTGCTCCCGGCACCACACGAGGGGATGGTCGTCGCCCATCCCGCCACCGTCGTACGAGGATTCGTCGGCCGAGGCGAGCACCCGTACCGAACCCCGGGGGTTCGACCGGAAGTCGTACCACTCGTCCGTGAACTCCCAGGCCACGGGCAGGTGTCGGGTCGCCGGGTGGTCGTGGTCCTCGACGAGGAGCTTGCCCGGCTGATGGTCGGGGTGGCGCGCGAACCGGGCGCCGAGCAGTTCGCCGTAGTACGGCCAGTCGTACTCGGTACACGCCGCCGCGTGCACGCCGACGAAACCGCCGCCCGCCTCGACGTACGCGGCGAGATGCTCACGCCCCGCGGGCGTCAGGACGTCACCGCTGGTGGAGAGGAAGAGGACAGCCGCGTACGGGCCGAGGGGCGCGTCGAAGAGTTCGGGATCCTCCGTGGCGTGCACCTCGAAGCCGTGCGCGGCACCGAGCGAACGTACGGCCGCGATGCCGTCCGGGATCGACTCGTGCCGGTAGGCCGTGGTGCGGGAGTAGACGAGTATCCGGGGGCCGGTGTGCGCTGCCATGAAATCCGAGCTTATTTCGTGGAGGAAGGTGGGACCCAGCGCGCCGGGGGCCCGAAAATTTCGGGTCCACGGCGCACTGGCGCACTGACACGGCGAGCCGCGTCGGGCTAGCCGGCCCGTCCGGGCGAACCGGATGGGCCGGCCAGGAAGGTCGGTCAAGTCGGTTACGGCGTGATCTCGTTGCCGCCGAAGGTCACGACGAGGCGGCCGTCCGCCGCGAAAGACCATCTCAGGGCGCCGGGGTACGAGGAGCACCGGGACCCGTTCGAGCCGGACCAGAACTGGTTCGAGCTGTCGGCGTTGCCGACGATCCTGTCGTTCGTCCCGCTGCCACCGCGGCACGAGGTGTTGTTCCGGAACACCGAGGTGCCGGCGTCGAAGTTGAAGTTGCGCTGGGCGTTGTCGATGCTGATGTTGTCCGAGACCGCCATCGTGCCGGGGTTGCTGTTGTAGGTGAACCCGTGCTTGCCGTTGTCGTAGGCGATGCTGCGCCGGACCACGTGGTTGACCCCGATGTCCTCGCCGCCGAGCTTGTAGCCGTTGCGGTCACCGTTCCCGGCCTGGGAGCCGTCGCTGAGGGTGCCGTTCTCGTGGGCGAGGGAGTCCTCGATGGTCACCGCACCGATGGCGCCCGTGTCACTCTTCGTGTAGAGGTCCCAGCCGTCGTCGATGTTGTTGTGGGCCACGGCGTAGCGGAAGACGTTTCCGGGCCCGGAGGTGAGCTTCGCGGCGAAGCCGTCGGCGTCCTCGCCGTCGGAGTCGGCGTTGTCGTGCGACTCCGCGCTCAGAATGAGGTTGTTGGACGGCCACTGGTCCTTGGGGGTGCTGGAGAGCATCCGCGAGAGCTGCAGCCCGGTGTCCCGGTTGAAGCGCGTCACCGTGCGCTCGAAGATGTTGTTGCTGCCGCCGACGAAGATCCCGTTGTCACCGGCGCGCTCGACGACGAGGCCCTTGACGTGCCAGTACGACCCGTTCACGGCGAGCCCGCGGTTCGACGTTGCCTCGCTCTGGGCCGAGAAGTTCAGTACCGGTGTCTCACCCGGGTAGGCGGACAGCTCGGTGCGGTCACTCGAAGTGCCGTTGCTGCCCGCCGGGATGGTGACCGTCTGCGAGTAGCGGTAGGTGCCGCCACGCATGTAGATCGTTCCGCCGGGGGTGATGCGGGAGATCGCCGAAGTGAGCGTCGTCGGGGCCGACTGCGTTCCGGCCGCGCTGTCGCTGCCGTTCGGCGCCACGTACAGCGCCGAGGCCGACGGCGGCGGCGTGGTGGTGTCACCGGTCACCTCGGCATCGAGGTAGTCGATGTTGGGCAGGCCGGCGGAGGTGGTGGGGCTGAGCCGGATGGTGTTGCTGCCCGACGTCACCGGCACCGTGATCGTCTTCGTCGCCCACGTCCCCCACGCTCCGGTGCCCTCGAACGACGCCGACGTGGCCGCCGAGCCGTTCACGGTGACATTGGCGGACCGTGCGGTGGTGGTTCCGTTGGCGAAGCGGATCTTCAGCGTCGCCGTGCCCGAGGCGGAGGCGTTCACGGTGAACTGTGCGTAGGCGCCGGACGCGTTGTCGCCGTTGCAGAATCCGCTGCCGGAGTAGCCGGTCCAGTCGGAGTCGATGGTGCCGGTGCAGACCGCCGGGGAGCTCTCCGCCTCATGACGGGTGGACGCGGCCTGCGCCGTGTTGCCGGACAGCGCGACGAGCGTGCCGGCCAGCAGGCCGACGGACGCGATGACGGGTCTCAGGTGCATCGTGTGCCTCCAGGTTGGGTGGGTCGGGTCCCGCGCCAAGACAGCAGGCGCATGGGCTGACCCCTTTTCTGTGGCGGCTCCGGGTGCGACGATGCGGCTGGTTCGACGACATGAACGGGCCGGACGGCCAGACACCGCATCCGGACGGGGAAAGCGCTTTCTCGGGACGCTAAAGGCTTGCCGTGAACGCGTCAATAGACACGTACTTGATTATTATTCATAAGCATGAACGACTCCGAGCCGCGCGAGCCCGAGCCCTGTGTCCGATTCCTCCAAGACCCCGGCCCTCGGGCTGCCTACGGTGGCCGCATGACTCCACGATTCGACCTCATCGGCCTCGTCGTCTCCGACATGGCCGCATCGCTCGCTTTCTACCGCCGCCTCGGCCTCGTGTTTCCCGAGGCTTCCGAGGAGCAGCCGCATGTGGAGGCGCAGCTGCCCGGTGGGCTGCGCCTCGCGCTCGACACCGAGGAGATCGTCCGTTCGTTCCACGCCGGGTGGGAGCCGCCGTCGGGCGGGGGCCGGATCGGGCTGGCCTTCCTGTGCGACAGCCCGGCGGACGTCGACGCCTCGTACGACGAGCTGGTGGCCGCCGGCTACCCAGGGGAGCTCAAGCCCTGGGACGCGCCCTGGGGTCAGCGGTACGCCGTCGTGAACGACCCGGACGGCAACGGCGTGGACCTCTTCGCCCCGCTAACGCCGCAGTAGCTCGCCCATGGGCGAGCCCGCCAAGTCCCGTGCGTCGCGGGCGAGATGGGCCTGGTCGGCGTAGCCGGCGCGGATGGCCGTGTCCGCCAAGGGCACCCCGTCCCGGGCGAGGGTGAGCGCGCGTTGCAGGCGCAGGATCCTGGCCAGTGTTTTGGGGCCGTAGCCGAACGCGTCGCGGGAGCGGCGGTGCAGCTGCCGCTCGCTCCAGCCCAGCGCGTCCGCGGTCGCGGCGACGGAGCGGCCCGCGGACACGGCCGCCACGATCGCCCGCAGCCGCCGATCGGGCGGCTCCGTGTCGGCCGCGCGGCCGAGGGCCACCGCTTCGAGAGCCGCCGCGGGGTCGTCGGCCGAGTCGACCCGCTCGGTCAGCCGCCGCACCTCCCCCGACGGCCACAGGTCCGCCAAGTCCACCCGCCGGTCGCGCAGTTCATGGGCCGGTACGCCGAGGTAGGCGGGCGCGGTGCCGGGGAAGAACCGGACGCCCGCAAAGCGGATGCCTCCGGTCGCGTCCTCGCCCCGGTGCGCCTGTGTGTCGGGTCCCGCGACGAAGAGCCGACCCCGCGTCCACAGGAGGTCCATGCAGCCGTCGGGCAGCACCGGAGCCTGGTCGTCCGGCGCGGTCGTGCGGGTCCACACGACCGCACCCGTCAGCCGGGACGCCCACTCCGTGTACCGGAACGGGTCTTCGTGCTCGTCGGACACGTACGAAAGGCTACGCCCGGCCGGCCCGTGAGCGCCGATCCGCGCTGCCTGCTGCCCCGATCCGTGCTCACGCCACCCGCGTCCGGTGCTCCTGCGGACTCACCCCGTACACCCGCTTGAAGGCACTGGACAACGCGAACGCGCTGCCGTAGCCGACCTGGCGGGCGATGGCGCCGATGGTGTCGTCGGTGTCGCGCAGCCGGTCCGCGGCGAGCGCGAGGCGCCAGCCGGTCAGATACGTCATGGGGGGCTCCCCCACGAGTTCCCTGAAGCGGCGGGCGAGCGCGGCCCGGGAGACGCCCGCCTTCACGGCGAGCGAGGCGACCGTCCAGGGGTGGGCGGGATCGTCCTGCAGGAGCCGCAGCACCCGGCCCACCACGGGGTCCGCCAGAGCCTGGTACCAGGCGGGCGCCTCGGCCTCCGGGCGCGAGAACCAGACCCGTAGCGCGGCGATGACCAGCAGGTCGAGCAGCCGATCGAGGACGACCTCCTGGCCCGGCTCGTCGCGCACGATCTCCTCGGTGAGCAGCGGGGTGAGCGGGCAGTTCCACTCGTCGGACGTCAGGCTGAGCAGCGGCGGCAGGGCGTCGAGCAGCCGCCCGTTGATCTCGCCCTGCATCGTGTACGTCCCGATCAGCATCACCACGGAGCCGTCGAGCCTGGCTCCCCAGGTGCGCACTCCCAGATCCATGGTGCCCTTCAGGGACCGCCCGTCCGGGTAGAAGCACTCGGCGCCCGGCAGGATCAGCGCCTGCGGCGCGGTCGAAGGGGCGTCGGCGCAGGTGTACGGGTCCGGGCCGCGCGCGATGGCGAGGTCGCCGGCCCGCAGGAACAGCCGCTCCCCCTCGTCGGGCATGACCCAGGCGTCACCGCGGACCATGAGCATGACCGTCAGCGGGGCGCGGTCCTCGATGCGGATGCACCAGGGCGGCTCGAAGCACGCCCGGATCATGAAGGCGCCACGCGCGCGTGGGCCCTCCAGAAGGCCTGCGAGTGCGTCCATGGCGTCAGCGTAGACGCGCGCTTATGGGAACGAGA
This sequence comes from Streptomyces sporangiiformans, assembly GCF_005768555.2. GTDB lineage: Bacteria > Actinomycetota > Actinomycetes > Streptomycetales > Streptomycetaceae > Streptomyces > Streptomyces sporangiiformans. The sequence continues at coordinate 79,026 of NZ_VCHX02000035.1, forward strand.
GGTTCAGCGATGTTCCCTTGCCGCGCACGGCCGTTCACTGGGCCCATGACGGAAAACACGCGGAACGAGACGGTGTTGGTGACGGGAGCCTCGGGCAAGACGGGGCGTCAGGTGGCGGACGCGGCGAAGGCCGCGGGGTTCGGCGTACGGGCCGCTTCGCGCGGTGGAGCGGTGCGCTTCGACTGGTACGACCGGTCGACGTGGGACGAGGCGCTGCGCGGCTCCCGCGCGGCGTATCTGGCGTACCCGCCGGACGTCGGCGCGCCGGGCGCGGACGAGAGCATCGCCGCCTTCGCCCAGCGGGCGCAGGAGTTCGGCGTGCGTCGCCTGGTGCTGCTGTCGGCGATCGGCGAGCGGCAGGCGGAGCCGGCCGAGCGGGCGCTGCGGGAGTCGGGTGCCGAGTGGACCATCGTGCGGGCCACCTGGTTCATGCAGAACTTCAGTGAGGGCCTGCTGCTGGAGGGGGTACGGAGCGGCGAGTTCGTGTTCCCGGCGGGCGAGGCGCCGCAGCCGTTCATCGACACGCGCGACATCGCGGACGTGGTCGTGGAGGCGCTGACCGACTCCTCCTACGTGGGGCGGGCCCTGGAGATCACGGGGTCTCGGCTGCTGTCCTTCCGCGAGGCCATGGCGGAGATCTCCGCCGCGGCGGGCCGGGAGATCCGGTACGTGCCGGAGTCCGTGAAGGAGTACGGCGCCATCCTGGCCGGGTTCGGGCTGTCGCCCGAGGAGGTCGCGTTCACGGAGGCGCTCATCGAGGAACTGCTCCACGGCGGCGACGCGAAGGCCACCGACGACCTGCGGCAGGTCCTGGGCCGTGCCCCGCGCGACTTCAGGGACTTCGCGCGGGAGCACGCGGCGCGCGGTGTGTGGAAGACCTGACAGGAAGACATGACAGGAAGACCTGGCAGAAAGGCCTGACCGCTGCCGGCTGCGGCCCGGTCAATCAGGCGGAGGCGAGGCGTCGCCGTTCTTGGGTGAGCTCTTGACGTGCGTGCGCAGACGTGAGGTCACGTCCTCCGGGGGCAGGAAGCGGGACCAGCGCTCCGGGAATTCGGAGGGCATGTCCGGGTCCTCGGGATCGATGGCCCGGGCGGCGGCCGCGCGGGCCACGAGGTCGGCGGCCTGCTCCTCGCGCAGCCGCTCGTTGACGGCGCGCGCGGCGGCCGTGGCGGCGGCCGGCCAGACGCGGTCGATGGCCGCGTTGACGGCCGCCCCGACGAGCACCGCGAAGGCCGAGACACCGATCCACAGGAGCACGGCGACAGGTGCGGCCAGCGAGCCGTAGATCGTCGGCCCTTCGATCGCGGTGGTCAGATAGATCCGCAGCAGGAAGCTGCCCAGCACCCACATCCCGAGCGCCACCAGGGCACCGGGCACGTCCTCGACCCACGGCGAACGCACCGGCACGGACACGTGGTAGAGCGTCGTCAGGAAGACGATGGACAGCAGGATGACGACAGGCCAGTAAAGGACCTGCACGACGGTCGTCGACCACGACACGAGGCCCACCACCGCGTCCGGGCCCGCGACCATCAGCGGCAGCGCGATGGAGCCGATCAGCAGCGCCACGAGGAACAGCATGAACGCCATCAGCCGGGTCCTGACGATCCCGCGGACGCCGTCGAGGCCGTACATGACGGTGATCGTGTCGATGAAGACGTTCACCGCGCGCGAGCCCGACCACAGCGCGAACAGGAAGCCGAGGGAGATGACGTCGGGCCGGCCGCCCTTCATCACGTCGTGGAGGATCGGCTGGGCGATCTCCGTGACGCCCTTGTCCGTGAGGATCGTGCGCGAGGCCTCCAGCAGGTTGGTCTCCACGCTGGCGATGGTGTCGGCGCCGGTCCAGTCGTCCACGTAGCCGAGCAGTCCGAGCATGCTCAGCAGCAAGGGCGGCACGGACAGCAGCGTGAAGAACGCGGCCTCCGCGGCGAGCCCCAGGATGCGGTACTCGATGCAGGAATTGACGGTGTCCTTGAGCAGCAGCCAGGCGGTCCTGCGTTTGGAGACATTCCGGTACAGAACGCGTGCCCGGTGGAGCCGACCGGACGGGCCCTCTGGGGTTTCGCTTGCTGGCTGCACCCCCTAACCGTATCTGCCGCAACGTGCGGTCTTCACCGACCGTCCGGGAGGTGACCGCCGCAGTACTCGGGGGTAGGTTTCCTGGTATGGCTACCGGGACCAATGAAGCGACCAACCAGGCTCCACCGCTGGTCGAATATGACGTGTTCAGCGCCGACCGGGTCCTGGCGGAAGCGGTCGACCGGCATCTCGATCCCGAGCTGCTGGACGAGGCGCGGGGCGAGCTGACGGCCCTGGGGCGCAGCGCCGGTTCCGCTCAGGTCCAGGACTGGGGGCGGCTGGCCAACGAGAATCCGCCCAAGTTGCGTACGCACGACCGTTACGGGAATCGCATCGACGAGGTCGAGTTCCATCCGTCCTGGCACCGCGTGCTGGGCAAGGGCGTCTCGGCGGGGCTGACCGCGGCCTGGGGGCGACCAGGCGGGCATGTGCGGCGGGCGGCCGGGTTCGTGGTCTGGACGCAGGTCGAGGCGGGCAACGGCTGCCCGCTGTCGATGACGCACGCGGCGGTGCCCGCGCTGCGCACGGACCCGGCGCTCGCGGCCGAGTGGGAGCCGCGGCTCACGTCCACCGTCTACGACCAGGGTCTGCGGCCCGCCGCGCAGAAGGCGGGCGTGCTCTTCGGTATGGGCATGACGGAAAAGCAGGGCGGCAGCGACGTACGGGCCAACACGACGTCGGCGCGGCCGCTCGCCGAGGACGGGACGTACGAGCTGACGGGCCACAAGTGGTTCTGCTCGGCGCCGATGTCGGACGGCTTCCTGGTGCTGGCACAGACGTCCCCCGCCGAGGGCGGCGCGGGAGAGGAGAGCCTGACGTGCTTCCTCGTGCCGCGCGTGCTGGAGGACGGCACACGCAACGCCTTCGCGATCCAGCGGCTCAAGGACAAACTGGGCAACAGGTCGAACGCGTCGAGCGAGGTCGAGTTCGACGGGACCTGGGCGCGCCGGGTCGGGGACGAGGGGCGCGGGGTGCGCACCATCATCGAGATGGTCGCGATGACCCGGCTGGACTGCGCGCTCGGCGCCGCCTCCCTCATGCGGCAGGCGGTGGCACAGGCCGTGCACCACTGCACGTACCGCGAGGCCTTCGGCGGCAAGCTGATCGACAAGCCCCTGATGCGCAACGTACTGGCCGACCTCGCGCTGGAGTCCGAGGCCGCGACGACGCTGTCCATGCGGCTGGCCGCCGCGTACGACGACGGGAGTGAGCGGGAGCGGGCGTTTCTGCGGCTCGCGCTGCCGGCCGCGAAGTACTGGGTGACCAAGCGCTGCACCCCGGTCGTGGTCGAGGCGTCCGAGTGCCTGGGCGGCAACGGATACGTGGAGGAGTCCGGCATGCCGCGGCTGCTGCGCGAGTCGCCGCTCAACTCCATCTGGGAGGGCGCGGGCAATGTCCAGGCGCTCGATGTGCTGCGGGCCCTCCGGCGCGAGCCGCAGGCCCTGAACGCCTACCTCGAGGAGGTCGGCCGGGCGCGCGGCGCCGACCACCGGCTGGACGGGGCGATCAAGAACCTGCTCACCGAACTCGCAGACCTGGAAGGCATCGAGGGTCGCGCCCGGCGCCTGGTCGAGCGGATCGCGCTGGTGCTGCAGGGCTCGCTGCTCGTGCGGTACGCGCCCGCGGAGGTCGCCGACGCGTTCTGCGCCTCACGCCTCGGCGGAGACTGGGGAACGGCGTTCGGGACGCTGCCGCACAGCCTGGACCTGGCAGCGGTGGTGGAACGGGCGCGGCCCGTTTCCTGAAGCGGCACCGCCGAACCCAGGTCGGCCTCCGGCACGGGGGTGGTGCTGCGCCGACACGGCACCACCCCCGTTCTCCGGCCCCCGTCGTGCGGAGCACACACACCGCACGCGGCGGCGTTGGGACAATTTTCGGCCACCAGGGAGGACTTGGCCAGGGTTGCAGGGGGTTGCAAGCCTGCTCCGGCCTTGGGACCCTTGGCCGGCGGAGGCTGGGAACCACGTCCGCTCAGCCCTTCCGGGAGGTCCCAGTGACGCACTCGCCGTTGGACGTGACGCGACTGGCCGCCGTCGACGCGCCACGAGCGGCACAGGTGCTCAGCGAGGTACGGACGGCGACGCTCTCCGGGCAGCGAGCCCCGGTCGCGCCGCGTCCGGTCATCGGGGAGTCCTGGAAGCGCGTGCTCCGCGGCGGCGTCGACCCCGACCAGGACGTCCGCGCCGGACCGCTCAGCCGTGACGAGGTCGAGCGGCGACGGTGCGACTCCCCGCTGCGCCATGTGCTGCCGGTGTTGCGCGCGGGCCTGCTGTCGGTCGCGGACGCGGGGCAGATCATGATCGTCGCGGACGCGGAGGGCCGGGTGCTGTGGCGCGAGGGCAGCCGGCCGGTCATGCGCAAGGCCGACGGACACGGCTTCGGCATCGGCGGGGATCTGCGCGAGCAGGTCGTCGGCACGAACGGTGTCGGCACCTCGGCGATCACCCGCCGCCCTGTCCAGGTCTTCGCGTCCGAGCACTTCGTCCGCACCTACGCCACCTGGACCTGCACGGGCGCTCCCGTCACCGATCCCCGCGACGGCCGGCTGATCGGTGTCGTGGACATCAGCGGGCCGCTGGAGACGACGCACCCGGCGACGCTCGCGTGGGTCGACTCGGTGGCCAAACTCGCCGAGGCGCGGCTGCGGGAGCGTCATCTGGTCGCGCTGGACCGGCTGCGTTCGGTGGCCGCGCCGATCCTCTCCCGGGTCGGCGGCCGCGCGCTGGCCGTCGACAAGGACGGCTGGACCGCCGCGGTCACCGGCACACCCCATGTGGACCGGCTCGCGCTGCCCGGGACGATCGCGGGCGACCAGGTGTGGCTGCCCGCGCTCGGACCGTGCTCGGTCGAGCCGCTGCCCGGCGGATGGCTGGTGCGCGCCTCGGACGAGGAGGCCGCGAGGAACGCCACGCGGATCGTGCTCGACGTGGGACAGGCGCGCCGCTGGTCGGTGACCGTGTCGGGCGGCGCGGGAGACTGGACGCACGAACTGAGCCCGCGTCACGCCGAGTTGCTCTACGTCCTGGCCCTGCACCGCACCGGTCGCAGCGCCTCGGGCCTGGCCGAGGATCTCTTCGGCGATCCGGCCCGCACGGTGACCGTGCGGGCGGAGATGTCGCGTGTGCGCCGGTATCTGGGGGCTTTCCTGGAACACCGCCCGTACCGTTTCCGCGAGGACGCCGAGGTCCGGGTGAGCCTGCCGGAGGATCCGCTCGACCTGCTCCCCCACTCCACGGCACCGGCGGTGCTCAGGTCACGCGCCCGGGGCCCGAACTCGGGGCGGTTCGCGGCGGGTTGAGGGCGCGTTGCGTGAGTGAGCCGGTGGCCCTGTACCGCGTCCACGCGGGGCGAGCCGTGCGGTCCGGCTGCGGTGCGGCGGAACCGGTCCTCCCTCTCGTACCACGTATTCCGGGGTATTCGCCCAGGCCCGGCGACATCTGACGTACCATCCATCCCGTGGCCCCCCACACTGTTCCTCCGGTTCAACGCACTGATCATGAGGGGCAGTTGGCCTACGACGGGAGGACCTATGACGTACCGAGGCAGGCACCGCCGCCGCAAGAAGGGACGCGCGCTGCGGGCGACCCTGGCCGGCACCGCCCTCGGCCTCACCGTCGCCGCGGGCCTCATCAGTACGTCGCAGGCGGCGAGCAGCGTCAATCCGGGCGCGCTCACCCCGATCACCGCCTCGTCCGAGAAGGACAAGCTCCAGCTGCGTGAGAACGTGGTCGACGAGGGCACTCTCGACACCTTGCAGAACGGGATGGGTGGGAGCGTCGGCGTGGACGGCGTCCTCAGTGACGCCAACCACTCGATGCGCGACCGGGCGGACTGCGACACCACCGAGAAGGCCGCCCTGCCCGTCGAGCCGACCGCCACGCGCGCGTACTGCTGGGATGACGCGGACGCGAAGACCGCGAAGTGGCGGCCCCAGTCCGTCACCACCTCCGGGGACGCCGACCGGGACGGCAGGTGGGGCGCCAAGCGCGTGATCCTCTCCGGCTGGACCCACAACGACAGCGCCGCGGACGCACGGGAGGAGGACAGGAGCCTCGCCCGGGTCGCCTTCATCGACGCGACGGATCCGAAGGATCTCAAGTACCGCTGGGTCCTGCTGGTCGCCCCGGTGGACGGCGGCAAGGACTTCGAGGCCGTCCGTTCCCGCGCCGGCGGCATGGTCTGGTACCAGGACAAGCTGATCGTCACGGCCGAGAACGGCGCCGCCGGCAACGAGGCCCTGTTCGCGTTCGACATGAACCGCATCCTGCGCGCCGACGTCATCAGCGACACGGTCGGCAAGGTGAAGGACGGCTGGTCGGCGCACCACTACCGCTACGTGATGCCGGCGATGGGCTCGTACAGCCTCACCGGCGGCAGCTGCGACGCCACCACGAACGACCGCGTTCCATGCCTCGCCTCCGTCTCCCTGGACCGCACGTCGACTCCCAACAGCCTGGTCGCGAACGAATGGTTCCGCCCGGGCGGCGACGAACCGGCCCGCGTGTGGCGCTACGACTACAGCACCGCGAGCGACCGTACGGGCCTGCTGGCCGCCGACTCCCGAGGGCGCGTCGACGCCGACGAGGCGTACGAGACCGAGGCCGTCGGCCTGCAGGGCGTGCTCTCGCACCGGTCGAGCGGCGCGAGCGAGGCGGACTGGTATGTCGGCCACGCACCGGGCGCCCGCGACCGGCACGGCACGCTCTGGCGGCAGAACGGGAGCGTCGCCAAGGCCGCGAAGTGCGGTTCGAACGAGTCGTACGCCTGCTGGGGGCAGCACACCCAGTCGATGTCGTACTGGCGGGAGACCGGCGAGCTGTGGACGCTGACGGAGCGGCAGTCCGCCACCCGTCCCGAACGGGTGCTGTACGCGGTCCCGCTGTCCTCGGTCGAGGACTCGCTGGAGTGAGCGGATTCCGGGCGCCAACGGCCCGGCGGAGGCAAGGCCCACCCTCGTCCTAGCCCGTTCGGGGGCAGGCCCATACGAACTCGCTTTGGAGCGCGGCTCGCCTTCGTGGTTCGCTGACCCGCATGAGCATCGCTGTCACCACTTGGTCGCTGGAGCAGACCTCGCCGGCCGACCTGTTGCCCGCGGCCGCACCGTCCGGCGACGTCCGGATCGTCCGCTCCGAGGTGCCCTCTCCCGAGTTCAGCCGCTTCCTGTACGCCGCCGTCGGCGGCGACATCCGGTGGACCGACCGGCTCGGCTGGACGTACGCGCAGTGGCAGGAAGACCTCGACCGGCCGGGAGTCGAGACCTGGGTCGCGTACGACCGCGGGACGCCCGCCGGATACGTACATCTCGACCCGCAGGACGACGGAGTCGTGGAGATCGTCAACTTCGGCCTGATTCCGGCCTTCCGGGGCCGGCGGATCGGCGGGCACCTGCTCTCGTACGGGGTCGCGCGCGCCTGGGACCTGGCCGAGCGCTGGCCGCGGCGGACGCCGACGAAGCGGGTCTGGCTGCATACCTGCAGCAAGGACGGGGAGCACGCGATGGACAACTACCTGCGGCGCGGCTTCAAGGTCTTCGACACCAAGGTGGAGGAGGAGCCCGACGTGCCCGCACCCGGCCCCTGGCCGGGAGCAGGGACGACCGTCTGACCTGGTGAGACCCTGAAAAGACCAGCCGGTTTCCGGCCATGTGACCAAGGACACTCTTGTCTCGCATCTCGGGACAAGGATGTCCGCACTGTGGACAAAGCTGGACTGTGTCCAGATCGCCGTGCCAGGCTTCCGTCATGCCTGGAACTGGAATTGCCTTGGTGAGTCGGCGGCACGTCGACCTCGGCCGCATGTCCAGCGCCATCTGTCCGGCGAGCTGATCACCCCCAGCACCGCCGACCTCCCCCTCTTCGTCTCGCCCTGCGCAACGACGCGCACGTATGTCCGCATGCGCTCGCATGCGTCCGCACGCGCAGGTCCAGAGCCGCTTTCCCGCCTGTCCCGAAGGACGTAGAACCATGGCCGCCACCCCACAGAAGCCTGTCGCCGCGCCCCGCCGCAAGGTGAGCCGTCACCGCGGTGAGGGCCAGTGGGCCGTGGGTCACTTCACCCCACTCAACGGCAACGAACAGTTCAAGAAGGACGACGACGGTCTCAACGTACGGACACGTATTGAGACGATCTACTCCAAGCGGGGCTTCGACTCGATCGACCCCAACGACCTTCGCGGCCGGATGCGCTGGTGGGGCCTCTACACCCAGCGCAAACCCGGGATCGACGGCGGCAAGACCGCGATCCTGGAGCCGGAGGAGCTGGACGACGAGTACTTCATGCTCCGGGTCCGCATCGACGGCGGCCGGCTCACCACCGAGCAACTGCGGGTGATCGGTGAGATCTCGCAGGAGTTCGCGCGCGGCACCGCCGACATCACCGACCGGCAGAACGTCCAGTACCACTGGATCCGCATCGAGGACGTCCCGGAGATCTGGGAGCGGCTGGAGGCCGTCGGCCTCTCGACGACCGAGGCCTGCGGTGACACCCCGCGTGTGATCCTCGGTTCGCCCGTCGCCGGGATCGCCGAGGACGAGATCATCGACGGCACCCCGGCCATCGAGGAGATCAACCGCCGGATCATCGGCAACAAGGAGTTCTCCAACCTGCCGCGGAAGTTCAAGTCGGCGATCTCCGGCTCACCGCTGCTCGACGTCGCGCACGAGATCAACGACGTCTCCTTCGTCGGCGTGAACCACCCGGAGCACGGCCCCGGCTTCGACCTCTGGGTCGGCGGCGGCCTCTCCACCAACCCGAAGCTCGGACAGCGCCTGGGCACGTGGGTGCCGCTGGACGAGGTGACGGACGTCTACGAAGGCGTCATCTCGATCTTCCGCGACTACGGCTACCGGCGCCTTCGTACGCGCGCTCGCCTGAAGTTCCTGGTCGCCGACTGGGGCGTCGAGAAGTTCCGCCAGGTGCTGGAGGACGAGTACCTGAAGCGGAAGCTGATCGACGGCCCGGCGCCCGCCGAGCCGGTCGCCCGCTGGCGCGACCACGTCGGTGTGCACCGGCAGAAGGACGGCCGCTTCTACGTCGGTTTCGCGCCCCGCGTGGGCCGGGTGGACGGCACCACGCTGTCGAAGATCGCCGAGCTGGCCGAAGCGCACGGCTCGGGCCGGCTGCGCACCACCGTCGAGCAGAAGATGATCGTGCTTGATGTGGAGGAGTCCAAGGTTGCCTCGCTCGTCGAGGGTCTTGAGGCGCTCGACCTCACCACCAAGCCCTCCCCGTTCCGGCGCGGCACGATGGCCTGCACCGGCATCGAGTTCTGCAAGCTCGCGATCGTCGAGACCAAGGTGCGCGGTGCTTCGCTGATCGACGAACTCGAGCGCCGCATCCCGGACTTCGACGAGCCGATCACCATCAACATCAACGGCTGCCCGAACGCCTGCGCCCGTATCCAGGTCGCGGACATCGGTCTCAAGGGCCAGCTGGTCCTGGACGACCAGGGCAACCAGGTCGAGGGCTTCCAGGTCCACCTCGGCGGCGCGCTCGGCCTCGACGCCGGTTTCGGCCGCAAGGTCCGTGGCCTGAAGGTCACTGCGGAGGAGCTGCCGGACTACGTCGAGCGGGTCCTCACGCGGTTCCAGGAGGAGCGCGAGGAGGGCGAGCGTTTCGCCACCTGGGCGTCCCGTGCCAGTGAGGAAGCCCTCTCATGAGTGAGCGCGCGGCGCCCTTCTACTGCCCGTACTGCGGCGACGAGGACCTGCGTCCCAGCGAGCAGGGTCATGGGGCGTGGGAATGCGGAGCGTGCAATCGAGCCTTCCAGTTGAAGTTCCTCGGGCTGCTCGCCCGGGGAGTTCAGCGCACGGACGGTGGAGGGGACGAGATATGAACACGGTTCAGGCCGACCAGGCCGAATCAGGGACTGCGAACGATCAGGACGCGGCGCTGAAGGCGCTCGCCGAGCAGGCGGGGCGCGACCTCGAGGACGCGTCCGCCCTTGAGATCCTCCAGTGGGCCGCCGACACGTTCGGCAAGAAGTTCTGCGTGACCTCCTCGATGGAGGACGCGGTGGTCGCCCACCTCGCCTCCCGCGCCATGCCCGGCGTGGACGTCGTGTTCCTCGACACCGGCTACCACTTCCCCGAGACCATCGGTACCCGGGACGCGGTCGAGGCCGTGATGGACGTCAACGTCATCACGCTGACCCCGCGCCAGACCGTGGCCGAGCAGGACGCCGAGTACGGGCCGAAGCTGCACGACCGCAACCCCGACCTGTGCTGCGCGCTGCGGAAGGTCAAGCCCCTCGAGGAGGGGCTCACGCAGTACACCGCCTGGGCCACGGGCCTCCGCCGCGACGAGTCCCCGACCCGGGCGAACACCCCGGTCGTCGGCTGGGACGACAAGCGCCGCAAGGTCAAGATCTCCCCGATCGCCCGCTGGACGCAGGACGACGTCGACGCGTACGTCGCCGAGCACGGTGTACTCACCAACCCGCTGCTCATGGACGGTTACCCCTCCGTGGGCTGCGCCCCCTGCACCCGCCGGGTGCTGGAGGGCGAGGACGCGCGCGCCGGCCGCTGGGCGGGCCGCTCCAAGACCGAGTGCGGGCTGCACGGCTGATCATGACTGCGCTTTCGAGGAACCAGGAGAACCAAGTGACCGGAGCCACCATCTGGCTCACGGGTCTGCCGAGCGCCGGCAAGACCACCATCGCGAACGAACTGGCCGTCCGGCTGCGCGAGGAGGGCCACCGTGTCGAGGTGCTCGACGGCGACGAGATCCGTACGTTCCTGACGGCGGACCTCGGCTTCAGCCGCGAGGACCGGCACACGAACGTGCAGCGCATCGGCTTCCTCGCCGACATCCTGGCCCGCAACGGTGTCAAGGCGCTGGTGCCGGTGATCGCGCCGTACACGGACAGCCGTGAGGCTGTGCGCAAGCGCCACCAGGCCAGCGGGGCGGCGTACATCGAGGTGCATGTCGCGACGCCGGTCGAGGTGTGCTCCGAGCGTGATGTGAAGGGGCTGTACGCCAAGCAGGCGGCGGGCGAGATCTCCGGGCTCACCGGGGTCGACGACCCGTACGAGGAGCCCGAGTCGCCCGATCTGCGCATCGAGTCGCACACCCAGACCGTGCAGGAGTCCGCGGCCGCGCTGCACGCGCTGCTGACCGAGAGGGGTCTCGCATGACGACCGTCGCCACTGTCTCCGAGGGGACCGACAGCCCGTACGCGCTGAGCCACCTGGACGCTCTGGAGTCCGAGGGCGTTCACATCTTCCGCGAGGTGGCGGGTGAGTTCGAGCGGCCGGTGATCCTCTTCTCGGGCGGCAAGGACTCCATCGTCATGCTGCACCTCGCGCTGAAGGCCTTCGCCCCCGCCGCGATCCCCTTCTCCCTGCTGCACGTCGACACCGGGCACAACTTCCCCGAGGTCATCGAGTACCGCGACCGCACGGTCGCCCAGCACCAACTGCGCCTGCACGTAGCCTCCGTCCAGGACTTCATCGACCGCGGCCTGCTCAAGGAACGCCCCGACGGCACCCGCAACCCGCTGCAGACCGTGCCGCTCACCGAGAAGATCCGGACCGAGCGGTTCGACGCCGTCTTCGGCGGCGGGCGCCGCGACGAGGAGAAGGCGCGGGCCAAGGAGCGCGTGTTCTCCCTGCGCGACGAGTTCTCCCAGTGGGACCCGCGCCGTCAGCGGCCCGAGCTGTGGAACCTCTACAACGGCCGCCACGCACCCGGCGAACACGTCCGCGTCTTCCCGCTGTCCAACTGGACCGAGCTGGACGTGTGGCAGTACATCGCCCGCGAGAACATCGAACTGCCGCAGATCTACTTCGCCCACCAGCGCGAGGTCTTCCAGCGGGCCGGCATGTGGCTGACCGCCGGCGACTGGGGCGGACCCAAGGACGACGAGACCGTCGAGAAGCGCCTCGTCCGCTACCGGACCGTCGGCGACATGTCCTGCACGGGCGCCGTGGACTCCGACGCCACGACGCTGGACGCGGTGATCGCCGAGATCGCCGCCTCCCGGCTCACCGAGCGGGGCGCCACGCGCGCCGACGACAAGCTCTCCGAGGCCGCGATGGAAGACCGCAAGCGCGAGGGGTACTTCTAGCCATGACCAGCACCACAGAAACCACCGAGCCGCTGTCGGTCGAGCAGCTGTCCTCGACGACCCTGCTGCGCTTCGCGACCGCGGGATCCGTCGACGACGGCAAGTCCACGCTCGTCGGCCGTCTGCTGCACGACTCCAAGTCGGTCCTCGCCGACCAGCTGGAGGCCGTGGAGCACGCCTCGCGCAGCCGTGGCCAGGAGGCGCCCGACCTGGCGCTGCTCACCGACGGTCTGCGCGCCGAGCGTGAGCAGGGCATCACGATCGACGTGGCGTACCGCTACTTCGCCACGGCCCGGCGCCGGTTCATCCTCGCCGACACACCCGGCCACGTGCAGTACACCCGCAACATGGTGACGGGTGCCTCCACGGCCGAGCTGACGGTGATCCTCGTGGACGCCCGCAACGGCGTCGTCGAGCAGACCCGCCGGCACGCCGCGATCGCCGCTCTCCTCCGTGTGCCGCACGTGGTCCTTGCGGTCAACAAGATGGACCTCGTCGACTACCAGGAGTCCGTGTTCGCCGCGATCGCCGAGGAGTTCACGGCGTACGCGTCCGAGCTGGGCGTTCCCGAGATCACCGCGATCCCGATCTCGGCGCTCGCCGGTGACAACGTGGTGGAGCCTTCCGCGAACATGGACTGGTACGGCGGCCCGACGTTCCTGGAGCACCTGGAGACGGTCCCGGTCAGCCACGACCTCACGACCTGCCACGCGCGCCTGCCCGTGCAGTACGTGATCCGTCCGCAGACCGCCGAGCACCCCGACTACCGGGGGTACGCGGGTCAGATCGCGGCCGGTGCGTTCCGCGTCGGCGAAGAGGTCACCGTGCTGCCCTCCGGCCGTACGTCGAAGATCTCCGGGATCGATCTGCTGGGCGAGCCGGTCGACGTGGCCTGGACGACGCAGTCGGTGACCGTCCTGCTGGAGGACGACATCGACATCTCGCGCGGCGACCTGATCGTGCCGCGCAAGGACGCGCCCGCGACCACGCAGGACATCGAGGCGACCGTCTGCCACGTCGCCGACGCCGCGCTGACCATCGGTCACCGCGTACTGCTCAAGCACGGCACCCGCACGGTCAAGGCCATCGTCAAGGACATCCCGTCCCGGCTGACCCTCGACGACCTGTCCCTGCACCCGCACCCGGGCCACCTGGACGCCAACGACATCGGCCGCGTCAAGATCCGTACCGCCGAGCCGCTGCCGGTCGACTCGTACGCCGACTCCCGGCGCACCGGCTCGTTCATCCTGATCGACCCGTCCGACGGCACCACGCTCACCGCGGGCATGGTCGGCGAGTCCTTCGCCTCGCCGGAGCCGGTGAAGGCCGAGGCGGACGACGACGGGTGGGACTTCTGATCATGAACTCCTCCGACTTCTACTCCACGTTCGCCAAGGAGGGCGGCCGCGTCGGCAGCGGCGCCCTCGGCAGCGGGCAGGGCGGAGTGGCGCGATGTGCGCGATGACGTACGCGCACTGCTTGCGCGCCCTCACCCCCCACCGCCTGCGAAAACGAAGACCTGCCGACCTCCCGGCCACGACCTGAGAGGCGTGACCGCCGGGCCGACGAGAGGAATCCCTCCCGTGTCTGCCACCCGAAGTACGCTGCGCCGCGGCCTCGCCGCCATGGCCGCGCTGCCCCTCCTCGCGCTCGCCGCCACCGCCTGCGGCTACGGCTCCCAGTCCAAGGACGACGACACCTCGAAGGTCGCCGCCGTGGGCAAGAAGATCGACGGTCTCGCCTCCGTCCGCATCGGTTACTTCCCGAACCTGACGCACGCCACGGCACTCGTGGGCGACCAGGAAGGGCTGCTCCAGAAGGAGCTCGGAGGCACGAAGGCCTCGTACTCCCAGTTCAACGCGGGTCCCGCGGAGATCGAGGCGCTCAACTCGGGTTCGATCGACATCGGGTGGATAGGCCCCTCGCCCGCCATCAACGGCTACAGCACGACTGATGGCAAGGGCCTCAGGATCATCGGCGGCTCCGCCTCCGGCGGTGTGAAGCTCGTGGTCAACCCGAAGAAGATCAAGTCCCTGAAGGACGTCAAGGGCAAGAACATCGCGACCCCGCAGCTCGGCAACACGCAGGACGTGGCGTTCCTCAACTGGATCGCCGAGCAGGGCTGGAAGGTCGACCCGGAGAGCGGTAAGGGCGATGTGTCCGTGGTCCGCACGGACAACAAGATCACTCCGGACGCCTACAAGTCCGGCTCCATCGACGGCGCCTGGGTGCCGGAGCCGACCGCGTCCAAGCTGGTCGCCGAGGGCGGCAAGGTCCTCCTCGACGAGGCCGACCTGTGGCCGGACAAGAAGTTCGTGATCACGAACATCATCGTGTCGCAGAAGTTCCTCAAGGAGCACCCGGACGTCGTCGAGGCCGTGCTGCGCGGCTCGGTGAAGACCAACGCGTGGATCAGCGCCCACCCGGACGAGGCCAAGGCCGCCGCGAACGCCAAGCTCAAGGAGCTGTCCGGCAAGGCTCTGCCGGCCGACGTCCTCGACCCGGCGTGGAAGTCGATCCAGTTCACCAACGACCCGCTGGCCGCCACCCTCAACACCGAGGCGGAGCACGCGGTGAAGGCAGGTCTGCTGGAGAAGCCGAAGCTTGACGGCATCTACGACCTCGCACCGCTCAACAAGGTCCTCAAGGCCGAAGGCGAGAGCCCGGTCGACGACGCCGGTCTCGGCGTCAAGTAAGCCCGGACATCAATGAGTTCCCAGGAGGTGACGACCATGGCAACAGCCCTCGCCAAGGCCGCCGACACCAGTACGTCGGTGGAGCACGCCGCGCGGATCGAGCACGTCTCGAAGTCCTTCCCCGGACCCTCCGGGCAGCAGCTCGTCCTCGACGACATCACCCTTGATGTCGCGCCGGGCGAGTTCGTCACCCTCCTGGGGGCCTCGGGCTGTGGTAAGTCGACGCTGCTGAATCTGGTCGCCGGGCTGGACAAGCCGTCCGCGGGCGGCATCAGCACCGACGGCCGCCCGGCCCTGATGTTCCAGGAGCACGCCCTCTTCCCGTGGCTGACCGCGGGCAAGAACATCGAGCTCGCCCTGAAACTGCGGGGCGTGCCGAAGTCGGAGCGCCGGGACAAGGCCGAGGAGCTCCTGGAGCTCGTACGGCTGAAGGGCGCGTTCGGGAAGCGCGTGCACGAGCTGTCCGGCGGTATGCGACAGCGGGTCGCGCTGGCCCGCGCGCTCGCGCAGGACAGCAAGCTGCTGCTGATGGACGAGCCGTTCGCGGCACTCGACGCCATCACACGGGACGTGCTGCACGACGAGCTGACGCGCATCTGGCGCGAGACGAACCTGTCGGTGCTGTTCGTGACGCACAACGTGCGCGAGGCGGTGCGGCTCGCCGAGCGCGTGGTGCTGCTGTCCTCGCGCCCGGGCCGTATCGCGCGGGAGTGGACGGTGGACATCCCCCAGCCCCGCCGCATCGAGGACGCCGCCGTGGCGGAACTGTCCGTCGAGATCACCGAACAACTGCGTGGGGAGATCCGCCGTCATGGCCAGCACTGAGACCACGGTCGACGGGAACGTCAAGGACGGCAACGATCTCGCCGGCCTCGAAGCGGGCCTCGACGCGCTGGAGACCGTCCAGACCGCGCGTACGCCGCTGCGGAAGACCTTCGTCGAGAAGATCCTGCCGCCGGCCGTCGCCGTCCTGCTGGTGCTGGTGGTCTGGCAGATCCTGGTGTGGGCGAAGGTCACCGACAGCTACAAGCTGCCCGCGCCGTCAGCGGTCTGGGACGAGGTCCGCGAGGCCTGGCTCCAGGGCACGCTCCTCGACTACATCTGGACCAGTGTCTCCCGCGGCCTGCTGGGCTTCCTCATGGCCCTGGCGATCGGCACGCCCTTGGGTCTGCTGGTCGCGCGGGTGAAGTTCGTGCGTGCGGCGATCGGGCCGATCCTGTCCGGACTGCAGTCGCTGCCGTCGGTGGCGTGGGTGCCGCCGGCGGTCCTCTGGCTCGGGCTGAACGACTCGATGATGTACGCGGTGATCCTGCTCGGCGCGGTCCCGTCGATCGCCAACGGGCTCGTCTCCGGTGTCGACCAGGTGCCGCCGCTCTTCCTGCGGGCGGGCCGCACCCTGGGCGCGACGGGGCTGCGCGGCACCTGGCACATCGTGGTGCCCGCCGCTCTCCCCGGCTACCTCGCGGGCCTGAAGCAGGGCTGGGCGTTCTCGTGGCGTTCGCTGATGGCCGCGGAGATCATCGCGTCCTCGCCCGACCTGGGCATCGGGCTCGGCCAACTGCTGGAGAACGGCCGTACGGCGAACAGCATGCCCATGGTGTTCCTCGCCATCCTCCTCATCCTGATCGTCGGCATCGCCATCGACCTGCTGATCTTCAGCCCGCTGGAGCGGTGGGTCCTGCGCAACCGCGGTCTCCTCGTGAAGAGCTGAACTCCCATGCACAGTCCGGTACTTCTCGTCATCGCCCACGGCAGCCGCGACCCGCGTCATGCCGCGACGGTGCACGCCCTGGTGCGCCGCGTACGTGCCCTGCGACCGGGCGTACGCGTGGAGACCGGCTTCCTGGACTTCAACGTCCCCTCCGTCTCAGGGGTGTTGAATTCGCTGGCGGCGGAGGGCGTACGGGATGTCGTGGCGCTTCCTTTGCTGCTGACGCGTGCCTTCCATGCGAAGGCGGACATCCCGGCGGTGCTGCGCGAGGCGCCGCCCCGGCTGCGGATCCGGCAGGCCGAGGTGCTCGGCCCGTCTCCGCTGCTGACCGCCGCGCTGGAACGGCGGTTGTACGAGGCCGGGCTGAGCCCGGCCGACAAGTCCTCGACCGGGGTCGTGCTGGCCTCGGCGGGGTCCACGGACCCGGAGGCGATCGCAGTGATCGCAGAAATCGCGCGGGAGTGGCGGCACACCGGTTGGTGCGCCGTGCGGCCTGCGTTCGCCTCCGCATCACTCCCCCGCACCGAGGACGCGGTGCGGGAGCTGCGTGCCCTCGGCTGCGAGCGGGTGGCCGTCGCTCCGTACGTGCTCGCGCCCGGCTTCCTTCCGGACCGGATCGCGCACGGGGCCGCCGAAGCGGACGTCCTGGCGGATGTGCTGGGACCGGCACCCGAGGTGGCGCGGGTGCTGCTGGACCGCTATGACGCGGCCCGCGCCGGCCGGCTGCCCGCGCTGACGTCCGTGAGCGCCTGACTCACACCGACGCCAACTGCTCAGTGTTCAGTGGCCCGCTGTGCTCGCCTCGGCCCGGCGCGGGTCACGCCCGCTCAACGCCAGGGCGCGCTCAAGGGCGGGCGCGTCGTCGGGCAGCGGGACGGGGGCGGCGAAGCCGTCGTACTGGCGGTAGACCTCGGCGTGCGCTTCGACCACGTCGAGGACCAGCCGGGCGGTGGCCTCGGAGACATGTAGTTCCTGGCCGGTGGCCGTCGCCATGTCCCAGCCGTGGACGGCGAGTTCCTTGACGATCAGGGAGGCGATCTCCACGGCGGGCATCGTCATGAAGCCCAGGTCGATGTCGCCCTCCCAGACCTGCGGGTCGGCCCAGGCGGCCACGGCCCGGTCGAGTTGGCCGGCATAGGCGTCGGCCCAGGCGGGATCGGCCGTGAAGTCCTGGCGGGTCAGCTCCTCGGGGAGTGGGATGCGCCGCGCGCGGTGCTCCAGGCCGTGGGAGGTGTAGAGGACCCAGTGGTTGGCGAGGGCGCGGACGTCCCACTCCCCGCAGGGGGTGGGAGCGTCCAGCTGTCGGGGCGCGACACCGCGCGCGATGCGGGCGGCCTCGGCCGCGCACTCGGTCATGCAGGGATACACGTCGTCGCGGTTCATGGGCACCACGCTAGAAAGTGCTCGATCAGACCTCTTGAAGAAACGCGACAGCCTCGTCGACCAGCCGTGTCAGCTCGGCCACTGGCATCGAACCGACGGCCCTCCGTTCGCGCGCGAAGGTGTTGGCGAGTCGCTGGAGGGTGTCATTCACCGGCGTCGGTACGCCGTGCAGCCGGCCGAGCAACGCGATCTCGCCGTTGAGGTAGTCGGCCTCGATCGTGCCCGTGCCACGGGCCAGGGACTGCCAGGAGGAGCCGCCGCGCACGGAGCCGGCCAGGGGCTCGAACCGGATCTTGTCGCCGCGTGCTTCCTTCTGCTCGTCCTCTCCCGCGTAGGGGATCCGGGCAGCCGCCAGCACCGCCTCGCCCTCGGCGCGGGCGCGCCGGAGGAGGGCCAGGCCCTCTTCGTCGGTCAGGCCGTCCTCGCCGGCCAGGGGGCCGGCGACAGCCTCGATCGCGTTGACCAGATTGGCCAGGAGTTTGGCGTACTTCCAGCGCATCACGTCGGGCACGACCGGTGCCTCGAAGCGGTCCGTCTTCTCCAGACCGGCCCCGATGCGGGCGGCCGTCTCGTCCGTGCCGGAGGGGTAACGGCCCAGGTGGAGGATGCCGCTGAGCGGGGTGCCACCGGCGGACACCGAACCGGGCTCGACGAAGGTGGCGGGCAGCCATACGCACATGCCGTACACGTTCCTGAAGCGGCGCAGCGCGAGGCGTTCGCTGTCCACGCCGTTCTGCGCGCAGACCAGCGGCAGCCGCTCCGCGGCGGTGCCGCCGCCTGCCACGGGGCGCGGGCCCCAGGCGTCCAGGGCCGCCTCGCTGTCCTGTGTCTTGACCGCGAGCAACAGCACGTCGTCCGCCCGCAGTTCACCCAGCGGCTCGGGTCCGCGGACCGCGGGCAGCCGGTGGGTGCGCGTCCCGTCCGGGGTCGCCACCCTCAGCCCGCCGTCGCGCAGCGCCTCGTAGTGCGCGCCGCGCGCCACGAGCACCACCTCGTGCCCCGCCTCCGCGAGCCGGCCGCCGATGACACCGCCGACCGCTCCTGCTCCGATGATGATGTAGCGCATGCCCTGAGCCTCGCACAGATGTGTGTAGCCTCCAGGGATGATTCCGGAAAGTCTCACGTTCGGCTCCGTGTGGGCCCGGGGTCCTCTGCCCGACACCGGGTACGGGCTCGCTCGCGCACCTGGAGGAGAACCTGGACGCGGGCGCGGTCAGCCGGTGGTCATCTCGGCGAGCTTGACGACGGTGTTCCAGTTGCGGCTGGTGGCGATGATGTCCTTCACGAGCCTGGGCTTCGACAGGATCTCGGCCAGCTTGGAGCGGCCGAGGCCTTCGGGGGCGTAGAGGTAGAGGCAGCGGTCGCCGAGGCGGAACTCCTCGGGGAGGAAGGCGGCTTGGTCGACGGACGCGAAGCGTTCGGGGCCGACGGGGGCCGAGAAATAGGTGACGTGCAGCTGCTTGGCCTCCAGCTCGGCGGCCGGGAAGGGGCAGGCGTCGAGCACAGCCTGGAGGTACGCGTGGTCCCGCACCACAACGTCGACCCGGAAGCCGAAGCGCTTCTCGAGGGCCTCCGACAGCTCCGCCGCGAGTGACTCCTCGTCGCCGTGGTCGCTGGTGAAGGTGGCGTTGCCGCTCTGCAGATAGGTGCGTACGCCGGAGTGCCCGAGGCTTTCCAGCAGCGTGCGCAGGTCGGCCATCGGCACCTTCTTGCTGCCGCCCACATTGATCCCGCGCAGAAGCGCCGCGTACGTCGTCATCCGCACACCATAAGGCGGCCGTCGTACCCCGTGGGGGTGGGCACGACGGCCGCGGCTCGTAGAGGTTACTCGACGATCTTCAGGAGCTTGTTCGGGGTACCCGGGGACGCGTTGGAGATCTTGTCCGCGGTCGCGCCGTCGGTGAGCGCCTGGGCGACCTGCTCCGGGGTGGAGTTGGGGTGGCCCGCGAGGTAGACGGCGGCGGCACCCACGACGTGCGGGGTCGCCATCGACGTGCCGGAGATGGTGTTGGTGGCGTCGTCGCCGGTGTTCCAGTCGGAGGTGATGTCCGAGCCGGGGGCGTAGATGTCCACCACGGAGCCGAAGTTGGAGAAGTCCGACTGCTTGTCGTCCTTCGTGGAGGAGGCGACCGTGATGGCCTCGGGGACCCGGGCCGGGGAGCCCTGGCCCGCGTCGGCCGACTCGTTGCCGGCCGCGACGGCGAAGGTGACGCCGGAGGCGATGGCCTTCTGCACGGCCGCGTCGAGGGCTTCGTCGGCACCGCCGCCGAGGCTCATGTTGGCGACGGACGGGCCGGAGTGGTTCTTGGTGACCCAGTCGATGCCCGCGACGACCTGCTCGGTGGTGCCGGAGCCGGAGTCGTCGAGGACGCGGACGCCGACGACCTTCGCCTTCTTCGCGACGCCGTGCGCCTCGCCCGCGATGGTGCCCGCGACATGCGTGCCGTGGCCGTTGCCGTCCTGCGCGGTGTCGTCGTTGTCGATGGCGTCGAAGCCGTCCGAGGCGCGGCCGCCGAAGTCGCTGTGGCTGACGCGCACTCCGGTGTCGATGACGTACGCGGTGACACCCTCGCCGGCGCCGTCGGGGTAGGTGTACTTCCCGTCGCCCTTGGTGTCGGTCTGGTCGATGCGGTCCAGGCCCCACGACGGCGGGTTGGACTGAGTGGCGTCGATGTGGAACTTCTTGTTCTGGACCACCTTGTCGACGGCCGGGTCGGCGGCCAGCCGCTTGGCCTCGGTCTCGGACAGCCCGGAGGCGGAGAAGCCGTTGACGGCCGACGAGTAGGTGCGCTTCAGCGAACCGCCGTACTCCTGGGCGAGATCCTTCTTGCCGCCCTTGGTGGTCTTCTGGTCGAGCAGCACGATGTAGCTGCCGGACACGGCGCCCTTGGCGTCGAGGCCGTATACCTTGCCCTCGGCCGGGGCGGCCGCCCCGGCGGTGGAGCCGGCGACGACGGTCACGCCCACCGCGGTGGCGGTGGTGGCTATGGCCGCGATCAGCCTCATCCTGCGGGTACGCATGCGAATTGCCATGAAGAGGGGTCTCCTCGTGGTGTATGTGGGGGGTTTGTGGGGGGTCTGACCGCCGAGCGAAGAAGTTACCCGGCGGTTGGCAAGAAACCCTGACGGATTGACGCGCGCAGATCAACACCTACGTACACCTGTGACTCAATCGACAAGTGTTCGCAATAACAAAGGGGTTCAGGGGCGACACATCGGACGGGCCTCGCCGCGACCTCCACGACCCCGAGAAGTCCCAGTACATGTAAGGGGCCCACATCCTCCCTAGTGCTGAGGTCGTGGGCACCGAGGGGAGGACTGAGCGCTCCGTCAGTTCACCGGGCAGCACGAGGAGATGGCTTTATCCGGCCCATACCTTCGAAGCCATGAGGGACGGCAGGGGGCCGTCACCGAAGACAAGGGGGCAAGCCCGTCATGGGGAACGGAGATACGCGGGTACGGGGCATAGCTGCCCGGGCCGGCGGCTGGAGCGTACGGCATCGCTGGGCGGCCGTCGGCATCTGGGTGCTGTTCGTCGTCCTGGCGATGGGGCTCGGCTCGGCGGCGGGCACGGCCGAGCTCAAGGACAGTGATCAACTCAGCGGCGAGACGAGCCAGGCCGCGCGCATCCTCGAGGACGCCGGGATCGACGAGCCGGCCGGGGAGACCGTGCTCGTCCAGGCCAAGGGCGAGGGTGCCAAGGCGACGGACTCCGAGTTCCGCGCCGCCGTCGACGCCGTGATGAAGGCGGTCGAGGGCACCGGCAAGGTGACCGACGTGACCTCGCCGTACGACACGGACACGATCTCGAAGGACGGCCGCAGCGCGCTCGTGCAGTTCGACATGCGCGGCGAGGCGGAGACGGCGGGCGAGCGGGTGGAGCCCGTCCTGAAGGCCGTCGACGAGGTGCAGAAGGATCATGACGCGGTGCGGATCGAGGAGATCGGCAGCGCCAGCATGTTGAAGACGTTCGACGACGCCTTCGGTGACGACTTCCAGCAGGCGGAGTACTCCGCCGTGCCCGTGGCGCTGGGCATTCTGCTGGTGGCGTTCGGCGCGCTGGTGGCGGCGCTGGTGCCGGTGGCGCTCGCGATCACCGCGATCATGGCGACGATGGGCCTGATGGGGCTCGTCAGCCATCTTCAGCCGATGGACGACGCATCGAGCTCCGTGATGCTGCTGGTCGGTCTCGCGGTCGGCGTCGACTACTGCCTGTTCTATCTGCGGCGTGAGCGCGAGGAGCGCATGGCGGGCAGGGACGGCGAGACCGCGCTGCGGATCGCCGCGGCGACCAGCGGCCGCGCCATCATCGTCTCCGGTGTCACGGTATGCGTGGCGATGGCGGGCATGCTGTTCACCGGTCTCGCCACGTTCAAGGCGATGGGTCTGGCCTCACTGATGGTCGTGGCGGTCGCCATGGTCGGCTCGGTGACGGTGCTGCCCGCGCTGCTCTCGCTGCTCGGTGAGCGGGTCGAGAAGGGCCGGATTCCGTTCCTGCACCCGGACAAGCGGCGCAAGGGCAACGGCAGCACGGGCAACGGTCATTCGGGCAACGGTCATTCGGTGAACAATGAGAGCCGGTTCTGGACGAGCGTACTGCGGGTGGTCCTGGCCAGGCCGGCGATCTCGCTGGTGGTCGCGACGGGCGCGCTGCTCGCGATCGCGGCCCCCGCGCTCGGTATGAAGACCCAGAACCTCACGCTGGATCAGGAGTTCGGCGACTCGCTGCCGATCGTGGCGACGTACGAGCGGGTCAACGAGGCCTTCCCCGGCGGTTCCGAGCCGGCCGAGGTGGTCGTCAAGGCCGACGACATCAATTCCGCCGAGGTGAAGTCCGCGCTCGCCGACTTCCGTGAGCGGGCGGTCAGTTCGGGTGCCTCACGCGGTCCGGTCGAGGTCAAGGTGCACGATGCGCAGAACCTCGCCCTCGTGTACGTACCGCTGGTGGGCGGCTCGGACCTGGACAAGGCCGAGAAGAGCCTGGAGACCATCCGCGACGAGGTCCGTCCCGCGACGCTCGGCAAGGTCGACGGGGTCGAGGCGCCGGTGACCGGACAGGTCGCGGGCTCGAAGGACTTCAACGACCAGCTCGTCAGCGCGGTGGCCCCGGTCTTCGCCTTCGTCGTGGTCTTCGCCTTCCTGCTGATGCTGCTGTCGTTCCGCTCGCTGACGATCGCGATCACCTCGATCGTGCTCAACCTCCTTTCGGTGGGGGCGGCTTACGGCATCCTGGTCGGCGTCTTCCAGCACGGCTGGGGCGCGTCGCTGGTGGGAGCGGAGGGCGTGGGCGCCATCATCACCTGGCTGCCGCTGTTCCTCTTCGTGATCCTCTTCGGCCTCTCGATGGACTACCACGTGTTCGTGGTCTCGCGGATCCGTGAGGCGCGGCAGCGAGGGCTGACGACGCGGGACGCCATCCAGCACGGGGTGGTCACGACGGCCGGTGTCATCACCAGCGCCGCCGTCATCATGGTCGCCGTCTTCGCGATCTTCGGAACGCTGTCCATGCAGTCCATGAAGCAGATGGGCGTGGGCCTCGCGGCCGCGGTCCTCATCGACGCGACGATCATCCGGGGCGTGCTGCTCCCGGCGGTCATGGCCCTCCTCGGCGAGCGCAACTGGTACTTCCCGAAGTGGCTGCACCGCCTGCCGGACCTCACCCACGACGAATCGCCCGAGAGCGCGGGCGTGATGTCCTCGCCGCCTCAGCCACCGGCGGTCGAGGGCGAGAAGGTCGGGGTCTGACCTCGCCGCTCGGATCTGGTGGACGTGGTTGACGATGTGGCCGGGGCGCATGCCGCCCCGGCCACATCGCGTACGCGAGTGCTCAGGCCGCCTCGGTCACGGCTTCACGCTCGAAGGAGTCGATCGTGCGGGTGAAGTCGCGGGTGGAGAGCAACAGCTTGTAGATGATGGCGAGTTCGAAGACCAGGAGGAGACCGCCGGAGACGATGGTCGCCTCGATCACCGCGTCGAGGAGCGGGCCGACGATGAAAACACCCATCTGGAATTCGATGCCGCTCACCAGGTGGGTACGAATACGGTGGCGGAGCAGGAAGGAACGCACGCGCAGATAGACCGGGAAGCGATGCCGGAACTCCTCGTGCAGGTCGATGACTCGGGGCTGTTTCTTCGAGTCCTCCGTCTCCTGCGGTGAAATCTCCGCCGCGCCTTCGGAACTCAAGCTCGCCGCCTTGCGGAGATCCTGTTCGACATCGGCCTCGGGGTTGTTGCGCAGCAAGTCCTCCATGAAGGCGAGTTCGCTGGAATTCTGCGCGCGCCGCGCCTCCCGCACGCGCGCCTTGATCTGCTTGCGCATGGAGTAGCGGATCTTGAAGATCTCCAGGGAGTTGATGTAGCGCAGCGTGTCCAGGCCGACGACGGCCAGGGCAAGCCAGATATAGACCGTGTCGTCGGTGCGCTGGTACTGCCCAGCCATGAGCGCGACTCCGCACACCATCACGCGGACACGGTCGAAGACGAAGTCCAGCCAGGCCCCGAACACGGACCCCTGGCCGGTGAGTCTGGCCACCTTCCCGTCCATGCAGTCGAGGATGAAGCTCAGGTGGTAGACGATCGCGCCGGCGATCAGCCAGCGCCAGTCACCGAGCGCGAAGCACGCCGCCGAGGCCAGCCCCAGCAGGAACGCTCCCCAGGTGATCTGGTTCGGCGTGATCTTCGTCCGCATCGCCGTGATGCGCACCAGCGGTGTGGCGACCGGGTCGACGAGCAGTACGGTCCACCACGCGTCGCGCTTCTTCTCGGTGATGCGGCGCACTTCGGCGAGGGGCGGTATGTCTCGGCGCATAGGGCAACTTCCCAGAGTTCGACTTGAGTTCACCTCACGCTAGGAAGCCGTTCGCACAAGGAACAAGAAGTGGCCAGCACAACCTTCTCAGGGGGGTAACCGTCCAACTCGGCAACCCGGTCCATGGCCCGGCCGGGCACCCGCCGCGTTATCCGAGCGTTACCGAATGACCTTTCCGTTATCCAACGTGCGCCATGGCTTCACCGATGGCGTACAACCGTGCCGGGCACCGGTGGGAATTCCGAGCCTCGCTCTTCGCCCCGCTCTTCGCCCCGCTCTTCGCCCCGCCCTTCGCCGCCTGAGCCGGTCAGTCCAGCAGGGCGGCGGTGTGAGGGCCGCGTCGAAGCCGTGCTCCTCCAGCGCGCGGAGGTGGGCATGGAGGGCGCGCGTGGTGCGCGGCGCCGGGCGGTCCACCAGCGCACCCCTGCGGAAGACCGCGCCCGCGTTCACCATGCCGCCGGCCAGTGCCTGGCCCTCCTCCGCCTCACCGTCAGCCGTCATCGTCATGTCGTCATGTCGTCAGGCGCGCTTGCTGCCGAGTTCCGCCTCGATCAGGTCCGCCGCGCGCTGCGTGCCGCCCTCGGCCGCCATCTGTTCCTGGATCTCCTTGAGCCGCCGTGCCACCTCCGGGTCATCGGTCAGCGCGAGGACGGCCTCGCGCAGGGTCTCCGCCGTCGCCTCCTCCGTCGCTACGTGGCGGGCGACGCCGAGCGCCTGGAGCATGTCGGCGTTTCCGAACTGGTCGACGGCCTGGGGCACACAGACCATCGGCGTACCGGTCGCCAGTCCCTCCTGGCTGCCGCCCGCGCCCGCGTGCGTGATGAAGGCGTCGGCCTGCTTCAGGATCGCCAACTGCGGTACCCAGTCCCGCACTTCCACGTTCCCGGGGATCGCGCCGAGCTCGGCCGGGTCCACGTGTTTGCCGATCTGGAGCACCATGTGCCAGCCCGGCAGATCACCGAAGGCCTTGACGCACTCGCGGTAGAAGGCCGGCAGCTTGGTGAAGGCCGAGCCGAGCGAGACGAGGAGTACCTTCTCGGCGCCGGCGGGCCGCGTCCAGTCGCCCTGCGCCGAGCGGTCGCCCTGGCAGGCGCCGACGAAGGAGTGCACGCTCTCGTCGACCCGGTCGGCGTTCGGCTGCAGGGCCTTCGGGATGAGGACGATGGAGCGCGCGGGGCGGCCACCGAACGAGTCGGGGTCCTGCGTGATCCCGTTCTCTTCCAGCCAGGCCTGGAAGCGGGCGTAGTACGCCTGGCCGCGCTCGGTCTTCTTCGGCTCCTCCCACATCGGTTCGAGGAGCTCCTTCTCGTAGCCGTCCCAGCCGACGAGGTTCGGCGAGAGGGAGATCGCCTTGACGCCCCAGCGGTGGGCGAGGACGCGGGCCGGATAGGAGGCGATGTCGTGCAGGACGAGGTCCGGTTCGTCGCCCTCGTAGGCCTCGATGAGCTGCGGGAGCGCCTGGATCGCGTCGTTCAGGAAGGGCTCCACGTTGTCGAGGATGGTGCTTCCCCATGCCTCGGGGTCGTCGTCCGGGGACGGCAGGATCGAGTTCCAGAGCTTGAGCTCGGCGCCCGTCTCGGCGACCTTCTCGGCTAAGGCCGGCGGGATCGCGTAGGTCACGCGGTGTCCGCGGGCGACGAGCTCCCGGATCACTTCCAGGCTGGGGTTCACGTGCCCGTGGGCGGCGATGGAGAACATGGCGATATGGGCGGGGGGTGGGGTGGTCATGCCGCTCAAGATACGCGAGACGATACGTCTCGTGCAACTCATTTACGGCCTTACCTCTGATAACGCGCGAGCACCAAGTTCCCGTCCTCCACCAGGCGTTGGCGCAGCTCATCCAAGTCGATCGCCCCGCTGTAGTACTCCTGCAAGGCGGGCGTGGCGATCTTGTCCTTCCACTCCGGGTAGCCCCGCACGGACTGGGCGGGGGCCGAGCGCAGATCGCGGGCGAGGGCGGTGCCCGTCGCCCAGTCGTACTCGTCCGTGTGCAGGGCGGGGTCTTTGAGTGCCTCGGTGCCGGTGGGCAGCATCCAGTCGCCGAGGGCGAGCCGGACCATGTTCTCCGGCCGGAGCAGGAAGTCGATGAACTCGGCGGCCTCCTCCTTGTGGGGACTGTCCTGGGCGAGGGACAGCGTCTGCGGACTCACCCCCTGGGCGAGTCCGTCGGCGCCCGCCGGCGCGGGCAGCACCTGCCAGTCGAATCCCTTGGGCGCCTGCTGCACGATCTGCTGCCGGTACGAGAACCCGAGCGGGACCATCGCGTACCTGCCGCCGAAGAAGCCGGGCAGCGTGTCGGAGCCACCGCTGCCGAGCGTGGAACCCGGCGCGCTGCCATCGGTGTTCACCTGGTCGTGGATGGTCTTCGGCACCACCTCGTCGGCCGCGCCGAAGCGGATTCTCACCTTGCCGTCGGCGTCCCGGTGGAACATCCGCCCGCCGGCCGACAGCGACAGATTGAGCGTGGCCGAGACGGGTTCCTTGAGCGGCCAGGCCACGCCGTACTTGCCGTCACCGCTCAGCTCTTCGGTGATGCGCCGGAACTCGCCCCAGCTCCATGGCTTCTCGGGCGTCGGAACGCGTACGCCGGACTCCCTGAGCCACTCGGCGTTGGCGATCAGGACGCGCGGCTCCTGCAGGAACGGCACCCCGTAGATGCCGTCCCCGAAGGTCGCCGTCTCCCAACTGCGCTGCGGGATATCGGACTTGAGCCGCTCGGACAGCAGATCGGTCAGATCGGCGAGATACCCGCCGTACGCGAAGTCCGCGAGGTCGTCCGAGGCGTCATGGATGATGTCCGGCGCCTCACCGCCCTCGAACGAGGTGAGCAGCTGGTCGTGGACGCTGTCCCAACTCCCCTGTACATACTCGACCTTGACGCCGGGATGGGTGGCGTTCCACTCCTTCACGAGCTCCTTGTTGGCGTCGACGGACTCCTTCTGCCAGGCGAGGGACTGGAAGCGGAGCGTGACACGGCCGCCTTCCGACTCGCTGTCACCGCCCGAGCAGCCACTGATCACCAGGCCCAGCACCGCCGTCAGGACCACCAGCAGTCTCGTCCGCATCAGCTCTTCACCGCCCCGGCGAGCATTCCGCCCGTGATCCGCTTCTGGATGATCGCGAAGATGACCAGCGACGGTAGCGTCGCGAGGAACGCGGCTGCCGCCAGCGGGCCAAGCTCCACGGCGCCCTCCGCGCCGAGGAAGTGTGTGAGGACGACCGGCAGGGTCTGTTTCTCCGGGGTCTTGAGCAGGACGAGCGCGAAGAAGAACTCGTTCCACGCGCTGATGAACGCGAACAGCCCCGTGGCCACGATGCCCGGCGCGAGCAGCGGCGCCGTGATCGACACCAGGGTGCGCGCCTTCCCCGCGCCGTCCACCGCCGCCGCCTCCTCCAGCTCGGCCGGCACGGCCCGTACGTATCCGACGAGCATCCACAGTGCGAACGGCAGCGCCCACACCACATACACCGTGATCAGACCCGGTACGGAGTTGATCAGCCGCAGGTTCTTCAGGACCAGGAACAGCGGGATGATCAGCAGCACGAAGGGGAACGCCTGGCTGACCACCACCCAGCCGGTCGCGGCCTTCGCGAGCCGGGTGCGGTGCCGGGCCATGACGTAGGCCATCGGGGTCGCGATCAGTACGGCGATCACCGCCGCGCCGACCGCCGCGACCAGGGAGTTGAGCGCGGCGTCCAGCAGCGGCTGCTCGTCGAAGGCCTGCCGGAAGTTGGCGAGCGTCGGGTCCTTGGGGATCCAGGTGGGGTGCAGGCTCGACAGCTCGCGCGGCGGTTTGAAGGCGGTGGACAGCAGCCAGAGGAAGGGGAAGGCGAGGAAGACGAGATACGCGAGGAGGGCGAGGTACTGGCCCGCGCGGGCGCCCTTGCCGGTCTTCACGCGTCCTCACCTCCCCTCAGGCGGCCCACGAGGAAGACGGCGAGCACTACCGAGATCACCGCGACCATCACGCATCCCATCGCCGCCGCGTACCCGAACTGCCCGTAGCGGAAGGCCTCTTCGTAGGCGAACAGCATCGGCAGCCGGGTGCGGCCGCCCGGCCCGCCGTTGGTCAGCACGTACACCAGGGCGAAGGAGTTGAAGTTCCAGATGAAATTGAGCGCGGTGATGGCGAGCGCGACCGGCTTGAGGGCGGGCCAGGTGACCGTGCGGAAGCGGCGCCAGGCCCCCGCGCCGTCCATCGCGGCCGCCTCGTGGAGTTCGCGGGGCGTGTTCTGCAGGCCGGCGAGCAGGGCGACCGTCGTCTGGGGCATACCCGCCCAGACGCCGACGACGATCACCGCGGGCAGGGCGGTGGCCAGGCCACTCAGCCAGTCACGGCCGTCGCCGAGGCCCAGGTCGCGGATCGTCTCGTTGAGGATGCCGGCGTCCGCGTTGTAGACGAGCCGCCACATGATGCCGACGACGACCTCGGGCATGGCCCACGGGATGATCGCGAGGGCTCGCGCCAGCCAGCGGAAGCGGAGGTTCTGATTCAGCAGCAGGGACAGGCCGAGCGCGAGCAGGAACTGCGGCACGGTGACCCCGACCGCCCACAGCAGACCGATCCGGAACGAGTCCCAGAACAGCGTGTCGTGCAGCAGATCCTGGAAGTTGAGGGTCCCGATCCACTCGGTGGGTTCGGTCCGGCCCGACTGGGAGTCGGTGAACGCCAGCGCGATCCCGTACAGGAGCGGTCCGACGCTCAGGATCAGGATCGGTATCAGCGCGGGCAGCACCAGGAACCAGGCGCCGTGGTCCACGGCGCGTCCCGGCCCACCCCCATGTGGCGCGCGCTTCGTTGACCGCTTCGTCGCGGTCGCCAAGGTCACGTCGATCGGCTCCTTCGGGCGGCTCTGCGGTAGGGGGCAGCAGCCCCCTGGGCCGCCCTGGCGGCCCCGGTCATCGTGCTGATGGACTGACGGCGCGTCAAGGCCGCGCGCACGCCCCGGCGAGGGCTCTCACCAGTGCGAATGCGACACTGGACGGTGTGGTGTGGCGCGATCTCGACGCAGTACGGGGACAACTCGGGGGCGTGAACGCGGCGTGATCACGCGGGGCGGCACGCGTCGGCGGACGTGAGAGGCACAGGAGGCGACTGATGGACGAGGCACGGGCACGGGACGTACTCGCCGAGGCGGGTCTCGGCCGGTCCGGCGCTCAGCTGCTCGCGCTGGGCGAGAACGCGGTGTTCGCCGCCGGTGACCTGGTCGTCAAGGTGGGGCGCGACGCCGAACTCCTCGACCGGGCGCGGCGGGAGCTGGCCATCGCGGTCTGGCTCGCCGAGGCGGGCGTCCGCGCGGTGCGGGCGGCCGAGCCCGGTCCACGGCTCGTGGCCGGTCACCCGGTGACCCTGTGGCACCGGCTGCCCGAACCCGTGCGGCCCGCCGAGCCACGCGATCTGGCCGAATTGCTGCGGGTCGTACATGCCCTGTCCTCCCCCGCCTTCGACCTGCCGCGGCGCGAGCTGCTGGGCGGCGTCGAGCGGTGGCTGCGGCTCGCGGGCGACGCCATCGACCCGGCGGACGCCGAGTATCTGCGGGAGCGCCGCGACGGCTTCGCCACGGCGGCCGCCGCGCTCACGCCGCGGCTGTCGCCGGGCCCGATCCACGGCGACGCGCTGCCCCGCAACGTCCATGTCGGCCCGGACGGTCCCGTGCTGGTCGACCTGGAGACCTTCTCCGTCGACCTGCGCGAGCACGACCTGGTGGTCATGGCCCTGTCCCGGGACCGCTACGGGCTGCCGGCCGAGGCGTACGACTCCTTCACGGACACCTACGGCTGGGACGTGCGCGAGTGGGACGGCTGCGGCGTACTGCGCGGGGCGCGTGAGACGGCCAGCTGCGCCTGGGTCGCCCAGCACGCGCCGAGCAACCCGAAGGCGCTGGCGGAGTTCGAGCGGCGGGTGGCGTCACTGCGGGACGGGGACGAGACGGTTCGCTGGTATTCCTTCTGATACCGCTCGGCCGCTCAGCCCTGGCCGCGGATCGTCCCGGCCGCACGACGCAGCTCGGCGAGCACCGTGCGTACGGCCTTCCGCGCGATGCGCTCGGGACGGTGGAGCGCGTCGATGTGCCGCCGGGCCTGTACGCCGCTGAGCGGCTTGAGGACCAGCGCGGGATGCGGACGCATGGTCCAGCGGGGTATCAAGGCGAGCCCTCCACCGGCGGCGACCGCCTCGGCCACCACCGCGAACTCGTTGATGCGGTGGGCGAGATGGAGCCGACGCCCCGCGGCCGTGGCGATGGCGTCGATGGTGGCCAGGACCGGGAAGCCGTCGTGCGCCGTGATCCAGGGCTGGTCGGCCACGTCGCGCGGGGTGAGCCGCCGCTTGACGGCCAGCGGGTGGTCGGCGGGCATGGCCACGTCGAGCGGCTCCCGCAGCAGCGTCGTGGCCGTCACAGTGCGCGGCCATCTCGGGGTGTGATCGAGGCGGTGGGCGAGCACGAGGTCGTACTCCCGGGTCAGCGGCGGGAATTCGTCCTGCGTCACATCCTCGTCGGCGAGGGTCAGCAGCGGGCCGCCGGGTGCGGCGAGCCCGCGTAGCAGCAGGGGGAAGAACGCCGAACCCGCGCTGTGGAAGGCCGCCACCGACACCTCGCCGTCCGGCCGGTCGACGAACTCCGCGACGGTGTGCCGGGCGCGCTCCATCGCCGTCTCCACCTCGATCGCCGCGCCGGCCAGAGCCTGCCCCGCATCGGTGAGCACCAGCCGCCGCCCCTGACGCTCGGTCAGCGGCACGGGCATCGCGCGTTGCAGCAGCCGCAGCTGCTGGGAGATCGCCGAGGGCGTCACCAGCAGCGCCTCGGCGACCGCCGTGACGCTGCCCAGTTCGCCCAGCTCACGCAGGATCCGCAGCTGCCGTTCGTCCATGCACCCAGCCTAGAGATCACTGTAGGGAAACTAAAGGATCAGTTAAGAAGTTGGCTCTGGGCTTCAGGGACGCCGGGAGTGCAAGGTGGGCGCGTGCCTGACGCCCGCCGTACCGATGCGGTACTTCTCCTCGTGGCCCTCGTCTGGGGTTCCAGCTATCTCGCCGCCCAGACCGCGACCGCGGTGCTGCCCGTTCTGGTGGTGCTGTTCGCCCGGTACGCGCTGTCCGCGCTCGCCTGTCTCGGTCTGGTCGCCGCCGACCGGACGTCCCGCGGATGGACCCGTGACGAGATCCGGGCCGGCGTGCCCCTGGGAGTCACCCAGGCGGCCGTGCTGGTCGTGGAGACGTACGGCGTCGCCCACACGAGCGCCGCGAACGCCGGACTGATCATCAGCCTCACCATCGTGATCACTCCTCTCCTCGACCGCACGGGACACCGCGGCGGCCTTCCGCCGTCCTTCTATGCAGCGGCCGGAGTGTGTCTGCTGGCCGTCGGCCTCCTCATGTCGGGAAACGGCTTCCACGCGCCCCGCCTCGGCGACCTGCTGATGCTCGCCGCCGCGCTGATCCGGGCGGTTCATGTCGCACTCGTCGGCCGGCTCACCGCGCACCGCGCGATACGCCCGCTGCGACTGACCACCCTGCAGACCCTCGTCGGCACCGCCCTGTTCCTCGTACCGGCGTCCGGCGATCTTCCCGCCCTCACCCACATCGGCGCGGCCGGCTGGGCCCAGCTGCTCTATCTCGCCCTGTTCTGCAGCGTGTTCGCCTTCCTTGCCCAGACCTGGGCCGTTCAGCGCACCTCAGCGAGCCGGGCGAGCCTCCTGCTGGGCACGGAGCCGATCTGGGCCGCTGCGGCCGGCATCGGCCTCGCCGGCGAACACTTCACCCCGCTCACCGGTCTCGGCGCGACCCTGATGGTCGCCGGAACGTACTGGGGGCAGGCCGTCGAACGCGCCCACCGCACCACGGACTTCAAGAACGCCGAGCACCCGAACACCACGGACCCGGACACCACGGACTCGGACATCACGGACCCGGACACCACGGACCCGAAGGCCACGCATCCGAACGGAACCGAAGAGGACACCGCATGCCCCACCACGGCACCACCCACGACTACGACACCTACGACCGTCTGATCGCCCTGCTCGACACCTCCTCCATCGCCTACGAACTCATCGACCACGAGCCTGAAGGCAGCACCGGGGCCGTCAGCGCGCTGCGCGGTCACCCGGAGTCCGAGGCCGCGAAGTGCCTCGTCCTGAGGGTGAAGGTGGACCGGAAGACCACCCGCCACGTCCTCGCTGTCGTGCCCGGTGACCGCCGCGTGGACCTCGACGCCATCCGCTCGCTCTACACCGCCCGCTACGCCGGATTCAGCGACGCGGCCACCGCCGAACGAATGGCCCGTGCCATCCCCGGCACCGTCCTCCCGTTCAGTTTCGATCCCGACCTCGAACTCGTCGCCGACCCGGAGGTGGTCACCCAGCCGCGCCTGTACTTCAACGCCGCCCGTCTGGACCGCTCCCTGGTCATCTCGGGCCAGGACTACGCCCGGCTCGCCGAGCCACGGGTGGCACGGATCGCGAATCCCGAGAGCTCGTAACACGATCTGAGACTCATGGAGCCGCCGGACCTGCCATCTAGGACTCGGACGAGCCGACGAGCCCCGGCTCCGATTCCAGAGCTGTCCGGCAGGCGACGGCCTGCACATCGGTGTTGGCCAGCAGGTAGACAGTGCGGATGCGCGAGACTGCATTCGACCGGAAGTAGCCGACGGCAGCGGCCACCAGTGTCTCCACCGTCTTCCGAAGATCGCTGTTGCCGCCCCCGGTTCCCAGGAGCGGCAGCACGATCGAGCGGAGTACCTCTCCCTCCTCGTTGAGGCGGTCCACTTCGGCCAGGACGTTGCGGACACATCTCTCCAGGTCCATGACCTGGCGGAATCCGGAGCCCGGTTCCCCTTCCACGGCGGCCACATGGACGATCCGCTTGACTTGATGGCTTTCCTGGAGTTCCCCCGGCCCGGTTACCAGAACCTGGCCCGCCGCCACCTGAGACTGGCCCGCCATCCGTTCGGCCAACTCCGAAGCGATGGTGTCGTGGACCAGGTGACCGCCCGCGTCTCTTCGGCCGCCGTGGTAGCGGATCGTCGCCGAGATGGTCGGCTCGTTGACGCGCGACATCTCCATGTGGGTGTTCTCGGTGTTGACCCACACGTCCGTTCCGAGCACGTTCGCGAGATTGCCGGTGATCATTCCCAGCCGGTGCCGGCGGTCGCCTCGCAGGGGGATTTCGTACCGGGTGTTCTGGAGCGGACGGGCCGCCCCTTCCTCGCTCCGCTCGCTGAGCAGCTGTTTGCGCAGCCGGGCGTTCTCCCTATTCGCCTTCTTCAGGTCGGCGGCGAGTTCGTCGCGGCGGCGGGTCTTGGACAGCCATGCGAAGGACGACAGCATGAAGAAGGCAACGAATCCAGCCGCCCCGCCAAGGCTGAACCCCAGCGCCCTGCCCTCGGAGAGCGAGTCGGGGAAGGCTGTGAAGAGAAACAGTGCCCCTGCCAGGGAGTACAGGAGGACCACGGGAAGCTGCAGGGCGAACTGCCGACCGGCGCGAGCGGGCCCTGAGGACCAGATCTGCAAGGCGACGCCGGACGCGACAAGGATGACGGTCACACTCAGCAGCAGCGGGCTCATCGGTGATGCTCTCCCGTTCTCACGCCTGACCAACTCGCCCGGCAGACAGCCCGCAGCGCAGCAAGCGAACCACAGTCACTTGCGCCACGTACACACTGACCTGGCGATCAAAAGGTTCACCAGTCGCAGGGTTTCGTGAGGTCGGCGTCCGGGACGGAATCACTCAATACCACAGGAGATTTGGGCCACTCCGTCTTGTGCCAGTGGGCGATCCGCCAAGCCAGCCGCTTGGGCCACAAGGGTAGATTCGGCAGGTCTGAGACGTCCAACCACACCAGTTTCGAATGCTCCCTGAGGTCAAGTTCCCTCGGTTCGACGGCCGGGTCGCTGCAACTTGCGAGGAAATAGTGCTCGCGCCTTCCTTCCTTGAGGACGACGGCAAGTTCCAGTCGAATCACCACGGACAAGCCCGTCTCTTCGACGAGTTCCCGCACAGCGGCATTTTCCGGAAGTTCATCCGGCTCGGTGCCTCCTCCCGGGATCTCGTACCAGCGACGCCCCGGGCTGTTTCGCTCGATGAGGAGGACCTCACCCTTCGCGTTGATGACCACCGCCCCTGCCCGGATCCTGGACGGGGGCTTCTCACACGGGTCGGAAAGTCGGATCTCATTGCTCCACCACTCGCCTGTGGACAGTGCATGCAACACGACCTCGGCCAGAGATGGTGGTGACAGAGTCGCGGCTGCGATGGACGGCAAATCGACGAACGCAAGGCGATTTCCCGCAAGGGAACGAGAGACGCTGAGAGTCGCCGCGGTCGAGGGAACTACGGCAGATGCGCGGAAGTACCAGTCGACATGGCCCGTACTGACAAGGCGCACGCAGTCGTGCGTGGAGACTCTGACCTCCAGGCCGGTGGCCTCACGCAGGCGACTCACCACTGCCGCCTCGGGTGTTTCTCCCGCGCAGATTTCGCCGATAGGGAATTCATAGCAGCCTTCGCCAGGGCCGAGGCTTCCCGTGGGCACCTTGACCGCCAAGCGGTCCTCGTGAACGAGAATGACTCCAGCCCGCTCACGCGGGTGACGACCTCGTGGCACTGACTGGTCACCAGCTTTCCTTGTCGCATTCGTCACCAAGCTAGTTGGCTCGAAGATCGTCAGGTTCTGTCACAACAGGAGACGGAGGCGCTCGGCTGACGCACAGGGCGACCTGCCGGTCGTGTCGAGTTCGAACGTGGGGACTCCATGAGCTCTGGATGCCTGCAGCATCTCGCGCAGAGCCTCGTCGAACGCATCCAGGTACCCGTCGCCCACGCTCCCATCGCGGAGGCGGCCGCGGACGCGCGTGCGCCGTCGGCGTTCCTCACTGTCACAGGTGAGCAGCACCATAGAGGCTGCCGACGGGAGAGTTCGAGAGGCGAGCTCGTATGCGGTCAACCACGTCCCGGCCTCTGAATCGCTCAGCAGACCGCACGCCCACAGAGCCTGTGTGTGTGCGAGCACCGCCTCGATGGGCTCGTCGACGCACGCCGTCGAGTCAGCCGATCGCTGCAGCAGCGTCCGCTCGGTCAGTGCCTCGAACTGACAGGGGACGGCTGCGCGAGGGTCAGCTTCGACGAAGAGCCTATGGATGTAATGAGCCATTCGCGAGCCGGGCGCATGGAAAGCACTCGTTCCCACGTAGGACAGATCGGGTCTTGAATCCGTGAGGACTTCCAGCACCGTCGTCTTCCCTGTACCGGGAAGGCCCACCACTCCCAGAGCATAGAAGTCGCGGGAAGCAGAAACGATCGGGTCGACACGTGAGTGAGCCTCGGCTCGCATCGTTGACCATGCCGTCGTCCTCACACCCCTACCAGCCGACACAGTTCGTTCTCCCTGTGAGTGGGAAGGAGGCCACCGACCCGTCGCTCAACGCGATTTCCAGCTCCACGCGATCCGGTTTCGGGCCTTCGTCGCTGACCCCCGTCGCACCGCAGGGCCAGACGGACACGTCCGTCATCTCCCGGTTGACAGCCGCGGTTTGCGTCAATCCGGTCTCGCTCAGGGAGAGGGGACGTGTAACCGGCCGATTGATGCAGGGAACAAGCCTTCCGTGCGAGTCGATGCGCGTCCACAGCCGACTGCAGGCGCCGTACAAGCAGAAGTTCTCGCTGAACTGGACGACTTGTCCCGCAGGAGAGCGGGCGTAGAACTTCATGACGTCCGGGTTGTATTCGACGTCACTCAGCAGATCACGCGCGTCTTCATAGATTTGCGCGAACCAAGAATGCCCTGTGCCGCCCGGGAAGGGCTTGATGTCACGCACCTCGGGGCGCACTTCGATCAGCTCAAGGAATTTCACACCCATGGAATGCCGGTCACACCACTCGATGACATTCCGAATCCTGTGGTAATTGAAGGAGCTCACCACTGTATTGAGATGCGATCCGGGCATGACCTTCGCCGCGTACACGGAATTGGCGAGCACTTCCTTCCGGGCGGTGCGCGTCGCACGGTCCAGCGGCCCTTTGGTAGAGAGCGCATCAACGGCGTCGATTCCGAATTTTATATAGCTCATACCATTCTCCGCCAAACGATCGATGACCGTCGGCGTGAGCCGGGTGCCGTTCGAGACCATGGAAATTTTGTCTGCCACCCCCTCCAGCTCCTGGACAATTTCGATGAGCTGCGGATGGAGTGAAGGCTCCCCTCCGCTCAGAATGAGATTCTTGACGCGAATCGAGTTGTCCCGCAACCATGCGGCCAGGTCGGCCACGACGGACGTCGACATGAATGCCCCTCGCCCGAATTGCCCCTCATTGTGGCAATAGGAGCAGCTGAGATTGCAGGAATCAGTGATCAGCAATCGCAGTCGATCAGCGTTGAACAAGCGCACCGTCCTATCCCCTTTCATGGGGAGCTCATGAGTCGTCCCGTGCGATACGGAAGCCCCGGCTGCACCAGGCGTCTCCGGGTGGCCGACCGTTCCTGAAGGCGCAACGCGCCCGGTGCTCTCCCCGACTGAACGAGCCGCCTCTGACAATGCGGGAGGCGGATTGAAAGCGGGGGGAAAAGTATTCGTCAGCGCACCATTCCCATACGTTTCCGCTCATCTGGTAAGCCCCGACTGGACTGCGACCCAGGGGCAATGAGTCGACGGGAAGAGTCCTCCGCTCGCCCCGCTCCTCGGTATTGCAGTGAGAAGGGTCGAATGAGTCACCCCACGGGTACTGTCGTCCGTCGACGCCCCGCGCCGCACGTTCCCATTCCAGTTCCGTGGGCAACCTCCCACCAGCCCATCGGCAGTAGGCGTATGCGTCCCACCAGTCGACGTTGACCACTGGGTAGTCTCCGCAGGACTCGCTGATCCAGTAATCCGGAGGAAGATCGTGCGGATGTGGCTCGTCCTGTGGGACGTGATCCTTGCCCGCCGGCTCATCAGGATGGCAGTGGGTGCGATCGTGGTTCACGCCCCCACACCACTGGACGAATTTCCGATACTCGTCATTGGTGACCACGCACTCGCCGATGCAATACGGTTTTGCGATGGTCTCCACTCGGATGAGCTCGTTTCCATGCCGCTCTCCCCCGGCGATGAATGGCCCGGCCGGAACTCTAATAAACCCATCGTCGGCGGCAGGCGAAAGTGCCATGCTCGGGAGCGTGGTCAAATCGTTGCGTTTGCGCAGCCTGACAAGCAAGGACGGACTCATGGACAACTTCTCCGCCGTCCCGTTCGCGATCTGCTGAGCAATCATGTCCGCTGCGAAGTCTTGAAAGGTAATGTCGTCCAGGTCTTCGGCAAAATAGCGGTCGCGGATCTCCTGCGAGGCCAGGACGTCTGCATAGGGTGTTCTGTCTCCATGCCTGGCCAGCATGCGGAGAAAATCGGTGGCGTCACCCTGATGAACACGGAGCCCAAGGCTCTCTGTAATGAACCTGTGGTTGTAGGAGGTCGGATCGGTCTTGTAGGTCACCACCAGCCCCGGGCGACGGATGGCAGCGAACTTGAAGCGGAGGATGCGAAGAATGGCCCGAAAATTTGGATCTGCGAGAGAATATCCGACGAAGCACAGCGTTTTGGTCAGGAACAGCGCCCTGATGAGCTCGCGGAGCTCAGGCTCTCGGTCCATCCAGTGGTAGTAATCATCCTCCGTTATGACGCAACTCGACGGCGCATCGACCGTGCCGTGCACTTTTATGAGCATGGAGCCTGAAACACTTGAGAGATGCTCGTCGTTCCAGACCACCGACAGACGCTTCCCGAAAGTCTGGAAAGCGCGTTCGATCAAAGTGTCGTAGTTTGTGGTGATGATCGTGCTGTCAATGGCAGCCAACGCCTGATGCGCGGGCAGGGGCTGGACGTTCGGATCAGCGAAAGCCTCCGTCAGCGTTGCCTCCAGGCGCTGTCGACTGCCCCCGTCCTGCCAGACCGCTTCTTGGGCGACTTGCATCAGTGATTCGTCGCTCGACACCTTCCGCTCGAGCAGTCGATCCGCGATGCGTGTCGATACCTCCAGGCTTCCCGGCATGCCCTTCTTGCCGGCGTAGGGCAGAGAGATGCCGGAACCGACAAACAGGAGGAGCTCGTCTCGGTCGAGTGCTTCCGTTATGAATCGCGGTATTCCCTGACTTGCCATCAGCGTCAGAGCGTACCGGCCACCTAACGGTGGGTGAAGAGTCCTGCCGACTGTGCTTGCGCGGGCGGCGCGCCCTCAGTGGGTGTTCTGCGAGCGTTCGGCGGTTCTCGTTGGCTTGAGGGCGGGTTGTCCGGTTCCGGGGCTTCACGGTCGGCCGGTG
>NZ_VCHX02000024.1 GCF_005768555.2 Streptomyces sporangiiformans
CCGTCCCCACCCTCCGACAGCAGCCGCCACAACCCCTCCGGAGAATCCACCCCACCCGGAAAACGACACCCCATCCCCACGATCACAACCGGATCCTCAGAGACCACCGTCCCGGCCACCAACCCAGCCGAGGCCTCCTCCCCCACCACGCCGAACATCTCCCCGTACAGGAAGTCAGCCAGCGCCACCGGAGTCGGACAGTCGAACACCACCGCCGCCGGCAACGACACCCCGCACTCCGCGCCGAGCACGTTGCGCAACTCCACCGCGATCAGAGAATCGACACCCAACTCACGAAACGCCACATCAACGGCCACCGCCCCCACATCCCGGTGACCGAGTGCGGCAGCGGTGCGGGCACGAACGGTCTGCAGCAGTTCGCGGCGCCGGTCCTCGGCCGACAGCTTCGAGAGCCGTTCGCGAAGCGGAGTGGTCGGCGTACGGCGGTCGGTCGCCGTGATCTCGGCCTCGTACACCTCGTCGAGGAGCGGGCTGGTGCGGATGGCGGTGAAGGCCGGGCCGAACCGGTCCCAGTCGATGTCGGCGACGAACGGAACGGATTCCGTCCCCGCGACGCACGCGCCGAGCGCAGCGAGTGCCGTCGTCGGGTCCAGAGGGTTCACGCCGCCGCCGCGCTGCCGGTTCTCGGCGCCCGTGTCGGAGGCCATGCCGCCGCCCGCCCAGGGGCCCCAGGCGATCGACGTACCAGGCAGACCGAGGGCACGGCGCCGCTCTGCCAGGGCGTCCAGCATGGCGTTGGCCGCGGCGTAGTTGGCCTGCCCGGCGGAGCCGACGGTGCCGGCGAGGGAGGAGAAGAGGACGAACGCCGACAGGTCCGGGCACAGTTCGCGGGTCAGCTCGTCCAAGTGGAGCGCGGCGGCGGCCTTCGCCCGGACGACCGTGTCGAAGCGTTCGGGGGTGAGGGTGTCGAGCACACCGTCGTCGAGCACGCCCGCCGTGTGGACCACGGCGTCCACGGGGTGGGTCTCGAGCAAGTGCCGGACGGCGGCACGGTCGGTCGTGTCGCAGGCGACGGTCGTGACCCGTGCTCCGGCGGCGGTGAGCTCGGCCTCCAGATCCGCCGCGCCCGGAGCCCCGGCCCCGCGCCTGCTCGCGAGCACGACATGCTCGGCACCGCGTTCGACGGCCCAGCGCGCCACACGGGCGCCGAGCGCTCCGGTACCGCCAGTGATGAGCAGCGTGCCGCGCGGCGTCCACTCGCTCCAGGAATCGTTCGCGGAACGGACCCGTCGGGGGACCAGTCGGCGGACCAGCACGCCACGGGCCCGGACGGCGACCTGGTCCTCACGGTTGCAGCTCCCCGACAGCACCAAGGCCAGCCGTGCACCGGCACGTTGGTCCACCTCGTCGGGTATGTCGATCAGACCGCCCCAGCGGTCCGGGTGCTCGAGGGCCGCCACCCGCCCGAGGCCCCACACGGCGGCCTGGTCGAGAAGAGGCGGTGCATCATCTCCGTCGACGGCGACCGCGCCGCGCGTAACGGTCCACAGCGGCGCGGTGATGCCCGCGTCACCGAGCGCTTGGAGCAGCAGGGTGGTGGCCAGAACGCCTACCGGTGTTCCCTCGCGCTCACCCGGATCCAGGGCGAGCGCCGAGACGACGCCGCTGATGTGTCCGTCGCCGACGGCGGACACGAGGCGGTCGGCCAGCGCCGCCCGGTCCAGGGCGGGGACACAGCTCACGTCGACGACTTCGGCACCACGCGAGGCCAGCGCCGCGGTCAACGCGCCGTCCCAACCGTCACCGCCCCGCGCTCCCTCAGGGGCGACGATCAGCCAACGGCCGTTCAGAGCAGCCTCGTCGGGCAGGCCGGCCACGGGCTGCCAGGTCACCCCGTAGTGGTGAGCGCCCTCGGCGGCGGCAGCGGCGGAGCCGTCGGCCCGGTATGTCCGCTCCAGCCAGAGGCGGTCCCTGCGGAAGGCGTACGTCGGCAGATCGACACGGTGGGCGCCGGGCAGAACGGCCGACCAGTCGGGTCGGTGACCGTTCACGTGCAGTCGGCTGACGGCGGTGAGCAGGGCCGTCAGCTCGTCGCGGTCCTTGCGCAGAGCGGGAACGAAGACGGAATCAGCACCGTCGTCGGCAAGGCAGGCCTGGGCCATGGCGGTCAACGTGCCGTCCGGACCCAACTCCACGAACCGGGTCACCCCGTGCTCCGCCAGCCACGCCACCCCATCGGCGAACCGAACCGCCTGGCGCACATGCCG
>NZ_VCHX02000025.1 GCF_005768555.2 Streptomyces sporangiiformans
GCCAACACACCGAGACCATCCTGGCCGAACTGGGACACAGCACGGCCGACATCGAGGCCCTCCGGGCCTCCGGCGCCATCTGAAGGGGGCTCCGCCCCCAGACCCCCGGTCGCACTTCGACTGCGGGTCGGCCGTGGCTGGTCGCGCAGTTCCCCGCGCCCCCAACACGCGCACCCCCGCGCGCGAAGGCGTGAAGGCGGGTGGGCGTCGCACTTCGACTGCGGGACGGCCGTGGCTGGTCGCGCAGTGCCCCCCGCCCCCCACACGCGCACCCCCGCGCGCGAAGGCGGGAAGGCGGGTGGGCGTCGCACTTCGACTGCGGGACGGCCGTGGCTGGTCGCGCAGTTCCCCGCGCCCCCAACACGCGCACCCCCGCGCGCGAAGGCGTGAAGGCGGGTGGGCGTCGTACATCGACTGCGGGACGGCTGTGGCTGGTCGCGCAGTTCCCCGCGCCCCTAAAAGGGGCGCACCTGGGGCCGGATCGGGGCACCCGGCCGCAGTCGCCAACGCACGGGAGGGGGCGTGTGCCGGTGCGTCATCGCCCGTCGCGTACGGCTTGTCTCAGAGGGCGTTAAGTCCGTTTCTGGTAGCGGCCTCGTCCGGGTTGGGTGAGGAAGCCCTGGCGGACGAGGCGTCCTAGGCGGCTGCGGGTGATGACGGTCGCCTCGTCGGTGGGCATGCCGAGGAGTTCGTGCAGTTCACGGGCTCTGAATGCCTGGTCGGGGTGCTGGTTGAAGGCGTTCACGATGGTCTGGAGGCGGTGGGTGGATCGGGCTCGGTCCCGGGTGGGACGCGTTGAGCGATGACCTTCCGGGTGGTGGCCAGGTCCGCGAGTCGGGCTTCGGCCTCGGCGAGGGCGGCGGTCAAGTGCTCGATCTGGTCGCGTAGTTCGCCGGCCCGGGCCGTGGTCTCGTCGTTGGGCCTGGAGGGCTGCCAGGAGCTCGATGACGTTCACGCGGCCAGCCCGAGGGTGTCGCGCCAGGTCGGGGCGGATGTGGTGAGGCGGCGAGTCATGTTCGCGATGGACGCCCAGTAGACGCGTGAGGCGGAGGTGTCGGGGCGGTGGTCGTACTCGCGGGCCAGGCGGCGATGCAGCATCAATGTGCCGTTGACCTGCTCGACCACCCACCGCTTGGGCTGCGGGACGAACCCTTTGCCCTGGTCTTCGGGGTTGCGGCGGACGACCTCGACGTCGATGTCCATCAGCGCCCCGTGGATGATGACCTCGTCCTTGAAGCCCTGGTCCACCAGGGCCTTCTCCAGACGCATCCCACACCGCTCGGCCGCCTGGTCAAGCAGGGTGGTACCGGCGGCGTTGTCATGGACGGAGGCAGCCAGCACCACGACGCCGATAATCAACCCCAGCACGTCGACGGCCAGTCCCCGCTTGCGGCCTGACACCTTCTTGTTGGCGTCCAGTCCCGTCGTGGTCTTCGGGACACCGGCGGCCGCGCGCACGGACTGGGTGTCGATGATCACCAGGGACGGGTCCTCCAATCGGCGGGCTCTCTCCCGCACCTCGCAGCGCAGGAGTTCCTGGATCCGCTGGTCGAGCCCGTCCTCGCGCCACAGACCGAAGTAGTAGAACACCGCAGACCAGGCCGGGAAGTCATGGGGCAGATAGCGCCACTGGCAGCCCGTCCGGTTCTGGTAGAAGATCGCGTTCACGACTTCCCGGAGGTCGCAGGACCCGGGATTTCCGGTCGCCGACCGCGCCACCCGGCTCTGCTTCCAGGCCGTGATCATCGGCTCGATCAATGCCCACTGCTCGTCCGCTAAGTCGCTCGGGTACGGCTCTCGCTCCATGTCCCACATCTGAACATGGGCATGTCCAACAGGTGGCCCGCGCGACGATCATTACCACGATCGAGCGATCACGAACCGAGGAAGATCGGACTTAACCGTCTTCTGAGGCCAACGTGATCTGTTCAGTCGTCGGTTTCGGACGTCTGCCGAAGATGGGTGGGGTAGATCATGTGCCAGTGCTGGGCTGAGCGGACCAGGTCGTCGATGACGTGGAGGAGGAACTGGCTGGTGTTCTCCAGTCGGGCGCCGGCGGGGGTGGTGGTGCCGAGTTTCTGGGCTGCGATCTTGCAAATCTCGGCGATCTGGGTTTGGTTGCGCGCGCTGGCCAAGATAGATTGGAATGCTACGTCGTCGTCGACGACGTAGCATTCGGCGCGGCTGTGAGGGTCGCGTTCACGTTTGATGAGTGCCTGGTTTTCCAGGTAGCCGACGGCCTTGGAGATGGAGGCGGGGCTGACGTGCAGGCGCTGCACGAGTTCCGCGGAGGTGAGGCTGCCGCTGTCGGTGGTGAAGAGCGC
The DNA here is from genome assembly GCF_005768555.2 of Streptomyces sporangiiformans. Lineage (GTDB taxonomy): Bacteria > Actinomycetota > Actinomycetes > Streptomycetales > Streptomycetaceae > Streptomyces > Streptomyces sporangiiformans. The sequence goes on from NZ_VCHX02000025.1 coordinate 2,325, forward strand.
GGCAAGCACCCTGGCCATCATCTGTGGGAGCCCCGCCTGAATCATCAGTTCCATGCTCTGCGCGGCCACCTCGTCCACGAGTCGTGGATCGCGCCCGCCGAGGTGGGCCCTTCCTGTTGACGGTGTCGGCGGAGTGGTCTTGCGCTGACGCGCGTGTCGTGTGCTGGCCCGGTCGGCCGCCTCGGCGTGGTAGCGGCGCGGCCCGCCGTTGCGCATCACTTCGCGGGTGACGGTGGAGGTCGGCCGCCCGATGCGGCGGCCGATGGCGGCGTAGGTCAACTCCTCGCGCAGGCCTGCGGCGATCTGCTGTCGGTCCTGGAGGGTGAGTCTGTCACCGGGCATCGCGTGTCCTCCGCTATCGGCGTCGGGGCCAGGTTAATGCAACGCAACGCCGTTGCATTAGTCGACATGGGTCACGCAATAATTTGATCCTGTCTACCTGCAACTATGTCGTTGCATCGCATGGATGCGATTGACGGTCTTGTGTATGCAACGTAACTTTCGCTGAAATGTAAAGGCGTTCGCATGGCGCCGGATCTCACCAGCGGGAGTGAACCCATGACTACCGATCTCGGTCAACCCGCGGTCGCGGCGACTGCAGTACGCAAGGCGTACGGCGACCATGTGGTGCTCGACGGCATCGACCTCGACATCCCCGCGGGATCTGTCTTCGCGTTGCTCGGCCCGAACGGCGCCGGCAAGACCACCGTGGTGCAGATCCTGTCCACGCTCATCCGCGCCGACGCCGGCGAAATGCGGGTCGTCGGCCAGGACGTGGTCCGCGATCCGGACGCGGTCCGTGCCGCGATTGGCGTCACCGGCCAGTTCTCGGCGGTGGACAGCTTCCTCACCGGCCAGGAGAACCTGCTGTTGATGGCCGACCTGAACCGCCTGCCCCGCGCGGAACGGCGGCAGCGTTCCAAGGACTTGCTGGCGCGGTTCGATCTGGAGGACGCGGCCCGCAAGCCGGCGGCGACGTATTCCGGCGGAATGCGCCGCCGCCTGGACCTTGCGATGACGCTGGTCGGCCAGCCCCGCGTGATCTTCCTCGACGAGCCGACCACCGGGCTGGACCCGCGCAGCAGGCGGACCATGTGGGAGATCATCCGCCGGCTGGTGACCGACGAGGGCGTCACGATCTTCCTCACCACCCAGTACCTAGAGGAGGCCGACCAGCTCGCCGACCGGATCGCGGTGCTGCACCAGGGAAAGCTGGTCGCAGAAGGCTCGCCGGAGGAGCTCAAGCGGCAGTTCGGCGGCGGCCACATCACCCTGCGCTTCGCCGACCCACGCGGCTACGATCACGCGGCCCGGACGCTGGATGTGGTGTCCCGCAACGATGAGGCATGCACCCTGCGGGTCCCCAGTCAGGGCGATGTCCGGTCGTTGCGCGCGCTGCTGGATTGGCTCGACCACGCCTCGCTCACCGTGGACGAACTGCAGGTTCACACCCCCGATCTCGATGACGTCTTCTTCGCCCTGACGGGCAACCCGGTCATGGAACAGGAGCCCGCCCGATGAGCGCCGTTTCAGGCAGTGTTTCCACTGCTGTTTCCCACGCCTTTGCCGACTCGGCGACCATGCTGCGCCGCCAGTTGCGGCACATGCTGCGTTATCCGACGCTCATTCTGACGGCCGCCGGCGTTCCGGTGGTCTTCCTGCTGCTGTTCGTCTACGTTCTCGGCGGCATCCTCGGCACTGGCCTTGGCGGGCCGTCGGGCGGCCGGGATGCCTACGTGAACTACGTCGTCCCCGGCGTCATCCTGATGACTGTGGCGACCGCGGCCCAGGGCACGGCGATCTCAGTAGCCATCGACATGACCGAGGGCATCGTCGCCCGGTTCCGTACCATGGCCATCGCCAGGGTCTCGGTACTCACCGGTCACGTGTTGGGCAGCCTGATCCAGACCCTGCTGAGTATCGCTGCCGTCATCGGGGTCGCGTTGCTGGTGGGATTCGAGCCGACCGCGGATTTCGGCGAATGGCTCGGCGCGATCGGCGTCCTCGTAATGATTATCCTCGCGCTCACTTGGCTGTCGGTCGCACTGGCCATGGTCGCAAAGAGCGTCGCCACCGCGAGCAACATGCTGACGCCGCTGATGATCCTGCCCATGATGGGTAGCGGGTTCGTCCCCACCGACTCGATGCCCGCAGGGCTGAAATGGTTCGCCGATTACCAGCCATTCACCCCATTCATCGAAACCCTGCGCGGGCTGTTGATGGGCACCCCGATCGGCAACAGCGCAATCCTGGCCACCGGTTGGTGCGCCCTAATCTCTCTGGGCGGCTACCTATGGGCCAAGAAGCTCTACAACCGCGAGCCCACCAAGTGAGTGTCTTCGTCGCGTCAGCCCGTGAACTGCACGAACTCCTCGGCATGCCCACCGACGAGGCGACCGTCAACATCACCCGCAGGCCCCTCGGACGTCTCGTCCGCCAGGGCTTCCTCACCCAACCCGGACGAGGCCGCTACCAGAAACGGACTTAACGCCCTCTCAGGACACCCGTACTTACTTACCAGCCCACGGCCGTACGCCCCCGCGGCGACGGGCGGACGTACCGGCACACGACCCCGACCCACCCACCGGCAGAAAGCGAGACCGGTCAACCGCCGGAGGCAGCCGCGCGCATCATTACGCAGTCGAACTCCACCACACGCCCCGTGGCCGGTTCGCGCGTCACCGGGTACATCCCCGTGATCTCGAAGCCGCTGTCCTCGTACACGGCGACGGCCTCGTGCATGCGGGGGCTGCCCTCGTAGAGCTGGAGGAGGGCGACCTCCGACTGCATGCCCACGAACTCCTCGATCCGCTTTCCCGCGCCGCCGAACACCTCGAGGTCGTACCCCTGGGTGTCCATCTTCAGGTAGGGCCGGGGATCGGCCAGGCCGTCCAGCGCCTCCTCCATCACCGCTTCGAGGCGGCGAATCTCGATCTGCTCCGTGTTCGACTTCGCGAACCGCTTGTAGCGGCCCCGGCCGTAATCGGTCGGAGGGAGCAGGGAGTTCATGGAGTTCCAGTCCACGTGGATGTCCAGCGTGGCGTCCTCACGGCCGAGCCCGAAGTTGAACACCCACCAGTCGGGATCGTTCGCCGCCTTCTTCTGCAGTTTGGCGAACGCCGCGGAGGTGGGCTCGAAGGAAACGATTCGGCCGGTGTAGCCGAGCCGGCGCAAGCGGCTGCCGTACTGCCCGGCGTTGGCGCCCACGTCGAAGACGCAGTTCACCTCGTACTTGTCCAGCAGCGCGGTCACATGATGGGCACACAGATACTCGGCTGCCGCCAGCTGGAACACGCGCTCGTCACCGGCCGAAGCCTGCGGGTCGAGCAAGAGGTGCGCCCCGGTGTCGCCCAGCCGCACGCTCTCCCACGCCCCCACGGCCTTCGCCTGGGCCTGAGCCTTCGCCTGGGCCTCGGCCTGGGGCTTGGCCTTCGCCTTCGCCTTGGCCTTCGCCCCCGCGGGCCGATCGCGGGCGATCACCCAGGTGTCCTCGCCCACCTGAGTCACCGCGTAACCGCCGTTGCGGCGAGCCAGGAGATCCGCCCCCTGCCCCACAGGGAGCCGGGTACGGCCACCACGCCGGGAAACCAGCGCGTCTCCCGGACCAAGATCGAGCACCTGCATCCCCAACTTGGGCAGCAGATTGAGCAGTCGTCGGTAAAGGGTCTGCATCCAGACAGCCTTACACGCGTACCCCGGCCCGCGCCGTGGCCTCGTTGAACTGATTCCATAACTTTCTGTTCATAAGGATGGGGTTGTCGCGGCGACCGAACCCATCCTCATCCAATCCTCATGGCATCCTCATGCCGCGCTCATGTACGAGGCCCGCCGGCCGCCGGCTCCGGCGCGTCCTCGGTCCCGGCCGGCGCCGGTGCCGGCTGCCTGCCGCGCCGCGCGGCGGTCAGGCGGGTGGCCAGAGGCTCGGTGTAGCGGGCGGTGAGCGGGCCGAGGACGACCAGGATCAGGACGTACGCCGTGGCCAGGGGCCCGAGGGACGGCTCGATGCCGGAGGTGACGGCCAGCCCGGCGATGACGATGGAGAACTCGCCGCGCGCGACCAGCGTGCCCCCCGCCCGCCAGCGGCCCTTGGCAGAGATCCCGGCACGCCGGGCGGCCCAGTACCCGGTCGCGATCTTCGTGCCGGCCGTGACGAGCGCCAGGGCGAGCGCGGGCAGGATCACCGGGGGAATGCTGGAGGGGTCGGTGTGCAGGCCGAAGAAGACGAAGAACACGGCGGCGAACAGATCCCGCAGCGGGGCCAGCAGATTGTGCGCGCCTTCGGCGACCTCGCCGGACAGGGCGATGCCGACCAGGAACGCGCCGACGGCCGCCGAGACCTGGAGTTGCTGGGCGAGCCCGGCGACCAGCAGGGTCAGTCCCAGCACCACCAGCAGCAGCTTCTCGGGGTCGTCGCTGGAGACGAGACGGGAGATGTGGCGGCCGTAGCGCGCCGCGAGCACCAGCACCAGCCCCGCCGCACCGAGCGCGACGGCCAGGGTGACGCTGCCCGCCGCCAGGCCGGTCCCGGCCAGCAGCGCGGTGATGATCGGCAGGTACACGGCCATGGAGAGGTCTTCCAGGACCAGGATGCTCAGGACCACCGGCGTCTCGCGGTTGCCGAGCCGGCCCAGGTCGCCGAGGACCTTGGCGATGACGCCGGAGGAGGAGATCCAGGTGACGCCGGCCAGGATCACCGCGGCCACCGGCCCCCAGCCGAGCAGCAGCGCCATGGCCGCGCCCGGCAGGGCGTTCAGGGCGGCGTCGACGAGTCCGGCCGGGTACTGGGTCTTGAGGTTGGAGACCAGGTCGCTGGCGGTGTACTCCAGACCGAGCATGAGCAGCAGCAGGATGACGCCGATCTCGGCGCCGATCGCGACGAACTCCTCGCTGGCGCCCATCGGCAGCAGCCCGCCTTCCCCGAAGGCGAGACCGGCGAGCAGGTAGAGCGGGATGGGGGAGAACTGGAAGCGTCCGGCTAAGCGGCCGAGCAGCCCGAGGCCCAGGATGATGGCGCCGAACTCGATCAGGAAGACAGCGGAGGAGTGCACCGGCCGTTCACTCCCGTCCGAGTATCGCCGCTGCCGCCTCCACGCCCTCCCGGGTGCCGATCACGATCAGGGTGTCCCCGCCGGCCAGCCGGAAGTCGGGGCCGGGGGAGGGGATGGCCTCCGCACGGCGCAGCACGGCCACGATCGATACGCCGGTCTCGGTACGCATCCGGGTCTCGCCCAGCAGCCGCCCGTTCCAGTGCGCGGTGGAGGCCAGTTCGATCCGCTCCGCCACCAGGCCCAGCTCGGTGGTGGAGAGCAGGCTCGGGCTGTGATGGGCGGGCAGCAGGGCGTCGATGACCGCCGCCGCCTCGTTCGGCGTGAGCCGCACGGACAGGTCGCAGGCGTCCGGGTCGTCCGTGCGGTACGCGCTCAGCGTCCGCCCGCCGTCGCGGTGCGCGACCACCGACAGACGGCGCTGCTCACGCGTCGTCAGGTCGTAGCGCACCCCTATCCCCGGCAACGGCGTACTGCTCAGGCGTGGAGTACCCATGGCTGTTCCCCTGTCCGTGTCCCATGCGTCCAGCTGCTTTCTCCACCAACCGTACGCACCGTACGCATCGGGTACGGCGTCCGGTGCCGTGGGTATCGGGGCAGGTCAGGTTCGGCGGGGTGCCGGGACGACGTGAGGCCAGGAGGGGCGCGGCGGGGCGTCAGGTGGCGGACGCCCCGCCGCGCGGTGCGCGGTGCGCGATGCGCGATGCGCACGGGGTCAGCCGGTCACCTCTATCTGCCCGTTGGGCTGCGCGGGTACGGCCGGCTTGCCCGCGGTGATGCCCTTCAGCAACTCGGCGATGTCGACTCCCGTGGTGGAGCTGAGGAGTTCGACGCCCTGGGCGACGTTGTCGGCGACGGTACGCGAGAGCTGGCTCGCGCCGTCCGTCGAGATCACCGTCATCTTGTCGACCGCGCTGAGCGGCTCGGACGCCTTGGCGACGACCTGCGGCAGCACCTCGACCAGCATCTGGAGCACGGCCGCGTCGCCGTACTGGGAGAACGCGTCCGCCTTCTTCCGCATGGCCTCCGCCTCGGCGGCACCCTTCGCACCGATCGCGGCGGCCTCCGCCTCGCCCTCGATACGGACCGCGTCGGCGAGCGCGGCACGGTGAGCCTTCTCGCCCTCACCGGTCAGCCGGGCCCGCTGGGCATCCGCCTCGGCCTCCTTGACCAGGGCGATCCGACGGGCCTCGGCCTCCTGCTCGGCCTGGTAGCGGGCGGCGTCGGCGGGCTTGCGGACCTTGGTGTCGAGCTCGCGGTCGGTCAGCGCGGCCTGCCGTGCGGCGACCTTCTCCTGCTCGGTCAGGACCTCCTGGCGGCGCGCCGCCTCGGCCAGCGGACCGGCGGCCGCGGCACGGGCCGCCGCCTCGTCCGTCTCGGCCTTGATCTCCGCCGTCTTGAGGGCGAAGGTCCGCTGCGCGATCGCGATCTCCTCCTCCGCCTTCAGCCGCGCCTGCTCGGCGGCGCGCCGGGCCACCGCCTCCGCGATGTCGGCCTCCTGCTTGGCCCGCGCGGCCTCCGGCCGGCCCAGGTCCTCCAGGTAGGAGCCCTCGGTGGTGATGTCCTGGATCTGGAAGGCGTCGAGCACCAGGCCCTGCCCGGAGAGGCTCGCCTCGGCCTCCTCCGCGACCTGCCCGGCGAACGCGGCACGGTCACGGATGATGTCCTCCACCGACATCCGGCCGACGATGGAGCGCAGCGCGCCGGAGAGCACCTCCTGGGTGAAGCCGACGATGCCGTCCTGCTGCATCAGGAACCGCTGGGCGGCGGCGCGGATGGAGTCCTCGGTGCCGCCGACCTTGACGATGGCGACGCCTTCGAGGTTCGCCTTGACGCCGCGCAGCGTGACCGCGCCGCGCACCGCGATGGGGATGTGCCGCGAGGACAGGTCGAGCGTGAACTTCTGCTGCACGAACGGCACGACGAACACGCCGCCGCCGACCACGACCTTCTGCCCGCTGTTGTCGGTGAACACCCGGCCGGTCGACGGGTCGGTGGCCTTCTTGCCCCGTCGGCCGGTGACGATGAACGCCTCGCTCGGGCCGGCCACCTTGTAACGGGTGACGACGACGAGTGCGAGCAGCACGACGAGTACGACGACTCCCACGACGGCTATGAGGACTGGACTCATGATGACTTCCCTTTTTGCCATCCCCCCGGACGGCGGATCAGCGCGAATGATGTGCGGTGGACAGGTGGACCGGCACGCCTGACGCGTGGCCGATCGTGACGAAACGTTGTGCGGCGAAACGTTGTGTGACGAAGCGTTGTGCGGCGATACGGCCGCGGGTCAGCGCTGGACCGGGCGGACCGCCACCGACGTCGGCGACAGGTTTTCCTCGACCCAGATCTCGGCACCCCGCGCCACCGGAACGGCGCTCTTGGCCGCGTACTTCACCGGCTGGCCCGCGAGGTAGACCAGCACCTCGCCGTAGCCGTCGGCCGGGATCGCGGTGACCACGGAGCCCGAGGAGCCGACCAGGTCCTCACCGCGCGGGGTGGTGGCGGGCTCGTCCCGCATCAGGGCCCGGCTGAACTTCCAGGTCAGCCAGCCCGCCCCGGCACCCGCGCCGACGCCCGCGGCAAGGGCTGGCCCGGTCCCGAGCCCGGTCGTCCCCAGGACGAGCGCGCCGCCGAAACCGAGCATCGACACGAACCCGGCGATGACCGGCAGCGAGAGCAGCCCGTCGAAGAGGGCGTCCAGAACACCGACCCCGTCGAAGAGCCCTTCGAGCACGCCGTCGAAGACGAGTGCCAGGACCAGCAGAACGAGCCCCCCGATGCCGAGACCGAGAAACACACTCATCCGGCCAACCTCCCCCGTGTGCGCCGATGGCCCCCGCCGACCGGCATCCTCCAGATGCGTAAGTTCTCACAGATTGCCGTTCTCCGGCAGTATCCGGCCAGGAGTGATGAGCCAGGGGTGCCGACCGGCCCGACGCTCACCGCTCGGCCCCTTACGGCAGGATCAGCCCATGACCGACCGCGACCGCGACCGCGACCATCCCATCCGCGTCCTCATCGCCGACGACCAGGACATGGTCCGCACCGGCTTCCGTTTCTTCCTGGACGCACAACCGGACATCACCGTGGTCGCCGAGGCGGCGGACGGGGAACAGGCGGTGGCGCTGGCCCGCGAAATCAGGCCGGACGTATGCCTGCTCGACATCCGCATGCCCAAGCTGGACGGCCTGGCGGCGACCCGGCTGCTGTCGGGCCCGGACGTCCCGGACCCCCTACGGGTCGTCGTGGTCACCACCTTCGACCTCGACGAGTACGTCTACGGAGCCCTGCGCGGCGGCGCCTGCGGCTTCCTCCTGAAGGACGCAGGCCCCACTCTGCTCGCGGAGGCGGTCCGCGCCGCCGCGGCCGGCGACTCCTTGGTGTCCCCCTCCGTCACGGTCCGGCTTCTCAAGCACGTGACGGCCCCGACGACCACCTCGGCGCCCCTCGCCCCGACCCCGGCACAGCCCCAGGAGCCGCTCACCGACCGCGAGCTGGACGTCGTCCGCCTGGTCGCCCTCGGTCGCACCAACGCGGAGATCGCCGCCGATCTGTACGTCTCCCTGTCCACCGTCAAGACCCACCTCGCCAGCGTCCAACTCAAGCTGGCCGCCCGGAACCGCGTCGAAATCGCGGCCTGGGCCTGGCAAACGGGGAACGCGACGCCGACCTCGTGACGCAGCTTTCGTGACGCCGCCCGTTCCAGCGGGATCCGCAGTCTGGTGAATTCGTACTGGAATTCGATAAGTTGCTGCCCACCTCACCCTGTCCACCCCACCGAGGGAGCGGCAACACGTGCCCCAGCAGCAGAAGACCTTCCGTGCCATCGAAGTCGGCGACGGCACCGACGGGCGCTGGGCCGCCCATACGCAGCCCATGTGGCCGCTCGCCGAGGGCTGGATGACCGAGGAGAGCCGGACCCCGGAAGGAGCGACCAGAGCCCGGAAGCTGTTCGAGACCCATATGCCGGAACTGGTCCCGGTGCTCGACCGGCTCGCGGGCCAACTCGACCGGCCCGGGGGCGAAACCTTCCTCACCCTCGCGGCCCTGCGGCCGTTCTTCGCGGGCTGCTCCCAGACCGGCGTCGGCGGCACCCTGCTGCGGAACTACGACTTCGACCCCGACGACTGCGAAGGCACCATCGTCTCCTCCCACTTCCTCCGGCCCGTGATCGGCATGCAGGACGCCGGCTGGGGCCTGCTGGACGGGATGAACGACGCGGGCCTCGCCGCCTCACTCACCTTCGGCGGACGGTTCGTCCACGGCCCCGGCTTCGCCATCATCGTCGTACTGCGCTATCTGCTGGAGACCTGCGAGACGATCGACGAGGCACTCGACAAGCTGCGCCCCATACCGATCGGCATCCCCCAGAACGTCACCCTCGTCGACGCCGAGCGTGCCGTGACCGTCTTCGTCGGCCCCGACATCCCGCTGACCGAGGCGCCGGACGCCTGCGCCACCAACCACCAGCACCTGCCGGTCCCTGACGAGCAGGAACAGTTCACCCGGACCCAGGAGCGCCTGGCCGCGGTCCGGACGGCGGGCGTGGATGTCCCCGCGATGCTGAAGCCTCCGCTGTACCAGTCCGCGTACGACAAGGGCATGGGCACGGTCTACACCGCCGCCTACCGCCCCTCCGAGGGGCGCGTGACCTACCACTGGCCCACCGAGAGCTGGGAACAGTCCTTCACCGCCTTCGCTGCCGGCACGCGCACGGTGACGATCGGCCAGGCGGGCTGAGGTCCTCCTGGCCTCCTGCACCTCGTGAGGGCCGGGCCGCGGAGCTTGCCGCATCACATCGACAGGTGTCAACATAGACGTATGTCGAATTCGAGCGGTGTGGATCTGAGGGACCGGATGGACCCGGCGGATCGCCTGGCCCCGGCGGATGGCATGGCGCTGCCGGTTCTGGACGAGCCCGCGGCCCCGTGCTGCCCGCCGCTGACCGAGCGGCCCCTGACCGCCGGGGAGGCCGAGCGCACCGCGGCGATGTTCAAGGCGCTCGGCGACCCGGTCCGGCTGCGCCTCTTCTCGCTGGTCGCCTCGCACGAGGGCGGCGAGGCCTGCGTGTGCGACATCTCCGACGTCGGCGTCTCCCAGCCGACCGTCTCCCACCACCTGAAAAAGCTCAAGGAGGCCGGCCTCCTCACCTCCGAGCGCCGCGGCACCTGGGTCTACTACCGCGTCGAGCCGGGCGTGCTGGCCGCGATGGGGCAGCTGCTCACCGCGCGGTAGCCCGATCCGCTGATCAACCCGCTGATCAACGAGCCTGCTGCCGCCCTACTCGTCCACGTACGGGAACGAGTGGTGCTCATGGGTCACGACCCACCGGCCCGCTTCCTTGCGCAGGCCGAGGGTGAGGCGGAGGCGGGTCTCGGGGTGGGCCGAGAGTTCGTCGGGGGTGCCGCAGCGGAGGAGGGCGTGGGCGTGGGCGACGTCCGTGCCCGCCGTGATGTCGAGGGAGACGATGTCGAAACAGGCGCCTTTGGCCTGCCACTCGAAGAAGGGCGGCCAGGTGGCGCGGTAGTCCTCGATGCCCCGGACGCCGTTCTGCGGCGGCGGCACGTCGAACATCACGATGTCGTCCGCATGGTCGGCCACGACGGTGTCCAGGTCCCCGGCGTGCACGGCCGCGGCCCACCGCTCGATCAGCTCCCGGATCCGCTCCTCGTCTTCCTTCATGACAGGACCTCCTCCTTCTCCTTCGCGGCCATCGTCTCCTTCGCGGCCTTCACTCTCAGGACTCCACCGCACGCCGGAAGTCATCGCCACCCGAGTTCCTGACCCGCGAGGTGCTGACGGACGCGTGAACCGGCCTCGGGTGAGGTACGAGTGGCAAGGGGCACCTGGCACATGACGAGTGAGAAATGGACGGGGGTAGTCCGCCAGGTGGCCGGTACGCAAGGATGGGGTTATGAACGCGGCCCATCGCGCCATGGCTCTCCTGGAGAGCTGGCCGAACCTGGTAAGTGGCCCGCCCAAGTGCGCAGTTGGGCATGCCTTCGCTTCGTCGGGACACGAGATCGTCCATTTCCACTCCGACGATTCCGCCGATCTCTACCTCACCCGCACAGCGATCGAACGCCTGCTCCCCCAACTCCTCCACAGCAGTGCCATCCGGGTGCGCCCCGGCGCCGCCTGGATCACCGTCCTCCTCGACTGCGACGCGGACGTCCAGCTCCTGCTGGGCCTCGTGAGCGTCGCACTGAAGGAGCACGGTGCGGTGCAGCCACGGCGCACGTCACCGCCGTGCGACTGGGAACGGCCGCCGGCCCGGCCGACGGTCCCCCGTCCGCGCCCGGGAGCGGCACGGCGCGTGGTGGACCGGCTCATGCCGCACGGCCACTGACGCCGACCGAGCGCCCCGCCGTCCACTTCTCCTCGATCCGCCCCACCTTCCACACCACCAGGGCGATCACCCAGGTGAGGACGAACAGCCCCACGATCACGAACCCGACGGCATTCAGATCGAGCCCGCCGACCCAGTCCCAGAACATCCCGTGCAAGCCGAACTCCCCGGCGAGCAGGCCGAGAAGCTCGGCGGTGCCGATGAGGAGGGCGACGGCGACGGACAGGCCGGTGATGACGAGGTTGTAGTAGACCTTCCGTACGGGCTGGGAGAAGGCCCATCCGTACGCGAAGTTCATGAACGACCCGTCGATCGTGTCGAGCAGCGACATCCCGGCCGCGAACAGCACGGGCAGGCACAGGATCGCGTACCAGGGCAGCCCGGACGCCGCCCCTGACCCGGCGAGCACCAGCAGCGCGACCTCCGTGGCGGTGTCGAAGCCGAGCCCGAAGAGCAGGCCCAGCGGATACATGTGCCAGGGCTTGGTGACCGACTTCGTGACGCGCCCCAGGAGCCGGTTCATGAAGCCTCGGTTGTTCAGCTGCTCCTCCAGCGCGGCCTCGTCGAAGTGGCCGTGCCGCATCCGCCGGAAGACCTTCCAGATCCCGGCGAGGATGAGGAGGTTGATCGCGGCGATGACGTACAGGAAGGTCCCTGACACGGTCGTGCCGATCAGCTCCGTGGTGCTGTTGAGTGCGGAGCCGTCGTCCGCGACGGGCCCGGCCAGTGCCTTGACGCCCAGCGACAGCAGGAACGCCAGCGCGAAGACGACGCTGGAGTGCCCGAGCGAGAACCAGAAGCCGACCGACAGCGGCCGCTGCCTCTCACCCATCAGCTTCCGGGTGGTGTTGTCGATGGCGGCGATGTGGTCCGCGTCGAAGGCGTGCCGCAGGCCCAGGGTGTACGCGGTCACGCCGATCCCGATCCCGAAGGACTTCGTCCCGATGCTGTAGTGCTCGGGGGTCACGAGGACGACGAGTGTGAACCAGCCGACGACGTGCAGCGCGACGATGACAGCGGCCATGCCGCCGACCCGGCCCCACTCTCTCCGGCTCATCGATACACGTACACGCTGCCAAGGACTGCCAAGGGACATGAGAGCACTCTTGTGCCGATAGTTCTCACCTGCAACTAAGTCGCAGTAAAGGTCGGTCCAGGTATTGGTCTAGGACGGTGTCGGCGCCGCCGCCCTCACCACCGCCACCACCGCGCCCCGGTCCAGGCGCTGGTACAGCCACTGCGCATCGGTGCGGCGCAGCCCGATCCAGCCCGTCGTGCTGTCGTAGTTGCCGGGCGCCTTCTGGTCGACGGTGAGGGCGACGATGTAGTTCGTACGGTTCTGGGGGCCGCGGAGCTGGATCACCCACGGGGTCTTCGCCTCGTACGGCCCCGAGCCGGCCGAGTCACCCGAGTCGGTGGGCAGCGCCCTCACCTTGTACTTGGCGGTGACCGTCATACGTCCCGTCGGGGTGGGCGCCTCGGCCGTGCCCGAGGAGATGGGCAGGATACGGCCGGCGAAGACCAGTTCGCGCCGGGAGAGGTCGACCGTGGCGGCCGCGCGCCCGCGAAAGGCGAACCCTGGATCGGCGCGCGGCGGCTTGGGCGCGCTGTACGTCGCGGCGGGCGGAGTGGAGTGGCCGTGATCCTCGCCGGTGAAGGCCATCGTCAGAACCAGGAACACGGCCGTCAGACCACTCGCCCCGACCGCCGCCAGAGAGACATGCCGGCGCCGCCGACGCCGTACCGCGCGGCGGCGGATCTCCGTGCCGTGGACGGGTACGGCGATCTCGTGGGTGGCGATCTCATGGGCGCGGGCCAACTCGTCGAGCGCGGCGGCCAGTTCGGAGCGGCCTGGCCCGGCGCCCTCGCTGGGCGGGGGCTCGTCGGGCTGGGGGTG
>NZ_VCHX02000030.1 GCF_005768555.2 Streptomyces sporangiiformans
TGCTGCGCAAGGGAGCCGGCACGCCGGCCGGCACCCTCACCCCACAGGGCCGCATCCGTCTGCCCGACGGAAGCCCCGGACGCTTCGACGACGTGACCGGATACGGCTTCACCCTTGTCGCCGCCGATGATGCCACCACCGCCCTCGGGCCGGAGCGGCTCGCCCGGCTGGAGCGCCTGGGCTGCGCCGTGGTCGCCCTCGACACGGTCGACGACCTCGACGGACGGCACCGGGAGTACCTCCAACTGCTCGGCGCGGTCGCGTATCTGGCGCGCCCCGACTTCGTGCTGTTCGGTACGGCAGCCGACACCACGGACCTGGGCGCGCTGGTGGACGACCTCGACGCCGCGCTGTCCGGAACGGTGGGGGCGGCCGTATGACGACCGGAGATCCTGGAGTGGAGGCCGTGCTGCCGCCGCTGGTCGCGGCCCAGCACCGGGCCATGCCCTTCAACCGGCTCACGGACTGTGGCATGGACCCCGCCGACGCCCGACGGCTGCTCGCCGACACCACCGCCGGAATTCCGTGGCAGGATGCCGCCGCGACAATCGCCGACGTACAACTGGAGCGCGCGCGGTCGGCGGAAGCCGCGGGGCACAGCACCACCGCCCGGCAGGCGTCCCGGTTCGCTTCCGCGGCCCTGATGTTCGGGCAGATGGCGTACCAGAGCGACACCCCGGAGAAGCGGGAGCTGTACGCCCGGCACACCGCCGCGACCGCCGCTCTCGCACCCGGCGTGGAGCGGGTGGAGGTCACTCACCGCGACGGCGTCCTCGGCGGCTGGCTGTGCCTGCCGGCCGGGACGCCCCGCGCCACCGTGATCGTGTGGGGCGGGCTCAGCGGCTGGGGAGCGGCGTATCTGCCGGTCGCCGACGCGTACACCACACGAGGCCTGGCCTGTCTGCTCGCCGAAGGCCCCGGTCAGGGGGAGTCACGGCTGCGCCACGGACTGTACGTCGACGAGCACGTCACCGACGGCTTCGCCCGCTTCGTCGACCTGGTCGAGGCCGATCCCCGCCTCGGCGGTGCCATCGGCGTCCAGGGCGTCAGCTTCGGCGGCCTGTTCGCCGCCCATCTGGCCGCTGCCGACCCGCGCGTCGGCGCGGTGGTGGTCAACGGCGCTCCAGCGGTACCGACCGTCCCCGAATTCCGCACCGCCCGCGAGCAGATGGCCGCCGTGGTCGGCACCGACGACCTGGACCGGGTGGCCGAGGTGATGGACGCCTTGCGCTTCGACCCGGACAAGCACCGCATCACCTGCCCACTGCTCCTGCTGCACGGTGTCCGCGACCCCCTCGCCCGCTACGAGGGCCAGGAGCCGTTCCTCCGCGCCGCCGACCCCGCCACCTCCACTGTGCGAATCTGGCCCGACGGAGAGCACACCCTCTACAACCACGCGACCGAACGCGACGCGCTCACCGGTGACTGGTTCACCGACCACCTCACCGGCCAAGGCACCCCGAAACGTTAGGAAAACCAAGTGGACTTCACCGTCGAGACCGCCACCGACGCGGTGGTGGAGAGCTTCCGGGCAACCAAGGACCAGCGGCTGCGGCAGGTCATGGAGAGCCTGACCCGCCACCTCCACGACTTCGTACGGGACATCGAACCCACGATGGAGGAATGGGAGGCCGCGATCGGCTTCCTCACCGCCGTCGGCCAGACATGCGACGACACCCGCCAGGAGTTCGTCCTGCTCTCCGACGTCCTGGGCGTCTCCATGCTGGTCGAGACCCTGAACGGGGCCGAGGAGGGAACCGAGAGCACCGTCCTCGGCCCCTTCCACATGACCGAATCCCCCCGCCGCGAACTCGGCGACTCCATCGACCTCCTCGGCACCGGCCGCCCGTGTGTGGTGTCCGGCCGAGTGCTCGCCGCCGACGGCACCCCGCNCCCGTGTGTGGTGTCCGGCCGAGTGCTCGCCGCCGACGGCACCCCGCTGCCGGACACCGAACTCGACGTGTGGCAGTGCTCGGAGGACGGCTTCTACGACGTGCAGCAGCCCGACGTACAGCCGCCGGGAAACGGACGCGGGTTGTTCCGTACGGACGGCGAGGGCCGCTTCTGGTTCCGCACCGTCGTCCCCTCCCACTACCCGATCCCCACCGACGGCCCCGTCGGCCGCCTGCTCGAAGCCACCGGCCGGCACCCCTACCGGCCCGCCCACATCCACTTCATCGCGAGTGCCGAGAACCACCGGCCGGTCACCACGCACGCGTTCGTCGCGGGCAGCCCGTACGTCGACTCCGACGCGGTCTTCGCGGTCAAGCGGGGCCTGATCACGGACTTCACCGAGTCGTACGACGAGCAGGAGGCCGAGCGCTTCAGCGTGACCGTGCCTTTCACACACGCCAGGTTCGACATCGTGCTGGCCACGGAAGCCGAGGCGGCACGATGACCTTCACCTACGAAGCCTTGCCGATGCGGGTGGTCTTCGGCGCCGGAAGCCTGCGCCAACTGGCCGAGGAAGCCGAGCGGTTGGGCCTGCGGCGGCTGTTGGTGCTGTCCACCCCCGGCCAGCGCGCCCTCGCCGAGCACGCGGCCACCCTGCTCGGTGGCGCGTGCGTAGGGCTGTTCACCGAAGCGCGGATGCACGTGCCGGTCGAAGTCGCCGAAGCGGCCCGCGCCACCGCGCGCGATGCCGGCGCGGACGGCTGCCTGGCCATCGGTGGGGGCTCCACCATCGGCCTGGGCAAGGCGATCGCCCTGAGCTCCGGCCTGCCCGTGATCAGTGTGCCGACGACCTACGCCGGCTCGGAGATGACCACCGTGTGGGGACTCACCGAGGACGGGCGCAAGCGCACCGGCCGCGACCGGGCCGTCCTGCCCCGCAGCGTGGTCTACGACCCCGAACTCACCGTCGGCCTCCCCGCGGACGTGTCGGTGACCAGCGGCTTCAACGCCATCGCCCATGCCGTGGAGGCCCTCTACGCGCCCGACGCCTCTCCGATCGTGTCCCTGATGGCCGAGGAAGGGGTGCGCTCACTGGTCGCGGCCCTGCCGGTCGTCGCCGCCGACCCCGGCGACATGCGGGCCCGCACCGACGCGCTGCGCGGAGCATGGTTGTGCGGGGCGTGCCTGGGGGCGACGACCATGTCGCTGCACCACAAGCTCTGCCACATCCTCGGCGGCACCTTCGACCTGCCCCACGCCGCCGTCCACACGGTCGTGCTCCCGTACGTCGCCGCCTTCAACCTTCCCGCGGCGCCGACCGCAGAGCGGGCCCTGCGCCGTGCGCTGGCCACGGACGACGTACCGAAACACCTCGCGCGAGCATCCGTCGAACTCGGGGCCCCGCGCTCCCTGGCCGAACTGGGCCTCAGCGAGCGCCACTTCGACGACATCACCGCCCAGGCAAAGGCTCAGCCCTACGCCAATCCACGACCGGTCACCGAGGAAGCCCTACGCGCACTCCTCACAGACGCCCTCAACGGAGCCCTCGCACCCTGACCGGGCCTTCACAGCCATCTGCCACACATCGCCGGGGACGGCATGGCGGCGTACTTCGGAGGCACCTCGGAGCAGCCCGCGTACGACGCCTACTCCGCCCTGTGGTTCGACGAGGCGCATGCCCTGACCGGCTTCCGCGCCTGGCAGCAGGCCTTGGCCGGTCACGCGGTGAAGCACGGTGGGCACACGGGTCGTCGTAGGCCGTCAGCCGTCACTGTGGACGCCCGCACCAGGCGGGTGTCGTCCTCGCCGCAGACCGGCGGGCAGTGTGGGGGCAGGGGTCAGGGCTTCCAGGGGCCGATGCGGTCCAGGCGGCGGCGCTGCTGGTGTGCGGTGGGCACGTCGAGGCCCTGGCCGCGTGCGGTGAGGTGGTCGGCGACGGCGGTGCGGTGCTCCATGGGCTTGTGGTCGTCGTACTTGAACTTGGCGCGTACGTCGGTGACCTCCAGGCGCAGGCCGCGGATGCCGGGCAGCATCCGGCCGTACGGCGGCTGGTCGACGGCGACGGGGGCGTGGTCACTGTCGGGCTGGAAGTGGGTGAGTTGGCGGCGCAGCAGCTCGGCCTTGGCCTCGGGGTCGTCGACGACATGGGCGCGGCAGGTGAACTGGACGGCTGTGTAGTAGCTGGTGGGGACGCCGTCGGTGGGCGGAGTGTCGGGCTTGGCACGCCAGGGGCCGGGGACGAAGGCGTAGTCACCGAAGACGGTGAAGAGGACGTTCGGGTCGTGCTCGATCGCCTTCCAGACCGGGTTGGGTCGGGCGAGGTGGATCAGGAGATGGTTACCGTCGCGGGTGAAGTGGGTGGGCACGGCGACGGGCGGGTGGCCGGGCAGGCCGTTGACACTGAGCTGTCCGAAGTCGTGGCCTTCGGCGATCCAGGTTTGCCATTCGGTTTCGTCGAGCCCGGCGTCCCAGGGCTGGATCAACATGCTGGTCTCCTTGCGGCGTCGGCCGTGGGGTGGACTACGGGGCTGCTCAGGTCAGGGCGAGGAGGCTGACGGCGACGGCGGCGGTGCCCAGGCCGACGAGCTGGCCGCGGTGGATGCGCTCGGCGAGCACGCCGCGGGCGAGGAGGACCGTGCCGGCCGGATAGAGGGCGACGATCACGGCGACGACGGCCAGGTCCCCGCTGCGGGCGGCGAACAGGAACAGCAGATTCGCCACGGAGTCCAGCACACCCGCGGCGGCCGACATCGCGTACGCGGGCCGCTCCGAGCCCAGCCTGCCGTACATCGCCCCCGCCGCGACCAGAGTGACGGCAGAGGAGACCGCCCTTCCCACGATCAGTGGCGCCACCCCGCTGCCGGACGGCGCCTGGTGCAGGAAGATCAGCTGGAGGGCGATGGCGGCGCCCGCACCGAAGGCCAGCAGCAGCGCCGTACGGGAGGGGCGCGCCGACCTGGTGCCGTGTCCGGCGCTGACCAGCACCACCGCTACCAGCGCGAGCGGCAGACCCACCAATCCAGTGGCGGCCAGGTGCTCGCCCTGCAACAGGCCCACACCGACGGGCAGCGCGGCAGACACCAGCGCGGTCACGGGCGACAGCACGTTCATCGGACCGATCGCCAGCGTGCGGTAGAGCAGGGCGAACGCGGCGGCGGAGGCGACCCCGGACGCGGCACCCCAGCCAAGGGTGTCGGCGCTGAACGAGGCGCCGAGCACCGGCCAGAGCAACAGCTCGACCACGAGAGAGGCCGGAGCCGCGATCATCACGGTACGCAGCACATGAGCCTTACGGGCGCCGAGGCCGCCGAGGAAGTCGGCGCATCCATAGGCGAGTGAGCTGCCCAGGGCCAGCAGCAGAGCGAACACGACACATCCCTTACTATTCAGTGGAACGACCAGACCGTACAACAGAACGACCGGCTGGTGTCAACCAAACGACCGCGCGGTGCATTGAAGTGGTCAGTGGTGGTCAGCGGTGAGGATGGAGATCAGATGGTCGAGACAGCCGCAGCCCTGCGGACGGTCGCGCACAACGTCCGGGCGGCCCGCACCCGGGCGGGCCTGTCCCTGGAGGAACTCAGCCGACGCTCCCAGGTCAGCAAGGGAGCCCTGGTGGCACTGGAGAAAGCCCAGGGCAACCCCAACCTGGCCACCCTGGTCCGGCTGGCCGACACCCTCGGCATCTCGGTGTCCGCCCTGATGCAGGGGCCGCCCGAAGGCCGCGTCCGCGTCGTGTCCGCCGACACCGTGGCGCCACTGTGGACCGGAGAACGGGGGAGCGAGGCCCGGCTCATGCTGACGACCTCAGGCCCGGCCCCGGTCGAGGTCTGGCGCTGGCAACTGGAACCGGACGAGGAATACCCCAGCCACCCCCACCAGGCCGGCGTCGTGGAAACCGTCAGCGTCACCTCCGGCCGGATGACCCTGATCGTCGACGGCTCCGAGCACACCGTGGAAGCCGGACAGACTGCCACGTTCGACGGCGACACCCCGCACATCTACCGCGGCTCCGGCACCGCAACCTGCAGCCTGATCATGACGGTCCACCTGCCGCCCGGTCCCGCTTCCACAACCTGACCCGCGTGGTGCAGGCGGAAGCCCCAGTGGTGCCGTCGCCTCAGCGGCAGCGGAATTCGGTTGGCTCCGTCGTATGTGCCGACTAAGCTGCCCGTTCCAGGGGGAAGTCTGCTGACTGGTGCTGGCATCATCACAGGTCAGGAACGTGATTCAGTGACAACTGGAAAGCCTGGTCACACTGGCGGCGTGAACGCGGATCACACCGGCGACCCCGGGCTCTTCGGCCCGTCCTCGGTCACCTGGCAGATGCACGGCGACCCGATGATGTGGGTCGCCGGTGTGCGCGCGCTCTACCTCCAGGCCCTGCATCCCCGCGCGGTGCGCGGCGTCATGCAGAATTCCGACTTCCGCAAGGACGCTTGGGGTCGGCTGATGCGCACGGCCGACTTCGTCGGCACGACGACGTACGGCACCACGCAGGCGGCCGAGAAGGCCGGCGCCCGGGTCCGGAAGATCCACACCATGTTCACGGCGACCGACCCCGACACGGGCGAGCGCTACCGGATCGACGAACCCGAGCTGCTGCTCTGGATCCACTGCGCCGAGATCGACTCGTATCTGCAGGTGGGACGCCGCTCCGGTTTCCCGATCACGGACGCGGCGGCGGACCGCTACATCGGCGAACACCGGGTCAGCGCACGCCTGGTGGGCCTCGACCCCGGCGACGTACCCGCCGACCAGGGCCAACTCGCCGCGTACTTCGAGAAGACGCGCCCCGAGCTGGCCGCGGGACCGGAGGCGCGGGAGGTGGACGACTTTCTGAGGAGGCCGCCGACACCGCTCCTGCTCGTCCCGGCGCGCGCACTGCTGTGGCGGCGCGTGGCCGACCTCGCGTACGCCGCACTGCCGCCGTACGCCCATGAGTTGTACGGAAGACCGGCGCCGCCGCCCGAGACGGTGACCCGTCACCTGCGCCTCACCGGCACCCTGCTGCGCGGCATACCCGCACGTGTCCGCTGGCAACTGCCGCCCAAACACATTATCCGCGCCATGTCACGGCTCGGCCCCGGCTCGCGCCCGGCACCGTACAAAGTCGGCGGATAGCTCGCCATACTGGACGGGCCGGGGGAGGGCGGGGCCAGACGACGGGGGCGGTCGCACGAGATGGCGGAGACCAGGCTGATCCAGGGCCGGTACCGGCTGCTCGACCTGATCGGTCGCGGCGGCATGGGTGAGGTGTGGCGTGCGCGCGACGAATCGCTGGGCAGACAGGTCGCCGTCAAGTGCCTCAAACCACTGGGCCCGCAGCGCGACCACTCCTTCACACGGGTCCTGCGGGAGCGGTTTCGGCGCGAGGCACGCGTGGCCGCCGCCCTCCAGCACCGCGGAGTCACCGTGGTGCACGACTTCGGCGAGTCGGACGGTGTCCTCTATCTCGTCATGGAGCTGCTGGACGGT
This sequence comes from Streptomyces sporangiiformans, assembly GCF_005768555.2. GTDB lineage: Bacteria > Actinomycetota > Actinomycetes > Streptomycetales > Streptomycetaceae > Streptomyces > Streptomyces sporangiiformans. Next base: position 7,372 of record NZ_VCHX02000030.1, read on the forward strand.
CGCAACCTGAGCCAGCTCCTGGAGGACAACAAAAACCATCCGCTGCCGGTCGCCGACGTCGTGGAGATCGCCGACCAGGCGGCCGCCGCCCTCGCGTACACCCACCAACAGGGCATCGTGCACCGCGACTTGAAACCGGCCAACATCATGCGCCTCGACGACGGCACAGTGAAGATCTGCGACTTCGGCATCGCCCGACTCGGCCACGACATCGGCTTCACCGCCCGCCTCACCGGCACCGGCATCGCGATGGGCACCCCGCACTACATGTCACCCGAGCAGATCAGCGGCGAGTCCGTCGACCATCGCAGCGACCTCTACTCGTTCGGCTGCGTGCTGTACGAGATCGCCACCGGGGCGCCGCCGTTCGATCTCGACGACGCATGGGCCGTCCTCGTCGGACACCGCGACACCGCGCCCGAGCCGCCGCGCGGCCACCGCGCCGAACTCCCCGAGTACCTCGAGCAGATCATCCTGGACCTCCTGGCGAAGGAGCCCGAGGAACGTCCGCACGACGCCCGCGAGCTGGGCCGCCGCATCAGCGCGGGCCGCACCACACCCACGTACGTGCCGACCATGGTGTCCCCGCCCGTGCGGCGCCGGCCGGCGGAGCCCCCGACGACCCGTGAACCGCGTCTGCCTTCCTGGACGCGAGGCATGACCACCGGCCACAAGGCGACCGGCGCCGCGCTGCGCACCACACCGCCGGACGCCGCCGCGGGCCTGACCGGCGACTGGATCGCCCGCCCCGACACCCGTCGGGACCGGGAGCCCGTACCGGCCGAACGGCCCACCCCGTCACCGGAGTTGATCACCACGCTCACCGGCCGGCACAACGCGGGCCTCAGCCTGGGGCGCCTCGGCCGCTGGGCGGAGGCGGGCGAGGTGCACCGCGCGGTCGCCGCCGAGCGCGAGCACGCCCTCGGCCCCGACCACCCCGACACGCTCGCCAGCCGCTACGAGGTCGGCTTCACCCTCAGCCGCACCGGCCGCCCCGCCGACGCGCTGCGCGAGTACACCCACGTCGCCGAGGCCAGGGGGCGCCTGCTGGGACCCGAGCACCCGGACACGCTGGCAGCCCGCCAGGAAATGGCGTACGTGCTCGGGCAGTTGGGCCGCCATTTCGAAGCGCACCAGGCGTACGCGGCCGTGCTCGCCGCCCGCGAGCGCGCCATGGGACCCGACCACCCGGACACCCTGCGCTGCCGCCACAACCTCGCCTTCAACCTCAGCAGGCTCGGGCGCCTGGAGGACTCGTACCGCATGGCCCTCGACGTGGCCGCGGCCCGCGCCCGGGCGCTCGGCGCGAACCATCCCGACACCCTCGTGACCCAGTACGAAGTCGCCTACGTACTCGGCCAGTTGGGCCACTGGCCGGAGGCGCTGCAGACCTACCAGGAGGTCGCGGAGGCCCGGGCGCAGGCTCTTGGCCCCGATCACCCCGACACCCTTGCCGCGCGCTACGAGGTCGGGATCAGCCTCGGCAGGCTCGGCCGCAGCGCCCAGGCGCTGGAGCTGTACCGCGCCCTGATCGACGACCGCACCCGCGTCCACGGCCCAGGCCACCCCGAGACCCTGCGCGCCCGGCACGGCCTCGGAGTCAACCTGGGGCGGCTCGGCCGCTGGGAGGAGGCTCTGACGGAGTCCCGCGACGTGTGCGCGATCCGCGAGCGCGTCCTCGGCCCCGAGCACCCGGACACCCTGGTCAGCCGCCGCGAGGTGGCCGTCGGCCTCGGCTGGCTCGGCCGCTGGGCGGATGCCCTCACCGAGTATCGCCGCGTCGCCGCCGCCCGCGAGCGCGTCCTGGGCGCCGACCACCCCGACGCCCTCGCCAGCCGCAACGACGAGGCCCACTGCCTGGAACAACTCGGGCGCGGCGCTGAGGCGATCGAGCTGTACCGGAGGGTGGCCGCACTGCGGCAGCAGCGGCCGTCCGGCGGCCCGTGAGGCCCGAGCGGCCTCCGGGGCCGGCCGACGGCGCGAGGCGGCGACGCCGGATGGCCTGTCGCTGCCGGGGTACCTCATCACGTACCTCCTCAAGCCCATCCCGTCCGCCGGTAATCGGGCGGTGCGCAGCGCACTCGCCCCGTAGCGCGGCCTGAGGCTCTGCCGGGCCGCCGCGTGTCGGCCGCCGGGTGTGGCCGCCGGCCGTCGGGACGTCGTCCCGCCGAGCGCTCGCGGCCACCGAGGCCCTGCGACCAGTGCCCCGCTCGGCCGCCCGCCGCCTGCCGCGTATGCCTGGCCGACCCGGATCACGGCGTGTTACGAAGAGGCATGCCTGTACACGAGGGATACGACGCCGTGATCGTCGGCGGTGGCCACAACGGTCTGGTCGCCGCCGCCTACCTGGCCCGCGCCGGGAAGTCCGTCCTCGTCCTGGAACGCCTGGGGAGCACGGGGGGCGCCGCCGTTTCCACCCGGCCGTTCAGCGGGGTCGACGCACGGCTGTCGCGCTACTCGTACCTCGTCAGTTTGCTGCCCCGGAAGATCGTCCGGGACCTGGGCCTCGACTTCCGGGTCCGCGGCCGCACGGTGTCCTCGTACACACCCGTCGAGCGCGCCGGACGGCCGACCGGGCTGCTGGTCGGCGGCGGCGAGCGGCGCACCCGGGAGGCCTTCGCACGGCTGACCGGCTCGGACCGCGAGTACCGGGCCTGGCAGAGCTTCTACGGCATGACCGGCCGCGTCGCCCAGCAGGTGTTCCCCACGCTCACCGAACCGCTGCCCACGCGCGACGAGCTGCGCCGCCGCATCGACGACGAGGAGGCCTGGCGGGTTCTCTTCGAGGAGCCGATCGGCGCGGCGATCGAGGAGCGGTTCGCCGACGATCTCGTACGCGGTGTCGTCCTCACCGACGCGCTCATCGGCACTTTCGCGAGCGCGCACGACCCCTCCCTGCGGCAGAACCGCTGCTTCCTGTACCACGTGATCGGCGGCGGCACGGGGGCCTGGGACGTGCCGGTGGGCGGTATGGGGGCCCTGACCGACGCCCTGGCCGCCGCGGCACGGGGCGCGGGCGCGGCCATCGCCACCGGGCACGAGGCGGTCAGGATCGCGACGGACGGACGGTCGGCGGAGGTCACGTTCCGGACCGAGTACGGAGAAGGAGTCGTCTCGGCACGGCACGTCCTCGTGAACGCCTCGCCACAGGAGCTCGCGATCCTCACCGGCGAGGAGCCGCCCACCCCCGCCGAGGGCGCCCAGCTCAAGGTGAACATGCTGCTCAAGCGACTTCCCCGGTTGCGCGACACCTCCGTGGACCCGCGCGAGGCGTTCTCCGGGACCTTCCACATCGCCGAGGGATACGAGCAGTTGGCGACCGCCCACGCGCAGGCCGCGTCCGGTGCGCTGCCGGCCGAGCCGCCCTCCGAGATCTACTGCCACTCGCTGACCGATCCGACGATCCTCGGGCCCGGCCTGGTCGAGCGGGGATACCAGACGCTCACGCTGTTCGGCCTGCACACGCCGGCACGGCTCTTCACGCGCGACAACGACGCCGTACGCGAGGAACTGCTCAAGTCGACCCTGGCGCAACTGGACGCACACCTCGCCGAACCGCTCGCCGACTGCCTGGCGGCCGACGCGGAAGGCCGCCCCTGCATCGAGGCGAAGACCCCCCTCGACCTGGAACGCGACCTGCGCCTGCCCGGCGGCAACATCTTCCACCGTGACCTGGCCTTCCCCTACGCGCAGGAGGGCACCGGCCGCTGGGGCGTCGAGACCCCGCACGCGAACGTCCTGCTGTGCGGCGCGGGCGCGGTGCGCGGCGGCGGGGTGAGCGGGGTGCCGGGGCACAACGCGGCGATGGCGGTGCTGGAGGATCAGCAACCGTCATAGCGGTGCCCGTCAGGCGACTGCCGGCACCCCGCGCCCTGGAGGTGCGGTGGAGGTGGCCTCGGAGCGACGTACCGCGTCAGTCGGCCGACGCCGTCCAGCCCACCGCCTCGATGCGGCCCGCGTCCGCGGGCCTGGCCTCGTCGAAGGCGACGCGGTCGCCGGCCTTGACGCGCAGCCCGTCCACGTACACCCCGCGGCCGACGTAGAGCCGGTCGGTCATGCAGCGCCACCGCAGCACGAGCCGCGGGGACTCGGTGAGATCCGCGGTGAGCCGGTGCCAGACACGGCCCGACCAGCCGGTCACCGAACCGGACGGATGCTCGCGCGGGTCCTCGCCGTGGCGCGTCGTCCTGAACGGGACCGGCCGCCACGTGGTGCCGCCGTCCGTCGAGGACTCCAGGAACAGGCCGTCCGACTGGGGTTCGGTGTCCCACCACAGCGCGCAGCGCAGCCGGCCGCCGGCGCCGACGGCGAGCGCGGGCAGAGTGAGCGTCGCGGAGGTCGCGTTCGTCATGCCGGAGAACCAGGCCGTACGCCCTCGCGCGGGCCGGACCGGGACGGCCCGCGCCAGCTGGTTCGCGGCGGCGACCCGGGGAGCGGAGCCGGATCGCCAACTGCGCACGGGATGAACGGAGTTGCCGAGGACGATGAGGAACGAGTCGGTCGTCGGGTCGAGGACCAGCGACGTGCCGGTGAAGCCGGTGTGGCCGGCGGTGCGCGGAGTGGCCATGGCGCCCATGTACCAGTGCTGGTAGAGCTCGAAGCCGAGGCCGTGCTCGTCGCCGGGGAAGGCGGTGTTGAAGTCGGTGAACATCAGCTCCACCGACTCGGCTTTAAGGATCCTGGCCCGGCCGTACGAGCCGCCGTTGAGGAGCGTACGGCCGAGGATCGCGAGGTCCCACGCGCAGGAGAAGACGCCCGCGTGGCCCGCGACCCCGCCGAGGCTGTAGGCGTTCTCGTCGTGCACCTCGCCCCAGACGAGGCCGCGGTCGATCCCGGACCAGGGCTTGCGTGCGTCCTCCGTGGCGGCGATCTTCGGCTTCCAGGAGGCGGGCGGGTTGTAGCGAGTGCGACGCATCCCGAGCGGAGCGGTGATCTCGTCGCGGAGCAGGGCATCGAGAGCGTGACCGGTGATCTCCTCCAGGACGAGCTGGAGCGAGATCAGGTTGAGGTCCGAGTAGAGGTACTTGGTGCCCGGCGGGTTGAGCGGCGCCTCGTTCCAGATGAGTTGGAGCCTTTCCTCGTGGGTCGGCGCGTTGTAGAGCGGGATCCAGGCGCGGAACCCGGAGGTGTGGGTGAGGAGCTGCCGGACGGTGATGTCCTGCTTGCCCGCGTTCCCGAAGTCCGGCAGGTACGAGGCGACCTTCGCCTCCAGCTCCAGTGTGCCGCGCTCGATCTGCTGCACGGCCAGGATCGAGGTGAACAGCTTCGAGACGGAGGCGAGGTCGAAGACCGTGTCCTCGGCCATGGGGATCTGCTGATCGGCCGTGAACTCCACGCCGGTGTCTGTCTTCTCGTCGTACGCCGAGTAGCGCACCGCCGTGCCGATCGGCTGATGCAGGGCGACCGTGCCGCCGCGTCCGGCGAGCAGTACGGCACCCGCGTACCAGGGGTACTTGGGGGAGGGGCCGAGGAACTTCTCTGCGTCGGCGACGAGTTGCCGCAGATGTCCCGCGAGCAGGCCCGCGCGCTCTGCGGATCCGCGCCGCAGGGTGGGCCGGCCGTGGTCCGGCGCGGCCGTGGCGGGACCCGCCGGAAACGGTACGAGCGCCAGGGCACCGCCCAGGGCCAGGGTCTTTCCCACTAACTGGCGACGCGTCAGCCCGCCGTTCGCTCTGCCCTCTGTGTCTTCGGTCATCGAGGAGCCTCCCGTAGCGCCGCCTGAAACTATCTTTCGGGGTTCGCCTTGCGGAGTGAAGCTTTTGTTTCGGGTGTGGGGTGTGTCAAGACTGCGGAAGGCGGCTACGGAGGGCGGTGCGCCCCCTCCGAGAAATCTGACGGAGCATCAGAAAAGGGCTTCCCTCGTCCGGAGGACTGCGGCATCCTGCGGCCATGCAGACGGAGTTGAGCAACACACTGGGAGTCGAGCACGCCATCTTCGGCTTCACGCCGTTCCCCGCCGTCGCCGCGGCCATCAGCCGTGCCGGTGGATTCGGTGTGCTCGGCGCGGTCCGCTACACCGCCCCCGACGACCTCAAACGCGACCTCGACTGGGTCGAGAAACACGTCGACGGCAAGCCCTACGGCCTGGACGTCGTCATGCCCGCCAAGAAGGTGGAGGGCGTCACCGAGGCCGACGTCGAGGCGATGATCCCCGAGGGTCACCGGCAGTACGTCAAGGACACCTTGGCCCAGTACGGCGTACCGGAACTCGCCGCGGGCGAGGCCTCCGGCTGGCGCATCACCGGCTGGATGGAGCAGGTGGCCCGCAGCCAGCTGGACGTGGCCTTCGACTATCCGGTCAAACTCCTGGCCAACGCGCTCGGTTCACCGCCCGCCGATGTCATCGCGCGCGCCCACGACCAAGGCGTGCTCGTCGCCGCGCTCGCGGGCAGCGCCCGGCACGCCCGCAAGCACGCCGAGGCGGGCATCGACATCGTCGTCGCCCAGGGCTACGAGGCGGGCGGCCACACCGGTGAGATCGCCTCCATGGTGCTCACACCCGAAGTCGTGGACGCCGTCGACCCGTTGCCCGTGCTGGCGGCGGGCGGTATCGGCAGCGGACAGCAGGTCGCCGCCGCGCTCGCCCTCGGCGCTCAGGGTGTGTGGCTCGGCTCCCTGTGGCTGACCACCACCGAGGCCGAGATGCACTCGCGTGCCCTGACCCAGAAGCTCCTCGCCGCCGGATCCGGCGACACGGTCCGTTCCCGCGCGCTGACCGGCAAGCCCGCACGGCAGTTGCGTACCGAATGGACCGACGCATGGGACGACCCGAACGGACCGGGCACGCTCCCCATGCCACTGCAGGGCCTGCTCGTCGCGGAGGCGGTTTCGCGGATCCAGAAGTACGAGGTGGAGCCGCTGCTCGGGACGCCCGTCGGCCAGATCGTCGGCCGGATGAACAGTGAGCGCAGCGTCCAGGCCGTCTTCGACGACCTCACGCGTGGCTTCGAGAAGGCGGTCGACCGAATCAACCGCATCGCGGGAAGGAGCGAGGCATGAGTCAGGCCCCGGGCGGTGCTCCGAACGGTTCCCGCAACGGCTTCTGGGCCCAGGCCGCCGCCGAACCCGAGCGTACGGTCCTGATCGCCCCCGATGGCGAGAAGTGGACCGCCGGACGGCTGCACGCCGAAGCCAACCGGCTGGTACACGGGCTGCGCGCGGCCGGTCTCGAACGCGGCGACGCCTTCGCGGTCGTGCTGCCCAACAGTGTCGAGTTCTTCACCGCGTACCTCGCCGCCGCACAGGCCGGCCTCTACCTCGTCCCCGTCAACCACCACCTCGTCGGACCCGAGATCGCCTGGATCGTCTCCGACTCGGGTGCCAAAGTGCTGGTCGCGCACGAGCGGTTCGCCGACGCCGCACGTCACGCCGCCGACGAGGCGAAGCTGCCGAAGAGCCGGCGGTACGCGGTCGGCGCGGTCGAGGGCTTCAGGCCCTACGCCGAACTCCTCGACGGACAGCCCGAGTCGGCGCCCGCCGACCGCACCCTCGGCTGGGTCATGAACTACACCTCAGGCACGACGGGCCGCCCGCGCGGCATCCGGCGCCCACTGCCAGGCAAGCTGCCCGAGGAGTCGTATCTCGGCGGCTTCCTCGGTATCTTCGGGATCAAACCGTTCGACGACAACGTGCATCTCGTCTGCTCGCCGCTCTACCACACGGCCGTGCTGCAGTTCGCGGGCGCGTCCCTGCACATCGGCCACCAGCTGGTGCTGATGGACAAGTGGACGCCGGAGGAGATGCTGCGCCTCATCGACGCGCACCGGTGCACGCACACGCACATGGTCCCGACCCAGTTCCACCGCCTGCTGGCGCTGCCTGACGAGGTGCGGGCCCGGTACGACGTCTCGTCCATGCGGCACGCCATCCACGGCGCCGCCCCCTGCGCGGACCATGTGAAACGAGCCATGATCGAGTGGTGGGGCACCTGTGTGGAGGAGTACTACGCGGCCAGCGAGGGCGGCGGTGCCTTCGCGACGGCCGAGGACTGGCTGAAGAAGCCCGGCACGGTCGGCAAGGCCTGGCCCATCAGCGAGCTGGCGGTCTTCGACGACGAGGGAAACAGGCTGCCGCCGGGTGAACTCGGCACCGTCTACATGAAGATGACCACCGGCGGATTCTCGTACCACAAGGACGAGACCAAGACGCGGAAGAACCGCATCGGCGACTTCTTCACCGTCGGCGACCTGGGCTATCTCGACGAGGACGGCTACCTCTTCCTCCGCGACCGCAAGATCGACCTGATCATCTCGGGCGGCGTGAACATCTACCCGGCCGAGATCGAGGCCGCCCTGCTCACGCACCCCGCCGTCGCCGACGCCGCCGCGTTCGGCATCCCGCACGACGACTGGGGCGAGGAGGTCAAGGCCGTCGTCGAGCCCGCCCCCGGTGGTGAACCCGGCGCGGCGCTCGCCGCCGAGATCCTCGCCCATTGCGAACGGCAACTGGCCGGATACAAGCGCCCCAAGAGCGTCGACTTCATCGCGACGATGCCACGCGATCCCAATGGAAAGCTGTACAAGCGGCGGTTGCGGGAGCCGTATTGGGAGGGGCACACCCGCCCGGTCTAGCATTCGCTCCGCGAGCGGGCCAGCCGCCTGGCTGGGAACGCCCGTCGCCTCAGGTGCCGCGCACGTCGGCGAAGACGACCTCGAACTCTTCCAGCCCGGTCACGGTGACATGTGCCTTGGCGGCCGCCTCGTGCCTGGCCGCCGACTGGCCCGCACGGGACGCGGCAAGGGCCTCGCGGTCGGTGAACAGGGCGCCGACCAGCCCGCGTCCCCGGTCCCGGTCGATGAGCAGGGATGCCCTGGCCAGTCCCGGGAGCGTTTCGAGCCTGGGGATCACCGTCGCCCGGAACGTCTCGGTGAACAGATCCGCGTCCGAGGGGTCGAACTCCACCCTGGTGACCCGAAGCCCCGCTCCCGCCTCCGGCTGCCGGACCGGGTGGAAGACCACCGCTTCGAAATTGTCGATAGCTGTTGTTGCCGCGAACCGCTCCAGGATCGCCGCCCGCCGCTCGCGCGTTGCCTCGTCGCTGTTCCTCCGGGCCTCCTCCGACTCCCACCAGCTCACCGCCAGCAGTTTTCCGAGGTCCCGGTCCACGAAGAGCCCGAAGCCGCGGAAACCTGGCTGCCGCTCGAGCAGTTCCCGGCCTTCAGTGCTGACTGCCTCGATGGCCGTGTCGATGTTTGCCGGATCGCCGGTGGCGTAAACCGTGCGTACGAACATGGTGCCTCCCAGAAGCTGCCCATATATCCGAAACTTCTGACATGTGCCAGTCTTCTACCGGGATCGAACCGGGGCAAACGGTAGGTCCGGGTGTACCTACCAAGATCCGGAGCCCCTACGCTGCAACGGAGAGCGTCAACGGGGACCGGAAGGGGACACACCATGGAGGCGGTCGACGGATCGATACCGGCGGACGGATCGATACCGGCCGAAGGGCTGCTACTGCCCGCTGAACGGGGGCGGCGGCTGCTGGGGCAGGCGGGCGTCGTCCTCGCGGTCATCGCCGGAGTCCTGGTGCTGGAGGTCGTGATGATCTTCGTGATCGCTGTCCTGATGACAGGCAGTGACATGGACATCTTCCGCAGTCCCGGTGTGGCCGGCTATCTGACCATGCCGGTGCTGTGCGGCGTCCTCATCACGCCGCTGTTGCCGCGAGCATGGGCCTGGCCCGCGCTGCGGATCAACGAGCGGGGCCTCGCCAAGGAGGGGCGGGCCGGTGTCACGATCGCGCCTTGGGCGGACCTGGAAGCGGTGCAGTTCAGCCGGAACCGGAATGTCCTGGTGCTACGGGTGCGCCCGGGCGCCGAGTTCCCCGGGAAGCGCCCCGTGCCCGACCGCGCCTCGTATCTGCCCTATTACTCCCTCGGCGACACCCTGCGCCCCGCCCGGCGGCGCGCCCACCACGACGCGATCGTGGCCGCGGTGGAGCGCTTCGCCCCGGGCATCTACAGCCCCGAACCCGTACGGCTGCGAGTCACCCGTGCACCCGCACCACCTTCAACGCGGGGGAGGTGAGGATGTCCTTCTCACAGAAGCGGGACTTCACCCATTTCTCGGCCGAGAACAGCCGCGTCTGATCGGCGAAGTGCGGTGAGCCGGGATTCGACGACTGGGAGTACGTAAGGAGCGTGCGAGCCACTGGACAGCGCCCGCCGTCCCAGCCGACGGCCTGGATGTGGCTGGAGCCGGTCGTGACCTCGCTGTAGCCGCCGGCCGCCGCGTCCCACACCGGCTCGATCTTGTTCCACACGCCGAGTGACTCCGTGCCGCCCGGGACGGGAATGCGCTGACCGCCGCGTACGACGAACTGGTGCGCGGCGGTCTTCGCGTCCAGGGGGATCCCGGCCGTACGCAGTTCGGTCACCGTGTCGGCGAGGGCCGTGGCGAATCCGGGAGCGCCCGTGTTGAGCGTGTTCGGGGTGCGCACCGGGTCCGCCGCAGAGAACGGCACCTTCCACAACTGGCCTTCCGGTACCGTCGCGGTCAGTTTGCGCCAGAACCGGTCGAAGAGGAGCGCGCCCCGGCTGTCGGTGTCCATGGAACGGTTCCACGCCTTGAGTGCACCGCAGGCCTCTGACACGTCAACGGCCTTGCCATCACTGCCCGTTGCCGTACCACCCGGCAGCGCGGCACAGGCCCGTGACGCGTCCTCGGCGGTGAGATCACCCGCGGGCACCCGGTTCGCGAACTGCTGCCGCTCCAGGTCCCGTACGGTCAGATCGCCCTTCGCGGCCATCGCCGCCACGTCCTCGATCGCGCCGCGGGTCCGCATCCCGAGCGGCGTGCCGACCGTGCCGAAGACCCGCTCGTACCCGGTGATCGGCCGGTCCGCGTTGGTCAGCCACGGCGTGCCGTTGGAGTTCTCCGCGTACGGCGCGTCCTTGAGCGTCGGCATCCGCTCCGGTCCGAAGATCCCCGGACGTACGGCGTCGGGGTCGCGGCCGAGCGCGCAGTCACCGCGTGAGCCGTCGAGGATCGCCATCCCGGATGCCGGATACGTGGTCCTGCCGAGCGCCGTCGAGCAGCGTGCCGCCAACTCGTCGGTGATCCGGGGGAGTACCTGCGACTGGGTGAAGAGGGAGTGTCCAGAGGAGTCGGCGGCGATGGTGTTCACCCAGGGGATCCCCTGGTGCCGGGCAAGGGACTTGAGGATGCCGGCCGTGTCGCGTGCCTTGCCGAAGCCGAGCGAGGTGTCGTTGAAGCGAAGGTTCTCGGCGTTGGGATCGTTGAGCGCGTACGCCGTCGTGGTGGTCCACGGCAGGGGGAGCTGGCTGCCGAGGGAGGTGACGACCGGGCCGTAGCGGGTCCACCACTGGGTCCGGGTCACCGGGGCGCCGTCCTTCACCGCGACGGTCACGGTCCGCTTCGTCATCCGCTCCGGCTTGCCGTCCACGACGTACGCCGTCGGATCGGCCGGATCCAGCGTCAGCTGATGGAGGTTGGCCGGGACGCCGGTCGAGACGGTGTGGCTCCATGCCACGTGCGCGTTGTATCCGATGGACACGGTCGGCAGGCCGAGCAAGGAGCCGCCGGAGACGTTGAGTTCGCCGGGGATCGTCTGCTGAGACTGCCAGAACCGGCGGCCGCCCTGCCACGGGTAGTGCGGGTTGCCGAGCAGCAGGCCGCTGCCGTTCGCCGTCGTGCCGCCGTTGAAGGCGACCGCGTTGGAGCCCATGTCGGCGTCGGCGAACAGCTCGCGTGCGGCCCGGGCGGCGGCCTTCGCGTTCGGGGTGCTCTGCGTGTCCGGTGTGGGGGTGGCCGTCGCGGATCCGCTGGGCGGCCGCGCGGTCGCGACCGTGTCGATCAAGCGACCTTCGCCGCCGAGCACGGCGATGGCGTACCCGCGGGTGGCCACGTCGAGGGTGGTGACGGGCCGGACCCAGGTGGCACCCTCGCAGGCGGGATCCGTGACGCGGTTCTGCTTCAGCCAGGCGTTGTAACCGGCCGCCCAGCCGCGCATCAGGTCCTTCACCTGGCGGCTCGGGCCCAGGGGTGCCGGCTCGGCGAGCAGCTTCTCCACCGTGCGGGCGTCCCGGACCCCTCGGAAGTAGAGGTCGCTGGTGAGGTTCTTGGTGGCCGAGGAGAGCGAGCCGTCGGGGGCCGCGTCGGGCCCGAAGAAGCGCGAACGTTCACCGCGCAGTGTCACAAAGCCGTCGGCGAGCGTGCACACCTGGTCGGCGGCCTGCGCCCAGCCCTCGCCGAAACCGAGGTCGGCGTAGTTCTTCGCGAGGATGTGCGGAATGCCGTACTCGGTGTAGCGGATGACCGCGGAAAGGCCGCCCTGGGAGGGGCGTTCCCGACGGTCCTGATCATCGGCGGCGGAGGCCGGTAAGGACGCCGCGGCGGTGAACAGGACGGCGGCTGCGACGACGAGCTGTCTCAGGCGGGTGCGCATCGTGACTCCCAACATCCTTGAGAGAAAGGGCGGTTGAGCGTAACAACAGGTATGTCCGGTTGTGCGTGTGCGCGTTCGAGCTTCGCCGAGGTTGATCCGTTTCGCGCCACACGCGCCCGCTGCTTGACCCCGCTCGCGCCGCCGCACGAGGATCACGCCAGGGCAGCGCGACGAAGGAGTGGGGCATGACGGTGGAGGCCGGACGCAGTGTGACGGTCGACGGGGTGGTGCGGCGCAGCGCCCGGCGGACCCCGGCCCGTGTCGCCGTCCACTACGGCGAACGGTCCTGGACCTACGCGGAACTGGACGACGCCGTCTCCCGGGCCGCGCAGGTGCTGCGCGACACGGGGCTCGTCCCCGGCGACCGGGTCGGCGCCTACGGCCACAACTCCGACGCGTACCTGATCGCCTTCCTGGCCTGCGCGCGCGCCGGTCTGGTGCACGTCCCGGTCAACCAGAACCTGACCGGTGACGATCTGTCGTACATCGTCGGCCAGTCCGGCAGCGGGCTTGTCCTGGCGGATCCGGACCTCGCGGGGCACCTCCCCGACGGCGTACGGGTGTTGCCGCTGCGTGACGCCGACGACTCGCTGCTCGCGCGACTCGCCACGACGGCTCCGTACGACGGAGAGGAGCCGCGCGGGGACGACCTGACGCAACTGCTCTACACGTCGGGCACGACCGCTCAGCCCAAGGGCGCGATGATGACGCACCGCGCCCTGGTGCATGAGTACTTGAGCGCGATCACCGCTCTCGACCTGCAGGCGGGCGACCGGCCCGTGCACTCGCTGCCGCTGTACCACTCGGCGCAGATGCATGTCTTTCTGCTGCCGTATCTCGCGGTGGGTGCCGAGAACGTCATCCTCGACGCACCTGACGCCGAGCGGATCTTCGACCTCGTCGAAACCGGTCGCGCGGACAGCCTGTTCGCTCCGCCGACCGTGTGGATCGGCCTGTCGAACCGCGACGACTTCGCGACCCGCGATCTGAGTGGGCTGCGCAAGGCGTACTACGGAGCGTCGATCATGCCCGTGCCCGTACTGGAGCGCTTGAAGGAGCGGCTGCCGAAGCTGGCGTTCTACAACTGTTTCGGCCAGAGCGAGATCGGCCCCCTGTCGATGGTCCTCGGGCCGTACGAGCACAAGGGGCGGATGGATTCCTGCGGGCGCACGGTGATGTTCGTCGAGGCGCGGGTCGTGGACGAGTCCGGCGAGGATGTGCCAGACGGGGAGCAGGGCGAGATCGTCTACCGCTCGCCGCAGTTGTGCGAGGGCTACTGGGACAAGCCCGAGGAGACGGCTGAGGCCTTCCGGGACGGCTGGTTCCATTCCGGGGATCTCGCGGTGCGCGATGCCGAGGGGTACTTCACCGTGGTCGACCGGGTGAAGGACGTGATCAACTCCGGTGGTGTCCTGGTCGCTTCGCGACAGGTCGAGGACGCGCTCTACACGCATCCCGAGGTGGCCGAGGTCGCGGTGATCGGGTTGCCGGACGAGCGGTGGATCGAAGCGGTGACCGCGGTGGTCGTCCCTCGGGGTGAGGGCACAGAGGCCGTCACGGAGGCCGAGCTGCTCGCCCACGCGCGTGAGAAGCTGGCCCACTTCAAGGTGCCGAAGCGGGTCCTGTTCGTGGCGGAGTTGCCGCGCAACGCGAGCGGGAAGATTCTCAAGCGGGAGCTGAGGGACAGGTTCCGGAACGAGCCCGGTCCGGCGATCGCCCCAGGTGATTGAACGGTTGGCACCGGCCGGCCGTACAGTAATCGGCGGCCTGGACCCCCGAGCCGGGGCCGCCGTGTCACCACAGGGTTTCGCAAGGAAGGACCTTCGGGTTGTCGAGCACCACGAACTCTCCTCATCTGCCGGACACGGAGCAGGCAACTCCGGAGGAGGACGTGACCCCAAAGACCCCTCCTGCGGACACGCCTGACGACACCGCACGCGACAGCGCCGCCGAAGAGGCCGCGGCTTCTGATGACCACACCGCGGCTGCGGAAGCCACCGCCGAAGAGGCTGAGGCATCCACCGCCGGCGAACCCGAAACAGGCACCGCCGAGAAGGCCGAGCCGGCCAACGCTGACGAAGCGGAGCCGGTCGCCGCCGAGGAAGTCGAGCCGGCCACCGCTGACGAAGCCGAGCCGGACGCCAAGAGAGCGGACGCCTCCGCGAGCGACGCCCCCGCCGGGGAGGCCCCGGATCAGCCCGTCGCCGCCCGCCGCCGCTGGCGGGACAGGCACGCGGTCGCGGCGCGCAACGTGGGGTGGGTGGTCACGGTCCTGGCCCTCGCGCTCGTGTGCGTCGCGCTCCTCATGCCCACCCGTATCGACCGGTTCTCGCCCGGTGTGTTCCTGCGCATACCGGTGGAAGCGGTCCTCGGCGCCGGTGTCCTGATAGCCCTGCCTCGCAAGCCACGCCTGGTCGCGGCGGTCCTCGCCGGCGTGGGGCTCGGTCTGCTGACCGTCCTGAACCTCCTGGACATCGGCTTCTACATGTTCCTCGGACGAGGATTCAACGTGGTCCTCGACTGGGTCCTGTTCGACGACGCGAAGTCGTACCTCGAGGACTCCATGGGCCGCGGGGGCACCATCGGCGCACTGATCGGGGTCGTGGCCCTCATCCTCGCCGTGCTCGCCCTGATGACACTGGCGGTTCTCCGGCTGGGCAACGTCATGGCCCGCAACCGCGACAGGGCCACCCGTGCCACGGTGGCGATCGGGACCGTCTGGGTCACCTGCGCGGCTCTCGGCCTGCAGCTCACCGGTCCGCCGCTAGCGGCACGCAGCACGGTCGCCCTCGTCCAGGACCGCATGGACCGGGTGCGGGCAACCCTCAAGGACGAGGCGGCGTTCGCCAAGGAGGCCAAGAAGGACGCCTTCGGCAACACCCCGGGCGACCAGCTGCTCACCGGGCTGCGCGGCAAGGACGTCATCTTCACCTTCATCGAGAGCTACGGCCGCAGCGCAGTCGAGGACCCGGACATCGCGCCGGGCGTCGACGCGACCCTTACGGCCAAGAACAAGGAGTTGCGCGAGGCCGGGTTCGCCGCGAAGAGCGGCTGGCTCACCTCGGCGACGTACGGCGGAAGCAGCTGGCTCGGCCACTCCACCTTCCTGTCGGGCCTGTGGATCAACAATCAGAACCGCTACCGCACCGTCACGGCGGGCGAGCACCTGACCGTCACCGGCGCCTTCAAGCGCACCGGCGCCTGGCGCACGGTGGGCATCATGCCGGGCATCCAGAAGAACTGGCCGGAGGGCAAGTTCTACGGCCTCGACCACGTCTACGACTCCCGGGAACTCGGCTACCGGGGGCCCAAGTTCAGCTGGTCGACCATGCCCGACCAGTACGCGCTGAAGGCCTTCGAACGGCTGGAGCACGGCAAGAAGCACGACAAGCCGCTGATGTCGGAGATCGTCCTGACCTCCAGCCACCAGCCCTGGGCGCCCATCCCCAAGACGATCCCCGATGACCAGGTCGGCGACGGCTCGGTCTACAAGGACATCGCGAAGGCCGGCAAGGACCCCGCCGACGTGTTCTACGACTCCGACAAGGCGAAGGAGGAGTACGGCAAGTCCATCCAGTACTCCGTGACCAGCCTCATCGACTACCTGGTGAAGCACGGCAAGAAGAACACCGTGCTCGTCTTCCTCGGTGACCACCAGCCCATGGCCAAGGTCAGCGGCAACAACGCCAGCCGGGATGTGCCGATCTCGATCGTCGCCCGCGACAAGTCCGTACTGGACAAGATCGACGACTGGAACTGGACCGACGGCCTCGAACCCGACCCGAAGGCGCCGGTCTGGCGGATGGACTCCTTCCGCGACCGCTTCCTCACCGCCTACGGCTCACAGCCCAATCCCTCCAAGTAGGAGTGAGACCAGGCGCGAACCGGGTCGGCGCGCGGCTCATGGCAACCTGCCGCCGGTGAACCGGCGGCAGGTCATGCGCACTCGCTCGTCAGCCGCGACCAGGGGCGAGCCGCCACACCGTGAGGTCGAACGCGAAGGCGGTGGAGCAGGACAGCGGGACCGTCGTGCCGAGCACGTTCACCGTGGCCGTCGCACGCAGAGGTGTGTTGGTGCCCTTGGTGATCACGTAGTGGCCGGCCGGGTCCTCGATGACCTCGTGCACGGGCTTCGGCGTGCCCGCGGCCGAGTAGGCGCCGCTGATGACCGCGTCGCCTGCCGGCTCGGCCGTGTCGTCCAGCTTCCTGACCGGGATGTCGGCCGCGATGGTTCCGTCGGAGAACAGCGTGGTGTCCTCCGGTCCGTAACCGCCGCCGTACTCTCCGTCCGGCGTCTCGATCGACACACTGGCGTGCGAGCCGAACGCGGAGTTCTGGTAGAGGTCCACGGCGACGAAGACGCCTGCGGACTGCCCGGCACAGGCCAGCGCGTAGCCCTTCTCGACCGACTTCACCGGCTTGGATCCGCCCTCCGCCGCGGGGGCGGCCTGTGCGGTCCCGGCGGTGGAGGCGACCGCGCCGGCGCCGATCAGACATGCCAGTGCGACTCGTGTGATGGTTCTCAACTTGGTTCCCCCCTTGGGCCTTGGGCCCATGTGTGGCGTTTTACGCGCGTTGCGGGGCCTAAGACAAGCCAGGTAGGTGTTTGGTTCCGGCCAACGGAAAACTTTGGTCGCGGTACTAACGCGCGCGCAGATCCACGATCCGCTTGATCTTCCCCACCGACCGCTCCAACGACTCCGGTTCGACGATCTCGACGCCGACCGAGACGCCGATGCCGTCCTTCACGGCCGCCGCGATGGCGCGCGCGGCCGTGTCGCGCGTCTGCGGGGTCGCGCCGGTGCGGGCCTCGGCGCGCACGGTGAGCGAGTCGAGGCGGCCCTCGCGGGTCAGGCGCAGCTGGAAGTGGGGGGCGACGCCCGGAGTACGCAGGACGATCTCCTCGATCTGGGTGGGGAAGAGGTTCACCCCGCGCAGGATGACCATGTCGTCGCTGCGGCCCGTGACCTTCTCCATGCGGCGGAAGACACGCGCCGTGCCGGGCAGCAGACGCGTCAGATCCCGGGTCCGGTAACGGATCACGGGCATGGCCTCCTTGGTGAGCGAGGTGAAGACCAGCTCGCCCTCCTCGCCGTCCGGCAGCACGTCGCCCGTGATCGGATCGACGACCTCCGGATAGAAGTGGTCCTCCCAGATGTGGAGCCCGTCCTTGGTCTCCACGCACTCCTGGGCGACACCCGGCCCGATCACCTCCGACAGCCCGTATATGTCGACCGCGTCGATCGCGTACCGCTCCTCGATCTCCCGCCGCATCTCCTCGGTCCACGGCTCCGCGCCGAAGATGCCGACGCGCAGTGAGGTCCTGCGCGGATCGACGCGCTGACGCTCGAACTCGTCGAGCAGCGTCAGCATGTAGGACGGGGTCAGCATGATGATCTCGGGCTTCAGGTCCTGGATCAGTGTGACCTGGCGGGCCGTCATGCCGCCGGACGCCGGGATCACGGTGCAGCCCAGTCGCTCGGCTCCGTAGTGCGCGCCGAGCCCGCCGGTGAACAGCCCGTAGCCGTACGCCACATGGACCTTGTCACCCGGACGGCCGCCCGCCGCCCGGATCGAGCGGGCGACCATGTCCGACCACAGGGACAGGTCACCTTCGGTGTAGCCGACGACCGTGGGGCGCCCGGTGGTGCCGCTCGACGCGTGGACGCGCCGGATCCGGTCCTGGGGCACGGCGAACATCCCGTACGGATAGTTCTGGCGCAGGTCCGCCTTGGTGGTGAAGGGGAAACCGGCCAGGTCGGCGAGCGTGCGGCAGTCCTCGGGGCGTACACCGGCCTTGTCGAAGGACTCCCGGTAGAACGGCACCTTCTCGTACGCGTGCCGCAACGACGTCCGCAGCCGCTCCAGCTGCAGGGCCCGCAGCTCCTCCGCGTCGAGCCGTTCCCCCGCGTCCAGCAGATCAGCCGCACCCGCCATACGTACTTCTCCCTCGCCAACCGTGCCAATCCGGGCGACCGATCATTCGGTCGACATGCTCTGGATCAGTAATCCAGGGGCTCGGGCGGTCGTCAAGACATACGGCATTGGGGGTGGCTCGGGGAGGCAGGTGGCGCGGGCGGCTCATGACGGCCGACGCGCGGGCTCAGCGGTCAGCGGACTCGGCGGTCCGCCAGGCCCGGCGGTCCGCCAGGCCCGGCGGTCCGCCAGGCCCGGCGGTCCGCCAGGCCCGGCGGACCGCGGGCTCAGCGGTCAGCGGACTCGGCGGTCCGCCAGGCCCGGCGGTCCGCCAGGCCCGGCGGTCCGCCAGGCCCGGCGGACCGCGGGCTCAGCGGTCCGCGGGCTCAGCGATCCGCGGGCTCAGCGATCCGCTGCGACCGCCACCGAACGGGCCCACCGATAGTCCGCCTTGCCGCTCGGCGATCGCTGTATGGAGTCCGTGATCACCAGCTGCCTCGGGATCTTGTAGCCCGCGAGCCGTGTGCGGCAGTGGGTCTGGATGTCATCCAGGGACGGCCGCCCCGCCCCGTCGCGCAGCTGCACCACTGCGGCCACGTGGTTGCCCCACTTCGCGTCCGGCACACCGGCCACCAGCGCGTCGTAGACGTCGGGATGGGACTTGAGCGCCTGCTCGACCTCCTCCGGGTACACCTTTTCGCCGCCGGTGTTGATGCACTGCGAGCCACGGCCGAGCACGGTGACGATGCCCTCCTCGTCGACGGTCGCCATGTCGCCGAGCAGTACCCACCGCTCACCGTCCTTCTGGAAGAAGGTCTCGGCGGTTTTCCTCGGGTCGTTGTAGTAGCCGAGCGGCACGTGTCCGCGTTGGGCGATCCGGCCGGGTTCGCCGACGGCGACGGGCTCGTGAGTCGCGGGATCGACCACCTGTGTACGGGAGTTGACGCGCAGCCGGAAACCGCGGTCGGGGCCCGCGTCCTCCGTGGCCGTGCCGTTGAAGCCGGACTCCGAGGAGCCGAAGTTGTTGAGCAGCATGACGTTCGGTACGAGCGCCTGGAACTGTGCGCGCACCGTCTCCGACATGATCGCGCCGGAGGACGAGACGCTGAACATGGAGGAGCAGTCCGTATCCTTCATCGGGCCGCTCAGCGCGTCGATCAGTGGCCGCAGCATCGCGTCGCCGACCAGCGACATACTCGTGACCCGCTCCTTCTCGATGGTGCGCAGGGCCTCCTCCGGAACGAACTTGCGGTGCAGCACGACGCGTTGGCCGAAGTTGAAGCCGATGAAGGCGGTCAGCGTCGAGGTGCCGTGCATCAGCGGGGGTGCGGGGAAGAAGGTGATCCCATCGCCGCCGGCCGCTACGCGCTCGGCGAGCTCCTCCGGTTTCTTCACCGGTTCACCGGTCGGCGCGCCGCCTCCGAGTCCCGAGAAGAACAGGTCCTCCTGACGCCACATCACGCCCTTGGGCATCCCGGTCGTGCCGCCGGTGTAGATGATGAACTGGTCGTCGGGCGAGCGTGGCGCGAAACCCCGCTCCGGGGATCCGGACGCCTCGGCCTCCGCGAAGTCCACGGCGGACACCTCGGGAGCGCCCGGCGCGGGGGTCCCCACGCGCACCAGATGCCGTAACTTCTCCGCCCGCGGCAGCGCCCCCGCCACCCGCTCGGTGAACTCCGCGTCGAAGACCAGGGCCACCAGATCGGCATCCCGGTAGAGGTAGACCAACTCCTCTTCCACGTACCGATAGTTGACGTTGACCGGAACGATCCGAGCCTTCAGGCAGCCGAGGACGGTCTGGAGGTACTCGATGCCGTTGTAGAGGTGCAGCCCGAGATGCTCGCCGGGATGTACGCCGCTGTCGATCAGGTGGTGCGCGATGCGGTTGGCCGCCGCGTCCAGCTCGGCGTACGTGAGACGGCGCTCCGCTCCGGTGCCGGGGCGGTCGATGTAGACCAGCGCCTCGCGGTCGGGAACCACGTCGACGACCGACTCGAACAGGTCGGCAAGGTTGTACTCCACCGCTCCTCCTGACCCCGGGCGTGCCTGGCATCCATCGGTTCGACGGTCATCAGAGCAAAGGCCGACACAACTGTGAAGGGTCCGCGCACAAGAAATCTGACTACGTGTCAGAAAACCCTTGAACTGCCCCCGTGCCTCCTGCAACCTGTTCTCGTCCCGGCGACAGGAGGACCGCAATGGGTGGGACGGAACACCTCACCGTGCAGCGCGAAGGCGCCACACTGGTGCTCACGCTCAACAGGCCCGAGGCCAAGAACGCGCTCTCGCTGCCGATGCTGGTCGGCCTGTACGACGGCTGGGTCGAGGCCGACGAGGACGATGCGATCCGCTCGATCGTGCTCACCGGAGCGGGCGGCGCCTTCTGTGCGGGCATGGACCTCAAGGCGCTGGCCGGCCAGGGGATGGAGGGACAGCAGTACCGGGACCGGCTCAAAGCCGACCCCGATCTGCACTGGAAGGCGATGCTCCGTCACCACCGGCCGCGCAAACCCGTGATCGCCGCGGTCGAGGGCCACTGTGTGGCCGGCGGTACCGAAATCCTCCAGGGGACCGACATCCGGGTCGCGGGGGAGTCCGCCACCTTCGGGCTCTTCGAGGTGAAGCGCGGTCTGTTCCCGATCGGTGGCTCGACGGTGCGCCTCCAGCGGCAGATTCCGCGGACGCACGCGCTGGAGATGCTGCTCACCGGCCGTCCGTACTCAGCTCAGGAGGCGGCCGACGTCGGCCTGATCGGTCACGTAGTCCCCGACGGAACGGCCCTGGAGAAGGCCCTCGCCATCGCCGAGCAGATCAACGCCTGCGGGCCGCTCGCCGTCGAGGCCGTCAAGGCGTCCGTGTACGAGACCGCCGAGATGACCGAGGCCGACGGGCTTGCCGCCGAACTCAAACGCGGCTGGCCGATCTTCGACACCGCCGACGCCAAGGAAGGCGCCCGAGCCTTCGGCGAGAAGCGACCGCCGGTGTACCGGCGGGCGTGACGCCGCGCCGGCACACCG
>NZ_VCHX02000034.1 GCF_005768555.2 Streptomyces sporangiiformans
CGCCGACACCACATCCGCATCACCAGCACCCGGCTCAAGCCAGTAGTGCTCACGCTGGAACGGGTATGTCGGCAGGTCCACGATCCGGCCGCCCGGGAACGCGGTCGGCCAGTCCACGGCAAGACCCCGCACGTGCGCCTCACCGAGCGACAACAGGAAGCGGTCGAGCCCGCCTTCGTCGCGGCGCAGCGTGCCGAGAACGGCGGCGTCCACACCGGCGTCCTCGAGCGTCTGCTGCACCCCGATGGTCAGGACGGGGTGGGCGGAGGCCTCGATGAAGAAGCGGTGGCCCTGCTCGGCCAGCGCCTTCGTGGCCTCCTCGAAACGAACCGTCTGGCGCAGGTTGGAGTACCAGTACTCGGCGTCCATCACCGACGTGTCCAGCCAGTCGGCGGTCACCGTCGAGAAGAACGGCACCTCGGCTGCACGGGGCTCAAGTCCCGCCAGGACATCAAGGAGTTCGGCGTGGATGGTTTCCACATGCGCCGAATGCGACGCATAGTCCACCGGGATCCGCCGGGCCCGGACCTCCTCCGCCTCGCAGGCGGCCAGCAGGGCATCCAGCTCCGCGACATCTCCCGAGACGACCACGGACGAAGGCCCGTTCACCGCCGCGACCGACAGACCCTCGGACAGCCGCTCACGAACCTCCTCCACAGGCAACGCCACCGACACCATGCCGCCCAGACCCGACAGCGCCAGGATCGCCTTCGACCGCAGCGCCACCACCTTCGCCGCATCGCCCAGAGACAGGGCCCCGGCCACGCAGGCCGCAGCGATCTCACCCTGCGAATGCCCCACAACCGCGGCCGGCTGCACCCCATACGAGCGCCACAGCTCGGCCAGGGACACCATCACGGCCCACAGCACCGGCTGGACCACATCGACCCGCTCCAACGCCTCGGCATCGTCGAGGACGTCGAACAACGACCAGTCCACATACGCCGACAACGCGTCCGCGCACTCACGCATCCGCCCCGCGAACACCGGCGAGGACTCGATGAGTTCGGCCGCCATCCCGACCCACTGCGATCCCTGCCCCGGGAACACGAACACGCTCTTGCCGCTCGCACCCAGGCTCGTACCGCTGACCGCATGCGCGACAGCACCACCCGAGGCGATCGCCCGCAAACCCTCCCGCAACGACTCCGCATCACCACCCACCACAGCGGCACGGCACTCAAAGGCGGCACGCGAACTGGCCAGCGAAAGACCGATNCACTCAAAGGCGGCACGCGAACTGGCCAGCGAAAGACCGATGTCGGTGAGCGTGGCATCGGACAGCTCGTCCACTCGGGCGAGCAGCCGCTGGGCCTGCGCCGTGAGCGCCTCCTCCGACCTGCCGGACAGCACCCAGGGCACGACCGCCGGAGCCGGCACCGACTCCGGCAGCTCCTCCTCCGCCTCGGGCTCCGGTGCCTGCTCCAGGATGACGTGCGCGTTCGTGCCGCTGATGCCGAACGACGACACGCCCGCCCGCCGCGGGCGGTCGGTCTGCGGCCACTCCTGGTTGTCGGTCAGCAGCTCGACCGGACCGGCCGTCCAGTCGACGTGGGACGTGGGCGCGTCGACGTGCAGGGTCTTCGGCAGCACGCCGTTCCGCATCGCCATGACCATCTTGATGACACCGGCGACACCGGCGGCGGCCTGCGTGTGCCCGATGTTCGACTTGATGGAGCCGAGCCACAGCGGCTGGTCGCCCTCGCGGTCCTGGCCGTAGGTGGCGAGCAGGGCCTGCGCCTCGATCGGGTCGCCCAGAGTGGTGCCGGTGCCGTGCGCCTCCACCGCGTCGACCTCGGACGCGGACAGGCGGCCATTCGCCAGGGCCTGGCGAATGACGCGCTGCTGCGAGGGACCGTTCGGCGCCGTCAGACCATTCGACGCGCCGTCCTGGTTGATCGCCGAACCCCGCAGCACGGCAAGGATCTTGTGTCCGTTGCGGCGTGCGTCCGAGAGCTTCTCCAGGACGACGACGCCGACGCCCTCGCCCCAGTTCGTGCCGTCCGCGGCTTCGGCGAAGGCCTTGCAGCGGCCGTCCATCGCCAGGCCGCGCTGCCGGGCGAACTCCGTGAACAGCTCGGGCACGGAGATCACGGTCACTCCGCCGGCGAGGGCGAGCGAGCACTCGTCCTGGCGCAGCGACCGTGCCGCCAGATGCAGCGCCACCAGGGACGACGAGCATGCCGTGTCCACGGTGATCGCGGGGCCTTCGAGGCCGAGGGTGTACGAGATGCGGCCGGACAGGACGCTGTCGGTGTTGCCGTTGACGAGGTAGGGCTTCAGGTCGTCGGACACGGTGGGCACGGAGGTGCCGTAGTCGCCGTGGACGGCGCCCGCGAAGACGCCGGTGCGGCTGCCGTGCAGGGACAGCGGGTCGATGCCCGCGCGCTCCACGGCCTCCCAGGCGGCTTCGAGCATCAGGCGCTGCTGTGGGTCCATGGCCTGCGCCTCGCGCGGCGAGATGCCGAAGAACGCCGGATCGAAGCGGTCCGCGTCCGCCACGAAGCCGCCCTCCTGGATCCGGGACGAGCCCGGCAGGTCGGGTACGGAGTCGTAGAGTCCGTCGATGTCCCAGCCACGGTCGAGCGGAAACGGGCCGATGGTGTCGGTGCCGGAGGCGACGACGTCCCACAGTCGTTCAGGCGAGTCGATGCCGCCGGGGAAGCGGCAGCTCATCCCCACGATGGCGATGGGCTCGCGATCCGCTTCCTCGAGTTCAGCGACCCTGCGGTGGGTGCGCCGCAGCTCGGCGGTCATCCACCGGAGGTTGTCGAGGAGCTTCTCGTTCGACATCAGTTCACCACTCGCTTTCCGGGCTCCGCCTTCTGCACAGAGCTCATTTCAAGATCGCCCGAACTCGTTCTGGATGATGTGGAACAGGTCGTCGGCGGTGGCCGACTCCAGTTCTGTGCCGTCTGCCTCGGCTTCTGTGCCGTACTGGGTGTTCCACCGCGAGAGGGTGGACTGGAGACGGGCGGCGATCTGCGCGGCCGCCTCGTCGTCCCGTTCGATGTCGCCGATGGCGGCGTCGATCCGGTCGATGTCGGCGAGGACCGTGGCCGCGGCCGACATCGGCTGGCGCTCCCCGAGCAGTGCGGCGGCGAGGTAGTCGCTGAGCGCCGTCGGCTTCGGGTAGTCGAAGATCAGTGTGCTGGGCAGTCGGATGCCGGTGGCCTCGGAGAGCTGGTTGCGGAACTCGACCGCGGTGAGGGAGTCGAAACCGAGATCCTGGAAGGTACGTCCCGGCTCAACGGACGCGGGTCCGCCGTGCCCGAGTACGGCTGCTGCATTGACGCGTACGAGGTCGAGCAGCGCCGCGTGCTGCTCGGCCGGGGTGAGCCCGGCGAGCCGTTCGGCGAGGCTCGGGCCCGCTGTCCCGGGGCCTGCCGCGGCGCGCCGTGCCCCCGGGCGGACGAGGCCGCGCAGCAGTGCGGGCACCGCGGAGCCCTGGTCGCGCAGGGCCCGGGTGTTGAGCTTGGCGGGCACGAGGAGGGGCTCATCCGTACGACCTGCCGTGTCGAAGAGGCGGAGGCCGTCCTCGGTGGTGAGGGCGCCGGTGCCGGTGCGTGCCATACGGGCGACGTCGGCGTCGGTGAGGTGCGCGGTCAGGGAGCTGCGCTGGGCCCAGAAGCCCCAGGCGAGTGCCTGTCCGGCCAGACCGTGCCGGCGGCGGTGCTGGGCGAGGGCGTTGAGGTAGGTGTTGGCGGCGGTGTAGTTGCCCTGGCCGGCGTCGCCGAAGACGGACGCCGAGGAGGAGAACAGCGTGAACATCGCCAGGTCCATGTCCCGGGTCAGTTCGTGCAGATGGCGGGCGGCGTCCGCCTTGGGTCGGAAGACCGCGTCGATGCGCTCGGGGGTGAGGGAACCGACGGTGGCGTCGTCGAGGACGCCGGCCGCGTGCAGCACACCCGTCAGGGGATGGGCGTCCGGGATCGCGGCGAGGGTGGCGGCGAGCGCCTGGCGGTCTGCGGCGTCGCAGGCGGCGACGGTCACCTCGGCGCCCAGCTCGGCCAGTTGGGCCTCCAGCTCCACCACGCCACTGGCCTCGCGTCCCCTGCGGCTGGTCAGCAGCAGGTGCCGTACGCCCCGCTCGGCGACCAGATGCCGGGCGAACTCCCCGCCCAGGGTGCCGGTACCGCCCGTGATCAGCACCGTGCCCTCGGGATCGAGAGCACGCGGCATGGTCAGGACCACCTTGCCCACGTGCTCGGCACGGCTGACGAACCGGAACGCGTCCCGCGCCCTCCGTACGTCCCAGGTCCTGACCGGAAGGGGCTGCAGGGCGCCCGCCTCGAACAGACGCAGTACCTCGGCGAGCATTTCCTGGATCCGCCGCGGGTCCGCCTCACGGAGTTCGATGGCCGTGTAGGTGACACCGGGTTGTGCGGCGGCGATCTCGTCCGGCTCGCGGATGTCGGCCTTGCCCATCTCCAGGAAGCGCCCGCCGCGCGGCAGCAGCCGCAGTGAGGCGTCCACGAACTCCCGTGCCGGCGTGTTGAGTACGAGGTCGACTCCGCGTCCGCCCGTGGTCTCCGCGAACGCCGTCTCGAACGCCGGTGTGCGCGAGGAGGCGATGTGGTCGTCGTCCAGGCCCAGGGAACGCAATGCGCCCCACTTTCCTTCACTGGCGGTCGCGTACACCTCCGCGCCCAAGTGCCGGGCGAGCTGGATCGCTGCCATGCCGACGCCACCGGCGCCGCTGTGCACCAGGACGGACTCGCCCTCGCGCAGTCCGCCCAGATCCACCAGGGCGTGGTAGGCGGTCAGGAAGGCGAGAGGTGTCGCGGCGGCCCGCTCGTACGACCAGCCGTCGGGGATCGGCGCGAGCAGGCACCGGTCGGCTACGGCGAGGGGGCCGAAGGCGCGGTCGACGAGTCCGAAGACCCGGTCGCCGGGCGCGAGGTCGGTGACGTCGGGGCCGGCTTCCACGACGACACCGGCGGCCTCGCTGCCCAGGGCCGCCTCGCCCGGGTACACACCGAGCGTGATCATCACGTCGCGGAAGTTCACGCCGGCCGCGCGTACGGCCACGCGCACCTGCCCGGGGGCGAGCCCGGCCGCAGCCTCGGGCGCGGGCACGAGGTCGACGGCGTCCAGGGTGCCGCGCGCACGCGTGTCGATACGCCAGGGCTCCGGCCCCTCGGGTGGTACGAGTCCCGTGCCGGACGCGGCGCGTGCGAGCCGGGGTACCCGCGGGATGCCGTCGCGGACGACCGCGCGCGGTTCGCCGGAGGCCAGGACGGCGGCCAGCGCCTCGGTCACGTCGGGTCCGCCGTCCTCGGCACCGAGGTCGACGAGCACGAACCGTCCGGGGTTCTCGGCCTGCGCGGAGCCGACCAGGCCCCAAACCGCCGCCCCCGGCAGGTCGGTGACATCCTCGTCCATGCCCGTGCCCACCGCGCCCCGCGTCAGCACGACGAGACACGCCTCGTCGAGCCGCGGCTCGGCCAGCCACCGCTGTACGAGCGTGAGCGCGCGGTGTGTGGCCCCGGCGGGGCCGTCGCCGTCCGACCCTGCGATCGCGGCGAACACCGCGTCGGGCAACGCGTCGGGGAGCGCGGCCGGTTCGGGGCAGGACAGGACGCCATCGAGCCCCGCGTCGCCGAGCTGGACCCATGCGGCGGTGTCCGCGGCGGGTCGGTCGTGGGCAGGCAATTCGGTCCAGTCCACGCGGTACAGGGAGTCGGTGCGCGCCGCCGCGGCCGCGGCCACACCGGTCGGTTCACGCAGGAGCACGGAATCGGCTGAGAGCACCGGAAGGCCCTCGGCGTCGACCACCGTCAGGGACACCGTGTCCGTGCCCGCGGGCCGCAGCAACGCCCGTACGACACCGGCGCCCACCGCGTGCCGTGTCACCCCGGACCAGGTGTGCGGCAGCTTGGGGGTGCCGCTCTCGCCGTCGTCCGGCAGGATCTTCGCGTGCAGCACCGCGTCGAGCAGCGCGGGGTGGATCCCGAACCGGGCCGCGTCGTCGGGGCCGGTGTCGGGCAGCGCCACCTCGACGTACAGGTCCTCGTCCAGCGTCCAGGAGGCACGCAGTCCCTGGAACACCGGGCCGTAGTCGTGGCCGTTGTCGTCCAGGCGCTCGTAGAGGCCGGTGAGGTTGGCCGCCACCGCGTTCTCCGGCGGCCAGGACACCGCTGGGGGCATCGCCCGCGCGTCCCGCTCCGGCACCTCGGTCAGGAGCCCCGCGGCGTGCCGGACCCAAGATCCATCCGCGATGTCGTCGCCCTCTCCGCCCTCGGCGAGAGGCCGCGCGTAGACGGCGACGGTCCGGCCGCCGTCGTCGGCCGCCGGGCCGACGACGACGCGCAGGGCGACCGAGCCGCGCTCCGGCAACGTCAACGGGGTCTCGGTGGTCAGCTCCTCGATCCGGCCGCAGCCGACGAGGTCACCTGCCCAGAGCGCGCACTCCACGAACACCGGGCCCGGCAGCAGTGCCGTTCCGGCGACGGTGTGGTCGCGGAGCCAGCCGGACGACGCGAGCGACAGCTGCCCGGTCACCAGTAGTCCGCCGTCCTCCGGTATGTCCACCACGGCCCCGAGCAACGGGTGCTCGGCGGGGGCGAGTCCGGCGGAGGCGACCTCGGTGGCCCCCGGCGACGGGCTCAGCCAGTAGCGCTCGCGCTGGAACGCATACGTGGGCAGGTCCACTCGGCGGGTGTCCCGGCCGTCGAAGAACGCGGGCCAGTCCAGGTCCACTCCGGCCACGTGCAGCCGGCCGAGGGCCGCGAGCAGGGTCTCCGGCTCGGGACGTCCCTTGCGCAGGGCCGCGATCAACTCCGGCTGCCCGGCAAGGGATTCCTGCGCCATGCCCGACAGCACGCCGTCCGGGCCCAGCTCCAGGAACACTCTGACGCCCTGGTCCTCCAGCCAGCGCACCCCGTCACCGAAACGCACCGCCGCACGGACGTGGCGTACCCAGTGGTCCGCGGACGCCACGTCCTCCGGCTGCCCCGTGAGGTTGGAGACCACCGGGATACGCGGCGGGGCGTACGACACCGACTCGGCGATGCGACGGAAGTCGTCCAGCATCGCGTCCATGCGCGGCGAGTGGAAGGCGTGACTGACCTTCAACTCCTTGGTTTTGAGCCCCAGTTGGGCGAACTGCGCGGCCAGCTCGGTGACCATGTCGGCGTCACCTGCGATCACCACCGAGGAGGGTCCGTTCACCGCGGCGAAGGACACCTGGGTCTCGCGGCCCTCCAGGTACGGGGCCACCGTGGCCTCGTCGGCACCGACCGCCAACATCGCGCCGCCGGACGGCAACGCCTGCATCAGACGCCCACGAGCAGCGACCAGCGTCACCGCGTCGTCCAGGGACAGCACGTCGGCCACGTGCGCCGCCGCCAGCTCACCGATCGAGTGCCCGGTCACGTAATCCGGCCTCACGCCCCACGACTCCACCAGCCGGTACAGGGCGACTTCGAGGGCGAACAGACCCGGCTGCGTGTACCCGGTCTGGTGCAGCGACTCACCGTCCTCGAACATCACTTCACGCAGCGGCCGGTCCAGGAGCCGGTCGAACCCCGCGCACACTGTGTCCAGCGCATCGGCGAAGGCGGGGAACGTGTTGTACAACCCCCGTCCCATACTGGGCCGTTGAGAGCCCTGCCCGGAGAACAGCACCGCGGTCGGTCCCGGGTCCAGGCACTCGCCGCGCACCACGCCCGGGGCCGGGACCCCTTCGGCGAGGGCGTCCAGGCCTCGTGTCAGCTCCTCGCGGCCGGTGCCCACGACGACGGCCCGGTGCTCCAGGGCCGCACGCGTCGTGGCCAGCGAGTGCGCGACGTCCAACGGTCGCACGTCGTCGTCGAGAGCGTCCCGCAGCCGCCGGGCCTGCGCGGCGAGGGCCGTCGCCGAGCGGGCTGAGACCAGCCACGGCAGCGGGCCGTCCGCGGGAGCGAGGTCCAGGTCGAGCGGCTGTGTGTGCCACCCGGCGAAGAACGCCTCCCAGCGCGGTGAGAAGCCCGCGGTGTGGAGCGCGCCGACGCACCGGAAGAGGCTCTCGGTCTCGCCGACGGCACCGCCGGCCAGGCGGTCGGGACCGAGGCCGACGAACAGGCCCGCGCCCTGGCGCAGTTCGTCGAGGGCGGCGCTGCCCCGGCCGTCCGTGTCGATGCGACGGCTCCAGTACGCGGCGTCGGTGACGTCGGCGATCTCGCCGGTGAGCGCGGACAGGACGGGAATGTCCGGCTCCGCGAACCCGAGCAGTTCGGTGAGCCAGTCGAGGTCCGGCCGCGGCAACCCGTTGCCGTGCGCGACGACCAGGGCCGCCGCGTCCGCGGGTTTCAGCGTGCCCGCGACGTGCGCGGCGGCCAGTTCGCCCACGCCGTACCCGGCGAGCCGGTCCGGGGCGGGCCCCCAGGACGTGACGAGACGATGGAGGGCGACGTCGTAGGCGTAGACGGCACAGTCGGCGTAGAGCGGTTCGGCGAGCTGGGGGCCTCCTTCGTCGAGCACCTCCCTCAGGGGCCGCTCCAGGTAGGGGTCGAGGTGTGCGCACGCCTCGGTGAAGGCGTCGGCGAACACGGGGAACGCGGCGAGCAGTTCCTGTCCCATTCCCACGCGCCGGGCGTTGCCGCCGGAGAAGACGAAGGTCGTGGTGGCGACGCGGCCCGTGCCGGGCCTCGGGGGCCGTCCCCGCAGCAGGCGTGCGTCGGACCTGCCGTCCGCGAGGGCGTCGAGGGCGCTGAGCAGGTCGTGTGTGCCGCCCGCGACGACGGCGGCGCGTTCGGCGTCGCCGGTGTCGGTGGCGGCCAGTGCGCGGGCGATGTCGGCGACGGTCGTCCGGGGGTGTGCGGCGAGGTGTTCGGCGAGCCGCGCCCGTACCGTGCCCGCCCGGCCGCGCAGTGCGGCGTCGCCGGGAGCGGAGAGGACGACGGGGGCGGCGTCGACGGTGATCCCACCCGGGTCGGACAACGGCCCGTACGGTTCGGCCGGTTCGGGGGCCGGGGCTTCTTCGATGACGGCGTGGGCGTTGGTGCCGCTGAAGCCGAAGGAGGAGACTCCGGCGCGGCGCGGCTGTCCCGTGTCGGGCCACGGGCGGGCCTCGGTCAGCAGTTCGACGGCTCCGGCGGACCAGTCGACGTGCGGGGTCGGCTCGTCGACGTGCAGGGTCTTCGGCAGTACGCCGTGCCGCATCGCCATGACCATCTTGATGACACCGGCGACACCGGCCGCGGCCTGCGTGTGCCCGATGTTCGACTTGAGCGAGCCGAGCAGCAGCGGGCCCGTGCCGGAGCGCTCCTGGCCGTAGGTGGCGACCAGGGCCTGCGCCTCGATCGGGTCGCCCAGCGAGGTGCCGGTGCCGTGTGCCTCGACCGCGTCGACGTCGGAGGGCGCGAGGCCCGCGGTGGCGAGGGCCTGGCGGATGACGCGCTGCTGGGAGGGGCCGTTGGGCGCGGTGAGACCGTTGGAGGCGCCGTCCTGGTTGACGGCGGACCCGCGGACGATCGCCAGGACCTGGTGCCCGTTGCGGCGTGCGTCCGAGAGGCGTTCCAGGACGAGCAGTCCGGCGCCCTCGGACCAGGCGGTGCCGTCGGCGGTGGCGGCGAACGACTTGCAGCGGCCGTCGGCGGCCAGGCCCTGCTGGCGGCTGAAGGAGACGAAGCCGCCTGGGCTCGACATCACGGCCACGCCGCCCGCGAGGGCGAGGGACGCCTCGCCGAGGCGGAGCGACTGCGCGGCCTGGTGGAGGGCGACGAGGGACGCCGAGCAGGCGGTGTCGACAGTGACCGCCGGGCCTTCGAGCCCGAGGGTGTAGGCGATCCGGCCGGAGGCGACACTGCCCGCGGTGCCGGTGACGAGGTGGCCCTCCATGCCGTCCGGAGCGGACGCGATGCGGGGCCCGTATTCCTGGGCCTCCGCGCCGACGTACACGGCGGTGCGGGTGCCGCGCAGCGCGGTCGGGTCGATGCCGGCGCGTTCGAACGCCTCCCAGGCCGTCTCCAGGAGCACCCGCTGCTGCGGGTCCATGGCGAGGGCCTCGCGCGGTGAGATACCGAAGAAGGCGGCGTCGAAGTCGGCGGCGTCGTGCAGGAATCCACCCTTGTCCACGTAGGTGGTGCCGGGCCGGCGGGTGATGGGGTCGTAGAGGCGGTCGACGTCCCAGTCCCGATCCTCGGGCAGCCGGGTCAGGGTTTCGCCGCCCTGGACCAGGAGCTGCCACAGCTGCTCGGGCGAGGTGATGCCGCCGGGGAAGCGGCAGGCCATGCCCACGATGGCGACGGGTTCGCCGCTCGTCGCGGCGGGTGCTCCGGCCACCTCGTCGCCGGGCCGTTCGTGAAGCAGTTCGGCGAGCAGGCGGCCGGCGAGGGCGCGCGGTGTCGGGTGGTCGAAGGCGAGGGTGACGGGGAGTCGCAGGCCGGTGACCGCGGTCAGTCGGGCGTGCAGGTTCACCGCGGCCAGTGAGTCGAATCCGAGTTCCCGGAAGGCCTGTCGCTCGGGCACGACGCCCGGCCCCGCCGGGCCGAGGACGTCCGCGACGGCGCCGCGCACGAGTTCGGTCAGCAGCCGCTCGCGCTCATCCGCGCCGAGGTCACGCAGGCGGATGCGCAACGCCGCCCCGCGCGAATCGTTGGAGAGCTCGTCAAGGCCGTGTGTCATTGCGCTCCACTCACTCACCGATACGTGAAACATCGCGGCCGTCAGGGGCCGGAAACAGGCGGGCCGAATCAGGGCATCATTCGGTCGGGATACCTTGAGAATGTATAGACGAACGCGTCGCTCCGGCTCGCAGAACTCCCCCTATGCCGCCCCTAGAAGCCCCTGTTCTTGGGCTGGAGACCCGTCCGCTGCCCATGTCCGGGCCGGTGACCCTTAGGGTATGACATTGAGTGTCACCCGAGTGACGCGGGGAATTCAATTCCCTTGAACCGCACAGGACTTCCGTGCGATACGCTCCCACGCAATCTGAACTTTACGGTCGGACACCCGCTTTGGAGAGCGGCCGGTTTCACGTTCGATCCGAATTCCATCCGAGGCAATGGGGAAGCGCAGTCGATACGAGCTGCCCGGCGCCTGCGATTCCACCGGCTACCGGGGTGATCATGACTGTTTCCAAGCCACGTACAGCCCTGCGGGCCGAGGGGCTCGTCAAGAAATTCGGCTCGGTCCGCGCGCTCGACGGCGTCGACCTCGAGCTGCCGACGGGCCAGGTGCTCGGCCTGCTGGGCCCCAATGGCGCGGGCAAGACCACGACCGTGCGCTGCCTGTCCACCCTGCTTCGGCCGGACGGCGGCCGCGCCTGGGTGAACGGCCACGACGTCCTGAAGAAGCCGCACGAGGTGCGTCGTTCGATGGGCTTGTCCGGCCAGTTCGCGGCGGTCGACGAGAGCCTCACGGGATACGAGAACGTCGTGATGTTCGCCCGGCTGTGCGGCCTGTCCAAGTCGGCCGCGGCCGACCGCGCCAAGTACCTCGTCGACCGTTTCGGCCTCAAAGAGGCGGCGAACCGGCCGCCCAAGACCTACTCGGGCGGTATGCGGCGCCGTCTTGACCTGGCGAGCGCGCTCGTCGGCGAACCCGCCGTGATGGTGCTCGACGAGCCCACGACGGGCCTCGACCCACGCGGTCGCCTGGACACCTGGGACCAGGTGGGCGAGCTGGTCAGCGACGGCACCTCGGTGCTGCTGACCACGCAGTACCTGGAGGAGGCCGATCAGCTCGCCGACTCGATCGCCGTCATCGACCACGGCCGGGTCATCGCGCACGACACCGCCGACCGGCTCAAGGCGCAGGTCGGCGCCGACAAGATCCGCGCCGTCGCGGCGACCGTGGACGGCGTGGCCGCCCTGAAGGAGGTCCTCGCCGGGATCGGCACCGCCTCGCCGACGGTGGAGGAGCTGGCGCGCACCGTGTCGGTGACCGTCGCCGCCGGCGTCAAGGCGCTGGGCGCCGCCATCAGGCAACTGGAGGAACGGGGCGTCGAGCTGGTCGACATCGGTCTGCGGCGGCCGACGCTCGACGACGTGTTCCTGTCCCTGACCGGCAAGACCGAACCCGACGCATCCAAGTCCGCCGAGACCCAGGACCGAGTCCCCGAGAAGGTGTCGTGAGCAGCATTTCGCAGGCCGCCCGCAGCGGCTCGATCATCACCGGGCGCAATCTGCTGCACATCTGGCGGGAGCCCGGCGCCCTGATATCCCATCTGTGCACGTCCATCATGTTCGTCGTGCTCTTCGCCTTCGTGATCGGCGGCGGGCTCGGTGCGCTGTACCCGGAGTACCTGATCCCGGGCATGCTGGGCCAGAACGCGGTGTTCGTGAACATCTACACCACGGTGGGCATCGCCTACGACATGGAGAAGGGCATCGTGGACCGGTTCCGGTCGCTGCCCATTTCGCGCGCCGCCGTGATCATCGGCCGTACCAGCTCGGACCTGGCCGCGACCGCGATGAACATCGCGCTCCTCTCGCTGTGCGGGCTCGCCATCGGCTGGCGGATCAGGTCCGACTTCCTGTCGGCCGTCGCGGCGTACGGCCTGCTGCTGCTGTTCGCCTTCGCGATCTCCTGGGTGGGCGCCTACATCGGCCTGCGCTGCAAGCGCCTGGAGAGCGCGCAGAGCCTCGGCATCATGTGGGTGTTCCCGTTCACCTTCATCTCGTCGGCCCTGGTGGGCAGCCAGTACATGATCCAGCCGTTCAAGGCCCTGGCCGAGTGGAGCCCCCTGACGGCGCTGTGCGACACCATTCGCGACCTGTTCGGCAACCCGGCGCCGAAGGACTTCCCGGAGGCGACCGGCTGGGCCGCACAGCACTCCGCGCTGTATCTCGTCCTGTGGTGCGTGGCGTTGCTCGCGGTGTTCGTGCCGCTGACGACCCGCCGCTACCGCACGCTGTCGGGCTGACGGGTCCGTACGGCACGACGCCCCCGGAACTCACCGGAGTTCCAGGGGCGTTTCCGTTGTGCCGTCAGGCGTGGGCTCTTGCCCCGTCAGCCTCGCTCCACGAAGGGTGCGAGGAGCCCCGGGACCGCCTCGTCGGCGAAGGCCAGGCCCTCCGCGAGGTCCACGTCGCGCACCGGGTAGGCGCCGCCCTTGCAGGCCGCGGTGGTGACCAGGATCGTGGCAAGGCCGGACCGGCGCTGGGCGGGCGACTGGACGATCACCCAGCCGATCACGCTGTCCCGCCGCAGCGCCACGGTCCGCCGGATGAAGGTGCCGTAGCGCGTCAGCAGGTGACGGCCGTGCAGGGTGTGCCCGAGCGCGCGGTAGCCGCTGTGCGCGAACACCGCGCCCGCGGGCAGCAGCACCGCGGCGGAGATCCACGCGATGTGCAGCAGTACGGGGGTGAGGAGAAGACCGAGCAGCGCGAGCACCGCGCACGGGGCGAGCACGGTGAGTCCGGCCCTGACGTGGCGGCGGCGCAGTGCGGCCCGCGGGTGGGGGCGCAGCGCGGCGGTGGTCGGGGAGGGGTGTTCGCCGACGACGACGGCGGCGATCTCGTGCGCACGGGCGCGCGGTACGCCGGGGCTGAGGGTCCGCATCTTGCTGACCTCCAGGCCCTCGGACTTCTGCAAGCCGGTGGCGACGGCCGCCACGTGTGCGCCGCCGCCGAGGCGCAGCGCCAGCGGCTCGGTGACCTCGATGCCGCGCATCCGGCGCTCGTCGATGGAGAGCGAACGGGTGGTCAGCAGACCCCGGTGGACGGCGAAGTTGTCGCTCTCGTCGCGCTCCAGGCGGTAGCCCCACCACTCCTCCGCGGCGAGGGCTACGGCCGTGACCGACCCGACGACGAGCAGCGCGAGTGTGCCGATGACGATGCTCTCCCACAGCCCGGCGGCGCCCAGGAACCCGAGGACGGCCCGCAGGATCCGCTCCGGCTTGATACCGAAGCCGTCCAGGATGCGAAGGGCGGAGGCACCCACGACGAGGACGGCGAGCACGCCCCAGGAGTTCAGCGGCATGTAGCGCAGCCAGGCCCAGTCCATGCGGGCGATGACCCGGTCGGGATCGGTCGCGCCCGGCGCGGCCCCGGCCCGGCGCAGCAGCGCCTGGCGTAGTTCCTCCGCATCCGCCCTGCGCAGGGCTTCGAGGCTGGTGTCACCCTGCTCGCCGCCGCCCTGAGCGGTGGTGATCTTCATGGTGACCAGGCCGAAGACACGCAGGAAGGGGTCCGCGGTGAGGTCGACGCCTCGGATCCGGTCGCAGGGGACCGTGCGGCGACGGCGGCCGAGGAGGCCGGTGCGCACTTCGAGGTTGTCACCGGCGACGCGGTAGCGGGTGGTGAGGAGTTCCACGAGCCGCCACAGCATGATCAGCAGGAATACGCCCGCGAGGAGGCCGAGACGGATGTAGGCCTCGCGGTCGAGCCGGCCCAGGGTGATGAGGGCGTAGAACCCGGTGGACAGAACGGGCGGGACGATCCACTTGAGCTGGACGAGCAGCAGCCGGTTGTCGAGCCGCCGCCAGGGCACGCCGCCGTCCTCCCGCTCCCCGTCGACAGACGCCTCCCCGGCCGCGTCGAGAGCGTTCGGTGCCTGGCCGACCTCGTCAACCTGCTCGGGCCGATCGGCCTGACCGAGGGTGCCTGGGTCCCGGCGCGTGTGCGTGGGGCCGTTCATGTCGCGTCCCCGTCGGCTGCCTGGGTCGCCTGGGTGGTGGCCGCGAGGTGGGCCGCCACCTCCTTGGCCCGCTCGTGGTCGAGACCGTGAATGCGTACGGGCCCGGCAGCGGAGGCGGTGGTGACGACGACGGTCGCGAGGCCCAGCATCTGCTGCAGCGGACCGCGGGCGGTGTCGACGGTCTGGATCCGCGACATCGGGGCGATCCGGGAGATCTGCCAGAGCCAGCCGGACCAGGTGTAGACGGCCTCGTCCGTGGTCTCCCAGCGGTGCACGCGGTACCGCCGGCGCGGCGCGATCGTCACGTACGCGACCGAGAGCAGTACGGACAGCGCGGCGGCTCCGGCGCTGACGGGCAGTGGCAGCATGCGCCACAGCCAGGCGAGCAGACCCGCCACACACGCGAGGACGCCCAGGACGACGAGTACCGCCTGCCAGGTCCACCACGCCACCGCCCTCGGATCCACCCGGTGCGCCGGCGGACGCAGCCGCAGGACCGTGGGGGCCCCGCCCGTTCCGTCCGGGACGCCGGGTGCCGGGCTCGCCGCGGGCGCCTCGCCCGTGGCCGTGTACTGCGCGCTCCTGCCGGGCGCCGTGTGCTGCATCGCTGCGGCCTTTCGCTCCATGTCAACAGCGCGCTGCACGCCGCCGGACGAGGTCCGACGGCGTGCAGCGCAGATCTGGCCTGGCCCCCAGTCCGGGGGAACGGTGGTGGTCCGCCCGGTCAGGCGGCACTGCGTTCGGCCGCGGTCTTCTTGGGCTTCGCCTTGTCCAGCGCGAAGATCCCCACGATGGCGGCGACGGCCACGATGCTCGCGACGATCATCGAGGCGGGGTCGGGCAGGTGCAGGG
This sequence comes from Streptomyces sporangiiformans, assembly GCF_005768555.2. GTDB lineage: Bacteria > Actinomycetota > Actinomycetes > Streptomycetales > Streptomycetaceae > Streptomyces > Streptomyces sporangiiformans. The sequence goes on from NZ_VCHX02000034.1 coordinate 15,418, forward strand.
GCAGGAAGGCTCCCTTGGTGTCGTTGCCGATGATCTTGAGGATGATCGGGATGATGCCGCACCAGGACCCGATCACCAAGGTGGCGAACTGCAAGTACTCGACGGTCTTCTGCTGCATCTCTGACGGCCTTTCGCCTTTTCTGCGCTTGCGATCTCAAGGAATCGGTCCGGACAGCCACACCGCAGCGGGGGTTGTGCGATGCGCGCCGCCATCCGGACCTGAGAAAATCTTCGCCCTGCCACGGGAGCCGGGCCAGCCTCATAAGGTCGTGATCACAGACGACCAAAGTTCGGCCGCCTACGACTTTCGTCAGGCCCCCGTTCGCCCCCTATGAGCCCCTGAAACCGTGCACACGGCACATCCGCCGCCCGCCGCCGACCTACGCTCGGCCTTCAAGTACCGGGCGCATCAGCCGGATTCGGCCACGTCCTCCAACTGATCCGAGTACGGCGGCCGGCGCCCCAGCAGCCCGCTTCGGGGGAGGACTCCGTGACCACGACAACCCAACCATCGGGAAAGCCGTTTCCCGCGGCCGGGAAACCGGGCGGGCCGCGCCCCACGGCGGCGGGGGCCGAAGAACTGCCCGGCCTCGCGTGGAAGCCGGTTGCCGCCGTCGGAGCCGTGCTCGGCCTGTTGCTCCTCGTCACCAGCGGCCGCTGGGGCTACCAGGGCGATGAACTGTACTTCCTGGGCGCCGCGCAGCACCTGAGCTGGTCGTACGCCGACAACCCGCCGCTGTTGCCGCTGCTGGCCACGGCAATGGACGGCCTGTTCAACGGGTCGCTGGTGGGCCTGCGCCTTCCGTCGACGATCCTCGCCGCGACCGGCACGCTCTTCGCCGCGCTGATCGCCCGTGAACTGGGCGGCGGGACGCGGGCGCAGCTGCGCACCGCGGCCGTGTGGGCGGCGGTCCCGCTCGTCATGATCATCGGGCACGCGCTCTCGGCCTCCACCATCGACATCGTCGCGTGGACGGCGGTCAGCTGGTTCCTGGTGGCCTGGGTACGCCGCCGGGACGACAGGATGCTGCTCGCTGCCGCGCTGGTCACCGCGGTCGCCATGCAGGCCAAGTACTCCATCGTCTTCCTCTGGCTCGCGGTGGCCGTCAGCGTCCTCTTCGTGGGACCGCGGCCGTTGTTGCGCCGCCCGCTGCTGTGGATCGGTGCGGCCGTCGTCGTCGTGACGGCGATACCGGCCCTGCTGTGGCAGGCGGACCACGGCTGGCCCCAGCTCGACATGGCGGAGGTGTTCCGGCGGGAGAGCTCCGGGCCGGTCGCGTACGTGGGCGTCGGCTTCTTCCTGGCCGGGGTCCTGCTCGCGACGCTGCTCGGGTACGGCCTCTGGCAGCTGCTGCGCTCGCCCGAGCTGCGCCCTTACCGGTTCCTGGGCTGGAGTTTCGTCGGCCTGTTCCTGCTGTTCCTGGTGAGCGGCGGCCGGCCGACCTACGCGGCGGGGTTGTTCCCCGTGCTGTGGGCCGCGGGTGCCGTGCGGATGGAGCGGGGCGCCCCTTCCAAGTGGTGGCGGTGGGCGGTGAGCTGGCCGGTGATCGGCCTGCTCTTCGCGTTCTCGGCCCTGACGTCGCTGCCGGTGCTGCCCCGCTCCGATGAGGAGGCGGTGGCGGGTACGAGGAACAATCCGCAGGCCGCCGAGACGGTCGGCTGGGACGAGCTGGTGGACGCGGTGGAGAAGACCGCGCGGTCGCTGCCGGCCGGGGAGCGGGACCGTACGGTGATCGTCACCGAGTACTACACGGAGGCAGGCGCGCTCGACCACCTCGGCTCCGACGCCGGCCTGCCGGATGTCTACAGCGCCCATCGCGGCTACTGGTACTTCGGGGCGCCGCCGGACGACGCCACCACGACGATCTTCGTCGGCTCCGACCGCGGGCAGCTGCTGGAGCGCTTCACCGACGTGCGCGAGGGCGCGACGGTCGCGGGCAAGGGAAACCAGGTGGCGGGCACCAAGGTGTGGATCTGCACCGGCCACAAGCAGCCGTGGTCGAAGGCGTGGCCCGGCCTCGGCCACCTGTACTGAGCGCGGCGCGATCCACGTCGAAGGGGCGGGCACGGACCTCAGGTCCGTGCC
>NZ_VCHX02000031.1 GCF_005768555.2 Streptomyces sporangiiformans
CGACGGACCGTTGACAGCGGCAAGCGACACCTGGCTCTCGCGGCCCTCCAGATACGGGGCCACCGTCGCCTCATCCGCACCGACCGCCAGCATCGCACCACCAGCGGGCAGCGCCTGCATCAGGCGTCCACGGGCCGCCACCAACGTCACCGCGTCATCGAGGGAGAGCACGCCGGCCACATGGGCGGCCGCCAGCTCACCGATGGAATGCCCGGTCACATAGTCGGGACGGATCCCCCAGCTCTCCACCAGCCGATACAAGGCCACCTCAAGAGCGAACAGACCCGGCTGCGTGAACCCGGTCTGATCCAGCAACTCCCCGCCCTCGAACATCACCTCACGCAGCGGCCGCTCCAACACCCCGTCGAACCCCGCACACACCGCATCCAACGCCTCCGCGAACACCGGATACGCCTCATACAACTCCCGGCCCATACCCGCCCGTTGAGACCCCTGCCCCGAGAACAACACCGCCGTCAGCGCGTCCTTGCGTACGCGGCCGGTGACGACGCGTGCCGCCGGGCGGTCCTCCGTCAGGGCTGTCAGGTCGGCGAGGAGCACGTCATGGGTGTCCGCCACGACGACGGCACGGTGTTCGAGGGCGGACCGGGTGGTCAGGAGGGAGTGGGCCAGGTCGTCGAGGCGGGTGTCCGGGTGCGCTAGGAGGTGGGTACGAAGGCGGTCGGCCTGACCGCGCAGGGCGTCGGCGCTGCGGCCGGAGAGCGTGACCGGGACGAAGGGGGTCTCGGCGCGGTCGGCCGCCGGCTCGTCGATGAGCTCTGGGGCCTGTTCGAGGATGACGTGTGCGTTGGTGCCGCTCACACCGAAAGACGAGACGGCGGCACGGCGGAGCCGGTCCCCCTCGGGCCAGTTCACGTTCTCGGTGAGGAGTTCGACCGCCCCGGCCGACCAGTCCACGTGCGAGGTCGGCTCGTTGATGTGCAGGCTCTGCGGCAGGACTCCCCGGCGCAGTGCCATGACCATCTTGATGATGCCCGCGGCCCCCGAAGCGGCCTGCGTGTGACCGATGTTGGACTTGATGGAGCCCAGCCACAGTGGTCGGTCGGCCTCCCGTTCCTGGCCGTAGGTGGCCAGGAGCGCCTGGGCCTCGATGGGGTCGCCGAGGCTCGTACCGGTGCCGTGCGCCTCCACCGCGTCCACCTCGGACGCGGACAGGCCGGCCTCGGCGAGCGCCTGACGGATCACGCGTCGCTGGGCGGGCCCGTTGGGCGCGGTCAGGCCGTTGGAGGCACCGTCCTGGTTGATCGCGGAGCCTCGTACGACCGCGAGCACCTCATGACCGTTGCGGAGTGCGTCCGACAGCCGCTCCACGAGGAGCAGGCCGAGACCCTCCGACCAGCCGGTGCCGTCGGCGGACTCGGCAAACGGCTTGCAGCGGCCGTCGGGCGCGAGTCCGCGCTGCTTGCTGAACTCGGTGAACGCGGCGGGGCTCGCCATGACGGTCACACCGCCGGCGAGCGCCATGGTGCACTCGCCCTTGCGCAGCGACTGGATGGCGAGGTGCAGGGCGACCAGCGACGAGGAGCAGGCCGTGTCGATCGTCACGGCGGGGCCTTCGAGACCGAAGACGTAAGAGATACGGCCGGAGGCCACACTGGTTACGTTGCCGGTGAGGAGGTGGCCCTCGACGCCTTCGGGTAGGTCGTCGACGTCGGAGCCGTAGGGCTGCGAAGAGGCGCCGACGAACACGCCGGTGCGGGTGCCACGCAGCGCGGACGGCGCGATGCCGGCGCGCTCGAACAGCTCCCACGAGCCTTCGAGGAGGAGCCGCTGCTGCGGGTCCATGGCGAGCGCCTCACGCGGGCTGATGCCGAAGAGCCCGGTGTCGAACAGGTCGGCGCCGTCCACGAAGCCGCCCGCGCCGGTGGAGCTGGCGGCCGTGCCGTCCTGGCCGGTGTCGAACAACGAGCCGAGGTCCCAGCCGCGGTCGGTGGGGAACGGCGTGATGGCGTCGCTGCCGGAGGCGACCAGGTCCCACAGCTGGTCCGGCGAGGCGGCCCCGCCGGGGTAGCGGCAGCTCATCCCGACGATGGCGATCGGCTCCCGCTGGGATGCCGTCAGTTCGTTGTTCTGCCTGCGCAGCCGCTCGGCGTCCTTCAGCGCGGCCCGCAGGGCTTCGACGACTCGGTTGTCCTTGGTTGTCATCATCAGCTCCGATTCCAGGCCGTGTTCAGGAGTCACTGCTGTCGAGCGCGATCTCGATCAGGTTGTCGATGTCCATCGAGTCGAGTTCGCTCGTCTCGTCCTCGGTGGGCGTGGTGGCGGGTGTCGCAGGGTCCGCCGGGCCGGTGAGGCTCAGCAGGGAGGTGAGCAGCCCGGCCTCGCGCAAGCGACTGATCGGCACCGTGGCGAGCAGCCCTCGGATCTCGTCCTCGCCGGGTTCCGCCGTGCCGTCGCCGTCCGCCGTCTCGAAGAGGGCCTCGGCCAGGTGCTCGGCGAGCGCCGACGGCGTCGGATAGTCGAAGACCAACGTCGCGGGCAGCCGCAGGCCGGTCGCACCGTTCAGCTGCGTGCGCAGCTCCACGGCGGTCAGCGAGTCGAAGCCGAGTTCCAGGAAGCTCTTGTCCGTGTCGACCTCGGACTTGTTCCGGTAGGACAGGACCTCGGCGACGCCGGTGCGGACCAGTTCCCGAAGTCGCCGTGCGCGTTCGGGTGCCGCGAGGCCCATGAGCCGGTCCCGCAGTGCCTGGCCCCTGTCGGTGCCGTTGGCCGTGTCCCGGCCGTCGGCCTGCTCGGCCGCCAGCAGATCCCGTACGTCGGCCACTCCGTCGAGGAGCGGGCGGCGGCGGCGCGCGGTGTAGGCGGGGACGAATCGCTCCCAGGCGACGTCCGCGACGACGACGCAGGTCTCGTCCCGTTCCAGGGAGGAACGCAGCGCGGTGACCGCGAGCCCGGGTGCCATGGCACGCAGTCCGCGACGCAGCAGTTGCTCCCCGGCCTCGCCCGCGGCGAGTCCGCCCTCGGCCCAGGGTCCCCAGGCCACCGAGGTGGCCGTGAGGCCGCGGCCCCGTCGCTGCTCGGCGAGGGCGTCGAGGAAGGCGTTGCCCGCCGCGTACGCGCCCTGCAGACCGCTGCCCCAGACACCGGCGATCGACGAGAACAGCACGAACGCGTCCAGGTCGGCGTCGCCGAGGACGCTGTCGAGGTTGACCGCTCCGGCGACCTTTGCGGTCATGACGCGGACGTAGTCGTCGAGTCCCGTCCCGTCGACGGACGTGTCCTGTCCGACGCCCGCGGCGTGCACGACTGCACGGACCGGGGAGCCCTCCGCTTCGAGTCGCTTGGTCAGCTCCGCCACCGAGTCACGGTCGGCCACGTCGCAGGCGGCGACGGTGACCCGCCCGTCGCCGACGGCGGACAGCTCGGCCTCCAGGTCGGCGGCACCCGGAGCCTCACGGCCCCGGCGGCTCGTCAGTACGACGTGCTCGGCACCCGAGGTGAGCAGCCACCGCGCGACATGGGCGCCCAGGGCGCCCGTACCACCGGTGACGAGAACAGTGCCCGCGGGCTGCCAGACGGCGGCGGCGCCGCTCGGAGCCAGCGGCGAACGCACCAGCCGCCGCGCGTAGACACCGGACGGCCGGACGGCGACCTGGTCCTCGTCCTCGGTTCCCGCGAGGACCGCGGCCAGCCGCTCCTTCACCCGCTCGTCGGCGACGGTCGGCAGGTCGACGAGGCCGCCCCAGCGCTCCGGGTGCTCCAGGCCGATGACCCGGCCAAGACCCCAGACCTGCGCCTGCGCCGGCGAGACGCCGTCGGCGACATCGCCGCGCCCGGTGGACACCGCGCCGCGGGTGGCCAGCCACAGCGGGGCCGCGACGCCCGCGTCACCCAGGGCCTGGGTGAGGACGGCGGTGCCGGCGGTGCCCAGCGGCAGCGCCTCATGCCCAGCGAACGGCCGCTCGTTCAGGGCGAGAAGCGAGAACACTCCGGCCGGCGGGGACTTCTCCGCGATCTCGCGCAGTTGCTCGGCGAGCGCCGCCCGGTCCAGGCCGGCCTCGTCCACATCGAGCCGGACCGTGTCGGCGCCGCGTCCGGCCAGCGTGGCCGCGACGGTGTCCGCCCACTCCTCGGCGAGGTCGCCGGTGGGGGTCACCAGGAGCCAGGTCCCGGTGAGGCGGCCGTCGGCCTGCCCTGTCAGCGGCTTCCACTCCACCCGGTAACGCCAGTCGTCCACCACGGACTGCTCCCGCTGCCGCCCGTGCCAGCCCGCCAGCGCGGGCAGCACCGCCCGCAGCGCCTCTTCCTCGACCGCCAGCGTCCCGGCCAGCGCGTCANGCGCCTCTTCCTCGACCGCCAGCGTCCCGGCCAGCGCGTCAGCGTCCAGCCGCTCCACCGCCGACCAGAACTCGCCGTCCGCTGCAGAGCCGGTGCCGGTGTCGGTGCCCGTCTCGGCGGGGGTGGTGGCCGGCTCCAACCAGTAGTGGTGGCGCTGGAAGGGGTAGGTCGGCAGGGGGATTCGGCGAGCGTGGGTGCCGGCGAAGTACGTCGGCCAGTCCGGGGTGACGCCTGCGACGTGCAGGCGGCCCAGGGCGGTGACGAGGGCGTCCGGTTCGGGTCGGTCCTTGCGCAGGGCCGCGATCAACTGCGCGTCCCCGGTGAGGGATTCCTGCGCCATGCCCGACAGCACCCCATCCGGGCCCAGCTCCAGGAACACACTGACGCCCTGGTCCTCCAGCCAGCGCACCCCGTCACCGAAACGCACCGCCGCACGGACATGACGCACCCAGTACTCCGCCGACGCCACATCCGCCGAGACCTGACCGGTCACATTCGACACCACCGGAATCGACGGCCGCTCATACGTCAGCGACTCGGCGACCTGCCGGAAGTCGTCCAGCATCGCGTCCATGTGCGGCGAATGGAACGCATGACTGACCCGCAACTGCTTGGTCTTGCAACCCAGTTCAGCGAACAGCGCGCCCAGCTCGGCCACCACGTCCGCGTCACCAGCGATCACCACCGACGACGGACCATTCACCGCCGCCAGCGACACCTGACTCTCACGGCCCTCCAGATACGGAGCCACCGTCGCCTCGTCCGCACCCACCGCCAGCATCGCGCCACCGGCGGGCAGCGCCTGCATCAGGCGTCCACGGGCCGCCACCAGCGTGACCGCGTCGTCGAGGGAGAGCACGCCGGCGACATGGGCGGCCGCCAGCTCACCGATGGAATGCCCGGTCACATAGTCCGGGCGCACACCCCAGCTCTCCGCCAGCCGGTACAGCGCCACCTCGAGGGCGAACAGGCCCGGCTGCGTATAGCCGGTCTGATCCAGCAACTCCCCGCCCTCGAACATCACTTCACGCAGCGGCCGCTCCAGAACCCGGTCGAACCCCGCACACACCGCATCCAACGCATCGGCGAACACCGGGTACGCCTCATACAACTCCCGGCCCATACCCGCCCGTTGAGACCCCTGCCCCGAGAACAGCACCGCGGTCAGCCCCGAATCGTCCCGGGCCACACCCCGCACTACGCCAGCAGCGGTAGTGCCTTCCGCTATCGCACCCAGACCTCGCAGCAACTCCGCGCGTTCGGAACCGATGGCCACCGCGCGATGCTCCAAAGCCGCACGCGTCGTCGCCAGCGAGAACGCCACATCAACCGGCGAGCAGTCCTCGGCCAGCCCCGACCGCAGCCGCTCCGCCTGTGCCTTGAGCGCGGCCTCCGACTTCGCCGACAACACCCACGGCACCACCACCCCGTCAACCGGCTCAGAAGCCGGCCCGGATCCGGCGTCAGGCGCCTGCTCCAGGATCACGTGGGCGTTGGTACCGCTCACCCCGAACGACGACACACCCGCACGACGAGGACGGTCCGTCTCCGGCCACACATGGGCCTCGGACAGCAACTCCACCGCCCCCGCCGACCAGTCCACATGCGACGACGGCGCATCCACATGCAACGACTCCGGC
>NZ_VCHX02000029.1 GCF_005768555.2 Streptomyces sporangiiformans
TCCAGCAGCGCCGCGACCTCCTCCTCGGACGCCTCCACCGCGAACATCGCCCCACCGGAAGGCAGTTGCTGCATCAACCGACCCCGCGCCACCACCAAACGGCACGCATCCTCCAGCGAGAACACCCCCGCCACACACGCGGCCGCCAACTCACCAATCGAATGCCCCACCACGAAATCGGGTCGCACACCCCACGACTCCACCAGCCGGAACAGCGCCACCTCCACCGCGAACAACGCAGGCTGCGCCCACTCCGTACGATCCAACGCCTCCGCATCCAAACCGAAGACCACATCCCGCAGCCCGCCCACATGCGCACACACCGCGTCGAACGCCTCGGCAAAGACAGGGAACGCCTCATACAACTCACGCCCCATACCCAGGCGCTGCGCACCCTGCCCGGAGAACAGGAACGCCGTCTTGCCCTCGGCCTGAGCCCCTCGCGCCGTCCCCGTAAGGACACCCTCCTCGGGCCGTCCTTCGGTGAGTGCGGTGAGACCGTTCAGCAGGTCTTCGCGGTTGGTGCCGAGCAGGGCGGCCCGCTGCGGCAGGGCGGCGCGTGTGGCCGCGAGGGACCAGGCCAGGTCGTAGAGGTCGGTCTCGGGGCAGGCGGTGACATGGCTGACGAGTCGTGCGGCTTGTTCGCGCAGGGTGTCCTCGTCGCGGCCGGAGACCACCCAGGGCAGGACGGGAAGCTCGATCCTGCGGGGTGCCTCGGCGGCGGGTTCCCCGGCCTCGGCGGCAGATTCTCCGGCCTCGACGGCCGGGCCTCCGGTCTCGACGGCCGGGTCTCCGGCCTCGGCGGTCAGGGCCGGGGCCTCCTCGATGACGGCGTGTGCGTTGGTACCGGAGACGCCGAACGCCGACACGGCGGCCCGCCGTGGGCGGTCGGTCCGCGGCCAGTCCACGGAGTGGGTGAGGAGTTTGACGTTGCCCGTCGTCCAGTCGACGTGGGTGGACGGCTGTTGGGCGTGGAGCGTGGGCGGCAGTGCACCGTTGCGCAGTGCCAGAACCGTCTTGATGACCCCGACGACGCCGGCCGCGGCCTGGGTGTGGCCGATGTTGGACTTGGCGGAGCCGAGCCACAGGGGGTGGCCGTCGGCGCGGCCCAGGCCGTAGGTGGCCAGCAGGGCCTGGGCTTCGATCGGGTCGCCGAGCGGGGTGCCGGTGCCGTGGGCCTCCACCGCGTCGACGTCGGTGGCGGAGACGCCCGCGTTGGCGAGAGCGTCGAGGATGACCCGCTGCTGAGAGGGGCCGTTGGGCGCCGTCAGGCCGTTCGAGGCGCCGTCCTGGTTGACCGCCGAGCCGCGCACCACTGCCAGCACGTGGTGTCCGTTGCGCCGTGCGTCGGAGAGGCGCTCGACCACGATGATGCCGACGCCCTCGGCCCAGCCGGTGCCGTCGGCGTCGTCCGAGAAGGCCTTGCACCGGCCGTCCGCGGCGAGGCCGCCCTGCTGCCCGAACTCGATGAACGCGCCGGGGCCGGACATGACGGTCACGCCGCCCACGAGGGCGAGGGAGCACTCGCCGGAGCGCAGCGACTGCGCGGCGAAGTGCAGGGCGACCAGGGACGAGGAGCAGGCCGTGTCCACGGTCACGGCCGGGCCTTCGAGCCCGAGCGTGTAGGCGACGCGACCGGAGACCACCGACATGGAGTTGCCGGTGAGCAGGTGTCCGCGTACGTCGTCGGGGACTTCGCGCAGTCCTGAGCTGTAGCCCTGGTCGCTGCAGCCGACGAACACGCCGCTGCGGCTGCCGCGCAGGGTGGTGGGGTCGATTCCGGAGCGTTCGAGGGCTTCCCAGGACGCTTCGAGCAGCTGGCGCTGCTGCGGGTCCATGGCGAGGGCCTCGCGGGGCGAGATGCCGAAGAAGGCGGGGTCGAACCGGTCGGCGTCGTAGACGAAGCCGCCCGCGCGGCGGTCACCGGCGGTGGCGGTGTCCGCCCCGTCGAGGTCCCAGCCCCGGTCGGTGGGCCAGTCGCTCACGGCGTCGGTGCCGGACGCCAGCAGGTCCCAGAAGTCCTCGGGGGATCGCACGCCTCCGGGGAGCCGGCAGCTCATGCCGACGATCGCGATCGGCTCCTGGTCCTTGGACCGCAGTTCCTGGAGCTTGCGCCGGGTTTCGTGCAGGTCGACGGTGACCCGCTTGAGGTAGTCCCGAAGCCGCGCTTCATTCGTCATGGACTGGCCCCATGCTGTTGTGGTGACGGAACGGATACGCCGTGAGGGTGTCGTCCGGAGACACCGGGCGGACCGGCGGTGCCGGAGTGCTGCCTCTCAGCTCGTCGGCTTGGACAGCATGTACGGTCGACGTGCGGTTTTACGGCCCTGGATGGGTTCTCTGGGGAAAACCTTGGAAATCACCATCGGACTTCACCGGGGCCCCGGAAGTCACTGTGCGCGACCGTCGGGTAAGACCGTCGGGTAAGGAGACAGCCCGGCGAACCATCCCGGTCTTCCGGTCACAGCACTAGCAATCTCCCTAAACGGCCCGCGGCTACGGTGAGGCCGTTGTGATTCCGACTCGTATGTGGCGTCGGACGCCGCAGCGCGAGGAGTTTTTCTTTACGCCCGGCTTGGAGGCGGCTCCTGGGGGCCCGTGCTTCAAAGTCGTCCCTCCCTGCCCACCCCCTTGCTTCGCCGTCTCGCCCAGCGGCACACCCACCGGGTGGAGCGGGGGTGTTGGCGGCCGCACCTGCTCAACAGCGCCCCGTAAGGGCCGTGTGCTCGCCGGTCGGCCCGGCCGAGGATGGAGGACCATGGCTACTGAGTACTGGGCCGGACGGACGGTCATGGTGACCGGCGGGACGGGCTTCATCGGCTCACAGTTCGTCGAAGAGCTGCTCGCCCGCGGGGCTGAGGTGATCTGCCTCTTCCGCAGGGACAACCGAGGGGTGCTCGCTCAGCTCCCCGCCACCGACAGGCTGCGCACGATACGGCTCGACCTGCTGGACGAGTCCGGGCTGGAGACGGCCGTCGGCCAAGAGGCTGGTGGTGTCGACGCGTTCATCCACTGCGCGGCGCTCACGGGCAGCGCGCGGTTCCGGCGCGACCACCCGGCCCAGATCCTGGACGCCAATGTGCGCGCCGTGTCGAACGTCCTCGGCTGTGCCCGGCGGCATGGCATCCAGGACGTGGTCCTGCTCGGCTCCAGCGAGATCTACCGATCCCCCACGTCCCGCCCGACCCGGGAGGAGGACGACTTCAGAGCGGGTATGCCGTATGCCCCGGACGGCTATTACCTGTCGAAGAACTACGGGGAGATACTGGCCGAGTCGTACGCCCACGAATACGGGATGAGTATCTTCCGTCCCCGCCTGACCAGCATCTACGGACCTCGCGACAATTTCGAGAAGGACACCGACCGGGTGGTGCCGAGCATGTTCGCCAGGGTCGCGTCCGGCCGGCCGATCGAGATCTGGGGTGACGGGAGTCAGACGCGCACCTATATGTATGTGACCGACCTGGTGGACGCCACCTTGCAGATGGTCGAGAAGAACAAACACAAGGTCCTGAACATGGGTACCGCTGAGACGGTCACGCTGCTGGAGCTCGCCCGCGAGGTGTGTGCCGCACTGGGACAACCCGAGCGCATCACCTTCGACCGCACCAAGTCCGGTGGACGGCGCAGCAGAACACTCGATCTCGGGAAGCTGAGCGAGATCATCGAATTCGAACCGTGCAGCCTGCGGGAGGGACTGCGACAGACCGCGGAGTGGTACCGACGCCATCGCATGCGAACCAGCTGAACCCCGTGCCCGTCGCAGTCGTTTCGGTGATTCTCGCGCACCCCCTATGTAACCCCCGGATTTCTCTAGGAGTTGACCGTGTACTCCCGTGATAGCAGGCTGCAGCACATGCCGACGTGCCGTATATGCGAAGGCCCGGTCCAGGAATTCTTCGATTTCGGCCGTCAGCCGGTATCCGATGTGTTCCCCGCACCCAGCGAGATCGGCACCGAGCACTTCTACCGGCTCGCTGTCGCGTTCTGCGAGAACTGCACCATGGTGCAGCAGTTGGAGGAAGTATCGCGGGACCGGATGTTCCCGGCCGATTATCCCTACCGTTCATCCGGATCCGCCTTGATGCGGCAGCACTTCGAAGGAGTCGCCGAACACTTCCTGGCGACCGAGCTCTCCGGTCCCGACGCCTTCTACGTCGAGATCGGCTGCAACGACGGCATCATGCTCAACTCGGTCCGTGCCGCCGGAGTCAGGCACCTGGGCGTCGACCCTGCCGAGGAAGCCGCGAAGGTGGCGGGCGCCGGTGGCAGCCGCGTGTACGTCGGCTTCTTCGAGGAGCCGACCGCGCGCAAGATCCACGCGGCGGAGGGGCCGGCCCAGCTCATCTTCTCGGCGAACACCATCAGCCACATCGCCTACATCGACTCGGTCTTCGCCGGCGCCGGTGCCCTGCTCGACGAGGGTGGCGTCTTCGTCTTCGAGGACCGCTATCTGGGCGACATCGTCGAGCACACCTACTTCGACCAGATCTACGACGAGCACTTCTACCTGTTCTCCGTGCGCTCGGTGCAGGCCCTGGCCCAGCGGTTCGGCTTCGAACTCATCGACGTGGAGCATCTACCGGTGCACGGCGGCACCATGCGCTACACGACCGCCCGCGCGGGGGAGCGCACTCCCACCGAGGCGGTCGGACAGTGGCTGGAGGGGGAGCGCGCACAGCGCCTGTGGGATTGGGCGACGTACGAGTCGTTCGCGAACCGGGTGCAGGAAAACTGCGAAGGGCTCAAGGAGATGCTCACCAGGCTCCGTGACGAGGGCAAGAGGGTTGTGGGATACGGCGCCACATGCAAGAGCGCCACGGTCCTCAACTACTGCGGAATAGGCCCGGAGTCGATCTCCTTCATCTCCGACTCCACGGCGGAGAAGCAGAGCCGCGTGACCCCCGGATCGCACATCCCGATCCGGCCTTCCGAGGCGTTCCGGGAGCCGTACCCGGACTACGCGCTGCTCTTCGCGTGGAATCACGCGGAGGAAATCATGGCGAAAGAGAGGGAGTTCAAGGAGGCCGGTGGCCGCTGGATCCTTTACGTACCGAAGGTCCACATCATCTGATTCCTGACCTTCGCCGGGCAGGAGTGGCACGACAGCTGATGATCTGCTGCGACCGAGGGCCTGTTCCTGGTGATCGGCTCGGTGCCGCTGGCCTACGCCGCCGGGGCGCTGACGCTCGCCCAACTCTACGCCGTCGGGCTGGTCTCCAGCGTGTTCTCCGTGTTCTTCTCGGTGGCGTACCAGAGTTATCTGCCGGTGCTGCTCGACCGCGACCAGCTCATGGACGGCAATGGCAAGCTCGCCGCCTGTCGGTCGGTCGCGCAGATCGCCGGGCCCAGCATGGGCGCGGGGCTGGTGACGCTGCTCGGCGCCGCGGGGGCGATGGTCGCCGACGCGCTCTCCTTCGCGGTGTCGGCGGGCTCGCTGTCGGCCATCCGTAGCCGCGAGCCACGCCGTCCCCGGGCCGACACCGGCCGACGGCCGACACTGCGGTCGCAGATCCGTGAAGGGCTCGCCTACGTCGCCCGCGATCCCATCCTGCGCAACTCGGTGGCGTTCAACGGCACCGCCAACTTCTTCGTCATCATGGTGGAGACCCTCGGCCCGGTGTTCCTCATCCGCACGCTGCATCTGCAGCCGGGCCTGGTCGGGCTGTTGCTGGCGCTGGGGGCCGTCGGCGGGGTGGCCGGCGGCGTGTCGGCACAGTACCTGGCCCGGAAGGTCGGCTCGGCTCGGATCAGCTGGATCGCGATGACCGTGCTGTCGTTGCCCGGCCTGCTCATCCCGCTGGCCGGGCCCGGCTGGTGGGTGCTGCTGTTCGGCTTCGGCTGGATCTCGTGGACCTTCGCCTCCACCGTCGCGGGTACCTCGCTGACCAGTTACCGCCAGGCCGTCTGCCCACCGGACATGATCGGCCGGGTAAGCGCCGCCGCCCGCTGGATCACCTGGGGCACGCTCCCCCTGGGCGGTCTGGCGGGCGGCGCCCTCGCCACCGCCCTCGGCGTCCGGACCACGTTGTGGATCGCCGTAGCCGGTGGCTGCTGTGCGGGACTGTGGCTGTTCTTCTCACCGTTGCGCGGCCTGCGCGACATCCCGCTCGGGGAGCTTGAGCCCCATCAGGACGGCCCCGCCGGTGTCCGGTCCGCCGCTCGGCTCGAAGGAACCGGCGGCTCGGGGTCATGACGAGATCTGCAGTCGGCCGTGGTCCCCGATCACAAAACTGTGGGTGGCCGGCAGCCGGGGCGCCAGGGTCACCTGGACGTTGCGCCCGACCAGGGACGCCTCCACGCGCCGGATGCCCTGGAAGGAGGAGTCGCCCAGGACGATGGAGAACTCGATCTCGCTGTCGGTGATCTGGCAGTTCTCCGCGACGGACGTCCAGGGCCCGACGTAGGACCCGGTGACGGCGCTGCCCGCGCCGATGACGGCGGGTCCGACGATGCGGGAGCGGCGGATCTCCGCGCCTGCCTCGATACGGACCCGGCCGATGATCTCGCTTTCGGGGTCGACGAAGCCGTCGACCCGGGTCTCCAGGCGATCGAGAAGGGTGCGGTTGACCTCCAGCATGTCGGCGACGCTCCCGGTGTCCTTCCAGTACCCGGTGATGATGGTGGAGCGGACGTCGGACCGCCGTTCGATCATCCACTGCAGAGCGTCCGTGATCTCCAGTTCGCCCCGGCGGGAAGGCCGGATGGTCCGGACCGCCTCGTGGACGAGCGGGGTGAAGAGATAGACACCGGCGATCGCGAGGTCGCTCCTGGGGTGCTGGGGTTTCTCCTCCAGGGCCGTGATGGCGCCGCCGTCGTCGACGACGGCCACTCCGAACGCCGTGGGGTCGGCCACGCGGGTGAGCAGGACCTGCGCGTCGCAGCGCTCCTTGCGGAACCCCTCGACGGCGTCGGTGATGCCGTCCAGGACGAAGTTGTCGCCCAGGTACATGACGAAGTCGTCGTCGCCGAGGAAGTCGCGGCTGATGAGGACGGCGTGGGCGAGGCCGAGGGGCTCGCTCTGCGGGATGTAGGTGATGTCGAGGCCGAAGGCGGAGCCGTCGCCCACGGCGGCCTGGATCTCGGCGGCGGTGCTGCCGACGATGACGCCGACGTCGGTGATGCCCGCGTCGGCGATGGCCTCCAGACCGTAGAAGAGGATCGGTTTGTTGGCGACCGGGACCAGCTGTTTGCTGGAAGTGTGGGTGATCGGCCGCAAGCGCGTACCGGTCCCTCCCGCGAGCACGAGTGCCTTCACTGTTCCATCCAAGTGCTTGGGGTTTTGCGGGTGGTGGGCCGTGGGCCGCGGAACCTGCTGCGTCGCAGGATCGGCGGCCGACCGCCTGAGCACCCCTCAACTGGCTGGGTATGCGTTCGCTGTGTCTGGGAGAGCGCCCGGCGGGCGCCCGGCGTGCGCGCCGCGCGCGGCGGCCGGACGCCCCGGTGTTCACGCGTCTCCGAGTTCGTTCTCCAGGAAGTCGCGCAGCTCGCGGTCCGACACCTCCTCCAGATAGTCCGCAGCGGCCGGCTCTTCCGAGGCCGTCGCGGTGTCGAGTCGGCTCAGCAGCCGCTGGAGCCGGCCGCGCAGGCCGTCGTGGGAGCCCGCGCCTGCCAAGACATCCTGGAACTCGGCCTCCCACCGGTCGAGTTGTTCCAGCGCCCGCTCATCGGCGGGCGCCGGCGCCATCCTGGTCAGCAGGTGGCCGGTCAGGCCGGCGGGGGTGGGGTAGTCGAACAGGAGGGTGGCGGGGAGCCGGACACCGGTGGCCGTGCCGAGCCGGTTACGCAGCTCGACGGCGGTGAGGGAGTCGAAGCCCAGTTCCAGGAAGCCCCGTTCGGGGTCGAGGTTGTCGCGCGAGTCGTAGCCGAGGACCAGCGCCGCCTGGGCGAGGACCGCGTCCAGGACGGCGGCCGGCCTTTCCTTCTCCGGCAGAGCCGCGAGCCGCTCGCGCAGACCGCCCGCGTTCGATGCGGTCGGAGCGGCCTGCGGTCGGCCCGGGCCCGCCGGGGACACCCGCGGAGTACCGACGGGCACCAGGTCGCGCAGCAGGTGCGGGACGGTTCCGCCGGCCGTGCGTGCCGCCGCCGTGTCCAGCGCGGCCGGGACGAGGAAGGCGTCCGGTGCGCCGAGGGCGGCGTCCAGCAGGGCCAGGGCGTCGGCGGTCTCCAGCGGCCGTAGGCCACCGCGCGCCACGCGTCGCAGGTCGGCCTCGTCGAGCTTGCCGGTCATGCCGCTGCGCTCGGCCCACAGCCCCCAGGCGAGGGAGAGCGTCCGCCGTCCTGCGGCACTGCGCCGGGCGGCGAAGGCGTCCAGGAAGGCGTTGGCCGCCGCGTAGTTGCCCTGCCCGACACCGCCGAGCGTGCCGGCCAGTGAGGAGAACACCACGAACGCGGACAGGTCCAGGTCGCGGGTGAGCGCGTCCAGGTGGACCACCGCGTCGGCCTTGGCACGCAGCACCGTGTCCACGCGGTCGGGTGTGAGCGCGTCGACGACGCCGTCGTCCAGTACGCCCGCCGTGTGCACGACCGCGCTCAGCGGCCGCTCGGCCGGGACCTGGGCCAGGAGGCGCGCGACGGCGTCGGGGTCGGCCACGTCGCACGCCGCGACGGTGACATCGACGCCGAGGCCGCGCAGTTCCTCGTGCAGCTCGCCCATGCCCTCCGCCGCCGCGCCGCGCCGACTGGCCAACAGCAGGGACCGGACGCCGTGCGCGACGGCCAGATGGCGGGCCACCTGCCGGCCGAGCACTCCGGAGGCGCCGGTCACCAGCACCGTGCCGGACGCGTCGAAGCCCGGGAGATGCCCCATGAGGTCACCGGCCGCGGAGATCTCGGCACGGGCCAGTCGCGGGGTGAGGGCAGTGCCGTCACGCAGGGCCGTCTCGGGTTCGCCCCCGGCGAGTACGGCGGGCAGCAGGTCCAGGGATGCGGCGGTGCCGTCATGGTCGAGGAGGGCGAAGCGGCCGGGGTTCTCCGACATCGCCGTGCGGATCAGGCCCCAGGTGGCGGCCTGTGCCGGGTCGATGTCGGGAGCATCGGTGCCGGAAGCGTCGTTGCCCGGCGCATCGGTGTCGGGAGCGTCGGTGGCACCGGCCGTCACTGCCTGGCGGGTGGCGAACACGAGCCGCGCCTCGGCGAAGGTCTCGTCGCCCAGCCACGTCTGCGCCAGCTCCAGGGCCCGGTGGGTCACCTGCCGGGCGGCCTCCGCCGGGTCACCGGCGTCGGCTGTCCCCGGCAGGCAGACCAGCACCGTCTCCGGCACGGGCGCGCCCGCCGCGACGGCGACGCGCAGCGCCTCCAGGTCGTCGTGGCGCGCCACCCGGCCGGGCCGGTCGTCCACTTCGGCCCAGGCCGCTTCGGCCCAGGTCGCGAGGGTGTCGTCGGCCCCGACGACCGTCAGGGGTGCCGGGGCGTCGTCGTCGTTCTCCGGGGCCGGCACCCAGTGCAGCCGGTACAGGCTGCCCGGCGTCCCGCCGAGGGCGGGCCGTACCGTGTCCACCGGGCGCAGGACGAGTCCGCCGATGCCGACGACGGGCGTGCCCGCCTCGTCGGTGACCTGGACGGCGTACGTACGTGTCGCCTCCTGGGGCGTGAGCCGTACGCGCAGTGCCGTCGGGCCCGCCGCGGTCGCCGAGATGCCGGTGAAAGTGAACGGGACGACGGTTCCGCCGCCGTCGTCGGCGGCAAGGGCCACGGTGTGCAGGGCGGCGTCCAGGAGCGCCGGGTGAACGGCGAAGTCACCGGCCGCCTCGTGGGGTTCGCCGTCCTCCGGGGCGATCTCGGCGTAGATCTCCCCGCCCAGGCTCCAGGCGGCGCGCAGGCCGCGGAAGGCGGGGCCGTAGGCGAAGCCGTTGTCCGCGATGCGCTGGTACAGGCCGGACACGTCCAGGGGGTCGGCGCCGTGCGGCGGCCAGACGGCCGGGTCGGACGGGCCGGACGAGCCGGACGAGCCGGAGGCGTCGGGTGTCGCGGTCGGCCGGTCCGTGAGGGTGCCCTCGGCATGGCGAACCCAGGGCGCGGCCTCCGTCTCCTCTCCGGTGACGGGGCGCGAGTGGACGGTGAGCGTCCGTGCGCCGGAGTCGTCGGCGCCGCCCACGGCGACCTGGAGCTGGACGGCTCCGGTGGCGGGCAGGACCAAGGGGGCTTCCAGGGTGAGGTCGGCGATCTGCGCCGCACCGACGCGCCGGCATGCGTGCAGGGCGAGTTCGAGGAACGCGGTCCCCGGGAACAGCACCCGGCCATCGAGCGCGTGGTCGGCCAGCCACGGGTGGCGCTGCGCCGACAGGATCCCGGTCAGCAGGACACCGTCGGAGCCGGCCAGCGGCACGGCGGTGGCGAGCAGCGGATGCCCGGCCGTCTCCAGACCGGCGCCTGCGACGTCCTTGGGATCCCCGCTGGCCGCCAGCCAGTACCGCCGTCGCTGGAAGGCGTACGTCGGCAGGTCGACACGGCGGGCACCGAGCGGTGCGAGCAGGGCGGCCCAGTCGGCTTCGTGGCCGCTGACGTGCAGTCGGGCCAGCGCGGCGACAAGTGCGTCGGCCTCGTCGCCGTCGCGGCGCAGCAGCGGTACGAGGACGGCGTCGTCGCCGGTCAGGCAGTCTCCGGCCATGGCCGTGAGGACGCCCTCCGGGCCGATCTCGACGTAGGCGGTGACTCTTGCCTTCTCCAGGGTGCGGACACCGTCGTGGAAGCGGACGGCCTCGCGTGCCTGGCGCACCCAGTAGGCGGGGTCGCTCAATTCGCCCCCGTCGGCCGGCCTGCCGGTGACGGCGGAGACGACGGGCACCTCGGGGGCACGTAGCTCGATCCGGCCGGCGACCGCCGCGAACTCGTCGAGCATGGGGTCCATGTGCGGTGAGTGGAAGGCGTGGCTGACGTTCAGCCGTCGGGTCTTGCGCCCTTCGGCCGCCAGTCGTTCGGCGACGGCGGTGACCGCGTCCTCGTCGCCGGAGACGACGGTGGCGGCGGGACCGTTGAGGGCGGCGATCACGGCCCGGCCCTCGTAGGGCTCCAGCAGCGGCAGCACCTCGTCCTCCGACGCCTGGACGGAGACCATGGCGCCATCGGAGGGCAGCGCCTGCATCAGGCGGCCCCGCGCCGCGACCAGGGTGCAGGCGTCCTCCAGCGAGAGCACGCCCGCGACATGGGCTGCGGCGATCTCGCCGACCGAGTGGCCGAGGAGGATGTCGGGCTTCAGGCCGACGCTCTCCACGAGCCGGTAGAGCGCCACCTCGACGGCGAACAGGCCCGCCTGGGTGAATGCGGTGCGGTCGAGCAGCGCCGCCTCCGGCGTCCCGGGCGCGGCGAACAGGACGTCCCGCAGGGGGCGTTCGAGATGGTCGTCCATGTGGGCGCACACCGCGTCGAGGGCGTCGGCGAAGGTCTCGTACGCCGCGTAGAGCCGCCGCCCGGCCTCCGGCCGCTGGGCGCCCTGGCCCGAGAAGAGGAACGCGGTCCGACCGGGGCGTACGCGACCGACCGTCACCCGGGGGTGCTCACGGCCTTCCGCGAGCGCCGCCAGCGCCTCGGTGAGGGTGCCGCCGTCGGAGGCGACGAGCGCGGCACGGTCCTCGAAACGGGCCCGGGTGGTGGCCAGGGACAGCGCGACGTCCGCCGGGTTCGTACCGGGATGCCGACCAAGGTGGTCGCGCAGCCGGGCCGCCTGCTCGCACAGGGCGTCGGTGCCACGGGCCGACAGCAGCCATGGGAGGGGCGGGGTGGTGACCGGGGCATCGTCGGGGGCTGGGGCTGGCGCTGGGGCCGGCGTCTGGGTCTGGGCCGGGGACGGGGACGACGCGGCCTGCGGCACGTGCAGACCCAAGTCCTCCTGGGCCTCCAGACGTTCGGCCTCCGAGGCAGGAAGGTGTTCAGCCTCCGGCTCGTGCAGGGCCACTGGCTCCGGCTCCTGGAGGATCACGTGGGCGTTGGTGCCGCTGATGCCGAAGGACGAGACGCCCGCGCGGCGCCGTCCATCGCCCGGGGTCCAGGGGCGTCCCTCGTGGAGGAGGCGTACCGCGCCGGAGGACCAGTCGATGTGCGGCGAGGGGTTCTCGGCGTGCAGGGTGCGCGGCAACTCGCCCTGGCGCATCGCCATCACCATCTTGATGACGCCCGCGACACCCGAGGCGGCCTGGGTGTGGCCGATGTTGGACTTCAGCGCGCCGAGCCACAGCGGCCGGTCCTGGGGCCGGTCCTGCCCGTACACGGCCAGCAGCGCCTGCGCCTCGATCGGGTCGCCGAGCGGTGTGCCGGTGCCGTGCGCCTCGACGGCGTCCACGTCCGCGGGGGACAGCCCCGCCCCGGCCAGTGCCTGACGTATGACGCGCTGCTGGGAGGGCCCGTTGGGAGCGGTCAGACCGTTGGACGCGCCGTCCTGGTTGACGGCGGAACCGGCGACCACGGCGAGCACGGGGTGACCCTTGCGTCGCGCGTCGGAGAGTCGTTCGAGGAGCAGGATGCCGACGCCCTCGCCCCAGCCCGCGCCGTCCGCCTCGGCGGCGAACGGCTTGCACCGGCCGTCGGGGGACAGCGCGCGCTGGCGGCTGAACTCGACGAACGTGTCCGGCGTGGAGATCACGGTGACGCCGCCCGCGAGAGCCAGATCGCACTCTCCCGCCCTCAGCGCCTGCGCCGCCAGGTGCAGGGCGACCAGCGAGGACGAGCAGGCGGTGTCGACGGTGACGGCCGGCCCCTCCAGTCCGAAGGTGTAGGCGATACGGCCCGAGGCGACGCTGCTCGCGCTGCCCGTGGCGAGGTAGCCCTCCAGCCCGTCGGGGGCCTGACGGGCCCGGCTGCCGTAGTCGTTGTAGTTGGACCCGACGAAGACGCCGGCCTGCGCCCCCCTGACCTCCGACGGATCGATGCCGGCACGCTCGAACGCCTCCCAGGAGGTCTCGAGGAGCAGCCGGTGCTGGGGGTCGATGGCCACCGCCTCACGCGGCGAGATCCCGAAGAAGGCCGGGTCGAAGTGGTCGGCGTCGTAGAGGAATCCTCCGTGGCGCGCGTACGAGCGGCCGGGCTTGTCCGGGTCCGGGTCGTAGAGCGTCTCCACGTCCCAGCCGCGGTTGTCGGGGAACGCCGAGACGGCGTCCGTGCCGTCCGCGACGAGCCGCCACAGCTCTTCCGGCGACCGTACCGCGCCGGGGAACCGGCAGCCCATGCCGACGATGACGACGGGGTCGTCGTCCACCGCGGCCGTCGGGAGCACGGCCGCACCGTCCACCGCCGCACCATCAGCCGCCGCACCGTCCAACGCCGCTTCGGCTCCCGCGCCGAACAGTTCATGGTCCAGGTGGGCGGCGAGGGCCACTGCTGACGGGTGGTCGAACGCCATGGTGACCGGCAGCCGCAGGCCGGTGGCCTCGGCGAAGCGGTTACGCAACTGAACGGCGGTCAGCGAGTCGAAGCCCAGGTCGCGGAACGCCCGGCTCTCGGGCACGGCCTCGGGGTCCTCGTGGCCGAGCACCGCCGCCGCCTCCCTGCGGACCTCCATGAGCAGCGCCGTCCGACGCTCGCCGGGGGGCAGCCCTCGCAGCCGGTGGACCAGCGGCGGTCCGTCCTGCGGCTCGTTCTCCTTCGTGGTCTCCTGGGCGGAAACAGCCGCGCGTACCTCGGCGACCTCGCGCAGCGCGGCGAAGGCCCGGACGGTGATGAGCTTCCAGTCGACGTCCGCGACGACCAGGAACGTCTCGTCCTGGTCGAGGGCCTGTTGCAGGGCGGACAGCGCCGGCTCCGGGTCCATGGGCGGCACGCCGTCGTGGCGCAGCCGCTCCGCGAGTTCGTCGCCGACCATGCCGCCGCCTCCCCAGGTGCCCCAGGCCACCGAGGTCGCGGGCAGCCCGTCGGCACGGCGGTGCCTGGCGAGCGCGTCGAGGTAGGCGTTGGCGGCGGCGTAACTGCCTTGCCCGGCGGCGCCGAGGGTGCCGGCCATCGAGGAGAACAGGACGAACGCGGACAGGTCCAGGTGGCGGGTCTCCTCGTGCAGGATCAGCGCGGCGTCTGCCTTCGGCCGCAGCACCCCGTCCGCACGCTGCGGGGTCAGTCCGTCGATCACGACGTCGTCGATCACACCCGCCGTGTGCACCACGGCCGTCAGCGGTCCGCCGCCCGGCAGGTCGTCGAGCAGCCGCCGTACGGCGGCACGGTCGGACACGTCGCAGGCGACGACGGTGGCGGGGGTGCCCGATTCGGCGAGTTCCGCCACGAGTTCGGCAGCACCGGGGGCCTCGGGACCGCGTCGGCTGACCAGGACGAGATGTTCGGCCCCGCCGCGCGCCAGCCAGCGGGCGACATGCCCGCCGAGCCCGCCGGTGCCCCCGGTGACCAGCACGGTGCCGCTCGGCCTCCAGGGCGGTCCGTCCGGGCGCGGCCCCGGTCCCGCGTTCACCAGCCTGCGGGTGAAGAGACCCGAGGGCCGTACGGCCACGTGGTCCTCCACGAGGCTTCCGGACAGAGCCGCGGCGAGCCGCCGGCCGGCCCGCTGGTCGATGGTTTCCGGCAGGTCGACCAGGCCGCCCCAGCGCTGGGGGTACTCCATGGCGGCGATCCGGCCGAGTCCCCAGCTCATGGCCTGCATCGGGTGCGCCAGGACGTCGTTGCGGCTGACGGAGACCGCGCCGTGGGTTGCGCACCACAGGGGCGCCTCGATCTCCGCGTCACCGAGTGCCTGCAGAAGCGAGGTCATCAGTACCAGGCCCGTGGGCAGGGTGCCTTCGGCTTCGGCCGTCCAGGGACGTTCGTCGAGGCCCAGCAGGGAGAGGACACCGCTGTAGGGGCCGTGTTCGGCCTCGGCCCGCAGCCGGTCGGCGAGCACCTCGCGTTCGGCGTCCCGCGCATCGGCTGTCAACACGCGTACGGCGTCCACGCGTTCGCGTATCGCGTCGATCGTGGCCTGTACGAGGCTGTCCTCCTCGTGACCTTCGGGGACCACGACGAGCCAGCTGCCGTCCGGCGTGGCCAGAGCGGACTCGGCCCGCGGCCGCCACATGATCCGGTACCGCCACCCTTCCATCGTGGACCGCTGCTGACGGTCCTTGCGCCAGGACGACAGGGCCGGGACCACCGCCCCCAGCGACCGCACGTCGTCCAGCCCCAGCGCCTCGGCGAGGCTCTCCACGTCCCCGCCCTCGATGGTCTGCCAGAACGCCTCGTCTACGGCGTCGAGGGACATAGCGCCCGCCGAGGTCGTCTTGCGGGCCGGTTCCAGCCAGTAGTGCTGCCGCTGGAAGGCATACGTCGGCAAGTCCACCGGCCTGGGGACCTGCCCCTCGAAAGCAGGCGTCCAGTCGACCCCTACGCCCCGGGTCCACAGCTCACCCAGGGAGGCGTAGAACCGGCCCAGACCGCCGTCGCCACGCCGCAGCGTGCCGGCCACCACCGCCTCCGAGC
>NZ_VCHX02000033.1 GCF_005768555.2 Streptomyces sporangiiformans
GAGCGCGTCGATGTCGTGCAGCCGGTGCTGTGGGCGGTGATGGTGTCCCTGGCCGAACTGTGGCGTGCGTACGGCATCAAGCCCGCCGCGGTCGTGGGGCATTCGCAGGGTGAGATCGCCGCCGCCTGTGTGGCAGGAGCCCTGTCCATCGACGATGCGGCTCGTGTGGTCGCTCTGCGGTCGAAGGCGATCCTGGCGCTGTCGGGTCTGGGCGGCATGGTGTCCGTCGCCCTGCCCGTGGAGGAGGTTCGTGAGCGGCTGACCGAGGGTCTGTCGGTGGCGGCGGTCAACGGGCCTTCGTCCGTGGTCGTCTCGGGCGACGTCGCCGAGCTGGATGCCCTCCTGGCCGCCTGCGAGGCGGAGGAGATCAGGGCCCGGCGGATCCCGGTGGACTACGCGTCGCACTCGGCGCATGTGGAAACCATCCACGCCGAACTCCTTGATGTCCTGGCGGGACTTGAGCCCCGTGCAGCCGAGGTGCCGTTCTTCTCGACGGTGACGGCCGACTGGCTGGACACCACGGTGATGGACGCCGAGTACTGGTACACCAACCTCCGCCAGACCGTCCGCTTCGAGGAGGCCACCAAGGCACTGGCCGAGCAGGGCCACCGCTACTTCATCGAGGCCTCCGCCCACCCCGTCCTGACCATCGGGGTGCAGCAGACGCTCGAGGACGCCGGTGTGGACGCCGCCGTTCTCGGCACCCTGCGGCGTGACGAAGGCGGGCTCGACCGCTTCCTGTTGTCGCTCGGTGAGGCGCACGTACGGGGNCCTGCGGCGTGACGAAGGCGGGCTCGACCGCTTCCTGTTGTCGCTCGGTGAGGCGCACGTACGGGGTCTTGCCGTGGAATGGCCCACCGTGTTCCCCGGCGCCAAGGTCGTGGACCTGCCGACATACGCCTTCCAGCACCAGAAGTTCTGGCTGGCGTCCGGTGGCGCGGCCCCGGCTGCCGACCCGGTGGAGGCGCGGTTCTGGGAAGCCGTCGAGCGCGGCGACATCGACGCGGTGGCGGGCACGCTCGGGGTGGTCGGCGAGGACGCCGACCGGTCCCTGAGTGAGCTTCTGCCCGTGCTGTCGTCGTGGCGGCGGCAGCGCAGTGACCAGGCCGTCGTGGACGGGTGGCGGTACCGGATCGGCTGGCAGCGCCTCGCCGACGCCCCGGCTCCCTCGCTGACCGGGACGAGGTGGCTCCTGGTGGTGCCCATGGGCGACGCCTGCGACGAGGGGACCGCAGGCGTCCGTGCGGCTCTGGAGAAACAGGGCGCCGAAATACACGTGTTCGAGGTGGCCGTCGACGGCGCCGACCGTGCCGCGCTGGCCGGTGAACTGCGCGACTCCGGCGCCGAAGCCGACCACGTGGTCTCGCTGCTCGGCCTCGACAGCGCACCCCCCGCGGCCGACCGCGACAACCCCGATGGGCATGGCGTGGCGCGGCTGCTCGGTACCGCAGCCCTGGTCCAGGCCCTGGGCGACGCGGAGGTCGAGGCGCCGCTGCACATCGTCACGCGCGGCGCGGTCGCAACCGGGCGCTCCGAGCCTCCGGCCGACCCGGCGCAGGCGCTGCTGTGGGGATTCGGCCGGTCAGTCGGTCTGGAGCACCCGGAACGCTGGGGCGGACTCGTGGACCTGCCCGGCACGCTGGACGAGCGGGCGTACAACAGGCTTGCCGCGGTGCTCGGCGGTGCCGTGCGCGAGGACCAGGCAGCGGTGCGCGGTTCGGGCGTCCTCGGCCGCCGGCTGCGGCGGGCCGAGTCGCACGGGGCGCCGGTCGCGGCGGGCTGGCAGGGGCGCGGCACCGTGCTCGTCACCGGCGGCACCGGCGCGCTCGGCGGCCACGCTGCTCACTGGCTGGCCGACCACGGAGCTGAACACCTTCTCCTGATCAGCCGTCAGGGCTCGGCCGCCGACGGCGCGGACGAACTGCGCGCCGAGCTGACCGCGAAGGGCGTCGCCGTGACGGTCGCCGCCTGCGACGCCGCCGACCGCGACGCCCTGCGGGACCTGCTGGCGAGCGTGCCCGAGGAGTACCCACTGACCGCCGTCGTGCACACGGCGGGCGTCGTCGACGACGGCGTCGTCACCGCCCTCGCACCAGAACGCTTCGCCGCTGTCCTGCGGCCCAAGGTCGACGCCGCGGTGAACCTGGACGAGCTGACTCGGGACCTCGACCTCACGGCGTTCGTGCTCTACTCGTCGTTCGCGGGCACCATCGGCAGCGCGGGCCAGTCCAACTACGCCGCCGCCAACGCGTTCCTCGACGCGCTCGCCGAACGGCGCCGGGCCGCCGGCCTGCCCGCCACCTCCCTCGCATGGGGCGCCTGGGACGGCAGCGGCCTCGCCCTGCAGAACGACGCCCGCCGTACACAGCTCAGCAGCAGCGGCATCCGGCCGATGGCGCCGGAGCGGGCCATGGCGGCCTTCGCTCGCGCCGTCGACCAGGCCGAGACGTTCCTGGGCGTGTGTGACGTGGACTGGCAGCGGTTCGCCGACGGAAACGACGGAAGGCTCCCGCTGTTCAACGAGGTGCTCGCGGAGCTGCCCGCCGAGACGGGCGCGGCCGCGCAGGCCACGGACACCGCGGCCGGTGCGACGCCGCTCGGCCAGCGACTGGCGGATCTGTCCGAGGCCGAGCGCAAGCGGGAGGTGCTCGACCTTGTCCGCGGCGCCGCGGCGGCCGTCCTGGGCCGCACCTCTGCCGACACCATCGGCCGCGACCGCGCCTTCCGCGATCTCGGCTTCGACTCGCTCACCGTGCTGGAGGTCCGCAACCGGCTCGGCGCCGCCACCGGTCTGCGCCTGCCCACGACGCTGGTGTTCGACCACCCCACGCCCGCCGCGCTCACCGACTACCTGCTCGGCGAACTGCTGACGTCCGCTCCCGCACGGTCCGTACGGGCGGCCGTCGGCACCAGCGGCGACGAGCCGATCGCCATTGTCGGCGTGGCCTGCCGCTTCCCCGGCGACGTCCGTTCGGCCGAGGACCTGTGGCGCCTGGTGAGCGAAGGCGCCGACGCGATGGGCCCGTTCCCGACGGACCGGGGCTGGCGCCTCGACGACCTGTTCGACTCCGACCCCGACCAGGCCGGCAAGAGCTACATATCCGAGGGCGCCTTCCTGCATGAAGCCACCCAGTTCGACCCGGTGTTCTTCGGTATCAGCCCCCGGGAAGCCGGGGCGATGGACCCGCAGCAGCGCCTACTGCTGGAGTCGGCGTGGGAGGCCTTCGAGCGGGCGGGCATCGACCCGACCTCGCTGCGCGGCCATGACGTCGGCGTGTTCGCCGGGTCCAACGGCACCGACTACAGGGACCACATCGGAGACGCCGCCGAAGACAGCGAGGGCTATCTGCTCACCGGCAACTCCGCGAGCGTGCTCTCCGGCCGCATCTCGTACACCTTCGGCCTGGAGGGCCCCGCGGTCACCGTGGACACCGCGTGCTCGTCGTCCCTGGTGGCCCTGCACCTGGCCGCGCAGGCACTGCGCAACGGCGAGTGCTCCATGGCTCTCGCGGGTGGCGTGTCGGTGATGTCGACACCGGGTGCCTTCGTGGAGTTCAGCCGCCAGCGCGGGCTTGCCTCCGACGGCCGCTGCAAGGCGTTCGCGGAGGCCGCCGACGGTACCGGCTGGGGCGAGGGCGTGGGTCTGCTGCTGGTGGAGCGCCTGTCGGACGCCCGCCGTAACGGACACCAGGTCCTCGCGGTCGTCCGCGGAACGGCGGTCAACCAGGACGGCGTGTCCAACGGTCTGACCGCGCCTAACGGTCCCTCGCAGCAGCGCGTCATCCGGCAGGCCCTGGCCAACGCCCGCCTGTCCCCGGCGGAGGTGGACGCGGTGGAGGCGCACGGCACGGGTACGGCGCTGGGTGATCCGATCGAGGCGCAAGCCCTGCTCGCCACCTACGGCCAGGGCCGCGACGCCGACCAGCCGTTGTGGCTGGGCTCGATCAAGTCCAACATCGGTCACACACAGGCTGCCGCCGGCGTCGCGGGCATCATCAAGATGCTCATGGCGATACGCCATGGCGTCCTGCCCAGGACCCTGCACGTGGACGCGCCCTCGTCGCACGTCGACTGGTCGGCGGGGGCGGTCGAGCTGCTGACCGAGCCCCGGCAGTGGCCGGACGTGCACCGCCCGAGGCGTGCGGGTGTGTCGTCGTTCGGCATCAGCGGCACCAACGCGCACGTCATCGTCGAGCAGGCCCCCGAGGAGCCTCCCGCGAAGACCCCCGCCACGGCGCGGCCGACCCCCGGCGCGGTGCCGTGGGTGTTGTCCGGCAGGACCGAGACCTCACTCCGTCACCAGGCACAGCAACTGCGCTCCCACATCCTGGCCCACCCGGACCTGACACCGGCCGACGTGGCCTACTCGCTCGCCACGACCCGCGCGGCCCTCGACCACCGCGCCGTCGTCGTCGCCGACGACCACCCGGGTTTCGCCCGCCGCCTCGCGGAACTCGCGGCCGGGACGCCGGGCACGGGAGTGTACGAAGGTGAGTCCAGCGACGAGCACACGATCGCGGTGTTGTTCTCGGGGCAGGGCTCCCAACGGGCGGGTATGGGCCGGGAGTTGTACGAGGCATACCCGGTGTTCGCCGATGCGTTGGATGCGGTGTGTGCCGTGTTCGACCGGGTGCTGGAGCGGCCGCTGCGTGAGGTGATGTTCGAGGGCGGGGAGTTGCTGGATCAGACCGGGTTCACGCAGC
>NZ_VCHX02000032.1 GCF_005768555.2 Streptomyces sporangiiformans
CCGAATAGCGCCACTCATCCACCCGCGACCGCACCACACGCCCACGCCGCCACGACGACAACGCAGGCAGCACCGCACCCAACGCATCCGCCTCTGCCACATCGAGGGTCTCCGTAAGGGCGGCAAGATCCCCGTGCTCCACGGCTTCCCAGAACCTGCTTTCGGCGGCGTCCGGGGCCGAGGCGGCCGTATCGGCCGACCCCGCGGAAGCCTCCAGCCAGTACCGCTGGCGCTGGAAGGCGTAGGTAGGCAGGTCGACGCGGCGCCCGCCGGCGAGCAGCGGCGACCAGTCCACGGACAGACCCCGCACCCAGCCCTCGGCAAGCGAGGTGACAAACCGCTCCAGTCCACCCTCGTCGCGGCGCAACGTGCCCAGCACGGCCGCCTCCACACCGGCGTCCTCAAGCGACTGCTGCACCCCGATGGTCAGCACCGGGTGGGCGGAGGCCTCGATGAAGTAGCGGTGGCCCTGCTCGGCCAGCGCCCTCGTGGCCTCCTCGAAACGAACCGTCTGGCGCAGGTTGGAGTACCAGTACTCCGCGTCCATCACCGACGTGTCCAGCCAGTCGGCCGTCACCGTCGAGAAGAACGGCACCCCGGCTGCACGCGGCTCAAGCCCCGCCAGAACACTGAGCAGTTCGCTGTGGATGGCCTCCACATGCGCCGAATGCGACGCATAGTCCACCGGGATCCGACGCGCCCGCACCTCGTCGGCCTCACAGGCGGCCAGCAGGGCATCCAGCTCCGCGACATCGCCCGAAACCACCACGGACGAAGGCCCGTTGACCGCTGCGACCGACAGACCCTCGGACAGCCGCTCACGAACCTGATCCACCGGCAACGCCACCGACACCATGCCACCCAGACCCGACAGCGCCAGGATCGCCTTCGACCGCAGC
This sequence comes from Streptomyces sporangiiformans, assembly GCF_005768555.2. Classification (GTDB taxonomy): domain Bacteria; phylum Actinomycetota; class Actinomycetes; order Streptomycetales; family Streptomycetaceae; genus Streptomyces; species Streptomyces sporangiiformans. The sequence continues at coordinate 900 of NZ_VCHX02000032.1, forward strand.
GCAACGACCTTCGCCGCATCGCCCAGAGACAGAGCCCCGGCAACGCAGGNAACGACCTTCGCCGCATCGCCCAGAGACAGAGCCCCGGCAACGCAGGCCGCAGCGATCTCACCCTGCGAATGCCCCACAACCGCAGCCGGCTGCGCCCCATACGAGCGCCACAGCTCGGCCAGGGACACCATCACGGCCCACAACACCGGCTGGACCACATCGACCCGCTCCAACGCCTCGGCATCGTCGAGGACGTCGAACAACGACCAGTCCACATACGACGAGAGAGCCGCCGCGCACTCCCGCATCCGCCCCGCGAACACCGGCGAGGACTCGATCAGTTCAGTGGCCATGCCCACCCACTGGGATCCCTGCCCCGGGAACACGAACACGCTCTTGCCGAGGAGGTCCGACGTCCCCCGCACCACACCGGCCACGGCCTCACCCGCGGCAAGTGCCGTGAGACCGGCCTTCAGGTCGGAGCCGACGACCACGGCACGGTGGTCGAGTGCGGCCCGGGTCCCGATGAGGGACCAGCCGATGTCGAGCGGTGACAGTTCGGGGTGCTCGTTCAGGTGGTCGGACAGGCGCGCGGCCTGGGCCAGTACGGCGGCGCCGGACTTGGCCGAGAGGACCCATGGCAGCGTCGGCTCACCGGTCGACGGCGCGGTCTCACCCAGGAGCACGGGCTCCGTCTTCTGGGAAGTTTCCTGGAGGGCCTCCAGCGGCGCCTCTTCCATGATGAGGTGCGCGTTCGTACCGCTGATGCCGAACGAGGACACCGCAGCCCGCCGGGGACGGCCGAGTCGGGGCCAGTCGCGTGCGTCCGTCAGAAGTGTGACCGTGCCCGCCGACCAGTCGACGTGCGAGGTCGGCTCGTCGATGTGCAGGCTCTGCGGCAGTACGCCGTGCCGCATCGCCATGACCATCTTGATGACGCCGGCGACACCGGCCGCGGCCTGCGTGTGCCCGATGTTGGACTTCACCGAGCCGAGCAACAGGGGCCGCTCCGGGTCGCGCTCGCGCCCATAGGTCGCGATGAGCGCCTGCGCCTCGATCGGGTCGCCCAGCGCGGTGCCCGTACCGTGCGCCTCCACGGCGTCCACCTCGGACGACTTGACGCGCGCGTTGGCGAGGGCCTGGCGGATGACGCGCTGCTGCGAGGGACCGTTCGGCGCAGTCAGGCCGTTGGACGCGCCGTCCTGGTTGATCGCCGAGCCTCGGAGGACGGCGAGGACCTCGTGGCCGTTGCGGCGCGCGTCCGACAGACGTTCGAGGAGGAGCAGGCCCGCACCCTCGGCGGAGCCCATGCCGTCGGCGGCGGCGGAGAAGGCCTTGCAGCGGCCGTCGCCCGCGGCGCCGCCCTGCTTGCTGATCTCCGTGATGACGCCGGAGGTACCCATGACCGTGACGCCGCCGGCGAGGGCCATGGTGCACTCACCACGACTGATCGCCTGAGCCGCGAGGTGCAGCGCGACCAGGGACGACGAGCAGGCCGTGTCCACGGTGACCGCCGGGCCCTCCAGACCAAGGGTGTAGGCGATGCGCCCGGACACCACGCTGGTGGTCGTGCCGGTGATCAGGTAACCCTCGATGTCGTCGGGGATCTCGGCGACCCCGGTGCCGTAGCCGGAGGACGAGGCACCGGCGAACACGCCGGTCATGCTGCCGCGTACGGACGTGGGGTCGATGCCCGCGCGTTCGAAGGTCTCCCAGGCGGTTTCGAGGAGGAGCCGCTGCTGCGGATCCATGGCGAGAGCCTCTCGAGGGTTGATCCCGAAGAACGCCGGGTCGAAGTCGGCGACACCGTCGAGGAAGCCGCCTTCCCGGGTGTTCGTGGTGCCCGCGCGGCCGAGTTCCGGGTCGTAGAGGCCGTCGATGTCCCAGCCCCGGTCCTGCGGGAACGGCGTGATCGCGTCACCGGCCGTGCGCACCAGGTGCCACAGGTCCTCCGGCGAGGAGACACCGCCCGGATAGCGGCAGGCCATACCGACGATGACCACCGGGTCCTCGTCGCCGGCCGCTCCGGCCGCAGCAGTGGTGACGGGCGCGCTGGTCTCGGCCGTCCCGCCGAGCACCTCCGACCACAGATGGTCCACGAGCACCTGCGGGGTCGGATGGTCGAAGACGAGGGTGGCGGGCAGGCGGAGTCCGGTGGCACCGTTCAGCCGGTTGCGCAGTTCCACCGCGGTCAGGGAGTCGAAGCCCAACTCGCGGAACTGCTGTGTCGGGTCGACCAGATCGGGCGTCGCGTGCCCGAGGACCGCGGCCACGTGTCCGCGGAGGAGATCGAGAAGTGCCTCGCGCTGCTCGCTCTCCGCGAGTCCCACGAGCTTCGCGGCAAGGCCCGTCATGTCCGTGGCGGTCCGGGACGCGGCGACACGGCGTACGGGAGTCCGCACCAGGCCGCGCAGCAGCGGCGGTACGTCGGCGCCCCGCAGAGCGGCGGTGTCCATCGGGATCGGCACCAGGAGTGCTTCGTCCAACTCCTGCGCGATGTCAAATAGTTCAAGGCCCTGGTCGGAGGAGAGCACACCGGCCCCGCCCCGGTTCATGCGGGCGATGTCTCCCTCGGCCAGGTCGCCTGTCATCGTGCTGCGCTGCGCCCATAGGCCCCAGGCCAGCGACTGCGCGGCGAGTCCTCGCGCGCGGCGGTGCTGGGCGAGGGCGTCCAGGAAGTGGTTGGCCGCCGCGTAGTTGCCCTGCCCCGGTCCGCCGAACGTACC
>NZ_VCHX02000004.1 GCF_005768555.2 Streptomyces sporangiiformans
AGCAACTCCCCGCCCTCGAACATCACCTCACGCAGCGGCCGCTCCAACACCCCGTCGAACACGGCACACACCGCATCCAACGCATCGGCGAACACCGGATACGCCTCATACAACTCCCGGCCCATACCCGCCCGTTGAGACCCCTGCCCCGAGAACAACACGGCCGACTGCCCGCCAGATCCCCGGAAGGCGCCACTCACCACACCCGACGCCGGCGCACCCTCCGCCAACGCCTCCAGCCCCTGTACCAATCCCTNGGCGCCACTCACCACACCCGACGCCGGCGCACCCTCCGCCAACGCCTCCAGCCCCTGTACCAATCCCTCCCGCCCGGAGCCGACGACCACCGCACGATGCTCCAGTGCCGCACGCGTCGTCGCCAGCGAGAACGCCACATCAAGCGGCGAGCAGTCCTCTGCCAGCGCCGACCGCAGGCGCTGCGCCTGGGCGCGCAAGGCCTCCGGGGTCTTGCCGGACAGGGTCCAGGGAATGACGGGAACTTCGGGAAGTTGCGGAGCGGACCGTTCGGCCTGCTCGGCGCCGGGCTCGTCGGAAGCGTGGGGTGCCGTGGGCGTCTGCTCGACGATGACGTGGGCGTTCGTGCCGCTGAAGGAGAACGACGAGACGGCCGCGCGGCGCGGCCGGTCGGTCGCGGGCCAGGGGCGGGCCTCGGTGAGCAGTTCGACGGCGCCCGCCGACCAGTCGACGTTCGGGGTGGGCTCGCTGATGTGCAGGGTCTTCGGCAGCGTGCCATGGCGCATGGCCATGACCATCTTGATGACGCCGGCGACACCGGCGGCCGCCTGGGAGTGGCCGATGTTCGACTTGATGGAACCGAGCCACAACGGCTGGTCGGCATCGCGGTCCTGGCCGTACGTGGCGAGCAGCGCCTGCGCCTCGATCGGGTCGCCCAGCGAGGTGCCAGTGCCGTGTGCCTCGACCGCGTCGACGTCGGCGGTGGTCAGGCGCGCGTTGGCGAGGGCCTGGCGGATCACCTTCTGCTGGGAGCGGCCGTTGGGTGCGGTCAGGCCGTTGCTGACGCCGTCCTGGTTCACGGCGGTGCCCCGGATGACGCCGAGGACGCGGTGGCCGTTGCGCTCGGCGTCGGAGAGGCGCTCCAGGAGCAGCAGGCCCACGCCCTCGCTCCAGCCGGTGCCGTCCGCGTCGGCGGAGAACGCCTTGCACCGGCCGTCGGACGCGAGGCCTCGCTGGCGGCTGAACTCCGTGAACGCGCCGGGAGTCGCCATGACGGCGACGCCACCAGCGAGCGCGAGGGAGCACTCGCCCTTGCGCAGGCTGTGGCAGGCGAGGTGCAGGGCGACGAGCGCGGAGGAGCAGGCCGTGTCGAGGGTGAGGGCGGGGCCTTCCAGGCCAAGGGTGTAGGCGATGCGGCCGGACACGATGCTGGTGGCCGTGCCGGTGGCGAGGTGCCCTTCGACGACCGCGGCGTCCGGCGAGATCTCCAAGGCGTTGCCGTAGCCCTGGGAGTAGGCGCCGACGAACACACCGGTCCGGCTGCCGCGCAGCGACGACGGGTCGATACCGGCGCGTTCGAAGGTCTCCCATGCGGTTTCGAGGAGAAGGCGCTGCTGCGGGTCCATGGCGAGGGCCTCGCGCGGCGAGACGCCGAAGAAGTCGGCGTCGAACTCGGCGGCACCCTCGAGGAACCCGCCCTCGCTGGTGTAGCTCGTGCCGCTGTTCTCCGGGTCGCCGTCGTAGAGGCTCTCCAGGTCCCAGCCGCGGTCGGCGGGGAAGGGCGAGACGCCGTCGGCGCCGTCGGCGACGAGCCGCCACAGGTCCTCGGGGGTGTTGACACCACCCGGGTAGTGGCAGCCCATGGCAACCAGGGCGATCGGCTCGGAGTCCTGGTCCTCCACTTCGCGCAGCCGCTTGCGGGCTTCGCGGAGGTCGGCGGTGACGCGCTTGAGGTACTCGAGGAACTTCTCTTCGTTGGACATGGAGTCAGCTCCTCGGCAGAGAGACAGGAAGAGGGGCAGGGGCAGGGAGAGGGGAAGGGGCCGGCCGAGGGACGGGCGCGGAGACCGGGGAGGCAGAGGGCTTGTTCATCGGGGTGTTCAGACCGTTCCGAGCTCGTTGTCGATGAGGTCGAAGATCTCGTCCGCGGTCGCGGCCACGAGGTCGCTGTTGTCGTCGCTGCCGTCGGTCGCGGTGCTGACGCCCTCGCACAGCGCGAGGAAGGACCGCAGCCGCTGCTCGACGCGTGACCGGTCCTCCGCGGCGAGGGGGGCCGCGGTCAGCAGCGATTCCAGCTTGTCCAGCTCGGTGTCGAGCGGTGCCGCCGCGGGGTCGTCGTCGAGCGGGAGCTCTTCGAGCAGGTGCGCGGCGAGGTCGTGCGGGGTGGGGTTGTCGAAGACGAGGGTGGGGGGCAGCCGCAGGCCGGTGGCCGTGTTCATGCGGTTGCGTAGTTCCACCGCAGTCAGCGAGTCGAATCCCATCTCCTGGAAGGGCCGTTTGAGGTCGACCGCCGCGGCCGACGGGTAGCCGAGCACGGCGGCGACGTGCTGGGCGATCAGGTCGGCGAGGGCGACGAGGCGCTGCTGCCCGGTCAGGCCGGCGAGCCGTTGCGCCAGCGTCGGGCCGTGGTCCCGCTCGGCGTCGGCGGACGCGGCGGCGCTGCGGCGCGCCGGGGTGCGGACCAGGCCTCGCAGCAACGGCGATAGAGCGGCGCCCTGTTGGCTCAGCTGTGCCAGGTCGAGCGGTACGGGTACGAGCAGCGCGTGCCCGGTGCCGGTCGCGGTGTCGAACAGTGCGAGGCCCTGCTCGGTCGTCAGGGCGCCGATGCCACCGCGGCTCATCCTGGCCAGGTCGGCCTCACCGAGTTCGCCGGTCATCGCGCTGCGCGCGGCCCACATGCCCCAGGCGAGGGACTGGCCCGCCAGCCCCTGGGCGCGGCGGTGCTGGGCGAGCGCGTCCAGGAACGCGTTCGCCGCGGCGTAGTTGCCCTGCCCCGCGCCGCCGAAGGTGGCGGCGGCCGAGGAGAACAGTACGAACATCGCCAGGTCGAGGTCGCGGGTCAGCTCGTGCAGGTTCAGGGCCGCGTCGACCTTGGGCCGCAGTACGGCGGAGAGCCGCTCGGGCGTCAGCGAGAACAGCACGCCGTCGTCGACGACACCCGCCGTGTGCACCACGCCGGTGAGCGGCCGTTCCAGTTTGTCGAGCACGGTGGCCAGTACGTCGCGGTCGGCGGCGTCGCACGCGGCGATGTGCACCCGCGCCCCCAACTCGGTGAGCTCCGCCTCCAGTTCGGCTGCGCCGTCGGCTTCCTGACCACGCCGGGAGAGCAGCAGCAGGTGCCGTACGCCGTGCCCGGTCACCAGGTGGCGGGCGATCAGGGCGCCGAGGGTGCCGGTGCCACCGGTGATCAGCACGGTCCCGTCGGGGTCGAGGGGGCGCGGTCCGGAGCCCGGCACCGTCGGTTCACCGGCACCGGCACCGGCACCGGCACCAGCACTCGCGAAGCCGGCCTTCGCGAGCCGCGGCACCAGGACGTCGCCCTCCCGCACCGCGACCTGCGGCTCGTCCACGGCGAGCGCCGCGGGCAGAGCTCCGTACCCCTCCGCTGTGCCGTCGAGGTCGGCGAGGACGAAGCGGCCCGGGTGCTCCGACTGGGCCGAACGCACCAGACCCCACACCGCGGCGGCGGCCGGGTCGACGGAGTCGCCCTGCCGTAGGGCGATGGCGCCCCGGGTGAGCACCACGAGCCGGGCGGCGGCGAAGCGCTCGTCGTCGGCCCAGGAGCGCAGCGCACCGAGGACCCGTGCGGTCAGCTCGTGGACGGCGGCCGCGATCGGCTCGGGCTCGCCCGCGCAGGGCAGGACCACGAACTCCGGTACGGCGGCGTCAAGTTCGGACAGACTGGGGTGGGTGTTCACCGTGTGGCCCGCGGCGGCGAGCCCTGTGGCTACCTCGCCCACAAAGTCGCTGTCACCGACTGTGCCCTCAGCACTGCCGACGGTCCCGGCCTGACCTGCGTCGCCCAGCAGGACGAAACCGTCCTGCGGCCCGTCGGCCGCGTGAGTCTCCACCGTAGTGACCCAGTCCACCGTGAACAGCGCGTCGGGTCCGGTTGTCCGCGCGGCCGCGAGCTGATCGCCCGCCACCTCGCGGAACGCGAGGGCTTCCACGGAGGCGACGGGCAGTCCAGCAGCGTCGGCCACGGTCACGGCCACGGCACCCGAATCGCCGGTGGCCAGCCGGACCCGTACCGCGGAGGCGCCCGTGGCGTGCAGTCGGAGACCGGTCCACGAGAAGGGCAGCCGGGTCCCGGAGCCGCCTTCCTGCGACGCGCCGTCATCGGCGGCGGACAGGCCGAGTACGTGCAGCGCGGAGTCGAACAGCGCCGGGTGCAGCCCGAACCGGGTGGCGTCCGACGCGTCCGCCTCGGCCACCTCGGCCTCGGCGAACAGCTCGTCACCGCGCCGCCACGCGGCCCGCAGCCCCTGGAACGCCGGACCGTAGCCGTAACCCGTCTCGAGGAGACGCTCGTAGAAGCCGTCGACGTCGAGGGGCTCGGCCCCGGCGGGCGGCCATACCTCGAGCGCCTCCGGCCGGCTCGCACCGGACCCGGCCCCGGGCGCAGACCCGGACTCCGGGACGAGCACACCGCCGGCGTGCCGGATCCACAGGACGTCGGCGGACGCGTCTTCCGGCCGCGAGTGCACGGTCAGTGTGCGGCTGCCGCCGTCACCGGCCGGGCCGACGGCCACTTGCAGCTGTACGCCACCACTTTCGGGCAGCACCAGCGGTGCCTCCAGGGTCAGTTCGGCCACCTGCCCGCAACCGACCTGATCGCCCGCGTGAATCGCCAACTCGACGAAGGCGGTGCCGGGCAGCAGCACGGCGCCGCCCACCGTGTGGTCGGCGATCCACGGATGCGTCTGCCGGGAGATACGACCCGTCAGCAGCAGGCTGTCGGAGTCGGCGAGCGCGACGGCGGCGCCGAGCAGTGGGTGCCCGGTTCCCAATTGCCCGAGCGACGCCACATCACGGGTCTGCGCCGCGGCACGCGGCCAGTAGCGATGGCGCTGGAAGGCGTACGTGGGCAGATCCACCCGGCGAGCGCCGGTGCCGGTGAAGTACGCCGACCAGTCCGGAGTGACGCCTGCGACGTGCAGGCGGCCGAGGGCGGTGACCAGGGCCTGCGGTTCGGGTCGGTCCTTGCGCAGGGCCGTGATCAACTGCGCGTCCCCGGTGAGGGATTCCTGCGCCATCCCGGACAGGACAC
>NZ_VCHX02000044.1 GCF_005768555.2 Streptomyces sporangiiformans
GAAGCCGGCGAACAGCGGCGTCGCGAACATCAGCAGCATGATCGTGCCGTGCATCGTGAACGCCTGGTTGAACTGCTCGTTCGACATGATCTGCAGCCCGGGCCGGGCGAGTTCGGCGCGCATGAACAGCGCCATCATGCCGCCGATGACGAAGAACGCGAACGACGTGACCAGATACAGCGTGCCGATCGTCTTGTGGTCCGTGGTGGTCAGCCAGCGGACGGCGGCTATTCCCGGACGACGCGCACGCGTGGGCGCGAGCGCCGCGGTGACAGTGTTGCTCTCCATGCCCCGCCTGTGTCCGCGGCCCGCCCCGGCGTCACACTTGAGCGAAGCGACAAGGATCACGGAAACAGGTGTGACGATCGCGAACCTGCCGGACACCTAGGGAACATGAGCAACGACGAGATCTTCGCCGCTGCCTATCGCGAGCACTACTGGGCGGTCAGCCGCTACGTCGCGCGGCGACTGGACGGCCGGACGAGCGAAGTCGAGGAAGTGGTGGCGGAGGTGTTCACCGTCGCCTGGCGGCGCCGCTCCGACCTGCCCGCGAACGCCCTTCCCTGGCTGTACGGCGTGGCACGCAACTGCCTGTCCAACGCGATACGCGGCTACGGACGCCGTAGGCGTCTGCTCGACAAGCTCGGTCACGACGAGGCCGCACGCGGCAGCCAGATCGTGGACAGCCCCGACTCCGAGCCGCCCGGTGCGTGGGTGCACGACGCGCTGGCCCGGCTCTCCCCGGCCGACCGGGAGGTGCTGCGGCTCACCGCCTGGGAGGAACTCGGCGTCGACGAGGTCGCCGTGGTTCTCGGCTGCGGCAGCAGGGCTGCGGCGATGCGCCTGCACCGCGCCCGGCGGCGGCTGCGAGCCGAGATCGACCGCATGCGGATCTGTGCGGCTCCCGGCGCCGAAACGCCCCGCCGCGACACCCCGGAGGCACACGGCCATGGCTGACGAACTCGAACTCCTGCGACACGCCAACCCGGTGCCGTCCGGCGACCCCCGCTTCCGCGACCGCCCGCTGGACCATGGTGCCGAACGCCACCTCAACCAGCTGCTGAGCGCCCGCCGCCCTCGACGTACGCGCCTGGTCTGGAGCCTGGCGACGGCCGCCGTCGCCGCCGTGACCGCGCTCGCCCTGCTGCTCGCCGGTCCGAGCACCACCCCCGCCGTGGCCGCGCCCGGCCCACTGGTGCCGCTGGCCGGCTCCACGCCCGTATCCCTGGACCGGCTGGCCGCGCGCGCCGAGACCGCCGCATCCGACGGTTCGCCGCGCCTGCTTCAGGGCACGCACACGCAGTCGTGGAGCCTCAGCATGACGTCGGGGCCGGGGGCCGAGCGGCCGATCACCCTCCCACAGGAGCGCATCGTCCGCTGGAAGGCGGACGGCAGCCACACCGAACTCGTCGTCGCGACCGACCCGCGCCACCCGGGGGAGCCGGTCATCACCGACGAGGGCGGCGACCCGCGCACGGTGGAAGACGGCCATGTCCTCAAGAGGCAGACGTATCCGCCGAGTTGGAGCGACGCTCCGCCGCAGGCACAGCCGCCCCACGACGTGGGGAAGCTGTACGCCTACCTCGAAGAACTGAACCGCGACGGCGCCATGACCACTCCTCAACTCCTCGACGTCACGACGGAGTTGCTCGATCACTGGACGCTGGGCGCCCGCGAATCCGCGGCGCTGGCGCGGATCCTGGCCGACGCGAAGGGGCTGCGCCCCGTGGGCGAGGTCACGGACCGTCTCGGGCGCCGCGGCCAGGCGTATGTGTACGCGGAGACCGCCACCAGGCGGATGCTGATCCTCGACCCCGCCACCGGGGCCGTACTCGGCCTGGAGACCACCTTCACCAAGGATCAGCCCGAGTACGGCGTAGAGGCGGGGGATGTCATGCAGTACAGCGCGTGGATGCGCTGATCACGCCGGCGCCGCGAGCTGCCGGCCGGCCGCCTCGACGGTCTGTGCCAGCAGCGTCGCGATCGTCATGGGGCCGACCCCGCCGGGCACGGGGGTGATGAGCCCGGCCCGCTCACGAGCGGTGTCGAAGTCGACGTCGCCGACGTTGCCGGGGTTGTACCCGGCGTCGATCACCACGGCGCCCGGCTTGATGTCCTGTCCGCGGATCAGCCGGGGCCGGCCCACGGCGGCCACCACGATGTCCGCCTCCCGGACGACCGAGGACAGGTCCGCCGTGCGTGAATGGCAGTACGTCACCGTGGCGTCGCGCCCGAGCAGCAGCATGCCGACCGGCTTGCCGAGAATGGCGCTGCGGCCCACCACGACGGCACGCTTGCCGGCCGGGTCGACGTCGTACTCGTCGAGCAGCCGCATGATGCCGCCGGGTGTGCAGGACGTGAAGCCGGGCAGACCGAAGCTCATCGCGGAGAAGGAGGCGAGCGTCACCCCGTCGACGTCCTTCCGCGGTGCGATCGCCTCGAACGCCGCGCGTTCGTCGATGTGAGGCCCCATCGGGTGCTGCAACAGGATGCCGTGCACTCCGGGATCGCCGGACAGGGCGCCGAGGGTGTCCACCAGCTCCGCCGCCGTGGTGGCGGCGGGCAGTGCCACGTGCCGCGACTCGATGCCTGCCTTCCGGCAGCGGTTCTGCTTCATACGGACATACGTGACGGAAGCCGGATCCTCACCGACGAGAACGGTCGCAAGGCAGGGCGCCGTGCCCGTCCGCTCCGTGATGTCCGCCGCCCGTTTGGCGGTCTCCTCGACGATGCGCCGCGCGAGACCGGTGCCGTCCATGAGTCGAGCGGTCCGGGACATGGGCTCCTCCTGAGCGTCGCTGAAACAATCGCCCAGGCGCACGGCATCGACCCATTCGTCGGACCGCTCCCCGGTGGTGCTCCACCTCAGCGCCAGTCACGGCCCGGAACCACCCTACCTTCGCCGCAGGGCCTCCTACGGCTCGTCGTCCCATTCCTGCAGCACGATCTGGTCGACGATCTTGCCGTCCCGGAGCGCGAGCGTCGAGGCGGCGAGCACCTTGACGCCGTCGGGATACTCGCAGAACTCCGTGAAGGCGGCCTGGTCGCCCTGGACGACGCACTGTTCCAGCTTGTGGGTCATGTCGCGGCTGTACACGTCGTTGAGCATCTCGCTGATCTGCTCGCGGCCGTGCATCACCTTCGGGTGACTGGGCTGGGTGTTGCGGTCGATGATGCGGAGCTCCGCGTCGTCGGCGTACAGCGACAGGAGCGTTTCGGGGTTCTGGCCTTCGACGCCCCGGCGCAGCGTTTCGGTGTCGAAGCCGGGTCCTGATGTGGTGCCCATGGTGGACCTCCTTACCTCTCCCGTACCTCTCCCATCGAGCCTCCTCCGGCACGGGGGCCACAGCAAGCGCAGACGGCTCGCTGCGGCCCGTGCTCGGTGCTCGCTCGGTGCTCGCGCAGTGCTCGTTCGGTGCGTGGTGCGTGGTGCGTGCCTGCGGCTCAGCGTCCGGTGGGCTGGAAGCCGCGCAGGCGCAGGCTGTTGCCGACCACGAACACCGAGGAGAAGGCCATCGCGGCACCCGCGATCATGGGGTTGAGCAGCCCGGCCGCGGCGAGCGGGAGGGCGGCGACGTTGTACGCGAAGGCCCAGAACAGGTTGGACCTGATGGTGCCCAGCGTCTTGCGGGAGAGCCGGATGGCGTCCGCCGCGACCCTGAGATCGCCCCTCACCAGCGTCAGGTCGCCCGCCTCGATCGCGGCGTCCGTGCCCGTGCCCATCGCCAGACCCAGATCCGCCTGGGCCAGCGCGGCCGCGTCGTTGACCCCGTCGCCGACCATGGCGACCGAGCGGCCCTCGCTCTGCAGCCGGCGGACGACGGCCACCTTGTCCTGCGGCATGACCTCGGCGATCACGTGCTCGGGAGCGATGCCCACCTCCGCGGCGACCGCCTCGGCGACCGCCTTGTTGTCACCGGTCAGCAGGAGGGGCGTGAGGCCGAGGGCACGCAGCCGTGCGATGGCTTCCGGGCTGGTCTCCTTGACGGCGTCGGCGACCTCCAGGACCGCGCGGGCCTCGCCGTCCCAGGCGACGGCGATGGCGGTACGTCCCGCCGCCTCTGCCTCCGCCTTGGCGCGCCGCAGCTCGGAGGGCAAGGACATGGACCACTCTGTCAGCAGCTTCTCGCGGCCGACGAGCACCGCGTGTCCCTCGACGATGCCCTGGACGCCGAGGCCCGCGAGGTTGGCGAAGTCCTCCGGAACGGGCAGGGCGCCGACCCGGGCGGTGGCACCTGAGGCGACGGCCTGGGCGATGGGGTGCTCGGAGGCGTGCTCCAGGGCGCCCGCGAGACGCAGCACCTCGTCCTCGTCGGTGCCTTCGGCGGTGTGCACGGCGAGCAGGGTCATCCTGCCGGTGGTGACGGTGCCGGTCTTGTCCAGGACGATGGTGTCCACCTTGCGCGTGCTCTCCAGGACTTCGGGGCCCTTGATGAGGATGCCGAGCTGGGCGCCGCGTCCCGTGCCGACCATGAGGGCGGTCGGTGTCGCCAGCCCCAGGGCGCAGGGGCAGGCGATGATCAGGACGGCGACCGCGGCGGTGAAGGCCGCGGTGAGTCCCGCGCCGTTGCCGAGCCAGAACGCCAGGGTGGCGAGGGCCAGGGCGATCACGACGGGAACGAAGACCGCGGAGATCTTGTCGGCGAGACGCTGAGCCGCCGCCTTGCCGTTCTGCGCGTCTTCGACCAGCTTGGCCATCCGGGCGAGCTGGGTGTCGGCACCGACGCGGGTGGCCTCGACGACGAGGCGTCCACCGGCGTTCAGGGTGGCACCGGTGACGCCCTCCCCGGGGCCGACTTCGACCGGCACGGACTCGCCCGTGAGCATGGAGGCGTCCACGGCGGACGAACCCTCGACGACCACACCATCGGTGGCGATCTTCTCTCCGGGCCGCACGAGGAACCGGTCGCCGACCTTCAACGCGCTGACGGCGATACGCTCCTCGCGGCCGCCGTCACGCAGGACCGTGACGTCCTTGGCGCCCAGCTCCAGCAGGGCCTTCAGCGCCGCCCCGGCCTTCCGCTTCGACCGTGCCTCGAAGTACCGCCCGGCCAGGATGAAGGCCGTGACGCCCGCCGCGGCCTCCAGATAGATGTTCCCGGCGCCGTCGGTGCGGGCGATCGTGAACTCGAAGGGGTGTGTCATACCGGGCGTACCCGCCGTACCGAAGAACAGGGCCCACAGTGACCACAGGAACGCGGCCCCGGTGCCGACGGAGATCAGTGTGTCCATGGTGGCGGCGCCGTGCTTGGCGTTCGTCCAGGCCGCCTTGTGGAAGGGCCACGCGGCATACGTCACCACGGGCGCCGCCAGGGTCAGGGACAGCCACTGCCAGTACTCGAACTGCAGCGCCGGGGCCATCGCCATCGCGACCACGGGGACGGCGAGCGCGACGGCTGCGGTCAACCGCTCGCGCAGCGGCCGCAGTTCGTCATCCTCCTCCCGCGCGGCTTCCTCTCCGGGTGCGGACCCGGAGCGTACCGGCTCGGGTTCGGGCTCCCGTGCCGTGTAGCCGGTGGCCTCGACCGTGGCGATCAGGTCCACGACGGCGATTCCCTCGCGGAAGCTGACCTTCGCCTTCTCCGTGGCGTAGTTGACGGTCGCCTCGACGCCCTCCATGCGGTTGAGCTTCTTCTCGATCCGGGCGGCGCACGAAGCGCAGGTCATGCCGCCGATGGCGAGTTCGACCTCGGCGGCGCCGGGCGTGGTGGTGGTCATGTCTGCTCCTCGGGGCTCGCGAACGCGATACGGGATCACGTGGGGTGGGGCGGAGAGGCGGAGTCGTACGCGACGATCATGATACCCCTAGGGGGTATCGGTTGGACGTGTTCCAACATATACCCCCCGCCCGTATTTGAAGCAAGTGGCCGACCGACTTGACTTCATACCCCGAGGGGGTATGTTGAAGTGCGTCGGCCGCACGACGAGCGGCCTCGAAGCCGAGGAGTGGCCATGAATACCGGACTGCGGATCACCGTCTTTGTCGCCGCGCTCGCCGCGACGTTCGGCACCGCATACGGCGTGGGCAACGCGGTCGATCCGATCTCGCCCGAGCCGAAGGGAAGCGCCCACGCCGCCGGCGGGCACGGAGGCGAGCGGGGTGGCCACAAGGGCAAGGGCGGCGGGCATGAGCCGGAACCGCCCGGAGGCCTCGAGATCTCCCGGAGCGGCTACACGCTCGACCTGAGGACGCCGCGCATCGAGGCCGGAAAGAAGACCGAGCTGCGCTTCGCCGTCGTGCGGGACGCGACCGGCCGCGCAGTCACCGCGTACCAGCGTGAGCACGACAAGGAGCTGCATCTGATCCTTGCCTCACGCGACCTGACCGTCTATCGCCACCTGCACCCTGTCCGGGCCGCCGACGGCACCTGGTCCACCCCTGTGGACCTGCCCAGGGCCGGCGACTACCGGGTCTTCGCCGATTTCACGCCCAAGGGCGGCGAAGGGCTCACGCTCGGCGCGGACCTCGCCGCGTCCGGAACGTATGAGTCTGCCGAGCTGCCCCCGCCCAGCACCACGGCCGAGGTCGACGGGTACGAGGTGAAACTCGACGGCGAACCGGCCCCCGGCAAGGGCAGCGAACTGAAGCTGACCGTGACCAAGGACGGCAAGCCGGTGCGGGACCTCCAGCCCTATCTGGGCGCCTACGGTCACCTGGTCGCCCTGCGCTCGGGCGACCTCGCCTACCTGCACGTCCATCCCAACGGCGAACCCGGCGACGGCGAGACCGAGCCCGGCCCGGAGGTCTCCTTCACGGCGACAGCGCCGAGCGCCGGTGCGTACCGCCTGTTCCTGGACTTCAAGCACCAGGGCGAGGTCCGTACGGCGGCCTTCACGGTGTACGCGGGCGGCGCGGCGGAGGCGGGGGAGGGGGCGCGGGGAGAGCAAGGGCCCCAGGATCCCGAGACGCCCGCGGCGACCGAGCCCTCCGAGGGAGAGCCCGGGCACGCGCACTGAGGCACGCGCACTGAGGCACGCGCACTGAGGCACGCGCACTGAGGCACGCGCGACGTGCGTACCGGGTGTGGCTCCCACCGAGCGTCGGTGGGAGCCACACCCCGCCGTGCCCACGGCCGTGGGCACGGCCGCATGAGGGTTCCAGCGGTGGAAGGAATGGCCCGCATCTCGGACGTATGCGTGCACGTGGGACGGGTACACGAGTGTGGTCATACAGAGACGGGGCCGTCCGCCGGACAGGCCCGTCGACACGATGGGGGCGCACGATGCCCGACATCCCCGATCATCCGACCCCCTCGCAGGCGCAGGAAGCCCTGAGGGTCCTGACCGACGACTCCGTGGGCGGGGAGGCCTTGCAGAGAGCCTTGGCGGTGCTGGCCGAGACGCCTGTCCTGATACCCGTCGTCGATCCCCGGCACCACGAGCGGAAGAACGGTGACCCGCGAGCCCTGGTCCTGCCGGTGCTCGACCAGGCCGACGGCTCCCAGCAGGTACCCGTGTTCACCTCGGAGGAGCGGCTCGGCGAGGCACTGCCGAGCGTCCTGTCCTACCGGCTGGTGCCGCTGGGGCGGCTGGCCACCGACTGGCCCGACGAAGAACTGCAGTTGGTCATCGACCCCGGCAACTCCGACGTGCTGACCCTGACGGCCGAGGGAATCCACACCCTGCTCGTGCGTCACTGACCTCGTGGGTCACTGACCTCGTGCGCCCCTGACGGAGAACTCCGTCAGGGGCGGTCCTGGAGCCGGCGGCTGCCCGCGTCACAGGTGCGGCTGTCCGCGTCACAGATGCGGGTGCGCCGGCGAGTGCGTGGTCTCCTCGATCTCGTGCGCCGCCTTGCGCAGCAGCCGTCGAGCCAGGTCGTTGAGCGCCCGGGCCGTGGCGAGCTCCTCACCGACCCGGGCCTGCTCCGGATCGTCGGGATTGCGCCGGGCATGACCGCGGGTGGTCAGGAGAGTGGAGTCGGGCAGCCGAAGGGAGGCGGTCGCCTCGCTCTCGGTTTCGGTCCGCTCGATGTCCAGGTCGATATGCCAGTTGAGGTGTGCCTGCATGGCGGCCACCCCCTCCCGCACGCCGGTGTGCCGTGCATCCGCGACGAGTGCCCGGATCCCGACGCCATATGCGTACCGGTTCCGGGCAGGAGTCACATGGGTCTCGGAGGTTCGGGTACTCGGCGCGTCGGACTCCGACCGGAGCCCTGTGACCGATACGGCGATTGGACGAACCGTGACTGACATCCACCCCCAGGGCGGCGGCGGTTCCGCCGCCCAGCAGGCCTTGCGCGCGGTCGTCGAGGGCACCGTGGACGAGGCGGCGTTGAGCACGCTGGCCAGGAGCGAAGTTCTGCTCCCCACCGGAACCGACGCGGAAGGGCCCGCCCCCAAGGCACTGACCCTGCCCGTGTTCGAACAGGAGGACGGCACCGAGCTGGTGCCGGTCTTCACCACACAGGACCGCATGGAACAGGCATTGCCGCAGATCAAGCGGCACCGCAACGTGGTGCTCGGGGTACTCGCCCATGGCTGGCCCAGCGAGAGACTGTCGCTGGTCATCGACGCGGGCACACCGGAGGAGCTGGCGCTCACGGCCCACGGTGTGAAGGAACTCCTCGACCGCAACGACACCTGACTCCAGACCCAGGACGACACCCGGTCCGCTGCCCGCGGATCGGGTAGGGACTGTCTGCGGACCGTGGTGCCTCACCGGGGTGTGAAGCGGCATGTCACCCGGCAGGTGATTCTGCAGGTGATTGAGAAGGCCGGTTCATGACAGCATGCGCATTCTCCTGTTGGACGGGCGATCTTCGCGGCCCCGATGCTGGAGGTACGTCGCATGATGGAGCCTCACGGGCGCCACAGGAAAGAGGGACAGAGATCATCATGGAACAGCGGGTATTCGGCAGGACGAACCAGAGGGTCTCCGTCGTAGGCCTGGGCACCTGGCAGCTGGGCGCCGACTGGGGCGAGGTCAAGGAGGAGGACGCTCTCGCCGTGCTCGACGCCGCGGTCGAGAGCGGCGTGACCTTCTTCGACACCGCCGATGTGTACGGCGACGGGCGCAGCGAGCAGCTCATCGGCCGTTATCTGCGGGAACGCCCGGACGCGGACATCCTCGTCGCGACGAAGATGGGCCGCCGGGTGGCGCTGGACCCCGCGCTCTACACCCTGGACAACTTCCGCGCCTGGACCGACCGCTCACGCACGAACCTGGGCGTGGACACCCTCGACCTGGTGCAGCTGCACTGCCCGCCCACGCCCGTGTACGCGTCGGACGCGGTCTTCGACGCCCTCGACACGCTCGTCGAGGAACAGCGCATCGCCGCGTACGGCGTGAGTGTGGAGACCTGCGACGAGGCGCTGACGGCGATCGCCAGGCCGGGTACGGCGAGCGTCCAGATCATTTTCAACGCGTTCCGCCTCAAGCCGTTGGAGGCGGTGCTCCCGGCCGCCGCGGAGGCGGGTGTGGGAATCATCGCCCGCGTACCGCTGGCCTCCGGGCTGCTCTCCGGCAAGTACACGAAGGACACCGCCTTTCCGGCCGACGACCACCGGACGTACAACCGGCACGGTGAGGCCTTCGACCAGGGCGAGACCTTTTCCGGGGTCGACTACGCGTCGGGGGTGGAAGCGGCCGCGGAGTTCTCGAAGCTCGCTCCGGAGGGCGCGACACCGGCCCAGACCGCTCTGCGGTGGATCATCCAGCAGCCCGGCGTGTCCTCGGTGATCCCCGGCGCCCGTTCCCCCGAGCAGGCGCGGGCGAACGCCGATGCGGCCGCGCTGGCCCCGCTGCCGGACGCGACCCTGGACGCCGTGGGCGAGCTGTACGACCGCGGCATCCGGGCGCAGGTCCACCACCGCTGGTAGCACCCCACCTGGTGCGGTCGTCACCCAGAGTGGCTGTCGCCCCAGAGCGGCTGTCACCTGATGCGGCTGTCGGCGTCCGCCCCGGAGGAAACCTCCACCAGCAGGGGCGGACGCCCGTGGCTCACGGCTTGCGGCCCACTCCGCCGTAGGCGTCGACCCTCGACACGTCCGACTCCTGCTCCGGACGCCACTCGGTGACCTGGACGACTCCGGGCTCCGCCAGCTCCAGTCCGTCGAAGAAGCCGGCGATCTCCTCGACGTCGCGCACGTAGTACGGAACGGCGCCGCTCTCGTTGTACGCCGCCGACGCGGCGATCATGCCCTCGCTGGTCGCGGTGCTGTCGCTGATCACCAGATAACTGCCGGACGGCAGACCGGCCATGAGGCGCGAGACCAGTTCCCGGGCCTGGCCGTACTCGGCCACGTGGCCCAGGGTGTTGAGGATCATCAGCGCGACGGGTTGGGAGAAGTCCAACGTGCTCGCCGCCGTCTTGAGGATGTCCTCGGGCTCGTAGAAGTTGGCGTCGATGTACGCCGTCTCGCCCTCGGGCGTGCTGGTGAGCAGGGCGCGGGCGTGCGCGAGCACCATCGGGTCGTTGTCGACGTAGACGATCCGCGCATCCGGCGCCACGCGCTGGGCCACCTCGTGGGTGTTGTCGGCGGTCGGCAGGCCGGTGCCGATGTCGAGGAACTGCCGGACGCCCTGTTCTCCGGCCAGGTGCCGCACCGCGCGCCCGAGGAAGAGGCGGCTCGTGCGCGCCACGTCGACGAGGCCGGGGAAGATCTCCTTGATCTGGTCCCCGATCTCGCGGTCCACCTCGTAGTTGTCCTTGCCGCCCACGAAGTAGTTCCAGAAACGCGCGGAGTGCGGCTTGCTCGTGTCGATCCGGGCACGTATCTCGGCTGCGGCGGCGAGCTGGGGGTCTTGATCTGACACGGGAGTGCCTCCTGCGCATGGGTGTTCGCTAACCGAACACCAACCTAGTCGAACGGTCCGGCTTCCCGCCCCGGTCTTGGCAAGCGAAGTCCGCTGAAAACTACGGGATTTGGTGATTTGGTCATGGCCGTTCCCCGAGGGCGGCGCCCAGTTCGTCGTAAGCGACCGCCAGTTGCCGTAGCGCGGTCGCGGCCGCCGATGTGTCGCCCACGACGAGGCTGTACTGCACGCTGCCGAGCAGCCGCGCCTGATGGCCGGCCACATCGGAGGCCCGCATCTCGTCGATCTCGGCCAGCCAGAGCGACGCGTCTGCGAGACGCCGCGCGCCGACCCGGACGGCGAAGTCCTTCAGATGGGCCAGGGCGCGGTCCTCCACCCGCCCGGTCCGCAGGCCGGCGACAAGATGCTCCACGGCGGCCGCGCCGCCGAGAGTGCCCTTCGCAGGTGTGTGTCCGCCCTGTCCGCCCCGTGCGCCCGTGAGCCATCCCAGTGCCGCGGGCAGCGAGCGACGCAGGGCCGTGGCGATGTCGACCCGGTCGACGCGCCGGAAGTCACTGCGCATGGTGAACGGGCCCGCGCAGTCCGGTAGCCGCTCACGCCACGCCGCGGCAAAGGCATCGACGGGCAACGTGGCGAAGGGGTAGCCGCCGGGGTCGTGAAAGAGCACCGTCTCGTGGTCGACGCCGAGCACGGTCACCCAGTGGTCGCCGCCGTTGGGTGTGCCCGTCGACCAGGGCTGGTGCAGGAGCAGGCCGATGTCCACGGGACCGACCAGCACCGGCCCCAGCTCGGTGGCCTGCCGAAGCCGCCCGACGGCCTGTGCCGGCTCACCGCCGGTGGTGCGCAGGCACGTCCAGCCGAGGAGGTCGATGGCCTGGTCCAGGCCGAAGTCGGGGTTCCAGCCGAGCGGATCGAAGTACGGAAGGCCGCGCTCGATCTGCGCGCCGAAGGGCGACCCCGTCAACACCTCGATCGCCGAAGGCGGGGGCGCGTCCGCGCCCAGGACCATGGCCAGTGAGTTGGCATAGCAGTAGGGGGTCGCACCCTTGAAGACGGTCGGCATGCGCCAACCCTGACATTTTCAATTTTTCGTGACCAGACTCCAGACTCGTGACTCGAGTGTCCGGGTCAGCGGTAGAGGCTGGGACGTTCGACGAGTTCGACGGTGATCCGGCCGCCTTCGGCCTGGGCGCGCACGCCGGCCTCGCAGACCGCGGCGGCGGCATAGCCGTCCCAGGAACTGGGGCCGGTGACCTCGCCGCGCCGGGTGGCGTCCACCCACGCCTGCACCTCACGGTCGTACGCGTCCTCGAAACGCGCCACGAAGTCGGGGGCGATCGAACCACCCCACTGCCCGGCCGAGTTGACGAGCATCCCGTGGCCGTCACCGATCCGCGCGGTGCCGTTCTCGCAGACCGCCTCCGCCTGTACCTGGTAGCCGAACTGGCAGTTGACGCTCATCTCGACGTCGACGAGGGCACCCCCGTCGGTTTCGAAGATGACGAACTGCGGGTCCTCCAGGCCCTCGGGTGCGTTGGACGACGGCCTGGGCTTCATCACGGTGACCGTGGTGATCTCCTGGTCGAGCAGCCACCGGGTGACGTCCATCTCGTGTACGACGGCGTCGTTGATGAGCATCTCGCTGGTGAAGCCGGGCACCGGGAGGGTGGCGTTGCGGTGCCGGTTGTGCAGCATCAGCGGACGTCCCAGTCGGCCGCTGTCGAGTAGCTCCTTGAGCTTCATGTACTCCGCGTCGTACCGCCGCATGAACCCGACCTGCACCCGGCGGTGGCCGAGCTTCTGCTCGGCTTCCAGGACGCGCAGCGCGGAGGCCGCGTCCGGGGTGAGCGGCTTCTCGCACAGGACGGGCAGATCGTGCTCGAAGGCGGTGAGCAGCGCCGCCTCGTGCGCGGGGCCGGGGGAGGCGATCAGCACGGCGTCCACGTCGTCCGCCGCCATGGCGGCGGCGGGGTCGGTGTACGCCGTGCAGCCGTCGATGCCGGTGGCGAGCCCCTTGGCCCGCTCGGCGTCTATGTCCACCACCGCGCTCACCCGGGCCCCGCTGGTCACCTCGCTGATCCGGCGCACATGGTCGGCCCCCATCCTGCCGGTGCCGACGACGGCGACGCGTAGCGTTGTGCGCTGGGGCATGGGCTGGTTCCCTTCTCAGGCGCCGCAGGAGCGGAGGAACGTGCGGGTGCGCGTGGCGATGGGCAGCGGCTTGTCGGGCGGGCAGGGGTACATGTCCTGCTCGACGATGGCGAACAGCTCGACCCCGAGGTTCTGTGCGGCGGCGAGCACCGGCTCCAGTGCGGGTACGCCGGCCGGCGGCTCGCACATGACACCGCGCTGGACGGCGGGGCCGAACGGGATCTCGTTCTTGACGACGTCGGCGAGGATCTCGGGGTCGACCTGCTTGAGGTGGAGGTAGCCGATCCGTTCGCCGTACGTCTGGATGAGCTTGACGTTGTCGCCGCCGCAGTAGGCGTAGTGACCGGTGTCCAGGCAGAGGCCGACCAGTTCGCCGTCGGTGGAGTCGAGGAAGCGCTCCACGTGCTCCTCGGTGTCGATGTGCGTGTCGGCGTGCGGGTGCACCACGATGTCGAGGCCGAAGCGCTCCTTCACCTCGTGCCCGAGACGCTCCATTCCCTTGGTCAGATACGCCCACTGACGCACCGTCAGCTCGGGCGGCTCGATCAGCGCGGCGGTCTTGTCGTCCCGCCAGAAGGACGGGATGACCACCAGGTGCCTGGCGCCCATGGCACGGGTCAGTTCGGCGACCTGGCTGACGTGCTCCCAGGTGGCGTCCCAGACGTCGGGGCCGCGGTGGAGCGCGGTGAAGACCGTGCCGGCCGACACCTTCAGTCCGCGCCGGTCCACCTCGTCGGTGAGCCTGGCCGGGTCCGTGGGCAGATAGCCGTACGGGCCGAGCTCGATCCAGGAGTAACCGGCCTCGGAGACCTCGTCCAGGAAGCGTTCCCAGGGCACCTGTTGGGGATCGTCCGGGAACCACACGCCCCATGAATCCGGAGCCGAACCGACACGGATGCGGTTCAGGGCGTTGGTCATGAAGACGTCCCTTCGGAAGCAACGACGGGTGCGGTGAGGTCCTCCTTCTCTGGGAGCTTCTCCACGTCGACGCCTCGGACCTGTGCCAACTCGTGCTTGAGCGCGGCCAGTTCGGCACCGCCCGCCATGTGGTTGGTGAGCTCTTCCAGGCCGACCTCGCTGCGGGAGGCGCTCAGCTCCATGGTGCCGAGGCGCAGCACGCTGAAGTGGTCGCCGACCATGTAGGCGTGGTGCGGGTTGTGGGTGATGAAGATGACGCCGAGGCCGCGGTCGCGGGCGGCGGCGATGTACTTCAGCACCACGCCGGACTGCTTCACGCCGAGTGCGGCGGTCGGCTCGTCCAGGATGAGCACGCGGGCGCCGAAGTAGACGGCCCGGGCGATGGCCACGGACTGGCGCTGGCCGCCCGACAGCGTGCCGATGGGCTGGTCGAGGTCGTCGAGGATGATGCCCATGTTGCGCAGTTCCTCGTCCGCGGTCTTCTTCATGCGGGTGATGTCGAGGCGGCGCACGGGCCAGGGGCCGCGGGTCATCTCGGAGCCGAGGAAGAAGTTCCGCCAGACCGGCATCAGGGGCACGGTGGCCAGGTCCTGGTAGACGGTGGCGATGCCGCGGTCGAGGGCTTGGCGCGGGGTGGTGAAGCGCACCGGTTCGCCGTCGACGAGGAACTCGCCCTCGGAGTGCTGATGCAGGCCGGAGATGATTTTGATGAGGGTGGACTTGCCGGCGCCGTTGTCGCCGAGGACGCAGGTGACCTGGCTGGGGAAGACCTGCAGGTCGACGCCGTGCAGGGCGCGGACGTTGCCGTACGACTTGCCCGCGCCGCGCAGTTCTACGATCGGCCGGCCGTCCTGGGACACGTCGTCCTTGGCGAGGGNGGCGCGGACGTTGCCGTACGACTTGCCCGCGCCGCGCAGTTCTACGATCGGCCGGCCGTCCTGGGACACGTCGTCCTTGGCGAGGGCCTCGGAGGGCGAGGAACCGTTGGTTGTCATGGGATCAGATCACCTCCGGGTCGCCGCGCGGCGGACCCACAGATTGACGAGGGTGGCGCCGAGCAGCATCACGCCGAGGAAGGCCATGAACCAGTCGGGGTTCCAGCCGGCGTAGACGATGCCCTGGTTCACCATGCCGAACATGAAGGCACCGAAGACCGGGCCGATCGCGGAACCGTAGCCGCCGGTCAGCAGACAGCCGCCGATCACCGCCGCGGCGATGTAGATCAGTTCCTGGCCGACGCCCTCGCCCGACTGCACGGTGTTGAAGGCGAACAGCTGGTGCATGCCGACGAACCAGGCGCCGAAGCCCACGCCCATGAACAGAGTGATCTTGGTGAAGGCCACCGGTACGCCGACCGCGCGGGCGCTGGCCTGGTTGCCGCCGACCGCGAAGATCCAGTTGCCGTACTTGGTGCGCAGGAGGAGCCACGTGGCCACCGCCGCGAAGGCCAGCCAGTACAGGATCGTGGACTTCACCTGGACGCCACCGATGGTGAAGGACGCGGAGAAGACCGCCTTCGCCTGCTCGAAGCCATCCATGTCGCTGATGCTGTTGGTCGCGACGTTGCCGGTGACCAGCTTGGTGACCGCGAGGTTGACGCCCTGCAGGATCAGGAAGGTGCCGAGAGTGACCAGGAAGCTCGGCAGCCCCGTACGCATGATCATCCAGCCGTTGAAGGCGCCGATCGCGAGCGAGACCAACAGCGCGACGATCACACCCACCCAGACGTTCATCGTCAGCTGGTAGCTGACCATGCTCGCGGTCAGCGCCGAGGTCAGCACGGCAACGCCGGACGAGAGGTCGAACTCGCCGCCGATCATCAGAAGAGCCACGGGCAGCGCCATGAGGCCGATGGTCGACGACTGGTAGAGGATCGTGCCCATCGAGTCGGCCTGACGGACCGGCGGCGCCGCGACGAGGAAGAACACGAACACCGCGGCGGCACCGAGGAAGACGCCGACCTCAGGACGGGCGAGCAGCCTCAGCCACACGGGGTGCTGCGAGGTCCGCCCGTCGGTCTTCTGAGGGCCGGAGGCCGGCGGTGAGGTCACCGCCGGCGCAGCCTGCTGGGTCATACGATCACCGAGTACCCTTCGCGGCGAACTTGGCGATCGTGTCGACATTGCTCTTGTCGACGAACGCCGGGCCCGTCAGGACCGGCTCCTCGCCACCGCCGCTGTAGTTGCCGTTGGTCTTGTACAGCCACAGCGAGTCGATCGAGAGGTAGCCCTGCAGGTAGGGCTGCTGGTCGACGGCGAACTCGATGTCGCCCTTCTCGATGGCGCTGGTCAGGTCCTTGTTGAGGTCGAAGGTGGCGACCTTGGCCTTGCTGCCCGCGTCGGCGACGGACTGCACCGCGGTCAGCGCGTACGGGGCGCCGAGCGTGACCACCTGGTCGATGGAGCTGTCCTGCTTGAGCTTGGCTGTGATCGTGGACTTCACGGCCGGCATGTCGGTGCCGTTGACGTACACGTTGTCCGTCTTGCCCTTGAAGGTCTTCTCCACGCCCGCGCAGCGCGCCTCCAGTCCGACGTGACCCTGTTCCTGGACCACGCAGGCGACATGCTTGGCGCCGGTCTCGTTCAGCTTCTTGCCGAGCGCCTCACCCGCCACACCCTCGTCCTGGCCGAAGTACTCCAGCAGACCCATGTCCTTCCAGTTGTCCACACCGGAGTTGAGACCGACCACGGGGATGCCGGCCTTCGTGGCCTTCGCCACGACGTCCTTCATGGCGTCCGGCTTGGCGAGGGTGACCGCGATGCCGTCGACCTTCTGGTCGATCGCGTTCTGGACGAGGCCGGCCTGGTCGGCCGCGGTGGGGTTACTGGAGTAGATCAGCTTGACGTTGTCCTTCGCGGCCGCCGCCTCGGCGCCCTTGCGGACGATGTCCCAGAAGGTGTCGCCCTGGGCTTGGTGCGTGACCAACGCGATGGTCATACGGGGGGTGTTGGCCTTGCCCGCGGCGGCGTTCTCGCCGCCCTCCTCTGCTTCCTTGCCGCCGGAGCTGCTGGAGCAGCCGGTGACTATCAGTACCGTCGCGGCGGCAGTGGCCACGAGGGCGGGGAATCTGCGGGAGCGTGGGCGAGACATAGAGTCCATCTTTCCGGCACCTCACTGTGCTACTGGGGAAAGGGAACGGGAACACGGGCGGGGCGTGAGCCCGGACCCCGGGGGGCCGGCCCGGCGAGTGCGGGCCACGTGCCGAACAACTCGGTTGTGCTGTTGGCACGGGATGAAAGTACCTGACAGCCCCACCTGTCAATACTTTGTTAAGACATCATTTCACGATCACGTGCGAATGTAAGTACAAAGTATTGACAGGGCTCTGTCGCGCGTCTTACACCTAAGGGCACACCGGTCCCCGGCAGGCAGCCCTCATCCCACGGCTGTCCGCATTCCCAGCACGAGGAACGAGGCGCGCATGACGGAGTCCTTCGACCTGATCACCATGGGCCGCATCGGCGTCGACCTCTACCCGCTGCAGACAGGCGTGCCCCTCAGCCGTGTCGACACCTTCGGGAAGTTCCTCGGCGGGTCGGCGGCGAACGTCGCGGTGGCCGCCGCGCGCCTGGGCCGATCCAGCGCGATCATCACCCGCACCGGAAACGACCCGTTCGGCACGTATCTGCACGAGGCGCTGGGCGAGTTCGGGGTCGACGACCGCTGGGTCACGCCGGTCGACGCCCACCCGACCCCCATCACCTTCTGCGAGATCTTCCCGCCCGACGACTTCCCGCTGTACTTCTACCGCCGGCCCAAGGCACCCGACCTGGAGATCCACACCGACGAGCTCGACTTCTTCGCCATCCGGGCCGCCCGCATCTTCTGGATCACCGGGACCGGCCTGAGTGAGGAGCCCAGCCGTTCGGCCACACTCGCCGCCCTCAAGGCCCGCGACAAGTCGGGCATCACCGTCTTCGACCTCGACTGGCGCCCCATGTTCTGGAAGGACCCGGCCGAGGCCCGCCCGTACTACGCCGAAGCCCTGGGCCACGCCACGGTCGCCGTCGGCAACCTCGACGAGTGCGAGGTGGCCACCGGTGTGCGCGAACCGCACGCCTGCGCCCAGGCGCTGCTCGACGCGGGCGTGGAACTCGCCGTGATCAAGCAGGGCCCCAAGGGCGTCCTCGCCGTCCACCGGGACGGCACCACCGCGGAGGTTCCGCCGGTACCCGTGGAGGTGGTCAACGGCCTCGGCGCGGGCGACGCCTTCGGCGGTTCCCTCTGCCACGGGCTGCTCGCCGGCTGGGAGCTGCAGAAGACCATGCGGTACGCCAACGCGGCGGGGGCCATCGTCGCCTCCCGCCTCGCCTGTTCCTCAGCGATGCCGACCGCCGCCGAGGTCGAGGATCTCGTCGCCTCCCGAGGCTGACCCGCCGCCCGCTTGAAACGGAGTCAACCCTTGAGCCTCACCATCCCCGACCTCGTCAGGGTGCGCGCCCGGCACCCGGAGGCCATCGCCGAGGCGGCCGCCCGGCGCAGGCGCCGCCCGCTCATCGGCGACAGCGGCCGCCTCATGATCGTGGCCGCCGACCATCCGGCACGCGGCGCTCTCGGTGTCGGCGACCGCCGTCTGGCCATGGCCAACCGTGCCGATCTGCTGGAGCGGTTGTGCGTGGCGCTGTCCCGGCCCGGCGTGGACGGGGTGCTCGGCACCGCGGACATCCTGGAGGACCTGCTCCTCCTTGGTGCCCTTGAAGACAAGGTTGTCATGGGCTCGATGAACCGCGGTGGCCTGGCCGGCGCCGCCTTCGAGATGGACGACCGCTTCACCGGACACCGCGCCGAGGACATCGCCCGGCTGAACTTCGACGCGGGCAAGCTCCTGCTGCGCATCGACTACGACGACCCCGGATCGCTGGCCACCCTGGAGTCCACCGCCCGCGCCGTCGACGCCATGGCCGAGCGCCGGCTGCCGTTGTTCGTCGAGCCGTTCATCTCCCGCCGTATCGAGGGCGCGGTACGCAATGACCTGTCCGCCGATGCCGTCACCCGCTCCATAGCCATCGCCTCGGGCCTGGGCGGCACCTCCGCCTACACCTGGCTGAAGCTGCCGGTCACCCGCGACCCCGACGACATGGCCGCCGCCCTGGAGACCTCGACCCTGCCCGCCGTACTGCTGGGCGGCGAGGTCGGCAAGGACCAGGAGGGCGCGTACGAGAGGTGGCGCAAGGCCCTGCGGCTGCCCACCGTGCAGGGCCTGGTCGTCGGCCGCTCCCTGCTCTACCCCGCCGAAGGCAGCGTCGAGACCGCCGTGGACACGGCCGTCGGGCTGCTGTGAGGGCCGGACCCGGAGGAACCAACCCATGACCACCACACACCACGTGCCCGCGGGCAAGGCCACGAGCGGCCAGTACGCCGTCGACATCACCCCCGAGACGGCGGGCTGGGGCTACTCCAGCCTGCGGGTGCTCGACCTGCGGCCCGGCGACTCATACCTCTTCACGGCCGGGGACAGCGAGTGGATCGTGCTGTCGCTCAGTGGCGGCTGCACCGTCGCCGTCACCGACGACCACGGCCGTGACACGTTCGCACTGCACGGCCGCGACAGTGTGTTCAGCGGCGTCAGCGACTTCGTGTACGTGCCCCGCGACGCGACCGCGACCCTCACCTCGGACACGGGCGGGCGCTTCGCGCTCACCGGCGCCCGCTGCGAGCGCCGCCTGCCGCCCCGCTACGGGCCCGCCCCGTCTGTCCCCGTCGAACTGCGGGGGACCGGCAACTGCTCACGCAAGGTGCACAACTTCGGCGCCGCCGGAGTCTTCGAGTGCGACAAGCTCATCGCCGTCGAAGTGATCACCCCCGGCGGCAACTGGTCCTCGTACCCGCCGCACAAGCACGACGAGAACCGCCCCGGGGAGGAGACCGAACTGGAGGAGATCTACTACTTCGAGTTCGCGGACCACGAGGGCACACCGGGCCTCGGCTACCAGCGGGTCTCACCGTCCGGCAACGGTCAGGGCACGGATGTGCTGGCCGAGGTGCGCGGCGGCGACGTCGTCCTGATCCCGGACGGCTGGCACGGCCCCTCCATGGCCGTGCCCGGCCACGACATGTACTACCTCAACGTCATGGCGGGCCCCGGCGCCGAGCGCGCCTGGCTCATCTGTGACCACCCCGACCACGCCTGGATCCGCGACACCTGGCCTGGCCGCCCCGTCGACCCCAGACTCACCACCGCCCCGTCCCAGTGAGGTACGTACCGATGAGCCGCTCCACCCGCCGCCTGACCGTGGCCCAGGCGCTTGTGCGTTTCCTCGCCGCGCAGTACACCGAACGCGACGGCGTACGGCACCGGCTCATCGCCGGGACCTGGGGAATCTTCGGCCACGGAAACGTCGCCGGGATCGGCCAGGCGCTGCTGGAGGCCGACGAGCAGACCATGCCGTTCCACCAGGGCCGCAACGAACAGTCCATGGTGCACGCCGCCGTCGGCTACGCCCGCCAGCTCAACCGGCTGTCCACACAGGCCGTCACCACCTCCATCGGCCCCGGCGCCACCAATCTGGTCACCGGAGCCGCCCTCGCCACCGTCAACCGGCTCCCGGTCCTGCTGCTGCCCGGCGACTACTTCGCCACGCGGACCGCCGACCCGCTGCTCCAGCAGCTCGAACACCCCGTGTCCGCGGACATCTCCGTCAACGACACCCTGCGCCCGGTCTCCCGCTACTTCGACCGGATCACCCGCCCCGAAGCCCTGATCCCCTCCGCCCTGGGCGCCATGCGCGTGCTCGCCGACCCCGTCGAGACCGGCGCCGTCACCCTCGCCCTGCCGCAGGACGTCCAGGCCGAGGCGTACGACTGGCCCGAGGAGTTCTTCGCCGACCGGGTCTGGCAGGTGCGCCGCCCCGCACCCGAACCGGCCGAACTCGCCGACGCCGTCCGTGCGATCAAGGCCGCCGAACGGCCGCTGATCGTCGCCGGAGGCGGCGTCCACCACAGCGAGGCCGAGGACGCGCTCAAGGCGCTGGTGGACGCCACCGGCATCCCCGTCGCCTCCACCCAGGCGGGCAAGGGCGCGCTGCGCCACGACCACCCCGCCGACCTCGGCGGCATCGGCCACACCGGCACCGCGGTCTGCGACGACATCGCGCGGACCGCCGACCTGGTCATCGGCGTGGGCACCCGCTACACCGACTTCACCACCGCCTCCAGCACCCTCTTCGCCCACCCCTCGGTGCGCTTCGTCAACCTCAACGTCACGCCCTTCGACGCCCACAAGCTGAGCGCGCGGACGCTGGTCGCCGACGCCCGCGCAGGACTCGACGCGCTCACCGAGGCGCTCTTCGGCCACCGCGTGGACGCCGCGTACGAGGCCGAGTACCGCGCGGGCAAGCAGCGCTGGGAGCAGGTCGTGGACGCCGCCTACCGGGCGGCCGACGAGAACGAGGCTCCCACCCAGACGCAGGTGCTCGGCGCCCTGGACGCCGTGGTCGGCGACGACGACGTGGTCATCAACGCCGCCGGATCACTCCCCGGCGACCTGCACAAGCTGTGGCGCGCCCGCTCACCGCGCCAGTACCACCTCGAGTACGGCTACTCCTGCATGGGCTACGAGATCCCGGCCGGCATCGGCGTACAGCAGGCGGCCCCCGCGACGCCCGTGTGGTCCCTGGTCGGCGACGGCACGTACCTGATGATGCCGACCGAGATCGTCACGGCCGTCCAGGAGGGCCTGCCGGTCAACCTGGTCCTCATCCAGAACCACGGCTACGCCTCCATCGGCGGCCTGTCCGAGGAGACCGGCGGAGAGCGGTTCGGCACCGCCTACCGCTACCGGGAGGCCGACGGCACCTTCACCGGCGCGCCCCTGCCCGTCGACCTCGCCGCCAACGCGGCCAGCCTCGGCATGGACGTCATCCGCGCCAAGACCGTACGCGAACTGCGCGACGCCCTGGCCACCGCCCGCGTCTCGGACCGCCCGACCTGCGTGTACGTGGAGACGGACCCCACGCCCACCGCCCCCGCGGCCCAGGCCTGGTGGGACGTGCCGGTCGCCGAGGTCGCGTCCCGCGAGGCCGCCACCAGGGCCCGCGAGACCTACGACCGCAACGTCCAGGGGCGCCGCCGACACCTCTGATCCCCCCGCCTGAACCCTCCATGAACCCCCTTGAACCTGCTGAACCTGCTGGACCTGCTGATTCCCCCGGCTCACGAAAAAAGGATCCGCCCGTCATGAAGACCATCAACCACTGGATCGGGGGCAAGGCCGTCGATGGCGCCTCCGGTCGCTTCGGCCCTGTGTACAACCCGGCCACGGGCGCCCAGGAAAAGCAGGTCGCCTTCGCCACCGTCGACGAGGTGGACGCCGCCGTCGCCACCGCCAAGGCCGCCTTCGAGACCTGGGGCACCGCCTCGCTCGCCAGGCGCACGGCGGTTCTCTTCAAGTACCGCGAGCTGCTCGACGCCCACCGCGACGAGATCGCCGAGCTGATCACCGCCGAGCACGGCAAGGTGCACTCCGACGCGCTCGGCGAGGTTGCCCGCGGTATGGAGATCGTCGAACTCGCCTGCTCCATCCCGCAGTTGGTCAAGGGCGAGTTGTCCACGCAGGTCTCCACCCGCGTCGACGTGGCCGCGATCCGCCAGCCGCTCGGCGTCGTCGCGGGCATCACCCCGTTCAACTTCCCGGCCATGGTGCCGATGTGGATGTTCCCGGTCGCCATCGCCTGCGGCAACACCTTCGTGCTCAAGCCGAGCGAGAAGGACCCCTCCGCGTCGTACCGGCTGGCGGAGCTGGCCGCCGAGGCGGGACTGCCGGACGGCGTGCTGAACGTCGTGCAGGGCGACAAGGTCGCCGTGGACCGTCTCCTTGAGCACCCGGACATCGCCGCCGTCTCCTTCGTCGGCTCCACGCCGATCGCCAAGTACATCCAGCTGAAGGGCATCGAGCACGGCAAGCGCGTCCAGGCCCTGGGCGGTGCCAAGAACCACATGCTCGTCCTGCCCGACGCCGACCTGGACTACGCCGCCGACCAGGCCATCAACGCCGCGTATGGCTCGGCCGGCGAGCGCTGCATGGCCGTGTCGGTCGTCGTCGCGGTCGGCGACACCGGCGATGAGCTGGTCGGCAAGATCGCCGAGCGGGCCAGGGGCCTGAAGATCGGCCCCGGCAACGACGCGGCCAGCGAGATGGGTCCGCTGATCACCCGCGAGCACCGCGACAAGGTGGCCTCGTACGTGGACAGCGCCCGCGCCCAGGGAGCCGAGGTCGTCGTCGACGGTACCGGCTACACCGTCGAGGGCCACGAGAACGGCTTCTTCCTCGGCGTCTCGCTCCTCGACAAGGTGCCGGTCACCGCGGACGCGTACCGGGAAGAGATCTTCGGCCCCGTGCTGTGTGTGGTCCGTGCCGAGACGTACGACGACGCCATCGCGCTGATCAACAACTCCCGCTGGGGCAACGGCACCGCGATCTTCACGCGGGACGGCGGCGCGGCCCGCCGCTTCCAGCTCGAAGTCCAGGCCGGCATGGTCGGCGTGAACGTGCCGATCCCGGTCCCCGTGGGCTACCACTCCTTCGGTGGCTGGAAGGACTCCCTCTTCGGCGACCACCACATCTACGGCAACGACGGCATCGCCTTCTACACGCAGGGAAAGGTGATCACCACGCGCTGGCCCGACCCGGCCGACAGCGGCATCAACCTCGGTTTCCCCAGCAACACTTGAGGCACCTCGTCCGCACCACGCGAGTCGTCCACAGCACCCGAGTCGTCCGCACCACGCGAAGGGAGGGGCTCCTGTGACAGAGCACGGCCGGGCGGCCCGTGCCGCGAACGCCTCCGCGTTCGACGGCATCCAGTTCGCGCTGGACCGGGGCAGCCCGATCCCGCTCTACTACCAGTTCGCCCAGCAACTGGAGTCCGCGATCGAGCACGGCGCGCTCGCGCCCGGCAATCTGCTGGGCAACGAGCTGGACATCGCCGCGCGGCTCGGCCTGTCCCGGCCGACCGTCCGGCAGGCGATCCAGTCCCTGGTGGACAAGGGACTGCTGGTGCGCCGGCGCGGCGTCGGCACCCAGGTGGTGCACAGCCAGGTCAAGCGCCCGCTGGAGCTGAGCAGCCTCTACGACGACCTGGCGGACACCGGGCAGAGCCCGGCAACCCGGGTCCTGCGCAACGAGGTCCAGCGAGCCTCGGCGGACGTCGCCGCCACCCTCGGCATCCCCGAGGGAGGCGACGTCACGGTGCTCGAGCGGCTGCGCCTGACGCATGGCGAACCCGTGGCGTACCTGTGCAACTACCTGCCCGCCTCACTGTTCGACCTGGACACCGCCAGTCTGGAGGCGACCGGCCTCTACCGGATGATGCGGGCAGCCGGCATCACCCTGCACAGCGCCCGCCAGACCGTCGGCGCCCGCTCCGCCACCGCCGAGGAGGGCGAGCTGCTGGAGGAGCCGGAAGGAGCCGCGCTGCTCACCATGCGGCGCACCGCTTACGACGACACAGGACGAGCGGTCGAGTACGGCACCCACGTCTACCGCGCCACCCGCTACGCCTTCGATTTCCAGCTCCTCGTACGCCCCTGAAACGAGGCCGCTCGGGGGCGCCCCTGAACGGGGCCTGCCCAGGTTGCTCGGGGCGGTCACGTCCGATGCGGCGGCTCTTCGACGCGCGCGGTGGCGGCTCGCTGGCTAGCGTGAAAAGTCGGAGCAGTCTTCTCGGATCAAGCCTTCTCAGACGAAGGAGCCGGAGCCATGGCCGCAGAACCCGAGGGAACACCCTGCTGGGCCGACGCGATGTTCGCCGATGTCGAGGGGGCGAAGAGCTTCTACGGTGACGTGCTGGGCTGGA
Organism: Streptomyces sporangiiformans; assembly: GCF_005768555.2. GTDB lineage: Bacteria > Actinomycetota > Actinomycetes > Streptomycetales > Streptomycetaceae > Streptomyces > Streptomyces sporangiiformans. The sequence continues at coordinate 24,621 of NZ_VCHX02000044.1, forward strand.
CGTTCGGTGAGGCGTCGACGGAGTACGGCAACTACACACAGGCGTATGCGAACGGCAAGGCGGTGGCTGCCGTCGTCCCGCCGATGCCCGGGGCGGAGGAGCAGTCGGCCTGGTGCCTGTACCTCGCTTCCCCGGACGTCAACGCCACCGCCGCCAAGGTCCGCGACCACGGCGGGGAGGTACTGATGGGGCCGATGCAGGTCGGCGACTTCGGCTCCATGCTGCTCGTCCGGGACCCGAGCGGTGTCGTCTTCGGTGTCTGGCAGGCCGGCGTCCATGAGGGCTTCGAGGCGAAAGCCGTGCCCGGCGCGTACTGCTGGGCGGAGGTCTTCACCCGGGAGCCCGAGAAGTCGGACGCCTTCTTCCCGGCCGTCTTCCCGTACCGCGCCCAGCAGATGGAAGACGAGACGATGGATTTCAGAGTCTTCAACATCGATGAGCAATCCGTCCTCGGCCGGATGAAGATGACGGACGACTTCCCGCCCGAGGTGCCGCCCTACATCAACGTGTACTTCACGGTCGAGGACTGCGACGCGGCGGTGGCGAAGGCGACCGAACGCGGCGGGGTGCTGCGGTTCGGTCCGATGGACACCCCCTTCGGGCGCTTCGCGGCAGTGAGTGACCCGCAGGGCGCGTCGTTCTCCGTCATCGATATGACCACGACCAAGGGCGACATGCCCAAGATGACCGACGTGTCCTGACCGGACCGTCCTCCCTGTGATGGCCCCGCGCCCGTGACGCTGACACGGGCGCGGGGCCGCAGCCCGCCTCGGCTGCGCCGACGTCGCTCAGCAGATGTTCTGACGGCTGTTGACCAGCCTGTTGTTGCGGAAAGTGGTGTTGTTGCCGCAGGGATTCTCGGTGATCGCGGAGTTGGTCACCGTGAGGTTCTGAACGGTGATGTTGTCGTTGTTCGCGAACTCCGAGCGGGCGGCGAGCCGGATCTCCCCTCCACCGGTGACGCTGCCGCTCTGGGCGGCGACGTTCACGTTGTAGCAGTTCTCGATCAGGATCGAGTTGTTGCCGGTGTCGGAGAGGGTGACCCGGTCGATGACGGCGCCGCCGCTCTCGGAGACACAGAAGACCCCGCGTCCGCCGCCGCGTGCGATGACCTCGCCCACCCGGATGTTGGTCGGATAGCCGCTGCCGACCCGGCCGTTGCGGTTGGCCATGCGGAAGGCCGCGTAGCCGGTGCCGGCGCCCGCGTTGTTCGCGTCGACCTTGGTGACGGTGGCGTTGATCGTCTGGTTCAGCAGCAGCCCGGACTCGCCCACATCCCGGGCCGTCACCGTGCCGATGGTGAGGCCGTCGACTCCGTACGTCTCCACCGCGTGGCTGCTCGCCCCGGACACGTAGACATTGTCGATCCGGACGTTCTTGGTCCACTGGCTGGTGTTGCCCCGGTTGTCGATCCGTACGCCGAGACCGCGCGACAGCCGCATGTCGATCTGGCCGAGGACCACGTTCTGCACGTTGCGCATGAAGACGCCGTACAGCGGGGCGCCGGTGAGCTTCAGATGCCGGACCTCGATGTCCCGTACGCCGCGTGCGTAGACCGGGGCCTGGTCGCCGGAGCCCGAGCCGGTGACGTTGATGGTGCCGCAGACGTCGAGGACGGTGTAGCTCGGCAGGGAGACCCTGGACCCGGCGCTCATGGAGCCCGAGCCGCGTACGACGACCCGTTCCTTCGAAGTCCGGCCCGCCGTAAGGCTGTTCACCGCGGCCTGCATCGCGGCGCGCATGTCGGAGCCGGTGTAGACGACGCCGTTGCCCCGGCGGGCGGTCCAGGTGCCGCCGTTCAGTACGGCCTCGGCCTGGTACGAGCCGTCACCACAGGCCGCTGCCGCGGACGCGGTGGCGGCCGGTTGGGGTGCGGCGGTCGCTTTCGGCGCCGCGTCGGCAGGGGCCGTCAGCGTGGCCGCCCCGGTGAGCAGGGCGGTGGCGCAGGCGGCCGTGGCGCAGGCGGCGGTGACGTTGGTGCGCCTCCTGTGGGTACCTAAGGCCTTGCCCCTGAAGTGAGTTGCGGCTCTGCGTCCCATCTCGGCTTCTCCTGTCAGTGGGGGTGGGCGCGCTGACGACCCGTCCTGCGGCGCTCCAGTCCCGTATCGAATGCGATTCGATTCGAGCTGGGTTGAATCGATTCACTGCGGGAGATGCGTGACCGGGGAGGACTCGGCTCGGGGCGTTACCGGCGCGCTAAGGAGGTCGATCGATAGCAAGCGCTTTCTCGTGCGGGTGGAGAGTGTGGCAACGGCGCCGTGCGGCGTCAAGGGTCTGGTGCGTCGTCCCGCCGTCGAGCAGCGTGCGGTCAACCCGATGGCGTCGTCGGGGCGGGTGGCTGGATCTCCAGGACGGTCGCCGTACCGGCGAACGTTCGGTCCTCGTGCAGGGTCATCCGCAGGCCCGGCTCAAGGTGCTGCCATAGGGATGGATCGAGCGGCGCGAGCCGGATCCGGGCCCGCCCGCCCGGCTCCAGGAAGGGGCGTTCCTCGATCCACAACCGGGCCGCACTGAGCACGAGTTCACCCATGGGCGAGCGGTGCCCGAGGTCCCACATCGGCCGCAGAACACCGGCGCCGGGAAGCGGTGTCGTGCGGCGGCCCTCCGCGGCGGGGCGGAGGGCCAGGTCCACCCGGATCATCCCGTGGCGGGCCTCGTGGCACCGCAGCGCACCGGGACGGTGGCCTGATGCAGCCCATTGCGCAGGTATTGACATGCCGCTCAAGGCGGACGTAACTTCCCTGCCACAAGGAAGTAACGCGCGTTATTAAAGCGCGAAACCGGAGGCATCGTCTCGCCTCCGGCTGGCCGAAAGGGACTGGAAGTGGCCACGAACAAGACGCATCGCGTGACCATGAGCGATGTGGCCCGCCACGCGGGTGTCTCGCGGACCACGGTCTCCTTCGTCCTGAACGACAAGCCCGGCGCCGCCATCCCCGACGAGACCCGTCGGCGGATCCTGGAGGCGATCGACGAGCTCGGCTACCGGCCCAACGCCGGGGCGCGGGCGCTGGCCGCGAACCGCAGCGGGTGGTTCGGGCTGATCACCGAGATCGTGACCGGTCCCTTCGCGGGGGAGGTGATCACGGGCGCGCAGAGCCGCGCCTGGGGTGACCGGAGGTTCCTGCTGATCGCCGCCAGCGAGGGCGATCCCGCCCAGGAGGCCGCCGCGCTCGACCAGATGCTGGAGCACCGGGTGGAAGGGCTGCTGTACGCCACGACCTGGCACCGCGCCGTCACGCTCCCCAAGGCCGCCCGGGAGGTGCCGACGGTGCTCGTCAACTGCTACGACGCGGAAGGTGAGCTGCCGTGCATCCTGCCCGACGAGGTGTCGGGCGGTTACAAGGCGACCCGCCGGCTCCTGGACGCCGGTCACACCCGCATCGGGTTCATCAACCTCGACCCAGCGATCCCGGCCGCCATCGGCAGGCGCGAAGGGTACGAGCGTGCCCTGCGCGAGGCCGGGATCACCCCCGACCCTGCCCTCGTCATCCCCGGCTGGGCGACCGCCGACAGCGCCTATACCGCCGCCTGCGAACTGCTGGACCGCCCGGCCGGCGACCGGCCGACCGCGCTGTTCTGCGGAAACGACCGGATGGCGATGGGCGCGTACGACGCGATCAAGGAACGTGGGCTGCGCATCCCGCACGACGTGGCCGTGGTGGGGTTCGACAACCAGGAACTCATCGCCGCCTATCTGCGGCCGAAGCTGACGACGCTCGCCCTGCCCTTCGAGGCCATGGGCACCAAGGGCGTCGACATGCTCGCCGCTCTCGCAGCGGGGCAGCCGCTCGACACCCACCGGGTGACGATCGACTGCCCGCTGCTCGAACGCTCGTCGGTCTGACCGCTAATCAGCCCGTCGAGGAATCCCATCCCCGTCTTCGCTCTGTGTGTTGAAGAGAGGAAAAGAGTCTCCATTATGGCACCCTCCATAGCCTCACGGCGGCTTCGGTCCGTCCTGAGAGCGGTCACCGCGACTGCCGCCGCAGCCCTGGTCCTGTCCGCCTGTACGGGTGGCTCGGGCGCCTCCGGCGCCGGTGACACCTCCGGCAACCAGCTGCTCACCATCCCGCGCGAGGATCTGGCGACGTTCACGCGCAACTTCAACCCGCTCTCCCCGCAGGCCGCCCCCATGACCCTCCAGGCGGTCTACGAGCCGCTGGTCGTGCACAGCATGGCGGACGCCAAGGACACCCCGTGGCTGGCCACCAAGTGGGAGCAGGCCAAGGACGGCAAGTCCCTCACCTTCACCTTGCGCGACGGCGTGAAGTGGTCGGACGGCCAGGCGCTCACCGCCGACGACGTCGTCTACACCTTCCAGCTCCAGAAGAAGGTGCTGGGCGGCTTCGACTACTTGGACAAGGCCACCGCGGTCGACGCCCACACGGTGAAGTTCTCCTTCAACAAGCCCTTCTCACCCGCCTTTTACGAGATCGGCGGCCACTACATCCTGCCGAAGCACATCTGGTCCAAGGTGAAGGACCCGGCGAAGTTCACCAACCCGAACCCAGTCGGCTCCGGCCCGTACACCAAGATCGAGAAGTTCCAGAGCCAGTCGTACGAGCTGCGCAAGAACCCCGACTACTGGCAGCCCGCGAAGCAGCAGATCGCCGGCATCCAGATGCTCGCCTTCTCCGGCAACGACAGCGCCAACCTCGCCTTCACCAACGGCGAGGTGGACTGGACGCAGTCGTTCATCCCGGACATCGAGAAGTCCTTCGTCGCCAAGGACAAGAAGCACAACCACTACTGGTTCCCGGCCACCGGCGCCATGATCAACTGGCAGCTGAACACCACCAAGGCCCCCTTCGACGACCCGGCCGTGCGCAAGGCCCTCAGCATGGCCGTCGACCGCGACCAGATCACCAAGGTCGCCATGAACGGCTACGCCGAACTCGCCGACTGCACGGGCCTGGCCCGCACGTACGACAAGTGGCGCGACACGTCGCTGGCCGCTTCCTGCACCTGGACGAAGTACGACACCGACGCGGCGGCCAAGGCCCTCGACTCGGCCGGCTACAAGGAGAACGGCGGCAAGCGGAAGCTGAAGAACGGCAAGAACTTCACGCTCGACATCTCCGTCGGCTCCGCCTCCTCCGACTGGATCTCGGTCGCCAACATCATCAAGCAGAACCTCGCGAAGGTCGGCATCACCGCCACCGTGAAGACACCCGACTGGTCGGCCGTCCAGTCGTCGTACAACACCGGCACCTTCGACACCGGCATCGTGTGGAGCAACAACGGCGCCACCCCGTACGAGTACTACCGCGGCGTGATGTCGACGAAGATGCTTCAGCCGGTCGGCAAGCAGGCCACGGAGAACTACCACCGCTTCGGCGACAAGAAGGCCGACAAGCTCATCGACGACTTCGCCGCCGCCACAGACGAGAGTGCGCAGCGCGAGCAGATGAACGGCCTGCAGGAGCTGTACAACAAGGACGCGCCCGTCGTCCCGCTGTTCACCGGCCCCGAGTGGGGCGCGTACACGGACGCCCGCTTCACCGGCTGGCCCTCCGAGAAGAACCCGTACGCCACCCTCGGCAACCGCAACGGCAGCACGATCCTCGTACTCACCTCGCTGAAGCCCGTCAAGGGCTGACGCCCGCGCGGACCGGCGGCCGCCCTCCTCCCCGGACGGCCGCCCCCCCCGCTCGCCGCATCACCGTTCATCCCCCACTGACAGGGAGCACGACCCGTGCGTCTGATCCTGCGCAACCTGGGGTTCTATCTGCTCGCCTTCTGGGCCTCCATCACCCTGAACTTCGTCCTCCCGCGCTTCATGCCGGGCGACCCGGTCTCCCGGATGTTCGCGCAGGCCCAGGGCACGATGCAGCCCGACCAGATAGCCCAGCTGCGGAAACTCTTCGGCCTCGACAACCGCCCCCTCTGGGAGCAGTACGTCTCCTACGTCAAACGCGTCTTCACCGGCGACCTCGGCATCTCCATCACCCGCTTCCCGACTCCGGTCTCCGACGTGATCGGCCAGCAGATCGGCTGGACCCTGCTGCTCGGCGGCGTCGCGCTCGTCATCGCCGCGGTCGTCGGCAACCTGCTCGGCATCGTCGCCGCCTGGCGGCGCGGTGGCGTCCTCGACTCCGCCTTCCCGCCCCTGCTCATCTTCGTCGGCTCGTTCCCGTACTTCTGGCTGGCGATGGGCGCCCTCTACCTGTTCGGGGTGAGCCTGGGCTGGTTCCCGCTGCGGCACGCCTACGACGTCGGTCTGACTCCCGGCTTCAACGGCGAGTTCCTCTCCAACGTCGCCACCCACCTGGTGCTGCCGGCGCTGACCATCGTGCTGGTCTCCATCGGCGGCTGGATGCTCGGCATGCGCAACACCATGATCGCCACGGCGGCCGAGGACTACATCACGATGGCCGAGGCCAAGGGGCTCAGCCCCTCGCGGATCATGTTCCGCTACGCCGCCCGCAACGCCCTGCTGCCCTCCGTCACCAACTTCGGCATGGCGCTCGGCTTCGTCGTCGGCGGCGCCCTGCTCACCGAGGTCGTGTTCGCCTACCCCGGCATCGGCTACCAGCTGCTGATGGCCGTCCAGGGCCTGGACTACCCGCTGATGCAGGGCATCTTCCTGACGATCACGGCGGCGGTGCTGCTCGCGAACTTCCTCGTCGACCTCGTCTACGTCCGCCTCGACCCGCGCGTCCGCGTCCGCTGAGGAGGTTGCCGACATGACCGCCATCGAAATCGCGACGGCCACCACGCCGACCACCCCCGCACGCACGTCCCGCCGGCGCGGACTGCTGCGCCAGCTCATCGACAGCAAGAAGGCGTTGACCGGGCTGATCCTGCTAGCTCTCTTCGCGCTGCTGGCCCTGCTCTCGCCCGTCCTGGCACCGGGCGACCCGTCGCTCATCAACTCCGCGGGCAGCCAGGCACCCTCGGCCGCACACTGGCTCGGTACGACCGCTAAGGGACAGGACGTGCTCGCCCTCACCCTGTGGGGTGCGCGCAGCTCCCTCTTCGTCGGGTTCACCGTGGGGCTCGTGGCGACCGCGGTCGCCATCGTCGTCGGCCTGGCGTCCGCGTACTTCGGCCGCATAGTGGACGATGCGCTGACCCTGGTCACCAACATCTTCCTGCTGCTGCCTGGCCTCCCGCTGCTCATCATCCTGGCCGCGTTCCTGCCGCCCGGGACCTCCACCGTGATCCTGGTCCTCGTCGTCACCGGCTGGGCGGGCTCGGCCCGGGTCCTGCGGGCGCAGGCCAAGTCGATCCGCGGCAAGGACTTCGTGGCCGCGGCCGTCGTCACCGGAGAACGCCCGCTGCGGATCATGTTCCGCGAGATCCTCCCCAACATGGCGTCCGTGGTGATGACCACGCTGCTTGGCTGCGTGATCTTCGGCATCGGCGCCCAGGCCGGCCTGGAGTTCCTCGGCCTCGGCGACAGCAGCGTCGTCAGCTGGGGCACCAACCTGTACTGGGCCAGCAACGACGGCGCGCTGATGACCGGCACCTGGTGGGCCTTCGTCCCCTCCGGACTGTGCATCGCGCTCGTCGCTTTCGCGCTCGCGCTGGTCAACTACGCGGTCGACGAGATCACCAACCCCAGGCTGCGCAGCCGCCGCCGTGCCCGGCGTGAGAGGAGGGGCTGAGCCATGGAAGCCGTACTTGAGGTGAGCGGCCTGCGCGTCGAATACCGCGGCGACGGACGCACCGTCGTGGGCGCCGACGACGTCTCCTTCTCCATCGGCGCCGGAGAGGTCTTCGGCCTCGCCGGTGAGTCCGGCTGCGGCAAGTCGACCATCGCCAACGCGGTGATGCGACTGCTGAAGCCCCCGGCGGAAATCACTGCGGGCAGCATCCGCTTCCAGGGCAGGGACGTCCTGGCCCTGGACGCACGGGAGCTGCGCGCCTTCCGGTGGCGGGAGATCGCCATGGTCTTCCAGTCGGCGATGAACTCGCTCAACCCCGTCCTGACCATCGGTGAGCAGATCGTCGACATCTTCACCACCCACGAGCGGATGAAGAAGCGGGCCGCGCGGGAGCGGGCCGGCGAACTGCTGGAGCTGGTCGGCATCGACCCGGGAAGGCTGAAGGCGTACCCGCACCAGCTCTCCGGCGGCATGCGCCAGCGCGTGGTCATCGCGATGGCCGTCGCACTCCGCCCCCGGCTGCTGATCATGGACGAGCCGACCACCGCGCTCGACGTGGTCGTGCAGCAGGAGATCATGGCGCAGATCCGCGACCTCCAGCGGGAGCTGGGCTTCTCCATCCTCTTCATCACCCACGACATGTCCCTGATGGTCGAGCTCTCGGACCGCATGGGCGTGATGTACGGGGGACGGATCGTCGAACTCGCCGACGCCAAGGACCTGTTCGCCAATCCGCTCCACCCCTACACCGAGGCGCTGATGAACGCCTTCCCGCCGCTGACCGGCCCGCGCCGCGAACTCACCGGCCTCTTCGACGCCCCGCGTACCGCCGACAGCTGCGGCTTCCACGTCCGTTGTCCCGAGGACCGCTCGAACTGCTCCACGAACATCCCCGACCTGCGCGAGGCCGCGCCCGGCCGCTGGGTGGCCCGCAGTCCCGAAGGAGGCCCCCGATGACCGAACCCCTGCTGTCCGTACGCGGTCTGACCAAGGACTTCCAGGTCGGCACCGTCTTCTCCCGGCGCCGTGTCCGTGCCGTCAACGACGTCTCCTTCGATCTCCCCGCCGGCCGGATCACCGCCCTGGTCGGCGAGTCCGGCAGCGGCAAGTCCACCATCGCCCGCTGCCTCGCCCGCCTCGAACAGCCCTCCGCCGGACAGGTACTGCTCGACGGCGAGGACATCCTGCGCACGGAGCGGCGGCGGGCATCACGGGCGTACCGCCGCAAGGTCCAGATGGTGTTCCAGGACCCATTCGGCTCACTCAACCCCGTCCACCGCATCGAACACTTCCTCACCCGGCCCCTCGTCCTGCACGGCCATCAGGCCACCCCCGAGGCGCTGCGCGAGCTGATAAAAACGGTCGGCTTGACCGAGGACATGCTCCAGTCCTACCCGCACGAACTCTCCGGCGGCCAGCGTCAGCGTGTCTCCATCGCTCGCGCGTTGGCGGTGGAACCGCGCCTCATCCTGGCCGACGAACCGACCTCGATGCTGGATGTCTCCGTGCGCGTCGGCGTGCTCAACCTGATGCGGCGCCTGCGCGACGAGCGGAACATCGCCATGCTCTACATCACCCACGACCTGGGCTCCGCGCGCTACCTCGCGGACACCACGATGGTCATGTTCGCCGGCGAACTGGTCGAGGGCGGCGACGCGTTGGCGGTGATGGACGCCCCAGCCCACCCCTACACACGCCTGCTGCTGTCCGCCGTACCCGACCCCGAACGGGCCGGCAGCTACGACCCCGTTGAGCGCGCCAGGCTGCGCGAGGCGATCCTCAACCCCACGTCCTGCCCCTACGGCGACGACGGCACGTGCAGCCGCACCGAGCCCGTCCGCCACATCGTCGGCGAAGACGACGGACAGCCCCACTGGGTGCGCTGCCATCTGCGCGCACCCGCCTCCGACATCGCCCGCCGCGTCCTCAAGGCCACCGACCGGCCGGACGGCGAGGCCGACGACGACACCGAGAAAGCGGAGACCACCGCCGCATGACCCACGACCTCACCCTCCCCTCCGGCAGCCACACCGCCGAGGGGCTGGCCGAACGCGCCCTGCGCGACCCCCACCGCCCCCGCTTCCACTTCACCTCGCCCGGCGGCTGGCTCAACGACCCCAACGGGCTCAGTCACTGGAACGGCGTCTACCACCTCTTCTACCAGTACAACCCGCTCGCCGCCGCCCACCACCGCATCCACTGGGGCCACGCCACCAGTACCGACCTCGTGCGCTGGGCCGATGAGCCAGTCGCCCTGGTGCCGGGCTCGGACGGCCCGGACCGCGACGGCTGCTGGTCCGGTGTCCTGGTGGACGACGGGGGAGTGCCCACGCTCGTCTACTCGGGCAGGCGCGGCGAGCATGAACTCCCCTGCGTGGCAAGGGGATCGGCCGACCTGCGGTACTGGACCAAGGACCCGGCCAACCCGGTCATCACCGCCCCGCCCGAGGGCGTCGACGTCACGGCTTTCCGCGACCACTGCGTGTGGCGGGAGGGGAAGGTCTGGCGCCAGCTGATCGGCTCGGGCGTGAGGGGCGTGGGCGGGACGGCTTTCCTCTACGAGTCCGACGACCTACGAGCCTGGCGCTACGTCGGCCCGCTGCTGACGGGTGACGCCTCGCAGAACCAGGGCGAGCTCGACTGGACCGGCACGATGTGGGAGTGCGTCGACCTCTTCCGGCTCGGCGAGGACGAGGAGGCCGGCAGCACCGATGTGCTGGTCTTCTCCGCCTGGGACGAGGGCACCACCCACCACCCCCTGTACTGGACCGGCCGCTACCAGGGCGACACCTTCACCCCGACCGGCCTCCACCGCCTCGACTACGGCGGACGCTACTTCTACGCCCCCCAGTCCACTCGCGACGAGCACGGCCGCCGCATCATGCTCGGCTGGCTCCAGGAGGGCCGGACGGACGAGGCGAACGCGCAGGCCGGCTGGTGCGGTGTGATGTCCCTGCCGAGGGTCGTCACGCTCGCCACGGACGGCGGCCTGCATCAGGCCCCGGTGTCGGAGCTGACCGAGCTGCGGCGGGAGCGCGTAGAGGTGGCTCCGGGTCGGCTGGCCGACCCGTACACCCGGCTGCCCGCCGTGCGCGGGGACCAGCTGGACATCGAGTCGACCCTGCGCCTCGCCCCCGGAGCGACCGCCCGGCTCGTGCTCCGCGAGACACCGGACGGCGCGGAACGCACGGTCGTGGAGGTGGGCAGGGCGCACGACGGAACGGGCGGCACCCTCCGCCTGCACCGCGAGACCAGCAGCCTCGACCCGACGGTCGACACCGAACCCCGGTACGGAGAGCTGCCGTTGGACCCCGACGGGAGGGTTGACCTGCGCGTCCTCGTCGACCACTCCGCACTGGAGATCTTCGCCAACGGGCGGCCCCTCACCGCCCGCATCTACCCCACCCGCCCGGACGAGGCCGTCGGCGTCGGCATCGGTGCCGACGGTGACGTGGCCCTGGAGCGGTTCGACGCCTGGCAGATGACGTCGGCCGTCACCGACGGACCCCGGCCGCTGTGGCCGTGACGGTCTTACACACGACCACGGCCCACGGGGTGGACGTCCCCCCGGGCCGTGGCCCACCCTCCCCTGTTCTCCCTCAGGAGCCGCCATGAGCGTGTCCCGCCGTACCCTCCTGCTCGCCGGAGGAACCGCCGCCACCCTGCTGCCTCTCGGAGGCATCCTCCCCGCAGCACAGGCCGCCGCCCCGAGCGCCGCCGGAGCGACCCCCGCCGCCACCTTGATTCCCGACCCCATCCCCGTCACCGGCACCTGGACCCGCACCTCCGACGGCGGCCAGAAGGCGACCGCCGGCCGTCGCGGGCCCGCCCTCGCCCTGTCCGAGCAGCAACTCGCGACCAAGGGTACGTACGCGGCCCGCGTCACGCCCCAATCCCCTTCCTCCGTAGGCGCGTTGGTGTTCCGGGCAGCCCCCGACGGCTCGACCGGATACGCGGTCGCCCTTGACCCCGGCCGCGCCCGCATACGGCTCTACGACCTGGCCGGCGGCGACACACTCGCCACCGCTCCACTTCCGGGCGCGCGGGCCGGAAAGCCCTATGACCTCGAAGTGGCAGTCGACGGACCCGAGCTGACGGTGCATGTCGACGGCAAGCGGCTCCTCCACACCGAGGACCACCGCCACGACACCGGCTCGGTGGGACTGCTCGCCCAGGGCGGCAAGGTCACCTTCGGCCCGCCCTCCCTCTCCTCAGTCACCACCAACCTCACCGGCTGGACCACGAGCGGCGGCACCTGGACGGCGAGTCCGCTGGGCTGGCGCGCGGCCCCGTCCCAGGGAGCCGCTGCCCGCGCCGTCACCACGACCAAGACGTACGACACCGCGCTCCAGGCCGACCTGCTCCTGCACGACGCTTCCGCCATCGCCTCACTGCTGGTGCGCACCGATGCCACGGCCACGCACGGCTACGGCGTCCAAGTCGACGCGGACCAGGGCAGGCTGAGGCTCTACCGCATCGACGGCAACGTCACCCTCGGCACCTACGCGACCACCATCAAGGCCGACACGGTCTACCGCCTGCGCGTCGAAGCCGAACACGACGAACTGCGCGTGCACTGGCAGACCAACTTCCTCTCTCCCGACGGCTACAGCCCCGTCATCACCGCCCAGGACTCCACCCACACGAACGGCCGACTCGCCGTCACGGCATCGTCCGGCGAGGTGTCCTTCGAGAACATCGCCGCCGCCGACCTCGCCACCGGCCTCCAGGGCTGGACGGCCCGCTCCGGCACCTGGACCTCCGACCTGCGCGGCATCCGCGGCGACAACGGCCTGCGCACGGCCCCCTTCACCGACGGCGACCTGGTGGCGAGAGCCGACATCACACCCGGCGACCGCTCCTCCTCGGCAGGCCTCGTCCTGCGCGCGTCCGCGAACGGCTCCGGCGGTTACGAAGCCCGCCTGGAAGCCGGCCGCAACGCCGTCGTCCTGCTGGACCGCTCCTCCGGCGCCCGCCTCGCCTCCGCTTCCGGCCCGGTCCGGCGCATCACGGCCGGAGGCACGTACCGCGTCGAGGCCCGCGCGACGGGCAGAACCATCGAGGTGTACGTGGACGGCGTACGGGCGCTCAAGACCCGCGTGTCCCGCACCAAGGGCGCCACCTTCGCCACTGCCGCCGCGCACGGGACGTCGTACTTCCAGAACGTCGAGGTCCACAGCACCGCCGACTGCTTCACCGAGCCGTACCGCCCCACGTACCACTACTCCCAGCTCACCGGCTCCACCAGCGACCCCTGCGGCCTGCTGTACCACGACGGCGAGTACCACCTATTCCACCAGGACGAGGGCCAGTGGGCGCACGCGGTCAGCACCGACCTCGTCCACTGGCAGGCCCTGCCGATCGCCCTGCTCTGGAATTCGTACGGGCACTGCTGGACCGGTTGCGCCGTCGTGGACGCGGACGACACCTCCGGCCTCTTCGACGGCGGCTCGGGCCTGATCGCGTACTACACGAGCTACCACCCGGACAAGCCGGGCGGAAACGCCAGCGTGCGCATCGCGTACAGCAAGGACAAGGGCCGCTCATGGCAGCTTCACGGCGGCTCGAGTCCGGCCGTGCAGAACCCGGGCGGCCCCGACGCGGGCTGGACCTTCCGGGACCCGAAGGTCATCCGCGACGAGGCCCATGACCAGTGGCTGATGGTGGTCTCCGGCGGCGACCACATCCGCTTCTTCACCTCCACAGACCTCCTCACCTGGACCCACGTCAGCTCCTTCGGCTACGGCGACTGGGCCACGCCCGGCGTCTGGGAGTGCCCCGACTTCTTCCCGCTGCCGGTCGACGGCGACGCCGACAAGGTGAAGTGGGTCCTCACTCTGAGCACCGGCGCCGTACGCGCCACGAACGGCTCGGCCGCCCAGTACTTCACCGGTGAGTGGAACGGCACCGGTTTCACTCCCGACCAGAAGGCCGGCACGGTCCTGCGCGCCGACTCCGGCCGCGACTACTACGCCGCCATGTCCTTCTACGGCCTGCCCGACGACCGCCGCGTCTGGCTCGGCTGGATGAGCAACTGGGACTACCCGTTCAGCGCCCCGACCGGCTCCTGGAACGGCCAGCTGAGCACCCCCCGCGAACTGACACTCACGAACACCGCCGACGGCGTACGCCTGGCGCAGCGCCCGGTCCCGGAGCTGACCCCTCTGCGCACGTCCACCACAACCCGCAAGGACCTCGCCGTCGGCCCGACCTCCGCAAACCCGCTCGCGGGCGTCACTGGCATCGCCTACGAGATCGAGGCTGAGATCACCCTTGGCACCGCCACGGAGATCGGCTTCCGGCTCCGGACCGACGACGACCAGCACACGACAGTCGGATACGACGCGGATGCGCAGGAGCTGTTCGTGGACCGGTCGGCATCGGGCCTGATCGACTTCACGCAGTACTTCGCGGGCCGCACGACCGCGCCGATGAAGGCGACCGACGGCCGCGTGACCCTGCGCGTGTACGTCGACTCGTCGTCGGTCGAGGCATTCGGCGTGTTCGGACAGGCCGCCGTGACCAGCCTGATCTTCCCCACGCCAGACGCCGACGGCATGGCCTTCTACGCCAAGGGCGGCACCGCACACATCGAGTCGCTCAAGGTGCACCGGCTGGACAGCGCCTACCGACTGGTGGACCGAGTGAAGCCACTGGTGGCCGGCCCGACTGGCGGCGAATTCCGCTCGGACCTCGGCAAGCTGACGATCACTCCCGCCGGCCACTGGTCCACGGACAGCGCAGGCAGCGCCGGAACCTTCGACAAGGACTCCAACGCGATCTCGGCCCGCACGGCGACGGACCTGGACCTCACCGCCCTGGTCCGGCTCGGCGGCCCCGACCCGGACACGGGCGGCGCCCTCTCCCTCCTCTGGCGCGCCTCCTCCGACGGCACCGACGCCTACTGCCTCAACATCGACCCCGACCTACGAGTGATCCGCCTGGTCGCCAAGGCCAACGGCAACTTCGACGACGGCGCCGCCCTCGCCCGCGTCCCGGCCCTGGTCCGCCGCGGCACGACATACCCCGTCCGCATCCTCACCGAGGGCGACCGCATCCAGGTGTTCCTCAACGGCAAGCGGATCATCGACGTGACGGACTCGACGTACGCCGATGGCCACATCGGCCTGAATGTGTTCGGAGGGAGGGCGGCGTACCAGGACACCTACGCGAAGGAGCTGTGACCGCGGTCATGGCGACAAGCAACCGTGACCGCGGAGGCTCCGCCCCCCCCGAGTATCCGGCGGACGGAGCCTCCGCGAGCGCGAGCGCGAGGGACGTCAGGACGCGGTGATCGGGCCGTGATCGGGCCGGCCGTGCGGTCTCGTTTGGTGTCTGGGACGGCGGGTACTCCGGATGGGCCCGTCAGGGCGATCAACACAGGAGCTGCCAGCATGAACGATAAGCGGATGGAGGAGCCGGGCACGAACACGAAGGTGCCGCGGGACCTCCCCGAGCCCCCGTACGAAGCCGAACGGGAGGACGCACTCATCGAGGTTCCGGCCGATGAGGAAGCGCCTCCGGAGGTCTACCCGGACCCGGACGAAGCCGGATCCGGACGGCGTCGCGGGGACGAGAACGACGACTCCGGTGAGGGCGGACCCCCCGCCGAGGAACCCCTCGCCGAGGAACCCGTCCCTCAGGAACAGCCCGACTGACCGCGGACCCGACGCAGGGGAGGCGACGCAGCCGGGGAGAGGCAAGGCACAGGATGGGTGACGCACTGGAACAACTGACACGATCCGGGGTGGCGATCTGGCTCGACGATCTGGGCCGGCAGCGACTGACCGGCGGTGGCCTCGCGGACCTTGCCCGCCATCGGCATGTGACGGGCGTGACCAGCAATCCCACCACCTTCACCAACGCCGTCGCGAACACCGACGCCTACGCCGGTCAGCTGACCGATCTGGTGTTGCGCGGCGTCGGCGTGGAATCGGCGCAGCGCGAGCTGAACTGCTTCGACGTGCGATGGGCCTGCGATGTGCTCCGCCCCGCCTACGAGGACAGTGACGGTGTCGACGGCCGGGTGTCGATCGAGGTCGCCCCCGGCCTGGCGTACGACACCGAACGGACCGTCGCGGAAGCGCGGGCGCTGTGGTGGCTGGTGGACCGGCCGAACCTCTTTGTCAAGATCCCGGCGACCCGGCAGGGGCTCCCGGCGATCAGTACCTGTCTGGCCGAGGGCATCAGCATCAACGTCACCCTGATGTTCTCGCTCGAGCGGTACCGGCAGGTTCAGGACGCGTTCCTGACCGGCATGGCAGGCGCCCGCGACGCGGGACACGACCTCTCCCGGATCGGCTCGGTGGCGTCCATCTTCGTCTCCCGTATCGACACGGAGGTGGACCAGCGCCTCGACAAGATCGCAGACGAGGCTGCGCGACGGCTGCGCGGCAGCGCCGCCGTGGCCAACGCGCGGTTGGCCCGCCGCCTCTACGAGCAGATGCTCGGCGAGGAGCGATGGACCTCTCTGGCCGGCGCGGGGGCTCGTCCTCAGCGCCTGCTGTGGGCCTCCACCGGCGTGAAGGATCCGAGCTACGACGACACCCGCTATGTCGTCGACCTGGTCACCGACGGCGTGGTCTGCACCATGCCCGAGGCGACCTTGCACGCGGTCGCCGACCACGGCCGCATCCGCGGCGACACCGTGCGCGAGCACTATGACGACGCCCAGCGGGTGCTCGACTCCCTGCGAGAGGTGGGCGTCGACTACGACGACGTCATGGCCGTGCTGGAGAAGGAGGGCGTCGAGAAGTTCAGCGCCAGCTGGGAGCACCTCGCCGAGATCCTTGCCGACCGACTCAGAACTGGCGGCGCGACTTCTGAGAGGGTTTGACCCGGCGGGCGAGGCCTGCGGTCGAATGGGTCGCCACTGGTGCGTTCAACGCCGTGACCTGGGTACTCGGGTGCACCGCGAGGGGTAGCAGACGCAGCCGGCTGCATGATCGAGCCGGCTGCGTCATGTGTGCTCGCGCTCCCTCGGGGTACTGCGGCGCGCATGACCGATATCGAGCTCAAGAGCGCCGCATTCAGAGATCATGACGTGATTCCGCGCCGCCACGCGAAGGCGGGGGAGAACATCTCCCCGCCTCTGAGCTGGTCCGGAGTCCCTGAGGAGGCGGTGGAGCTGGCTCTTGTGTGTGAAGATCCGGACGCGCCGTCGGGAACGTTCGTCCACTGGCTGGTGACCGGCATCGATCCGCGCAGCGAGGGTCTGGACGCCGACGAGCAGCTCTCGGGCAGTCAGCCACACCGGAACGGCTTCGGGGAGCGAGGGTGGGGCGGGCCGCAGCCGCCGGTCGGCGATGACGCGCACCGCTACTTCTTCCGGTTGTACGCCCTTCCCGCCCCGGTGTCGCTGCCGGACGACGCCACGGCCGACGACGTGCACAGTGTGCTCGACCGGCAGCAGCTGGCCAGCGGCACACTGGTGGGGCTCTACCAGCGTTGACGGCGTCCGCGCCTCGGGCCCCGAGGCAGCAGGATCTTCCGCGCGCCTCACGGGGACTTGCTCAGCACCTCGAGCACCTCGCCGTCCGTCACCTGGTCGAACTCGTCATACCAGAGCCCGACCGCCATGAACGCCGCGGGCTCGTGCAGGCAGACGACGTCGTCCGCTTCCGCCTGCACCAGACGGCTCGCCTCCGGTGAGCAGACCGGGACCGCGAGCGTGACATGGGCGGGATCGCGCAGGCGTACGGAGCGCAGGGCGGCCAGGGCGGTGGCTCCGGTGGCCACGCCGTCGTCCACCACGACAGCCGTGCGGCCGGTCAGGTCGGGGACGGCCCGGCCCTTGCGATAGAGCTGTTCGCGCCGGTGCAGCTCCGTCCGCTCCAGCTCGACTATGGGCTCGAGGGACGCCTTGCTCAGGCCGAGGCGGTCCAGCGCCCGCTCGTCGTAGAGCGGCGGGTCGTCCCCGACGATCGCGCCGACGCCGAGCTCCGGCTGGAAGGGAGCCCCGATCTTGCGGGCGACCAGCACATCCAGCGGCGCGTCCAGAGCCCGCGCGACCTCGTCGGCCACGATGACGCCGCCGCGCGGCAGTGCGAGCACGACAGGGTCGGGCAGGTCTCCCTTCTCCTGCCGCGCCCGGAGTCGTTTCGCCAGGGCCGCGCCGGCCTGCCGTCGGTCATGGAAGCGCATGAAGACCACTCCTTCCGCCCCCTCGTGTGCCGAGTGCCGGCGCTGCGGGAGTCATGTCAGGCGGACGCGGGCTACCGGCGTGGGCGCACGCTGCTGGTGAACCACCGTGCGGCCGCCGCCGCGACCTCGTCCAGGGCGCCGGGTTCCTCGAAGAGATGGGTCGCGTGCGGGATCACCCGCAGCTCGTGCGGGGCCTGCAGCCGCCTGGCCGCGTCCCGGTTGAGCTGCAGGACGACCTCGTCGCGCCCGCCCACCAGCAGGAGCACGGGCGCGTGCACGCGGCCGAGGACCTGGTCGCCGGCCAGGTCGGGACGGCCGCCGCGGCAGACCACGGCCCGCACGTCCCGGGGGCGTTCGGCGGCGGTCGCCAGCGCGGCGGCCGCTCCCGTGCTGGCGCCGAACAAAGCGATCGGCAGGTGGTCGGTGCGGGCGGCCAGCCAGTCCACCGCGCCGGTCAGCCGCCGGGTGAGCAGGTCGATGTCGAATCGGAGCTCAGCGGTCGCGAAGTCCTCGGCCTCCTCCTCCGGGGTCAGCAGGTCGATGAGCAGGGTGCCGAGTCCCGCGGTACGGAGCGTGGCGGCGACGGCCTGGTTGCGCGGGCTGTGGCGGGAACTGCCGCTGCCGTGTGCGAACAGGACGACCGCCGAGGCCTGGTCCGGCACCGTCAGATCCCCGGTGAGCGCCGCTTCGCCGGTCTGTACGGTCACGAGCGTGGACAGCATGGAACCTCCCGGCTGCTGTGGATCCGGAAACCGGGCGACCGCCGAGTACCCCCGCGCTCGCCGACCATGCGGCCGGGAGCGTTCACACCCCGCCGAGCGCGAATCGAATGGTGCGGCGGACAGGGGGTACCTGAGGGCGGAGAGCAGATGTCCCACTCGGTTACGGTGCGCCACACGGACGCACGGGTGCTTACCCCCGAAGGGGATGGGGGCGATGATGCGGCATCCGACCTACGACATCCGAGAGCGGACCGTGAACGACAACACGGTCATCGAACTCTCCGGAGAGCTGGATCTCATGGCCAGCACGGAGCTGGTGGCATGCCTCGACGCCGTGTGCGAGGCGGTGCCCAGCCGGCTGGTGCTCGACCTGCGGCGGGTCACGTTCCTGGACTGCAGCGGCCTCGCGCTCCTGTGCCGCATCCGCAATCGGCTGGCGGGCGGGCGAGGTCAGTTGCTCCTCGTCCTCGACGACACACGCCACAGACGCCTGCTCCGACTGACCGGGCTCTCGGACACCTTCGACATCGTCACGGACGTGGCGACCGCCCTCACCAGGACCTCTCCGCCCGGACGGAGCGATACGAGCGCGGACGGCGGCATCTGAAGGGCGCTGCCGCTATGCCCCGGTGTCTTCGGCCCGGGCAAGCGGCAGCAGCGTACGGATGTCCGTGGGCAGGACGCTCGCCAGCTTCTCCATCTCCTCGGGTGCCACCGCCGCGTCCAGTACTTCGAGGACCGCGGCCGCCTGCCGCAGTGCGACATCCTCGGGCACGCCGGCGCGCCAGGCGATCCTGCCCGCGAACGCGGTGAGGTCGAAGCGCTCGCCGGCACCGCGCCGCCGTTCGTCCTCGGTGGGCCCGGCGGCCTTCTCCCGCATGGACTCGGCCAGGTCCGAGGGCAGCTGCGCGGCCAGGTGATCGGCCAGCCCCTCGGGGATGCGCTCGGCCAGCGTCGACAGCACCGCCCGCGCCGTGTGTTCGGCGGCGCCCCGGTCGGGCAGCTGAGCCTGTGCCTGGACCTTTCCGATCAGCTCGTCGTGCCGCATGGTTCCCGACTCCTTTTGGTACGCGGTGCACGGTGCACGTGTTCCTGCGGCTCGTGAGGCGGACACGTACACCATGCGAGCACCATGCGAGTTTCCCTGGAGCGGGCGAATACACGGCCCCTTGCTGCCCCGGCCGTTCGTCTCAGCTCTCGCGGCGCAGGAGGAAGGACAGCAGCGCACGCAGCCCGTCGGCAGCGGCCGGCTCCAGCGGGACGCTGTCGAGACAGGCGTCCACGGCGGCGATGTGGCGGTGCGCCTCGGCCAGGGCCGCGGCGCGGCCGCCGGCCTCCTCGATCAGGACGGCGGCCCGGCGGACGACGGTGTCGTCCAGGGGTTCGGGCGAGTCCAGGAGGAGGGCGAGACGCTGGGTGCCCGGAGCGGCGAGAGCGGCCAGGACCGGGAACGTCTTCTTGCGCCGGCGCAGGTCCGCGTGAACCGGCTTGCCCGTGACGGCGGGGTCGCCCCAGACGCCCAGGATGTCGTCGATCACCTGGAAGGCCACGCCGAGGTGGCGTCCGGCACGGTCCAGGGCGGTGATCGCCGCCGGCTGGGCACCGGCGAGTACGGCACCCAGCGCGGCCGCGCACCCGAGGAGCGCGCCGGTCTTGTGCTCGGCCATCGCCCGGTACTCGTCCGGACGGACCGCGTCCGGGCCGGTCCAGGGGCGGGTCTCGAAGAGCAGGTCGTCGGCCTGACCGCGTACGAGGTCGTTCAGGGCGGTGGACAGGTGGCGTATCGCCGCCGGGACCTGGCCGCCCGGCGTGCCGGCCAGCGTCTCCACGGCCAGCGCGAAGAGCGCGTCGCCCGCGAGGACGGCCGGACCCGTGCCGTACGCCTTCCACACGGTGGGACGGCGGCGCCGGGTCGGATCGCCGTCCATGATGTCGTCGTGCAGGAGTGAGAAGGTGTGCACCAGCTCCACCGCGACGGCCGCGGCGACTCCGGATCGTACGGGCGCCCCGGACGCCTCCGCGCCCAGGACGGCAAGGGCCTGCCGCAGCCCCTTGCCGCCGGCCGCGGCAGCGGGCGCGCCGCCCACCTCACACCAGCCGAAGGAGTACGCGGCCATCTCGCCGACCCACGGATGCAGCCGCGCGACGGCTTCCTCCAGCGCCGGACGCACCAACTCCCGGCAGCGATCCAGGACATGAGGAGCCGCACCGGCGGGAGACGACAGGGCGGACGACAGGACCGAGGACCTCGTCGTCATCGCCCCGCCTCCACGCTCGCGGCGGCTGCCGTCCAGGCCCCCTTGGGCTCGACCGCCACCTCCACTCCGAACTCCGCCTGCGCCCGAGCCACCATCTGCCGCGCGTGCCGAAGTCCGATCCGCTCCAACGTCCCTGCGAGTTCCGCCAGTTCGGCCGCCGTCTCCTCGAGATCGCGGCCCAGTTGCGCGAGGGACTTGGCCAGCCCGAGACGGGACAGCGCCTCCCCGCGCGGCTCGTTCATCGCACGGAACTCCGCCAGCGCCTGCTCGTAGGTGTCCCGCGCCGCCACGTACCGCCCGGCGCGGTACAGGACGTTGCCGCGCATCTTGTGGTTGTACGCCAGCGCGCTCGACAGGTTCATCTCGCGACAGGTGACCTCGGCCTCGGCGAGCAGCCCGAGCGCCCGCTCGGCGTCCCCGTCACGCACGGAGACGATGTCGGCGAGGCCTCGTAACGCCCAGGCGTGGCCGCGGCGGTCGTCGGCCCGCCCGGCGATCTCGGCGGCCTCCTCGAACATCGCGTACGCCGTGTCGTACGAGCCGGTGTTGCGGTGCATCTGCGCGATGCCCTCCAGCGCCCACACCGTGTGCCGGGCCTCGCCGCGCTTGCGTGCCTCGGCCAGGAGCTGTTCGTGCAGTGCGCCGACCGCGGTGTAGTCGCCCTGGATGCGGCCGGTCTCCGCCATTCCGGCGAGCGAGTAGCCGCGTACGACGATGTCGCCGCCGCGCTCACCGAGTTCGGCCGCCAGACCCAGCAGCCGCCAGGCCAGGGCCAGTGCGCCGCGTTGGCGTGCGAGCGTGCCTCCACTCCACAGGGCCCATGCCATCGCCGCGTCGTCCTCGGCTTCGCGGGCGGCTCGGTAGCTCGCCTTCCACGCCCGGTCGGCGTCTTCCACCTGCCCGAGCCGCCGGTGCGCCTCGGCGACCGCGAGGCCCGACCGCGCCGCCTCGCGCCGCTCTCCGGCCCGCTCGGCCGCACGCAGCTGCTCGGTGCCGGCGGTCAGCACGTCCACCAGCGACGAGTTCACGGACAGGGTGGTGAGCGCGCCCTGGTACTCCGGGGCGAATGCCTTGCCGTACATGGATGCCTTTCGGTCTGCCGTTTGCTTGCCGGGGGCACGGCTGACCTCTCCACACGCTGCGCGTATACACACTGTGTATACGCGGAGTGTATAGTACGCCGGATGTCCGCCCCGGATTGCCATTGTTCGGGGCGGGGGTCACCGGCGCCGCCGCGCCTTCCCGTTGTTGATCAAGACGTCGGCGTCGGCAGTCGGGTTGCTTCTGAGGTGTACATCACAGGCAGGGGAGAGGCCCACGCGTCGCGCGGGCCTTGTCGAGCTCAGTGGCTTTGCAGGATCCCCCGCACGAACGCCGCCTGGCCGACGTGCTGCAGGTCGTCGGAGAGGACGCTGATCAGGCGGACGCCCAGGGTGACGGGAGGGGACCAGCTCTTGTCGACGACGCGGTCCAACTCGTCATCGTCGAGGTCCTGCAGGTAGGAGAGCGTCTGCTCGTGGACCGCGTCGTAGTAGCCCACCAGCAGGTCGCCCGAGTCCACGCGGACCTTGGCGACCTTCTGCGGGGTGTGGCCGTATCCGGTGTCCTTGCGGGGGAGGCCGAGGCCGAAGCGGTCCGCCCAGTCCTGCGACTGCCAGACCTGCTCGCGGCCGGAGGCGTCGGCGACGTGGTCGTCCTGGATGCGGGTGAGATGCCAGACGAGCCAGCTGATCGAGTTGGCCCGGTCGTCGGGGCGGGCGTTGAGATCGTCGGCGGAGAGTCCGTCGACGACGGCGTGGACCTCCTCCTGGATGCGACCGTACGCGTCGACGAGAACGTCCTTGGCGTGCATGGGTTCCTCCACGCTCTGCGCGGGCAACTGTCCCTGCCAGTGTTCCCGCGAGTCCCCGCCCGCGCGCGTCAGAACCAGCCCGAGTGCGGCTCTTCGCGCAGCTTGAACACGGGCTCGCGGCGCACCGGGTCCGCGGCGGTGGTCAGCTGGACGCGGCCGCCGACGTGGATCGCGATGAGCGGGCCCTGTACCCGTCCGCGCACCGTGAACCCCTCCTCCAGCTCGACGAGGGACACATTGCGTGCGGCGGGAGTGTTGCGCTGGACGGTGGTGGCATGGCGGATGACGCCCTGGCCCGAGCTGCGTTCCGTACGGAGGTCGCTGCCCGCGCAGACCGGGCAGAGCAGCCTGTGGAACATGGCCGTCCCGCACCAGCGGCAGCGCTGGTAGAACAGCCCTTCTTCGGTCGGGTGCGGGGTGGTCGCCCTCTCCGCGTCGAGCACGCCCGCCGCGATCCCGTTTCCTCGGTGGAACACGATGTCATCTCCCTGCGCTGGGCCGGAATCTGATGTGCGCGAAACTGAAGGTGCGCGGAGCATGCGGAGCACCGCGCCGTGCACGAGCTCAGCGTATGGCACGCAGTGCCACCCGTAAAGGCACTCGGTACCCTCAATCGAGCGGGCGCTCCAGCGTGGTCTCGATCTCCTGGACCACCCGCCACATCGGCACCCCGCGCCGCGAGACGACCACGACGACGTCCTCCGCCGGAGCCTCGGAGGAGGTGGAGGCGGGGGTGGGGGCGGGGGTGGGCTCGGAAGCGGGCGTGGAGCCGGGCGCGGGAGCGGCAGTTGGACCGAAGGTCCGCTGCACATGGGCGAGAGCGTGGTCGACCTCCGCGCCCGCGTCGCTCTGGCCGTCCGACCGAAGCCATGACCGCAGCCCGTTGTTGTGCGCCGCGACCACGGCCGCGGCGATCACATCGGCCTGCAGTGTCCCGTCGCGCCGCCCCGAGAAGCGCCGGCGCAGATATTCGGCGAGTGCCCGCTCGTATCGCCAGACCACCGAGAGTTCGTACGCTCGCAGCCCCGGGACCTTCCTGGTGAGGCGGTAGCGCTGGACCGAGAACGTCGGGTTCTCCGCGTACATGCGCAGGACGAGGCGTGCCGCGTCGCAGACCCGGGCGACCGGGTCGTCCTCGTCGCCGCCCCGGCCCAGGAACTCGGTCATGTCGGCCAGACAGCGCTCGTGGTCCGGGAAGACCACGTCCTCCTTCGACGGGAAGTACCGGAAGAAGGACCGCCGCCCGACACCGGCGAGCGACACGATGTCGTCGACAGTGGTCTGCTCGTACCCCCGCTCCAGGAACAACTGGAACGACGCCGCGACGAGAGCGTCCCGCATCGGCGGCTTCGGAACCGTCGCATCGGCCGCCTGGCCAGGCCGGGATACCTCGCTCATATGGGGAACCTAGCATCGGGCCGCACGAAATGGCACTCAGTGTGCTCTTCCGGGGGAACTGAGTGCCATGAGGTGGGGCGGGCGGGAGGACGGGGAGAGGGGCGGGGGAGAGGACTCCGTGGGCAACCAGTAGGGTCCGGCCCTGTGTCCGCCGGTGGGGCGGGAGTTGGCGTGAAATCGGCGTGACGGGGGTCGGAAACGGTGCGGCGCTGGATCAAGGTGTCAGTGACGGCTGCGGTGGTCCTGGGAGTGGCCGGCTATGTGGCCGAGCCGTACGCACGGGACTGGATGCTGGCCGGGAGCGCCTGCCACGGGGCGCTGCCCCGGGACGTCGTGGACCGGCTCACGCCCGAGGGCGCGCATCTCGACAGCGAGGAGTCCCGGCAGAGCGACGGGCTCGGCTCCTACGGTTGCGACCTCACCATCGAGGGCGACGAGATCCAGAACTCGCGGCTCATCGAGATGGAGGCCTACACCCGACGCGACGACCAGGACCGGGAGTTCTTCGGCGCCTTCCCGGAGGAGGGTTTCTCTCGGCAGGGGGTTCTGCCCGACGGGCTCCCCGGGTTCATCGACGATTACCGCGCTATCAACCTCCTGCTGCCCTGCCCGGACCTCGGCGAGGATGCCGAAGGCCGGCAGCGCAAGCTTCTGGTGCGCACATGGATGGGCACGGACACATTGAGCGGGGTGCCTGGCGCCGCGTACGAGGCGGCCGTCGCGCTCACCAACTCGGCCTCCGAACGGCTGGGTTGTGGCGCCGAGCCGCTCAAGGCCCCGAAGGGAGGCGCTGTGCCCGCCGACCCGGAGGCCGATCCGAAGACCCTGTCGACGGCGGAGGCCAAGGGAACCGCCTGCGGGTGGGTGGCCGAGGCCGGGCTGCCGAAGGGCGCGGACTGGCGGGTCGAGGTCGGAATGAACAACGCGGCACCCACGGGGCGTTGCGACGTCTCCAGCGGGGACGGGGAGTCCGGTTCGGAGAAGTCGCTGGCGTTCGTGGCGTGGTACGGCGACTGGAGCAACCGCCTCAACTTCGAGGACGGCAACGGCGAGTTCCGGTCCATGACGGCCTCCGCACGTTGCGATGGCGAGGCCGCCAACTACGCGCTCGGCGGGTCCGAGGACATCCCGGGTGTCGGCAAGGCGGCCCAGCAGCGGCTGCTCAAGCGGTTCGCGCAGGATCAGGTGAACCGGCGCGGCTGCTCCGATCTGCGGTTCCATTTCTGAGGGGCTGCCGGCCCGGTCCCGTCACATCAGCCACAGCGCGCGTACGTACCCGTCGTCCATCAACTGCCGCATCGCCGAGGCGCGTTCGTCCGACACGTTCCGCTCCTTCGCCCACCCGGCGAGAACCGTGGCCAGCTGGTGCCGTCCGTCCATCAGGTCACCGCGTACGGGTCCGGTCACCGGCCGGTCCGCGATGTCGCCCATCGGCGGACGCGTGCCGAGCTGCCTCGACGCGGGACGGTACGTGCCGCGCGTGTGCGCGCGTACCGCCTTGTCGAAGGCGGCGAGGTCGGGAATCGTGCCGTCCCTCGCGTACCGGGCGCGGTACTTCATGAGGTTGCCGATACGGCCGGACAGGTCCTCGATGTCGTTGTCGGGCCAGTCCTGGTCGGTCGACGGGAAGCGCTTGTCGGTCGAGCCGCGGAAGTCGGGGTTGCCGCCCTCGTCGGTCAGCCGCTCCAGGTAGTGCGCGAAGCAGGCGCGCTCGGCGTCGTAGAGGATCGCGAACGCCTCGGGGTCCTTGGCGAGTTCGGCGACCAGGATCTCGATGTCCGGGGCGGCCTGTGTGAGGCTGTCGCCGTATCCGAAGGTCACGTGTGCTTCGCGGGGCGCAAGGAAGCGACCGAGCCACACATAGCCCCGTTCGTCGGGCTGGGCCCCCTCGGCGGGTACCGCGGGGCCGGTCACCTGGTCGTCGAAGATCCTGTCGTCGCGGCCCACGTCCACCACGTACTCGGCCAACATCCGCGCCACGCCCGGCGCGAGCCCGTCGGGGAGTTCGACTCCGTGGAGTGCGGCGGCCACCGCGTAGGCGCTTCGTGCCTGTGCCATGGTGTGCGGCTCGCCCGGTCCCGCGGCGCGGGTGGCGGCGTTCACCACGCGGCCGAGGGCGCGCGCGCCGTCTCCGCACACCTTCTCGTGCGCCAGCAGTTTCCTGGTGGAGCCGAAGCGCTTGAGATCCTCGCCCGGATCGAACGCCTCGGTGGCGGCCGCCGGATCGTCGGCGAGCGCCCGCGTCGAGGCGGGCAGCTGCCAACAGGACTTGTCCCCGCCGGAGTAGGCGAGGGCGAGGGGGACGGACACCCCGGCGGCGAGCACCAACGCGGCCGCGCAGACGACGAGTCGCCGGTGCCGCCTCAGCGGGCCGAAACGGCCACCGACTTCAGCGGGCGGCTCGTCGGCTGTGTCTGCCGGGCGTTCGGAGACTTCATCCGCTTGATCCGCCGCATCCTCGGGCAGCTCGTCGAGTCCGTCCTCGGGCCGGTCGACGTCACGGTCGTCACCGGTGTCACTTCTGCTTCCCCCATCACGCATCCCGGCAGACTAGCGATGGCCGAGGGCGGTGAACCCGCCGGGGCGGCACATGTCGGCTCAGTGGCCGTGCCGCACGCTTCCGCTGTCCACCAGGGCCTGGGAGACGAGTCGTACACCCCGGGCGATGTGGTTCAACTGCGTGAGTTCCGCGGCGTACAGCTTGATCGTGTGCTCGATGACGGACTCGGGCAGCCCGAGGGCGGGCAGTTCGGCCCGCGCGCTGTGCAGGGCGGTACGGACGACCCGAATCTCCTGCTGGAGCTGTATCTGCGCGTGGCGGGCGAGCAGGATCGGCTGACGGATCAGCAGCGGGTAGCTGGCGTAGCGGGCCGGTACCAGTTCACGCAGCCACTTGGACGCCGACCGTTCCCAGTCCCGAGTACCGGGCGTCTTGACCTGGCAGGGCCAGTCCGTGCTGATCGCTGAGTACGTCAGGGACATCGTCATCGCTTCCCAAGGTGGCCGGCCGGCCGGTCGTCAGATTCTTGGCGGCCCCGGCTAGGGGATGACCGGGACCGCCAACGGGCGTGCGCGAGCGGTGCCCGTTCAGTGCGCCCGGGTCCGATGCGAGAAGGGAGCGCCTTTCCCGGGCTGATCAGGAACCCACCTCCCGATCAGCGAGAAGTATTCATATATACCGTCGGGTACGCAAGGGAATGAAAAAATTCATGTGAAACCCTCTTGAATCGTGCCTTGCGAGGGGTGAGCGCGCCTTCTTGTGCACCCCGGTCCCCGGGAATGGAGCCTCAGTCCTTGAGGAAGAACGCGTGTTGTTCCGCGACTTGTTCGTAGTCGTCCAGGCGGGCCTGCGTGCGCTCGGGATCCGCGTCGGTCATGGCCTGGAGGAGCGCCGCGGACATCACGACGGGCGCGGCGTAGGAGTCGAAGACCAGGCGCGAGCCGGTGCCGGAGGCGAAGACCACGTCGGCCTCGTCGGCCAGCGGCCCGAGCGCCAGGTCGGTGATCAGGGCGACCTTCAGGCCCGCGCGCCGTGCGACCCGCATGGCGGTGAGCGTCTCCTGTGCGTGCCGCGGCATGGTGAAGGCCAGCACCCAGGTCCCGCCCGCCTCGCGTGACTGGAGGAGGGCGTCGTACGCGACACTGCCACCCCGCGTGACCAGCCGGACGTCGGGATGGATGCGGCGGGCGGCGTAGGCGAAGTACTCGGCCAGCGAGCAGGAGATCCGCAGACCGAGCACCGTCAGCGGCGTCGACCGCGACAGCGCGCGCCCGACCTCGATCACCTGCGCCGGATCGGCGAAGTCGCGCCGCAGGTTCTCCAGGTTGTCGATCTCCGCGTCGACGGCCGCTTGGAGCTCGTTCGGGCGGGCCTCCTCGCCGTCGTCGGAAGTGCTCGCGAGGGCGCTGAGCGCGATCGACTGGAGCCGCTCCCGCAGCGCGGGGTAGCCGCTGAAGCCCACCGCCGTCGCGAAGCGTGTCACCGAGGGCTGGCTCACACCCACCCGATCCGCGAGATCCGTGATCGACAGGAACGCGGCCTCGGTGATGTGCTCGATCAGGTACTGGGCGATGCGTCGCTGCCCGGGAGAGAGCCGAGGGCCGTCGAAGAGCGCCCGCAGTCGTGAGGTGGGAGCGGCTTCCGCCTCGGAGACCGGCTTCCCCGAGGTGATCGCAGACGCCTGTGCGCGTGCCTGCTGCGGCGATGGCACCGATGCGCCTCCTTCGTCTCCCACAAGGGTTCAACATAGCTCACCCCCCGCGGCCTCCGAGGGACGCGTTTAGGGCGTCGACGCCGGACCGTGACCCGTGCCCGAGCCTCCCCGGAGCGGCCGCGGCCCGCGCCTGCGGACCGACTTCGACGACGGACCGGCCGATGGGTCCCCCGGCGGCGCGGGCTGGCATGATCGTACGCATGGCTGAACGCGTAATCGCCGCGTGTGACGGGGCGTCGAAAGGAAACCCCGGGCCCGCCGGCTGGGCCTGGGTCATCGCCGACGGGACGGGGACTCCCGTCGAGTGGGAGGCCGGGCCGCTCGGCACGGCGACCAACAACGTCGCCGAACTCACGGCACTGGAACGGCTGTTGACGGCCGTGGCGGCGGACGTGCCGCTGGAGATCCGGATGGACTCCCAGTACGCGATGAAGGCCGTCACGAGCTGGCTGCCCGGGTGGAAGCGCAAGGGCTGGAAGACGGCGGCCGGCAAGCCGGTGGCCAACCAGGAGCTCGTCGTACGGATCGACGAGCTGCTGGAGGGCCGCTCGGTGGACTTCCGTTATGTGCCCGCGCATCAGGTCGGCGGCGACCCGCTCAACGACTTCGCCGACCGGGCGGCGAGCCAGGCCGCCTTCGTCCAGGAGGCGGCCGGCAGTGGGCAGGGGTCGCCGGAGCCGCCGCCGTCTCCCGCGGCGAAGAAGGCCTCACCGGGCGGCAAGGCCGCGGCGCCGCGTAAGCGTGCCTCCGGTTCCTCCGCCCGCACCCTCAAGGCCAAGTTCCCCGGCCGCTGCCGCTGTGGCCGCCCGTACGCGGCGGGCACGACGATCGCCAAGAACAACGACGGCTGGGGCCACCCGGAGTGCCGTACGGAGGCATAGGGTCCGGCCCATCCACCGAGGGCCGGGCCCCGCGGGTCCGACCCCCGGGGTGCTCCGGATCCTGCCTGGGATGCGAATCCCCCCACCTGCGGTGACCCTGGACGAGTGGGGGGCGAGCGGATCAGGAGGATCTCCCATGTCCATGATGGACAAGATCAAGAACATGCTGAAGGGCCACGAGGACCGGACGAGCAAGGGGATCGACAAGTCCGGCGACACCGTGGACGACAAGACCCAGGGCCGGTACGGCGGTCAGGTCGACACCGGCCAGGACAGGCTCAAGGACGAGTTCGGCACCGAGCGTCGGGACCGCCCGCCCCAGTCCTGACGGGAGGATGCCGACGTCACAGCGTGCTGCCGACCAGGAGTGACAGGTCGATGAGGCGGTTGGCATAGCCCCACTCGTTGTCGTACCAGCCGACGACCTTGACCTGCGGTCCCACTACGCGGGTGAGTCCGGCGTCGAAGACGCAGGACGCGGGGTCGGTGACGATGTCGGTGCTGACGAGGGGTGCCTCGGTGTAGGAGAGCACGCCCTTGTACGGGCCGGCGGCGGCCTGGGCGTATGCCTCCTTGACCTCCTCCACGCTCGTGCGGCGGCTGGTCGCGACCGTCAGGTCCGTGACCGAGCCCGTGGGCACGGGCACCCGCAGGGCGAAGGCGTCGAGGCGGCCCTGGAGTTCGGGCAGGACCAGACCGATGGCCTTGGCGGCGCCGCTGGAGGTGGGGACGACGTTGAGCGCCGCGGCGCGGGCTCGGCGCAGGTCCTTGTGCGGGGCGTCCTGGAGGTTCTGGTCCTGGGTGTAGGCGTGGACGGTGGTCATCATCCCGGAGTCGATGCCGACGGCGTCGTGCAGCACCTTGGCCAGTACGCCGAGGCAGTTGGTGGTGCACGAGGCGTTGGAGATGATCGTGTGCCGCTCGGGGTCGTAGGCGTCCTCGTTCACACCGAGCACGATCGTGATGTCCTCGCCGCTCGCCGGCGCGGCGATGATCACCTTCTTCGCGCCGCCGTCGACGTGTGCGCGGGATGTGGCCGCGTCCGTGAAGATGCCGGTCGACTCGATGACCACGTCCACGCCCAGATCGCCCCACGGCAGAGCGGCGGGGTCGCGCTCGGCCAGGACCTTGACGGCGGTGTCGCCGACCCGGATCGCGCCGGGCTCGGCCACGACCTCGCCGGCGAAGCGGCCCAGGATCGAGTCGTAGGCCAGCAGATGGGCCATGGTCGCCACATCGCCGAGATCGTTGACCGCGACGATCTCCAAGTCCTCATCGCGGGCGGCTGCCGCACGGAAGACGTTGCGGCCGATCCGCCCGAAGCCGTTGATGCCGATACGAACAGTCATGGGTCCCTCTCCTTGCGCGTACGAGGTGTGACGTGCCCCGTCGACAGGCGCGCGCATGGCAGGCGCGCGGTCGCCGACGGGGCGGCTCCATGACACAGCATAAGCAATTTAAATAAGTGTGCGATATATTTCTGGCCGTGGACGACAACGACACTCCGAACACTCCCCACGACGGCTTGGACGCGCAGGCCTTCACCGCCGCGATCGAGAACTTCAACCGCTTCTACATCCGGCTCCCCACGCTGGAGAAGCTGCCGTTCACGACGCTGTCGGTGCTGGACACCCTCGCGTTCAGGGGCAGCCCGATGCGGCTGACCGACCTGACCAGGACCGAACAGATCAGCCAGCCCGGCATCACCCAGCTGGTCACCCGGCTCGAGCGGGACGGGCTGGTGGAGCGCCGCCCCGACCCGGACGACGGGCGCGCCGTCCTCGTCCACATCACCGAGGCCGGCCGAAGGATCGGCCGCTCCCGCCATGACGACCGCACCCGCCATCTGATCCCGCTTCTCGCCCAACTCACGCCCGAGGAACGGCAGGTGATCGCCGACGCGCTGCCCGCCCTGACCCGCCTCGCGGAACTCGGGCGAGGCGGGTCGTAGGGCGACGGGGCGGCGCGGGCGCGGAGTTACCCCGTCGGGCAGGTGTTCCGGTACTCGCTGATCTGCTGGTTCGGTACCGGTGCCGGGCAGAGGAACTGCTCGTAGCGCACGTCCTCGTCGACGAACCGCTTGAGCCAGGCGATGCTGTACTTCGCGATCGTCACGTTGGGGGAGATGGCCACCATGTGGTCCGCGCCCCGCAGCTCCAGGTACGCCTTCTCCGGCGTGCCGGTGAGGCTGTCGTAGAAGACCTTCGAGTGCGAAGCCGGCGACGCGATGACGTCGTTCTGGGCGCCGATGATCATCGTGGGTACCCTGTCGCCCTGCCAGGTCTTGTCGTTGTTCCACGGCATGAGCGGGATGGCGGCCTTGAGCGAGGGACGCAGCTCCGACGCCTTGAGCGAACCGCCCCCACCCATCGAATGGCCCATCACCGCAAGGCGGTTGGGGTCGATGCGGTTCTTCACGGAGCTGTTCGTGACGAGGAAGTCGAGCGCGTTGACCAACTGGGTCGCCCGGTCGTCGGGCTGGTCGACGAGGGAGTTGGTCTCCAGGGTCAGTACGACGAAGCCCTGGGACGCGAGGCGGGGGCCGTACCAGCTGACGACGGCCTCCGGTGACACGAATCCCGGGCTGATGGCCACCGCCCCGAAGGTGCCCTGGCTGGTGTCGATGGGGTAGTAGACGGTCCCCTTGTTGAAGTTCGGCCCGTCGACCGTCGTCTGGGCCGTGGCGAAGGGGCCCCGCTCGGCGGTGATGGACTGCTCGGTGGGCGCGGGGCCACGTTGGTAGTCCCCGGGGCCGGCCAGTGCCTCGTGGGGGAGGAGGCTCGCGCCCACGGCCAGGGCGGCGGCGCCGGAGAGGAGTCCGATTCGTTTCGCGCTACGGGTGCTCGCATGTCTCATGCGACCAGAGCATGCTGACGGGTATTCAGTATCGCTTCTGACTCAACTGCTGAATTCTGTACGGAAGTTTGTCAGGGGAGTACGGAAAGCCGCGGTGACCTGCTGCGCAGCGCCAGCTGTGCGTCGAACCGGAAGGCCGGGTCGTCGAGCCGGTCGCCGTACAGGGCGGACAGCTGACGCAGCCGGTTGCGGGCCGTCTGCGGATGGATGCCCAGCGCGGTGGCGACTTCGGGGGCCGTACGCCCGGTGGAGGCCAGCAGCGCGTCGAGTGTCTCCGTCAGACGTTCGGCCTTGCCCCGCGGCAGGGCTCGTAACGGCTCAAGTACCTGATCCGCCAGGAGACTTCCGATCGGGGAGCCGTGCAGCAGGTGCAGCTCCGAGAGGTGATCCTCGGCGCTGACCCGTCCCAGACGCCACGCCAGCCGGGCGCAGTGCAGCGAGACCCAGGCCTCGGTCGGCGGTACGGCCGGGCCCACGGCCGCGCCGGTGCCCTCGAAGACCGTCAACAGCCTGTCGTCGGGCACCACCAGGTGCACCTCACCGCCCCTGCTCACCCGAAGGATGTCCGCGTCGAGACCGGGCACCTTGCCGGAGGCGGGCAGCAGCACACAACGGATCTGTTCCGGCAGCGGCCAGGCAGCCCTGCGGGCGAGGTCAGGCAGCGGTTCCGCGAGCGGATCGTGGCGGCGCTCCAACAGCCGTGCCGCGAGCGTACGGCGGCTGCGCAGGACCTCGTCGGTGGTCCCGGCCCGCGCCGCCTCGTAACCCGTCACCGACTCCCCGGCCAGCGCGTGGATGTGCGTCAGCACGGCCTCGCTCAGCGGGACGGCGATGTCCCCCGGCAGCGCCGCGCCCCGCGCCACGTCCGCGTAGCGGCGGCACGCCACACGGGCGCCGATCCGGTACGCGGCCTGCAGCCCTTCCATGCCGCGCCCACTCAGGTACTCCAGCCTGCCCAGCCGTCGGAAGCGCGGCACATAGTGGTGCTGTGGCGCGTCCGGATCCTCGATCAGCTCGGTGAACTGGGTGGCGGCCAGACCGACCGCCTCGGCGAGGTCGCGCGCGACGGCGGAGCCGATCGGCTGCCGGTAGCCGCGAACCTCGTGGCGGATCGCCTGCACCATCTCCGTGGTGAGATCCGGAAGCCGGTTGCGCAGCAGCGGGGCGAGGGCCGGAGGCAGATCGTGCCAGGGGCGCCTGGATAAGAACGGCTCGGCAGCTGACACGTGGCAACTCCCTTGCTAGCACGAGAGGGGCAGTCGTCGTGGTCTGGAGTGTAAGGCGCATGACAGTATCGCCGTGCGCTCGCGTGCGAAATCTGGCGTACGTCACACGAGTCCCGCAGGCTTGTCGGGCCCCACGGGAATCCACGGGAGGCACCTTGACCCTCGCCAATCCACAGGACGCCGGGCCCCTCCCGGGCGAGATGCGTCGGATGCTGCTGAGGCAGATGCCGGCCGTCGTCGACGAGATGGAGGAGGCCGTCCGCACCGGGCTGCCGGACTACGCGAACGCCGCCAACGGCATGAACGGCTACTCGGTGCGCCAGATCATCGACCAGACGGTCAGCTGTTTCGTCTCGATCCACGACGTGACCCGGCCCGGACCCGCCGCCACCGCCGAGATCATCGCCCTGTACGAGCGCATCGGCGCCCAGCACGGCCGCCTCGGCCGCCCCCTCGACGTGCTGAGAGACGCGCTCGACCTGGCAGGGCGGGTGGCGTGCCGCCGTCTCATCGAGGACGCGTACCGGGAGCAGTGGCCGGAGTCCGTACTGGCGACCCTCACCGAGGACGCCTTCGACCTGATCGGTACGGCCATCGCGGCGGCCTCGCGCGGATACGCCGACGAGTGCAGCCGCGACCCGCTGGAGGTACAGCGGGACCGGCTGCGCGACGCCCTGGTGGCCGATGCCGGCCATGAGTCACAGCCGCTCACCGAGCTGGCCTCGGCCGCCGGGTGGCAGCTGCCCCGAACCCTCGCCGTGCTCGCCCTGCCGGCGGGGGACCATCCGCAGATGCATGTCCTGCCGCCCGAGGTGCTCGCCGACCGCAGCCCCGCCGCCCCGTACCTCATCCTGCCCGACCCACGTGATCCCGGCCCGCGCTGGCTCCCGAAGGCCAAGGGCGCGGTGCTCGGGCCCGTGGTGCCCGTCGACCGGGGCGCGGTGTCGCTGCGCTGGGCGCGGCGCGGCCTTGACCTGGTCGAGCGCGGGACGCTGCCCGCCGAAGCGCCGCTGCGCTGCGTCGACCAAGTGGCCGTCCTCTCGGCTTTCCAGTCGGGGGACCTCCTGGAAGCCGCGGCGGCCAACCTGCTCGGACCGCTCCTCGCACTCCCGCCCCGCCGCCGCACACCGCTTCTCGAAACGCTGCTGGTCTATCTCCGCTGCGGAGACAACGCCGTCCTCACCGCCGAACGCCTCCACGTCCATGAGCAGACGGTCCGCTACCGCCTGCGCCAGATCAGCCAGTTGACCGACGGCACCTGTCCCGACCCCGAACTCCATCTGGAGACGATGCTCGTACTGACCTGGCTGCTGTCGCCCGGCATCTGACTCACCCCCGGCACCTGTGGGTCCCCGGCACCTGCGGATCCACGGCACCTGCCGATTCACGGCGGCCTCGGTGCCTCGGGGGCAGGGCAGTTCGGCGCGCCCCTTCGCGCCTCGGTCGCGCAGCCATCGGACCATGGCGTCGGCATCCACGGCGCGGGCGATGTCGAGCGGGGTCTGGTTGTCGTAACCGATCCAGTCGAGATCCGCGCCGTGCTCGAGAAGGTATGCGGCGGTGGCCAGTTGGCCGCCGTGGCAGGCGCCCCAGAAGGCACGGGTGACGGCGCCGTGGTCCGCTGGTTCGGGGCCTTCGACGAAGACCTTCACCCGGTCCGACAGGCCCAGTGTCGCGGCATCTTGAAGCGTCGTCCTAGCGCCCAGCTCGACGAGCCGGTGCGCCGTCCGCCACTGGCCGAAGCCGCGTGCGTCGGCGAGCGGGGTGCCGCCCCCGATGACGGCGCCCGGGGCTT
This sequence comes from Streptomyces sporangiiformans, assembly GCF_005768555.2. Classification (GTDB taxonomy): domain Bacteria; phylum Actinomycetota; class Actinomycetes; order Streptomycetales; family Streptomycetaceae; genus Streptomyces; species Streptomyces sporangiiformans. The sequence goes on from NZ_VCHX02000044.1 coordinate 59,579, forward strand.
CGATGTCGGCGCCCGCCTGGAGGAGAGCGTCGAGCACGAGGACATCGTTGTTGCTCGCCGCCCAGTGCAGTGGGGTCTCGCAGTGGGCTCCGTCGAAGCGGGCGTTGGGGTCCGCGCCGGCCGCCACGAGGACGGCGACGACCGCGGGACCGCCCGGGAAATGACCGGGCCAGTCCGCGAGGATGTGCAGCAGGCTCCGGCTCCCCGCAGCGTCGCCGTCCCGTTCGACGATCCGCGCAGTGGCCAGTCCGGGATGTTCGGCGAGGCACTGCCTGAGCGTCGGCAGGTCACCGGTGCGGATCGCCTCGGTCACCGTGAGGGCCAGCGGATCCTGCGAGTCGAGCGTTTCCATCCCAGACCTCCTGCCCGGCGCCGGACCGTGCGTCCGGAGCCGAGCCTGCCAGAAAACGCGCGTCCGCGGCGCCGGACTCGCGGACGAGCCCGGCGCCGCTCCCGCACTACCCGGTCACCCCGTTGGTGCAGGCCGCTCCCGGCTCCGGGGTCTGCGCGCCCTGTACGTACTTCGTGAAGAACTGCTCGACCCGCGGATCGGACGCCTTCTTCACGCTGAGCTGGTGGCCCCAGGCCGACAGAGTGATTGCCCCGGCCTGGTCGTCGACCGGGCTCATCAGGGTGTAGGGCGTCTTGTCGACCTTGTCGGCGAGACGCTTCACATCCGCGTCCGCCGCCTTCTTGTTGTACGTCACCCACACTGCGCCGTGCTCCAGGGAGTGCACCGCGTTCTCGTTCGGGATCGCCTTCGTGTAGACCGTGCCGTCACAGGTCATCCACGCCTGATGGTGGTCGCCGCCGACCGGCGGGTTCATCGGGTACGACACCCTCTTCGCGACGTGGTTCTGGCTCAGCTTCTTCGCGTCCCAGGACTTCTCGCCCTTCACGGGCTTCTTCGCCGCCGCGCTCTGCGCCTCCTCCTTGTCGTTGGCGCTGTCGAGGGCGTACGCGCCGAAGCCGACCAGCCCGGCGACTATGACCGTGCTGATCGTGATCGTGAGGATGCGGTTTCTGCGCTCGCGGGCCTTCTCCGCGCGCCGCATCTCCTCTATGCGCTCCTTGCGCGCCGCGGCGGCCGACTTCTTACTGGTCTTGCTCATGCGGATACGTTCCTTGTCCCCGCCGCACGGGAATCCCGTGCGGCGGTGGGTGAGGGAGTCTCTGATGGACGTCGCTGAACGGACGTCGGTCTAGATCCGCTGCACCTGGAGGACATGGAGATCGGGAGCGCCGCGCGGGGACGGCAGATCGAGCAGGTGCGCAGTGGTGCCCGACGGCGGCACGAACGGTGCGCGGGGCAGGACCGCGGGCAGCGGCTGCGTCCCCACGGGGAGCACCGCACGTGTCTCACGGATCGGTCTGCCGCAGCACTTGTCGTGGTCGTCGCCGGGGGAGACCAGCCGCTCCTCGGCCGAGGAGGCGGGGACGGACACCCCGGCCACGGGAGCGGCGGCCCGCTCCCCGTGCTCGTACGCCCCTGTCGCGAGGCACATCGCCAGTGTCGCGAGCAGCACGCCCAGGGCAGGCCACAGCGCCGCGCTCCATGCGACACGCGGTCCGCTCTGCGGCGTTCGGCTGCTCATCACCGGTGATGTTATGCGGTGCTCGTGACGGCGCTTCGCGGGCCCCGTGGCAGGAACGTCACGCCCTGACCTGGATCAGGGCGTGCGTGCCGCTCGTGCGCCAGGATTCGGCACCCGCGTCCAGCCGCGCCACGGTGTCGGGCGTCAGCCCCGTGACGACATCCGACTTGAGCGTGCGCAGGGCGGCCACCGGGCCGGGGAAGTACGCGGTGACATCGGAGAAGGGCGTGGTGGCGGGCCAGTGACGGTCGCCCACGAGGCGACGGTAGTTGAGATCGCCCTTCATGACGGTGAGGGTGGCGGACGCGAAGTCGTCGCGGAGGTCGGCCGGCATGTGCGCGTAGGGGAGTGGTGCGCAGGAGAACGGGTGGGTGCGCGGGATCAGGCGGCCGCTCGTGATTGCGTGCCGCAGCCGCTCACCGATGTCCCGGGCGTATCCGGAGGCGGTGGACAGCCGGTCCAGGCAGGCGAGGACGTCGGCGGTGGTGGCGTCGGAGACGTAGTACGGATACGGCTTGAGGTGCAGGACCACGGAGGTCGCCCGGCCCGTGGTCAGCAGATGGTCGGCGAGTACGAGGTCGGGGAGCAGCTCGGGCCCGGCGTTGTCGGCGACCAGGCAGACCGTGCCGGACCGCTCGTCGGCCAGGATCTCCCAGAGCGCGGCGGAGTCGTCCGTCACCAGTCCCGGTACGCGCTCGCCCAATCCCTCGGTGCCCGTGGACAGTTGGAATCCCAGGTCGGCCCGGTTGCCCCAGAGCGAGGAGTGCAGCAGCGTGCGGTCCTGCTCCTCGACCGGGAGCCCGGGGAGGCGGTCGAGTGCGGACAGTTCGTCGTCGACCTTGGTGCTCGCGAGTTCGGCGTTCTTGAACGGCGCGAAGGGGTCGACGCCCTGCCAGGGGCCCGGCGTGAAGTAGCGCAGGGCGGCCAGGAGTTTGCGGTAGAAGAAGCTCTCCGCCCACAGGAACGGCACGTCCGGCCAGCGCTGCCCGTAGAACGGCTCGTGGCGCCATCGCTCCGCGCCCGGTGCGTCGTCGTCCAGCCGCTCGATCTCCCCCTTGGTGATCTCCTCCAGGAGGGTGTCGAGCGCGCGCTGCTGCTCGGGCGGGTACGGCGTGGCCCGCCGTACGCGCTCGATGAGGGCTGGGTGCCGCTCGTCCAGCACGCTCCGGGCGAAGGAGCCGGCCGTACTGACGACGACGGGGGCGCGGTCTTCGGTCGCTGGGCTGGGACGCGTCATCCCCCCAGTAAACCGCTCACGCCTCAGCGGTGGCGGCACGGGTGCGGTGACGCACGCGGGAGCACGGATGTACGGCGGCTGTCAGCGTCAGCCCCAGCTCTGCGAGTACTGCTGGCGGTACGCCCTGCGTCCCCGCTCCGAGCGGATCCTGATCGCCACCAGCGCGACCAGGCTTCCCGCGATGACGAACAGTCCCGGCCCGAGGCTCCGGTACTCCGCGACCTGGTCGAACGGCGACGATGCCGTGTCCGTCTGCCCGCCGCCGGGCACCGTCTCTCCCGGGCCTGTGCCGCCCGACCCGGCCGGCGGTGCCGCCGCGCCGTTGCCGTCGTCGCCGGCGGAGGGCGTGTCCTTGGCGTCCGATTGGGGATCGGTGGCCAGCTGTACGCCCAGCGTGTCCAGCGCCTTGGTGATCGGCTGGAAGAACGTCGTACCACCGCTGTCGCAGTCCCCGCTGCCTCCGGAGGTGACGCCCAGCGCCCGGCCATCGGCGAACATGGGGCCGCCGCTGTCGCCGGGTTCGGCGCACACCGTGGTCTCGATCAACCCGCTGACCGTGCCCTGCGGGTAGTTCACCGTCGTGTCGAGGCCGGTCACCTCGCCGGACTGGAGGCCCGTGGTGCTCCCGCTGCGGAAGACCTTCTGCCCGACGGCCGGATCGTCCGCCCCCGTGATCCGTACGCCCTGGCCGTTGCCGACGGACACCACGTCGGCTCCAGTGAGCGCGGTCCCGCTGGGGTACTCCACGAGGGAGAAGTCGCTGCCGGGGAACTCACCGGCGACGGTCGTCCCCACCCGCTCTCTGCCCTGTTGGTCCGAGAACCAGGTGGTGCCCGTCGGTCCGCAGTGGCCCGCCGTCAGAATGAAGTTGGTCTTTCCGTCGGTCACGTTGAAGCCCGCCGAGCAGCGTCCGGCGCCGGCGAACATCGCGGCGGCGCCGTTCAGCCGGGGCGTGAACGTGCCCTCGGTGCGTTCCATGCGTACGGACTTGCCGATGCTCTCGGCGAGCTTGGTCATCCGTGCCCACTCGTCGGCGGAGACGGTGGTGTCCGCGCGTACGACGACCTGGTTGGACTTGTAGTCCATCGACCACGAGGTGCCGGAGACGCGGGGCGCGTCGCTCAAGGTGTCCTTGGCGGAGCGGAGGTCGCGCATGTTGTGGTCCACCATCTTGGCGCGGGCGCCCGCGCGGCGTACGTCGGCCGCCGCCTCCTCATCGGTGACCGCGACGACCGGGCTTCCGTCCTCCGCGATCCAGGTGCCCGCCGTACGGGTGGTGCCCAGCTCGGAGACGAGACCGCGGCCCGTCTCAGCGGCCCGGGTCACCGCGCCGGGCGCGGTCGGATCGTCCGGCGTCTCGCTCGCCATGGCGTGCGACACCATCAGCCCTCCGCAGACCAGCCCGCCGATGGCGGCGAACCGCGCGAACCGCTGAACGTTCCGTCGTGCATGCCTCATCCATGGCTCCCGTGCGACCGTCCTGACACCGCGTCACCAACGCGAGGGCACCAACATGTTGAAAGCCCTCCATCAGTACGTGCCGCCGCGGCGTCCGGTTCACCGGGTCCGCCCGCTCTTCGGATTCGGCGCGAACTCGCTTTACCGGCCAGGCCGGAGAGTCCGGAGGGTGACGTCGCTCGGGCCGTTGAACGGCGCCAGCGAACGCACCGTCTTCGGAGTCCGCAGCCTGTCGTTCTCCGCGAACAGCTTGCGTGCCGTGGCGAAGGAGACGTCGTCGACCGACACCAGCGAGGCCTGGTCGTACCGTTCGCGGATCGCGTCCGTCATCTCCCGCTCGCGGCCCGCTTCCATGCCCCAGACGTCCCACAGCAGCGTCTCGACCTTGTTCAGCGCGGCGAGGTCGATCCGGATGTCCTGCGCCACGAACCACTCCCCGAACATCGGCCCCTCCTCCGGCGGGTGGAGCCCGAAGGTCTCCGGGGCGGCGTCGCCCGCCCGGATGGCCTGCCACGCCTTGCCAGCGACCAGGAAGCGGTCGCGGGGCACGTCCATCGGGTCGAAGTCCCCCTTCCATGTGCCGAAGATCACCGGGTCGGTCAACTGCGGATCGGCGAGCACCCAGCCGCGTTCGTCGTCCCAGTACTCGGTCACCGCGTGGTCGCCGTGGAACCCGTCCGAGCCGAAGTAGTCGGCGAACCCGCTCCGCAGGCGCGCGGGTATGCCCGCGTGGCGCAGGAACGAGCAGTACAGCAGGGCGAAGTCGCGGCAGACGCCGACGAAGCGGTCACCGGCCGCGCGCCGCTCAGTCAGCGGGGCGCCGTTCCGCTCGAAGATGATCCGCAGGATGTCGTCGACGTAGCGCGTCTCGGCGTCGTGGTGCAGGCGATCCTGCGGCACGGCATACCCGAACTGCCGCCCCTCCAGGCGGTGGATCAGCAGGTCACGTGCCATACGGGCGAGTTGAGCCGGGTCATCCGGCAGGTCGGCGTAGAGCGGGGCGAGGGCGCCGGGATCGGAGAACACACTCTGTGCGCGGTAGAAGGCGGCGACGTCCGGTGCGAGGCAGGCGGATGGCATGGCTGGACCCCCAGGAAACATCGGCCACGTGTTCGATTGCCGGGCCGGTGCGCCTCACCGTGTCAAAATCTCCCCCGAATTGTCCAGAAATCCGTGATGACTACAGCCCCCTCGTATCGGGGCGAGGGTCCGGTCGGTGTCCGGGGTTCAGTGGGGCGATGCCGTCGTTCCCCGGACGACGAGGCGGGGGGCGATGACGTGTTCCCCGGCGGGGTCCTTGTCACCCTCCAGGCGTGCGACAGCCCGGCTGACGGCGAGTCCGGCGAGGCGGGAGATGTCCTGTCCGACGGTGGTGAGGTCGATGTGGGCCAGGCGGGCCAGATGGCTGTCGTCGAAGCCGACGACGGAGATGTCGCCGGGGACCGCGACGCCGGAGCGGAGGAAGATGTCGAGAACGCCGGTCGCGCAGCGGTCGTTGAAGGCCAGTACGGCGGTGGGGCGTGGGCGGGCCTCCGACAGGCCCCGGGCGGCCGCGGCGCCGTCCTCCTCGGTCAGCCCGCCGGCGAGGACGCGGATGTGTTCGCTCAGGCCGTGGCGGTTCATGGCGGTGCGGTAGCCACGGCGCCGGTCGGCTGCGCCCGGTGCCCGGCCGCCGTCGATGTGGGCGATGTCGCGGTGGCCCAGAGCGACGAGGTGGTCCACCGCCTGGCGGGCTCCCTCGTCGTCGGCGGTCCGTACGACCTCCAGGCCCGGGATGGACGGCCGCAGCCGACGGGCCACGGAGACGACCGGCAACTGCCCGGCAAGTTCGGCCAGTCGCGCGGCGGGTACCTGCGGACCCAGCAGGATCAGCGCCTCGCAACGGTCGGCGAGCAGCGTCTCGACGGCGCGCTGCTCGCCGCGCCCGGCGGCCACGGCGCTCAGTGCGATCTGGTACCCGGCCGGTTCGGCCGCCGCGTAGATGCTCTCCAGCAGGTCGGAGTGGAACGGATGCTGGAGGCCGAACTGCACCCCGAGGAGCTGGGAACGGTGGCTGCGCAGCAGCCGCGCCCGGGCATCCGGACGGTAACCGATCTCCCGCGCGGCCTCGAGGACACGCTCACGGGTGGCGGCGCCGGCGCCCTTCGTGCCGCGCATCACGATGGAGGCCAGCGCCGTGGACACGCCCGCCCGCGCCGCCACGTCTGCGAGTGTCGGCCGCTTTCCGTCGGGGACCGCTGGGGTCGCCGGCACCCTGTCCTCCCTGGTCGGGGTCGTCTGCTGGGAGCCGATTGTAGAACGTTCTAGCCTTCACGGTCGGCCGGGGCCTTGACAGGTGCGGGTGACGGCTGGCGTACTGCTGCTCCGCAGATGATGCTAGAACGTTCTAGTCCATCCCTAGAACGTTCTAGCTCGAGATTACGGAGAAAGGGTGCGTGGCCATGTACGCACTGGCGGTCTGCGCCGAGATGGTGTTCCTGGACCTGCCGATCGACGAGCGAGCACGGCGTATTCACGACGCCGGCTTCCAGGTCGAGATCTGGGACTGGACCCGGCACGACCTCGACGCTCTGGCCCGGACCCCGGCCGATTTCTCCTCCATGACCGGTTACATCCGCGGCAGTCTGACCGACGAGGAGGGGGCGGCCGAACTCCTGCGCACCGCCGAGCAGTCGCTCCAGGCGGCCGAGCAACTGGGCTGCCCCCGGCTGAACCTGCACGGCACCGGACTGGACGGCGAGGGCCTGCCGGTGGTGCCGGTGACCGGTGAGGCCACCGGAGAGATGTGGATCGCCGCCCACCGCACGCTCACCCGCCTCGCCGACCTGGGGGAGAGCGCCGGGGTGGTCTTCACGCTGGAGAACCTCAACACGGCCGTCGACCACCCCGGTGTGCCGTTCGCGACGGCCGCCGACACCCTGGCCCTGGTCGCGGCCGTGAACCGGCCCGGGCTGCGGATGAATCTGGATCTGTACCACGCCCAGATCGGCGAGGGGAATCTGATCGAGCTGCTCCGCAGGGCCCATGCCCTGGGTCTGATCGGCGAGATCCAGGTGGCCGACGTACCCGGCCGCCGGGAACCCGGAACCGGGGAGATCAACTACCCCGCCGTCGCCCGCGCCCTGGCGGACCTGGGATACGAGGGCACGGTCGCGATGGAGGCGTGGGCCTCCGGCGACAGCGAGCTCGCCCTGGAGCGCTTCCGCTCCGCCTTCACCCTCTGAGGGCCCCTGCTTTCACCCGCCGGCGACTCCTGCTTCACCCGCCGGCGGACTCCTGCTTCACCCTCGGGCGACGCCTGCTTTCGCCCTCTGGGGACCCCTGAGCATGACCGACTGCATCTGACGATCCTGACGACCTCTGACGACGACGTACGGAGAACCCGGTATGACCACCCAGCAGCCTCTTGCCGTCGGCCTCATCGGCGTCGGACGGATGGGTTCGTTCCACGCCGAGACCCTCGCCCACCGGCTTCCGGGCGTCCGGCTCGCCGCGCTCGCCGACCCTGCCCCCGGCGCCGCGCGGAGCCTGGGCGACCGGCTCGGCTGCGCCACCGCCTGCACGGACATCGGTGAACTGCTCGCCGACCCGCGGATCGACGCGGTGGTGATCGCCACCCCGGCCCGTACCCACGCGGGCCTCGTCGAGGCGGCGGCCGGGGCGGGCAAGGCGGTCTACTGCGAGAAACCCATGGCCGTCACCCTCGCCGAGGCCGACCGCGCCATCGCCTCCGCCGCCGAGGCGGGCGTGCCGCTCCAAGTGGGCTTCAACCGCCGCTACGACGCGGGTTTCCGGGCCGCCCACGCGAAGGTCGCCGCCGGCGGCATCGGCACACCGCAGCTGCTGCGTTCGCTCACTCGCGATCCCCAACTGGCTGATCCGGCCCGCATAGCGCCGTGGACGATCTTCCTGGAGACCCTCATCCACGACTTCGACGTCCTGCGCCACCTCAACCCCGGTGCCGAGCCCGTCGAGGTCTTCGCGACGGCGGACGCCCTGGTCCGCCCCGACTTCAAGGACCGCGGCCTGCTTGACACCGCCGTCGTCACCGTCCGCTTCGACAACGGCGCCCTCGCCACCGCCGAGGCCAGCTTCCAGGCCGTCTATGGCTACGACGTTCGCGCCGAGGTCTTCGGCTCTGCCGGGATGCTCACCATGGGTGACGTCCGCCGCACCCACCTGACCGCATACGGCCCGGACGGTGTCGCCGCCGAGTCCGTCACCTACGACCAGCACCTCTTTCACGACGCCTACGTGGCCGAACTCGCCGACTTCGCCGACAGTGTCCGCACCGGGCGCACCCCCTCCGTCACCGGCGAGGACGCACGCGCCGCCCTGTCCATCGCCCTCGCCGCCATCCGGTCCGTCACCACGGGCGGCACCGTCCGAGTCGACGAACTCCAGGACCGGTGACGCGACTCGTGTCGGTCGGCGCATGGCCTCCCCGGACCGCGTCGTACCCGTCGGTGGCGTGAAGCTTCCTTGTCACGCCACCGACAGGTGACGCCGTCAGGCCGCGGCGGTGCGCTCGTCAGGCCGCGGCGGTCGCGGTCTGGGAGGTGAGCTGCTTGATGACCTCGGTCAGACCGGCGACCACCTCGTGGTCGTCGCCGGGGTGGGTCTCGGCGAAGCGGGTGACCGAGCCGGGGATGGACAGCTTGACGTCCTCCAGCACGGTGGCGCCGGCGATGCCGATGGACTTGCGGGCGTCGTCCTGCGCCCAGACGCCGCCGTACTGACCGAACGCGGTGCCGACCACGGCCACCGGCTTGCCGGATACGGCGCCGGCGCCGAACGGGCGGGACAGCCAGTCGATCGCGTTCTTCAGCACGGCCGGCATGGTGCCGTTGTACTCCGGCGAGAACAGCAGGAACGCGTCGACCTGTCCGGCCACCGCGCGCAGCCGGACGGCGGCCTCGGGCACGCTGCCCTCGACGTCGACGTCCTCGTTGTAGAACGGCACATCGGCCAGTCCTTCGAAGAGCTCGACCTCTACGTCGGCGGGGGCGTGCTTGACGGCCGCCTCGGCGAGCTGACGGTTGTGGGAACCGGCGCGAAGGCTGCCGACGAGCGCGAGGATACGTACAGACATGAGCGGTACTCCCAGGTGGAACGTGCGATGAGGAACCGGACCGTGGTCCGGTTTCATTTGTACCAGCTAAGCGGACCGCGGTCCATATCTATTCCCGGGAGGCTACGCTGAAGGCATGACCGAGCCGTTCCCGCCTTCTGCCGCCGTGCACGACGTCTCCCGTCGAGTGGATCTCACACTCTGCGCACCGGAGGAGCAGCCCCGGCTGCGAGCCGACGCCGCGCGCAACCGTACGCGCCTGCTGGAGGTGGCCGCCAAGCTCGCCACCGAGCGCGGTGCCGCGAACGTGACCATGGAGGCCGTGGCCTGCGCCGCCCAGGTCGGCAAGGGCACCGTCTTCCGGCGGTTCGGCGACCGCGCCGGACTCATGCTGGCGCTCCTGGACCACCATGAGCAGCAGCTCCAGGCCGCCTTCCTGACCGGTCCGCCGCCGCTGGGGCCGGACGCCCCCGCCGCCGAGCGGCTGCGCGCCTTCGGCCCGGCCGTCATGCGTCACGAACAGGCCAACCGCGACCTCTATTTGGCCGCCAACGCGGATCTGCGCCGTCATTTCGGCTCCCCGGCCTATCACCTCAGGGTCGGTCATGTCGCGCTGCTGCTACGGCAGTTGAGAGCCGACGTCGACACGGCGCTCGTGGCGCACACCCTGCTCGGGAGTCTTGAGATCACCCTCGTCGAACACCTGCTGGCGCAGCGGGAGATGACCATGGAACGCCTGGAGGCCGGCTGGTACGAACTCGTCGCGCGCCTGTGCGTGGAGGCGTAGGGCTGCCCCTGCTTGTTCGCCGAGCCAGGCGAGTGCGCTGCCCGCCCCCGCGCCCGGGTGGATGCGGTCCCAGGCCATCGTCCGCGCGGTGCCATAGCGGCGGGGCGGCGTTCAGCGCTTCAGGCTGACGATGACCAAGGAGTCTCCGACGGTGCCGACGCCGATTATCTTGTCGGTGCCCGGGACCGCCGTGATGGCGTTCAGCCGGAGCGACTGCTGTGAGTCGGAATCGATCCCGTCGATGCTCGGCGGCTTTGACTGCGCGATTTCTTCGCACAGCCCGTCCGCGGTGAGGTATCGGCTGGCACTGAGGACCGCCCCACGCTTACCGTCGTCGACCCAGGCGCCGCGGTCGCCGCATGCTCCCTCGGAGTTCGGCAGCGTGATCCATCGGGTGCCGTTCCGGCGCCGCCGGATGTCCTCCGGAGGGGGGTCGGGTTCGTCGTCCTCGCTGATGGAGGTGTGGTCGCCGTAGACGCGGACGTCGTCCTTCGCCAGCGCGACGACCTCGGTGAAGTAGGCGAGCTCCTCGGGTGCCGGGACGGTGTAGTGGTACTCCGGCGTCCGTACGGTCTTCCAGGCGCGGCCGTCCCAGTGCATGGTGGCGGGCTGGGCACCCTTCTGACCCAGGTCCTCGTCGAAACCATCGGGGTGGTGGTAGCCCACCGCCCACAGGTCGTCGGACGCGACGCCGTCGAGTGCGGTGACGGTGACGGGCAGGTCCATGGCCCTCCAGCCGGTGCCGTCCCAGTGGTACGCCCCGGTCTCGCCGTCGAGGACCCAGATGTCGTCCGCGGCGAATGCCCGCACATCACTGGCCCGGTGGCCGGCGGGGAGCTCGGGCAGTGCCGTCCAGCGCGTGCCGTCCCAGCGGGCCATCCGTGACACGTTCCCCTCGTCCAGGCTTGCCGTGAACAGGAAGCCGCCGGAGTCCACGGCGTCGAAGCGCACATGGTCGAAGACTCTGGCGCCGAGCGAAGCCGGCATGGGGCGGTGCTGCCACCCAGTGCCGTCGTCGTGCAGGAGGAGGCCGTCGCCCGCCGCCCATGTGTCGTCGTCGGCGGTCGCGATCACGGCGGACAGCGTGCCCGTGTCGGTGAAGACCTTGTCGTAGGTCCAGGTCTTACCGGAGTCGATCACGGCGCGTAGGGCCACCACCGAGACGAACCAGAGCAGGAGCACGGCGAGCACCGCGTTGACCTTGAGCATGCGCATGTTCACGTACATGTTCCCCGCCTCGTGCTGAGCCCGAGCCCCCGGCCCGGGGCCGCAGAGCATACGCTCCGACCCCTCGCCCGGAACCACGCCAACCGCGCCGCCGGCCGGCTGGGCACCCCGGTGCGGGACATGATCTTGTTCATGTGTGTCTGGAGCGGTCGGGCAGCGGCAAGGGTTGCTGCCTTTACGTTTTCTGCACCGTTGGCTCTGCGTATCTGCCCTGTTCGCGGTGCTGCCGCCGGTGATCGCCTCGCGGGGTGGCACTGGCCGCGGTTGGACCTGTTGTCACAACGGCTTGCCGTCCCGCGGGAGCCTGGTGCTGATCGTCCTGTCAAGTTCCGCCATGGTGCGGCGGAACGCCGCTTCCAGATCGACGTCGTAGCGGTGGGCCAGGATGAGCACCGACCACAGGCAGTCCGCGAGCTCGTGCTCCAGCGCCGCCCGCCCGCCCGGCATCTCCCGGGCGCCCTCCTCGGCCATCACCAGCTTGGCCAGATCTCCGACATCGCCTACGAAGCCGAGCATGAACTCCTCCCGCGTCCACACCCGGCCCCGCTCCTGCACATTCAGCTCGTCGTACAGATCATGTATATGCATCGCCTGCTGCAGCAGGTCTTCGAGGCTCACCGCATGCCCCTCCTGATCCGGGTCGAGACGAACATGATCCCCAGGCAGGCACCGACAGGCTGAGCGCCGAATCGGCCAAATGAAGCACTCACTGGCCAACTGTCAGGTTCTGCCCGCTCTTCCGTGACGACCAAGACCTCGTTCTTTGGTGTGCTTGAGGCTGTAGGGGCTATGCGTCGGCCCATCCGGCGGTGTTCGAGTAGGACTCGTAGGAGTAGCGGGTACTGCGGTCCCACGCCTCGCCGGTGATGCGCCGGTATGCCTCGTCTGGGACGTAGAGCAGCCCCTCCGCCCAGATCAGATCTGCGGCGTAGGGGGTGAAGAGCTGCGGATCGCGGAGTACTGATTCGTATACTTCACGGCCGGCGGCCACGACGGCTGCGCGGGTGTAGAGGAAGCTGTCGCTCGACAGGTCGTGCCCGTACTCCTTGCGATCCAGCCGGTAGAGCGCCCATGACAGTTGTTCGGCAAACCCGATGACCACCGCTGGCCGTCCGGCGGCCAGACGGTCCGTCAGTGCTGCGGCCAGTTGCTCGGCGTAGGGGTCGGGCGTGGACGGTGTGCAGTCGTCGATGAGCTGCCAAAAGGCGTTCTCGTTCATGCCGCAGAGCATGACGGACGGTTGTGACAATCGGCGGGAGGGCAGCTGACCATGGCTCTCCCGTCGGCCCGCAGCTACCCGACCAGGCGACGGTGGCAGACGAAGGTCGCCGCGATGGCGGCGAAGGCGAGGAAGTGCTCGGACTTGCGTTCGTAGCGGCGATGCGGGCGACGGCATCCGGTAGACGACACTGTGCGTTCGACCACCCAGCGATGTCGGCCAAGGCGTTGTGACGACTCGATGCCCTTGCGGGCGATCCGATGACGGATGCCTCGTTCGCGAAGCCATTTCCGCAGGTGATCGTAGTCGAACCCCGTGTCAGCAGGCAGCTTGGCCGCCCTCAGGAATATGCGCCCCAGGTGCGCCGGTATGCGGCCCCTTGAAGGTGCTGGTCCACCCGAGAACTGTCAGTTCGCTGGTTCCGGCGGTTCTCTGTGCTTTGGCAGGCAAGCGGTCCGCTGATGCCGCACGCCGACAGGACCCGCTACCAGCTCGCCGTCGACCCGAGTGAGGAAGCCGCGCTCTCCGAGGCGCTCAGCCGTTGCCCCAACGAGTCCATCACGGTCACGCTCCCCCGTCAGCCACGGCCGCCCGGAGGCGGGGACGGGCCGGTCGGAACGGTGCAGACAGTTCAAAGCCCCGGCTGGACGGGGGAGACCAGCCGGGGCTTTGAGGTTTCCAGGTGGTGACGTGCGGAGGGCGGTCGCCTCTCGGCGGGAGGCTCCATGGGGCTTCAGCCGGACGATCGTCCCCATGGTTAGCGCCGGCCTTGTGGCAATGGCCTCGACGCCGGACGGTTCACGTCTGCGGGACGAGGTGGTCGAGGAGGGCGTCTATGCCCGCGGTGAGTTGTTGTTCGCCCGCGGGCGTTGCCAGGGCAGGGCCGAGGGCGCGCAGGCGGGGAAAGTCGCTGGCGGGCAGGCGGTGGAGGCCGAGGCGGATGGCGGGTTCGGGCTCGTCCGGGTCGTCCACGATCTGCCGCAGTTCGATCACGATGTAGCCCAGCACCCAGGACAGGAACGTCCGGTACACGGTGAGGGCGGTCCGGTCCTCCAGGCCGGCGGAGTGCAGGAGGGCCAGCAGGCGTTCGTGGCTGCGGAGCACGCCTTGGGGCCGGCGGGTCAGGGGAACGGTCAGGGGGCGGGTGGCCACCAGGGGGACGACGTGGGGGTGGGCGAGGGCGACCCGGTACATCGCGGTCGCAGTCTTGTGCAGGTCCGCCCGCCATTCCGGAGTGCCGGGGCGGCTCGGCGGTATGGCGTAGTCGCCGTCGGCGAGGGCTTGGTCGAGCGCGAGGAAGAGCGTTTCGACCAGGCCGTCGAGGAGGTCGTCCTTGCTGGGGGTGTACCGATAGAGCGCCATGGGTTCGACCCCGAGCTCGTCGGCCACTCTCCGCATGCTCAGGCTCGCCAGCCCCACCTCGTCCACCACGGCGAGCGCCGTGTTCAGCACGCGTTCCCGGGTCAGTCGACTTCGGCCGGCGCGGTCGGGTCGATCAGGGCTCCCGCCGCCCGGGATGCCGGACTGCATGCGATCCGACATTGCGCACCTCCCAAGCTCTCCGTGGCCCATCAGGTCACGGATCTGCCCCCTCTTGACTCTGATATGGGCCAGGTGAACAGTGGAAATATACCGCATAAATGGACAAAAGAAACGGTTGTATCGGGGAGGGGCCCGGAGCTGAGCGAGGGAGTCGTCATGACCCCGGAGGAAATACTGAGCCTGAATATTGGGCAACTGCAAAAGGTGTCTCTGAGCCAGGAGGAACTGCGGCAGCTGAGCCCAGATCAAATGCGGCAACTGGGCAAGAACCTTGATTACGCTGCCCGGCACGCCGGCGGCTGGTCCGCCCACGTCGAACGAGAGATGCACCGAGCCCAGCAACTCGCCGATTGGGCCGGGAAGCAGGTCAGATTTTTCGAGCAGCTGGCCGACACTGACCCGGCGAAGCGGCAGGGCCTGCAGGATGCCGTGAGGCTATGGAGCAAAAACGGGGCGGAGGCAGGGGATGCGCTGCTGCGGCTCGAAGGCACGCCGGGAAGGATCGGCTGGCAGGGAAGGCACGAGAATGCGCTGAACAACCGGCAGCTCCTGCAGACGGTGCGCCAAGCCGCCGGCCAGGGTGCTGAGGCTTTCGGCACGGCCGGGCGGAAGGTGAGCGAGGGTGGCGGCCAGAGCCGTCTGGCGTCGCTCTGGCAGAGCGTCGCGAACAGCCCTCTCGGCCGGTTCCTCACGAGGGCCGCAGACAAGACGGCCAGCACAGGGGCCCAGATGGCGAGCGCCGTGGGCAGGGGGATCAGCAGCGGCTGGCACCTGCTCAGGAACCCGGCGCAGTGGGGGCCCACGCTCAGGAACGCCTTGGCCGGGATCGGCACCGCCGCGGGGGCTCTCTGGAACCTCGGGAGAGCCGGCGTAGCTGCCATTTTGCGAGGCATCCCCGGCGGTCCGAAGGGGATTCTCATTTCCCTCGGGGTGGCTGCGGCGGCGGGCGTCGGCGTGGCGTTGGCCAACACCGGGGGCAGCGACGCCCCAGACAGACCGCCGAGCGTGCCGGGCGAGAAGCAGCCGGATGAGCAGCCGCCTCCGCCTGGCGACCAGCCGGGCGACCAGCCGCCCCCGCCTGCGGACGAGCAGCCGCCTCCGCCTGGCGACCAGCCCGGCGAACAACCCGGCGACCAGCCCGGCGACCAGCCCGGCGACCAGCCCGGCGACCAGCCCGGCGAGCAGCCGGGCGACCAGCCGCCCCCGCCTGCGGACGAGCAGCCGCCTCCGCCTGCCGACCAGCCCGGCGAGCAGCCGCCTGGCGACCAGCCCAGTGAACAGCCCGCTGAGCCGCCGCCACCCCATGAGGAGCCTGCCCCGCCACCGGCTGAGCCCCAGCCCCACCAGCCGCAGCCACCGGCACCGCCGCCTGCCCCGGCACCGGTCCCGTAAAGAAACCCTGCCGGCGCAGGCCTCTCACGGGGCGCGCCGGAGGCCGGCCGCACGTCGTGGTGCCGGCTGCTGGGCAAGGCAAGCTTGGAAGCAGGGCCGTTGACTCGTCAGGCGACTCAGGTGTGCCAGCGGTGCGAGTACCCCTCCCTCAGCGGTCCGCCGAGCAGGTCGAGCACCTGCTTCACCGCAGTCGCCAACGGCACGGGGCCGGCGTGTTCGGCGACCGCCTGATGACCGTCCAACAGAGACTTGCCCCGTTCCGGGTCCGCACTCAGCAGTCTGCGTGGAAGCCATTTGCCGATACCCGTCCAGGCACTGTGGTGGGCAGTGAGCAGGTGTGACGCCTCGCGGAGGGTGTGGTCGGCGATGGACAGCTGCTCGTACCGATCAGCGGGCGAGGTATCGATCAGGTCGTCCAGGTAGCAGGTGAGCACGTAACGGCCGTGCTCCCATTCCGCCGGCGTCAGCGCGGGTGGGCCGGCCGCGAGGATCGCTCGCGCCTGCTCGCGGGCACGGGCCAGATGCCCGTGTGGGTCGGTCAGGGGCAGGCCCTCGGCATAGATGAACAGGACGGTCCCGCGGCGACGGGCCCGGTCCCACTCGAAGAAATTGGGCAGATCTCCGACGGTGTTCAAGAACAACTCGACCGGGCGGCCGTCATGGCGGACGATCTCGCGGCGGCTGCTGTCCGAATCCGGTACGAGGATGGCCACGTCCAGATCACTGGTCGAGGTGGCGCGGCCCTGGGCGGCCGAGCCACCGAGGATGGCGCCCAGAGCGTGCGGGAAGCGGGTCGTCACCAAGCGCAGAGCTTGAGCCTCCGCAGTTTCCTGATCATTCATGGAGGTTCATCGTGCCAGCCCCCAGTGCGTCCGGGCGGTGCCGTACAGCCTTACTTGTTCTTGGACGGAGGCGCGAAAAGCGTTACGGGTACTTCGTCGCCCAGTCGCCCAGTCGCCCAGTCGCCCAGTCGCCCAGTCGCCCAGCGGGCCGGAGTAGGCGGAGTCAGCCCAGACGACGGTGATCTCGGGGTGCTCAGCCTCAGCCGGAACAACACCTCCGGAGAATGGGCCCTGAGAAAAGTGTTATCGGCGGTGTCACTGCCCGTCCCCTGTGCGAGAACCCTTCAGCCCTGTGCGGGCTCAGCTCCGTGCGGGCGCTGACGGCAACCTTTCGTGCGATCAAGGGCGACAGACGGGGCAAGGGGTAACCCGATCCTCTGAACGAGAGCGACGACGTGGGTAAGAGAGCAGCTCGGCGCGGGGCGCGGCGCGGCGGCGGGAAGCGCCGAAGAAGCGTGCTGATCGGCGTGGTGGCCGTGGCCCTGGCCGGGGGTGCCGTCACCGGCTGGGCACTCGTGTCGTCCTCCGCGTCCGAACCCGAGCCCGAGGCCGGAACCTACCGGCTGGTGAACGCCTCCGACGGTATGTGCCTGACCGCGTCGTCGAGCGATACGCAGCCGGCCGCGGCGGCTTGCGACGGTGCCGCCGCGCAGCAGTGGCAACTGGCGGAATCCGGCGGCGGCTTCACGGTGAAGGCCGTGGCCGGCGGCCGGTGTGCCGGAGTGGAGAGTACGTCGACGTCGGCCGGCAAGGCCGTGCGGCAGCAGACCTGCGGCAAAGGCCCCTCGCAGGTATGGAAGCCGCGCCCCGCGGGCAAGGCGTACGACCTGGTCAACGCCGCCAGCGGACAGTGCCTGAACGTCAGGGGCGGGCTTGCCCAGCAGAACCCCTGTGATCAGGCGAGCAGAAAAAGCTGGAAGCTGATGGCGGTGACCGGTTCGTCCCCGTCGTCCACGAAGGCCCCGTCCTCCCCGTCCCCGGCGACGCGGTCCGCCACATCCTCGTCCGCCTCGCCCTCGAAGTCGAAGGCCGCGAGCAAGAGCAAGAACCCGAAGGCCTCGGACCCTTCGTCGCGCACCCCTTCCACCAGCACCGCTCTCGGCGCATGGCCCACGGCCACCGCCGGCAGAACGGTGTCGGCGACCATCGAGGTGTCCGGCAGTTACGACGGCGGCCTGCGGCGCTACTCCGGCTCCGGCGCGCTGGGCAGTGATGGTCAGGACGAGGACCAGGGACCGCTGTTCGAGCTGGCCGACGGCGCTGTGCTGCAGAACGTCATCCTGGGCTCCCCGGCCGCCGACGGTGTGCACTGCTTGGGCAGCTGCACGTTGCGGAACGTGTGGTGGGAGGACGTCGGCGAGGACGCGGCGACCTTCAAGGGAACCTCGGCCTCGGCCAGGTACCTCGTCGTGGGCGGCGGTGCGCGGAACGCGGACGACAAGGTCCTGCAGCACAACGGCGCGGGCACGCTGACGATCAAGAACTTCCAGGTCGAGAACTTCGGCAAGCTCTACCGCTCGTGCGGCAACTGCGAGACCCAGTACGAGCGCCACGTCGTGGTCAGCAACGTACGGGTGACCGGCCCCGGCAAGGCGTTGGTCGGCGTCAACGTCAACTACGGGGACACCGCCACGCTGTCCGGCATCACCTTCGTCGGCGGCAGCGCCAAGGAGATCTCGGTGTGCCGGCGCTTCCAGGGCAACGACACCGGCGACGAACCGACCACGGTGGGCAGCGGACCGGACGGCACCCACTGCCGCTACACCCCCTCGGACATCACCTACGGGTGATCCGCCACGGTCGGCGTGCCTCACCGGGGAGGGCACGCCGACCGGGAAGCGGTGGATGCGGGCTGCGCCATGGCTGGGGCGCGCTGGAGTGGGCCGCGCCATGGCCGCGGCGCCGCCCGGAACCGGGGGCCCTACCTGAAGCAAGCCGTAGGGCCGAACCCGTCTCCCAGCCGACAAGATCCCCGTCCCCTTCCGGCAGGGCTCACGCGGCGACGGGAAGCCCCGGGGTGCGCAGGACCCGGCGTTCGGCGTCCACGGCGAACACTTCGCAGCCGTCCTGGGAGGCGGCCCATTCGATGCCCTCCGCGCCCATCGCGAACGCCGCTGTCGCCGTAGCGTCCGCCTCGGTCAGCGACCGTGCCACGACGGTCATGCTGAGCAGACCGGTGGCGGGACGGCCGGTGCGCCCGTCCACGATGTGGTCGCCCCGTTCGTACCGCGCGGAGGTCGCCACGGCGCCGTCGGTGACCTCCAGAACCGTGCACAGCCGATCGGACTGCTCCGGGTGCCGTACGCCCACCCGCCACGGGCCGCCGGCGGTGACCACGTCGCCGCCGGCGTTCACACAGAACCTCGTGGCGCCGGCCCTCGCGAGCAGCTCCGCCGCCCGCTGCACCGACCAGCCCTTCACCACCGCGCAGGGGTCGAGGGCGCGGCCGGGCAGCCGTACGTCGAACGCGCCGCGGGTCGCGACGCGGTAGTGCTCGCACAGTTCGAGGACCTCGGACAGGTCCGCGCTGACGTCCTCGGCGAGCACCTCGCCCCGGTCCAGCCGGCAGACCTCGCTGTCGGGTTTGAAGGGGCTGAACCGCGCGTCGACCTCACGCAGCCAGGCGAACACCTCCTCCGCCGCGGCCGCCGGGTCGGCCGCCCCGTCGTCGATGCGCACCGAGACGGGGAAGCCCATGACATGTTCGACGCGCAGCACGTCAGGCGCCCTTCGCGTCGATCGCGGCCTGGAGCGACTCCTTGTACCCGTCGCTGGTGATCGTGGCGCCGGACACCGTGTCGACGTCGGCGCTCTGCGCCTCCAGCGTCGCCGATATCAGCTTCGGCACGGCGGCCGTGGTCTGCGGGTGGTTCGGCTGCCGCAGCATCCGTACGGCGCTGATCTTGTCCCCTTCGAAGGTCACCTCCACCTGCACGGCGCCCTTCGAGGTGTTGACGGTGGAGCCCTTGACGGTCTTCGTGGTGGTGGAGCCTGACGAAGAGGACGAGGAAGAAGAGGAAGAAGAGGAAGCCGACGGGGTCGGCGTCGACGGGGCCGCCTCGGCGGTCTCCGTCGTACCGCTGGACGGCGCGTAGCGCCACAGCGGGATCAGGGCCGCGACGGTCAGGGCCAGGACAGGCAGTGCTCGCTTCATGGTGTCCCCCTTATCCGGCCAGGCTGAAGCGCTCGGCGTGAATCTGCGGCTTGGGCACGCCGAGCTCGCGCAGGGTGCGCAGCACGGCGGTCGTCATGCCGGGCGGTCCGCAGACGTAGACGTCCCGGTCGGCGACGTCCGGCACAAGCCGCGCGAGCTCGTGCGGGGCCAGCTTGTCCGGGGCGGCCGGTCCGGTGACCAGATGCAGCTGGGCGCCCTTGGCGTGGGCCAGCTGTGCCAGCTCGTCGTAGAGCACCGCGTCCCGGTCCGTGGCGACCCGGTAGATGAGCACGACGTGGCCGTGGAGTTCCTCCAGCAGGGCCCGGACGGGGGTGATGCCGACGCCGCCCGCGATGAGGAGGGTGTCCGGCTGGGTGCGGTGCAGCGTCGTGAAGGCGCCGTAGGGGCCCTCGGCGAACACCCGCGTGCCCACCTTGAGGTGTCGCAGGGCCGCGGTACCGTCGCCGGCGATCTTCGCGGTGAGCCGGAGCTGTGTCCCGTCGGGGGCGGCCGACAGCGAGAACGGGTTCGCCTGCCACCAGCGGCCCTTGGTCAGGAACCGCCAGAGGAAGAACTGACCGGCGCGGGCGGGCAGCCGGTCCAGGTCGCGGCCGCTGATGTAGATCGAGACGACGTGGTCGGACTCGGGGACCACTGCCGTCACCCGCAGCCGGTGCCGCAGGTTCCGCCACAGCGGCAGCGCGAGACGGCCCACGAACACCGAGGTGAGCGCCACGCCCCAGAGGATGTACCAGTACGTCTTGGCGGTGGACGAGGCGGTGAAGGTCGTACCCACCGCGACCTGGTGGGTGAACGCCAGCACCACCGCGAGGTAGGTGTAGAGGTGGATGAAGTGCCACGTCTCATACGCCAGCCGACGCCGGGCGTACCGTGCCGAGACGACGCCGACCACGATGATCAGCGCCAGTGCGACGACGGCACGCAGCACGCCCTCGATGGTCTCGGCGAGATCCACCAGCTGGTCCACCGGGCCCATCGACGACGCCTGTGCGTAGCCGAAGACGATGAAGACGGCGTGGGCGAGCAGCATCCACAGCAGGCTGAAGCCGACCCAGCGGTGCCAGGACGTCAGGCGGTCCATGCCGATGCGCCGGTCGAACCACGGCAGCCGGGCGACGAGCAGCAGCTGGAAGGCCATCAGCAGCGCGCCGTACAGCCCGGCGAGCCGCCCCAGCACGATGAGGGCGTTCGACGCGCCGAACCCGGCCTGGACGAAGAAGAAGGTCACCACGCCCACGTTCGCGGCCAGCAGGGTGTACAGACCGGTGCGGGCCACCACTTTGGGGCGGACCGCCGTGGGGGGTGGCGGCTGGACACGTTGGACAGTCGTCACGGACGGCAACTCCTTGATCGGATCCTGGGGACTCGAGCTTCTCCGGTGGGAGCTGTCGTTTTCCTGTCGCACAACTTTCAAGTTTTTATCGATCCGGCCCCGGCGGGCAGGCGGGTGTGGCTCCGGCAACCACGTGAAGCAGTATGAGGACGTGGAAAAAGTACGAGTCCTCGTCGTGGACGACGATCCGCCCATCGCCGACCTCGTCGCGACGGTCGCCCGCTACGAGGGCTGGGAGGCGGTCACCGCGTACACCGGCGAGGAGGCGCTGCGGCAGGCCGCCGAGTTCCAGCCGGACATCGTGGTGCTCGATCTGATGCTCCCCGACCTGGACGGGTTCGGCGTGCTCGACCGGCTGCGGCTGTCCGGGACGATGGTGCCCGTCGTGTTCCTCACCGCACGCGACGGCGTCGCCGACCGGGTCGCGGGCCTCACCCGGGGCGGCGACGACTATCTGGTCAAGCCGTTCGCGGTGGAGGAACTCATGGCCAGGCTGCGGACCGTGTTGCGGCGCAGCGTCGGCCCCGGGTTCCAGCGGTCCGTGCTCAAGGTGGCGGACCTGACGATGGATGAGGACACCCGCGAGGTGCGCCGCGGCGAGAAGTTGCTGACGCTCACGCCGACCGAGTATGAGGTGCTGCGCTATCTGATGCGCAAGTCGCCGACCGTACTGACCAAGGCACAGATCCTCGATCATGTCTGGGAGTACGGCTTCGGAGGCCGCTCCAACGTGGTGGAACTCGTCATCAGCCGGCTGCGCCGCAAGCTCGACGACACGGGCGAGCCGCTGATCCACACCGTGCGGGGATTCGGGTATGTGATCCGGCAGGCCGCCGAGTGATCGGCAGGCTGAGGCGGACCTATCGCAGGATGCGGCTGGGCACACGGATGGCACTTGGTCTGGGCGCCCTGGCGCTGGTCGTGTTCGCCGTCGTCGGCACGGCCTTGACGACGTACATGCGGGACTATCTGTCGGCCCAGCTCAACGAGCAGCTGATGCTCGCCCAGATCGCCCAGTCAAAGAGCATCGCGGATCACGGCACGCTCGAGGGAAAGAAGTACTACCGCTGGTACTACGCCGTGTACGACGTGTCGGGCGGCACACCTGAGCTCCGCACGCCCGAGGACCCCGCCGACTTGCCGAAGGATGTCCACACGTTCACCGCACTGGCCCGTGCCCAGGCCGATTCGGACTCGGAGCTCCTCCGCACCGAGCACCTCAAGGGCGCGGGCATCTACCGGCTGCGCGCCTGCGAGGTCGAACCCGGGGTGATCCTGGTGAGCGCCGCGCCCATGGACGACATCGAGGACACCGTCAGCCAGCTGATCACGATCCAGGTCGTCACGTTCGTACTCGCGCTGCTCGCACTGGTGATCTTCGGCCGCAGGATGCTGCGGCGCGGTCTGAAGCCGCTGAGCGACATGGCGCACACCGCGCAAGGCATCAGCTCGCACGACCTGACCGAATCGGCGGCGCGGCTGCCGCTGCGTGCCGACGGCAGGGACGGCGGCCAGGAGGTCGAGGAACTCCGTACGGCGTTCAATACGATGCTGGAGCACATTGACGACTCCCTCGCCGTGCGCACGGAGGCCGAGCAGCGGCTGCGCCGGTTCGTCGCGGACGCCTCGCACGAACTGCGCACACCGCTGATGTCCGTGCGCGGCTACGCGGACCTGTTCCAGTACGCGGCGGCCCACTCGCCCGAGGAACGGGACAAACATCTGGCACGGCTGCGCGCCGAGGCCGCCAGGATGAGCGTGCTGCTGGACGACCTGCTGCTGCTCGCCCGCCTGGACGCCGCAGAGGTGGAGGCGCCGCTGCGACTGGAGGACGCGGACCTCGTGGAACTGGTGCGCCAGGCGGCGGACGCATTCCGCGCGAGCCGGCCGGACCACCCGCTGACCGTGACGGCAGGCCCCGATCCGGTACGGCTGCGGCTGGACCCCCTGCGCATCCGGCAGGTGCTGGACAACCTGCTCACCAACGCCGGAGTGCACACCCCGGCCGGCACGAAGGTGTCGCTGGACGTGTCCGTCTCGTCCGGTACGGCGACGGTGCGGGTCGGCGACAGCGGGCCGGGTATTCCGGCGACCGACCAGGCCCGGGTCTTCGACCGCTTCTACCGGATCGACAAGGCCCGCAGCCGCGACCGCGGCGGCAGCGGACTCGGCCTCGCGGTCGCACGGTCCCTGCTGCGGGCGCACGGAGGCACCGTCGAACTGACCAGCCGACCGGGCGCGACGGCCTTCACCCTCAAGATCCCCCTGAGCCGGACGGCCTGAGCCCCGGCCGGTCCGGGAACATGCTTCCGGCTCTCTCGGCCGCGTACCACGCCACCCGAGAACGAGGGGCGGGCTTCACTCCCGTGTCGCCTCGAAGTGAGCCGCGGCGACCACCAGGTCCTGCCAGGCCATCCCGACTCCCTTGAAGAAGCGCGGTCGGCCCGGAGGGACTTCGCGCCCGCCCCGTACCAAGTCGGCGAGGCCCACCAGCGCACCGGGATCCAGGGCCCCCGCCTCCACGGCCTGGATCACGTCGCCGGCCTCGCGCAGCGCGGCCGAGACGGCCTCGACCACCACCGTGGAACGGGCGACGGCCGTCTCGTCGACCTCCCGGGCCTCCGGCTCATGTGATCCCACAGCCAGCACGGTCGCGGACTCGGGCACCAGGGAACCGTCGAACAGCGGGGTGCGCGCCGTGGTGCAGCACGCGACGAGATCCGCGTGCGCGACGTCGCCCGGGCCGCCCACCCGCGCGCCGGATTCCTCGGCGAACGCACGGGTGCGTTCGGCGTCCCGGCCGACGACCACGACCTCCTGGATCGGCCGGACGCACCGCAGGGCCTCGAGATGGGAGCGTGCCTGCGGCCCCGTACCGAACACTACGAGCCTGCTCGCATCCGGCTCCGCCAGTGCGTCGGCCGCCACCGCCGATACCGCGGCGGTGCGTACGGACGTGAGCGCGATCCCGTCCAGCAACGCCAGCGGGGTGAGCGTCTCGTCGTCCAACAGCAGGTAGTTGCCCTGGATTCGGGGCAGCCCCCGTGCCGCGTTGTCCGGCGCCGCGGTCGCCACCTTGACGCCGGCGTAGGAGCCCCAACTGGCCGGCATGAGCAACAACTGGCCGTGGGGCACCGGGATGATCGTGCGGGGCGGGCCCGCCTCCGGGTCGAGGCCGTCGAGCAGGCTCGTACGGAGAGCGTCGATGGCCGCCGCCATGGGCGGCGCGCCCTCCAGAAAAGTGATCACGGCTGACAGCCCTCCGGGAACGGATCGCGGGTTCGAGAAGGAATCGTGCCATCCCTTCATCTGTCGGCAATATGTGAAACGAAATTGTTGACAATATTGTTGGACTGGATTTACGTTCGACAGGCACTCACGCAGGGAGGGCACGATGGCGGAGGAAGCCCGGCCGGGCACCGGGGAGCAGGCCAAGCAGCACGCGCTGGTGCAGCTGCGGCAAGCGATCATGCGTGGGGAGATGGCGCCCGCCCAGCGGCTCGTGGAGAACGAACTCGCCGAGCAGTTCGGTGTGACCCGTGCCAGCATCCGGGCCGCGCTGATCGATCTGGCCTCCGAGGGACTGGTCGAGCGGATCCGCAACCGCGGATCACGGGTGCGGGTGGTGACGGTCGAGGAAGCGGTGGCCATCACCGAGTGCCGCATGGTCCTCGAAGGGCTGTGCGCGGCCAAGGCGGCGGTCGAGGCCAGTGACGAGCAGCTGGCCGGGCTGGCCGATGTGGGTACGGCGATGACGAAAGCGGTCGCCGACGGTGAGCCGGTGACCTACTCCGAGCTCAACCAGGAACTGCACGCCCGGATCAGGGAACTCTCCGGCCAGCAGGTGGCCGTGGAGCTGCTGGAGCGGCTCAACGCACAGCTGGTGCGCCACCGTTTTCAGCTCGCGCTGAGGCCTGGGCGTCCGCAGCGGTCCCTGGGTGAACACCTGGCCATGATCGAAGCGATCAGGGCCCGGGATCCGCAGGCGGCCGAAGTGGCCGCCCGCGCCCACCTCACGAGCGTGATCGACGCATTGCGCGCATGACGACGCATGGGCGAGTGGTGACGCATCGGCGAGTGGTGACGCATGGGCCGAGTGACGACGCCTTGCGCGCATGACGCCGACCGGGGGCTGGGCCAAACGATCTGTCCAGTAAGGAGATTTCAGCCATGACACACGATCAGGCGCCCGCACCCCCACGGTCGACGCTCGTCATCACCGCGCATGCCGGGGACTTCGTATGGCGGGCGGGCGGAGCCATCGCCCTGGCCGCCTCACGGGGTGAGCGGGTGACCATCGCGTGCCTGACCTACGGGGAGCGCGGCGAGTCCGCCAAGGCCTGGCGCGAGGGCAAGTCGCTGGAGGAGATCAAAGGCATACGACGGGACGAGGCCGAGCGGGCCGCCGCGACACTCGGAGCCGAGGTGCGCTTCCTCGACGCGGGCGACTACCCCCTCCTGGCCACCCCCGAGCTGACCGACCAACTGGTGGGCATCTACCGCGAGATCCAGCCCGGCATTGTGCTCACCCACCCGCTCACCGACCCGTACAACGGCGACCACCCGGCGGCGGCCCGCATGGCGCTGGACGCGCGCGTGCTGGCCCAGGCGATCGGCTACCCCGCTCCCGGAGACGTGCTGGGGGCCCCGCCGGTGTTCTTCTTCGAACCCCACCAGCCCGAGATGTGCGACTTCACCCCCGAGGTGCTGCTGGACATCACCGAGGTGTTCGAGACCAAGCGCAAGGCCATGGAGTGCCTGTCGGCGCAGCAGCACCTGTGGGACTACTACACCGACCTGGCCAAGCGGCGCGGGGTGCAGCTCAAGCGCAACGCCGGCCCCAACCTCGGTCTGCCGCACACCACTTACGGCGAGGCATACATGCGCCCCTACCCACAGGTCACGGAGGAACTGGCATGAACGGTGTGATCGTCACCAACCCGCCCAAGGCCGCCGAGAAGGACGTGGCCGCCCTGTCCGGATACGGCGTCGCCACCGTGCACGAGGCGATGGGCCGCACCGGCTGCCTCGGCCCCGGCCTGCGGCCCATCCAACAGGGCGCGCGGATCGCCGGCACCGCCGTCACGGTGCTGAGCTGGCCCGGCGACAACCTCATGATCCATGCGGCGGTGGAACAGTGCGGCGAGGGCGACGTGCTCGTCGTCACCACCACCTCGCCCTCCACGGACGGCATGTTCGGCGAACTGTTCGCCACCGCACTGCAAAGGCGGGGCGTGCGCGGTCTGGTCATCGACGCCGGGGTGCGCGACACCGCCGAGCTGCGCGCCATGGGGTTCCCCGTCTGGTCGGCGGCCGTGTGCGCACAGGGCACCGTGAAGGCGACGGCCGGCTCGGTCAACGTGCCCGTCGTGATCGGCGGGCAGTGCGTCCGGCCCGGCGATGTCGTACTCGCCGACGACGACGGCGTGATGTACGTGCCCCGCGAGCGGTCCGGCGAGGCCGTGGAGGCGGCCGAGGCGCGCACCGCGAAGGAAGAGGCGTCCCGGGCCGCCTTCGCCGAGGGCCAGTTGGGCCTCGACCGCTACGGGCTGCGCGAGACGCTCGTACGTCTGGGCGTTCACTACCAGTCGCACGAGGAGTACCAGCGGAACGGACCGAGGCCGTGACCGCGCCCGAGGAGGTGCGCTGCATGCTTCTGCGCGGTGGCACCTCCAAGGGCGCCTACTTCCTGGCCGAGGACCTGCCCGCCGACCCCTCCTCGCGCGACGACCTGCTGCTACGCGTCATGGGCAGTCCAGACCCGACCCAGATAGACGGTCTGGGCGGGGCGCACCCCCTGACAAGCAAAGTGGCCGTGGTCGGCGCCTTGGCCGACCCCGAGGCGGATGTCGACTACCTGTTCCTGCAGATCGGCGTCGACGCCGCCGAGGTGTCCGACCGGCAGAACTGCGGCAACCTCCTAGCCGGGGTGGGCCCCTTCGCCGTCGAACGCGGGCTGCTCGCCGCCGGGGACGGACGGACGTCCGTGCGCATCCGCATGCTCAACACCGGGGACCACGCCATCGCGACCTTCCCCACCCCGGGCGGACGTGTCGACTACACCGGCTCCGCCGGAATATCCGGTGTGCCGGGGACCGCCGCGCCCGTGGTGATCGAGTTCCCGATGGGCCGCAGACCGCTGCTGCCCACCGGCAAGGTCCGTGACGCCCTCGCCGGGGCGCCGGTGACCTGCGTGGACAACGGCATACCGACCGTACTGATCGCCGCCTCCGCCCTGAAGGTCACCGGATACGAGGACCCCGGGGATCTGGAGGGAGATCCGGCCCTCGCCGGCCGGCTCCGCGAAATCCGGCTGGAAGCAGGCCACTTGATGGGCCTCGGCGATGTCGAAGGCAGCACCGTGCCCAAGCTCAGCCTGCTGGCGGCGCCCCTGCACGGCGGCGCGGTCATGACCCGCACCTTCATCCCGGTCCGCTGCCACACCTCCATCGGCGTCCTGGGAGCCGCGAGCGTCGCCGCCGGACTGCGTATCGAGGGCGGAGTCGGCCAGGACGTGGCCCGTCTGCCCGAGGGGCACGTAGGGCGCGGGGGAGCGGCGCGGCTGCGCATCGAACACCCCACCGGGTTCCTCGACATCGAGACCAGCATCGAGTACGGCGCCGAGGGAGCCGCCCCGGTGGTCCGGCGAACCGCGGTCGTACGCACCGCACGGAAGATCTTCGACGGCACCGTCTTCCCCCGCTCCACCGACACCGCGCCGCTCCCCGCACGCCATTCCTGGACGGATCCCCGCACGCCACCCTTGAGGAGACGATGATGGCTCCGCCACTCGGAGACATCGCCCACCTCGGGCATGTCGAACTGCTGACCCCGGACCTGGACCGCAGCGTCTGGTTCTTCACCACCCTCCTCGGCCTGACCGAGAACGGCCGCTCCGGTGACTCCGTCCACCTGCGGACCTGGGACGACTACGAGCACCACAGCCTGACCCTGACCGCCCACTCCACCTCCGGCCTACGGCGCACCGCCCTGCGCACCTCCAGCGAGGAGGCCCTCCTGCGCCGGGTCAAGGAGTTGGAGAGCGCCGGCCGGGCGGGCCGCTGGGTGGAGGACGAGCCGGGCATAGGTCCGCTGTACGTCACCAGCGACCCCGACGGCCACGAACTCGCCCTGTACTGGGAGAGCGAGTGGTACGAGGCGCCGCCCGGGCTGAGGCCGGGCCTGAAGAACCAGCCCCAGGCCAAACCCGGCCAGGGAGTGGGCGTTCGCCGCCTGGACCACGTCAACTTCCTTGCCGCCGACGTCGATTCCAACGCCACCTTCACCCGCGATCTGCTCGGCGCCCGCCCCACCGAGCAGATCGTCCTCGACAGCGGGAAGGTGGCCGCCCAGTGGCTGACCTTCACCAACAAGTCGTACGACGTCGTCTACACCGAGGACTGGACGGGCTCTAGCGGTCGTCTGCACCACATCGCGTTCGCCACCGACACCCGCGAGGACATCCTGCGCGCCGCCGATCTGTGCCTCGACAGCGACGTGTTCATCGAGACGGGCCCGCACAAGCACGCCATCCAGCAGACGTTCTTCCTCTACGTCTACGAGCCGGGCGGCAACCGCATCGAGCTGTGCAACCCGCTCACCCGTCTGGTCCTCGCGCCGGACTGGCCGCTGATCACCTGGACCCAGGCCGAACGGGCCAGGGGCCAGGCATGGGGACTGAAGACCATCGAGTCCTTCCACACCCACGGCACACCGCCGGTCGACTGACCTCGTCACATCGACTGACCTCGCCGGACCGGCGGACCAGCGGGTCGCCCTTACACAGGCGTCTCGTGGAGGGCGCTGCGAGCGGTGTCCACGAAGTGCACGACCGACTCCCAGAAGGGCCTGTAGCAGGCGTCGAACCGTTCGGCCGCGTCCGGCTCACCGGCGATCATCGCCCCGAGTGCCCGGTAGTTGTCGCTGGTCGACCGCCGGAGCTGGTCCGCGGCCGAGGCCACCTCGGGCGGGCCCTCCAGGTCCGCCACCCAGACGCGCTGACGCAGCACGGCGTATTCGCCGCGGAGCCGTAGCCGCAGATCCTTGAGGGTGAGGAGGCGGTCGTCGGCGTCGCTGATCTCGTGCGTGTCGGTCACCTTCCAGTAGAGGTCGCCCATGCGCTGGGCCTGCTCGATGACGTCGACGTACGCGGCGCGCCGGGCGGCCCGGAGCCGGTCCGTCCGTACGGTCGCGGCGGCCGCGTCCGCCTGGATGCGCGCCGCCCGGGCGGTGCCGCGGCTGGTCACCCAGCTCGCGAGTACCGCGGTCGCCGCCGTCAGCGCCGCCACCCACAGAGTGCTGTCGCCCATGATGTGTTGGTCCCCAACCGTCAGCCGAGCAGGGCGACTTCGTCGTCCGAGGGGTCACCGAGTCGCCAGGTGCCCGCGGCCGCCGCGTTGATCGTCTCCGAGGTCATCGTCGGAGTCTGACACGGGCGACGCGGACGGGGGAGGGCAGGCCGGAAAGTGCCCCGCGCCGCCCCTGCCCGGACC